>CASGAD010000014.1 GCA_949299335.1 uncultured bacterium | reverse complement strand
TAAACTGAATACCTTTGTTTTTTCCCATATAATATAAGCACCTCCTTTTTTATGTTGGGTACTTATATAATACAAAAAGGAGGTCTGACAGACTAAAAGCCGCATTTGCTTATGAACCTGCATTTAGTTTGTCAGTTGGCGCTTAATTTTAAATTAGTCATTTTTTCTTTAGGACTTTTTATTTACTTTATTTATAATTAAAGATATGAATACTTTAAAGACAGTTGATTTAAGAAAAGAATTTAAATTATCTCAAAAGCAAAAACGCAGTATGAAAACTACTAAAGACGTGATTGTAGCTTGTGATGATATTTCTTTAGAAATCAAAGAGGGTGAAATTTATGGTTTACTAGGTCCTAATGGGGCTGGTAAAACTACGACGTTAAGAATGTTAGCAACTTTAATTAAACCAATTAAAGGTCAAATACTTTATAACGATGAAGATATTTATAAGGATTTGACTAATTACCGCAAAAAGGTAGGTTTTTTAACTAGCGAACTCAAGTTAGATGGCTTTTTTACGCCTGATTATACCTTTACTTATATGAGTAAGCTTTATGGTGTAAGTGATGAAGAGATTAAACGTAGAAAAGAGGAACTTTTTGATAAATTTGGAGTTACTCCTTTTAAAGATTTAAAAATTTCTAATTTATCTACTGGTATGAAGCAAAAAGCTTCTTTAGCAATTTCATTATGTCATGATCCAGAAATTATTATTTTTGATGAACCTACTAATGGGTTAGATATTATTGCTAGTAGAGAAGTAGAAAATTACTTGATTAATCTTAAAAATAAAAATAAGACAATTATTATTTCTACTCACATTTTTTCTTTAGTTGAAAAACTAGCTGATAGAGTAGGAATAATCATAAATGGAAAATTACTAGTAGAGGATTCTTTAAAAGAACTCACTAAAGAAAAGAGTCTAGAAGATGTCTTTTTTGATATTTACGAAAGGAACGAACTATGAGAAACATTGTTACGATCTTTTTGAAAGAATTAAAGAGATTTTTTACTGATAGAAGAATGCTTTCAGCTTTATTTTTACCAGGTATTATAATTTTTATAATTTATAACTTTATGGGGAAAATGATTACTAGTAGTGTAATTAATACATCAATTAGTAATGTAACTTTTAGAATTGCTTATACTGATAATTATTCTAGTGATATATCTACTAAGCCATTATTACTACAAGTTTTTGATGAATATTTAAAAAGCGATGATTCTGTCAACAACACAAATAATAGCGCTAGTTACTATACTTTTTCGACATCAAGTTTAGAAGAGTATAAAGAAAAAACTCTAAAAGATGAATATGATTTATTAGTGGTATTTAGCGATAACTTTGAAAGTAATTTAGCATCTAATATTAATCCAAAAAGAAACACCATTAACTTTTATTATAATGGTAGTAGTGAAGTTTCTTCGACTTTATATACGACAGTCACAAACTTAGTTTCTGCAACATACAATAACTATTTAGTAAATTATGATTTAGAAACTAATACAGAAATTAAATCTAATTTAAGTAACGAAGAAGCAATATTTAAAACTGTAATTGCTTTTGTCTTCCCAATGGTCACCATTTCTTTATTATTTTCGACTGTTATGACAATTTGCCCTGAAACAATTGCCGGAGAAAAAGAAAGAGGAACCTTAGCTAGTTTATTATTAACTCCTTGTAAAAGAAGTGAAATTATTATTGGAAAAATAGGTGCTTTGACTATTACAGCATTATTAAGTGGAGCTGTTAGCTTTTTTGCTTTACTAGGCTCATTACCTCAATTAATTGGAGGAGAGTTTAATTTTGATGCTCAAACGATTGTGGCTTTATTTTTCTTAATTACTAGTGCTTTAATTTTATTTGTTACAATCGGAATTCTTGTTTCAACTTTAACTTCAACAGTTAAAGAGGCTAGTAGTTACATATCGCCATTTATGATTGTTTCTATGGTATTTGCAATTTTGCCTGGAGTAATTGATATGAGTTCAATTGCTTATAGCTTTATTCCAATTATCAATATATGTATTCAAATGAGTTCGATTATTAAAGGAACATTTGATTTTACTAATATTGCTATTACAATTGTGATTAATTTAGTCTTTACAGGTTTACTCGTTTTATTAACTGCTAAACTATTTAATAACGAGAAAGTTATATTTTCAAGGTAGGGAATTATGGAATTTAAATATACTAACGAAAAATTATATGCTTTAGAAAATGAAGTAGAATTAGGATTTATTTGGTATCAATTAATTAATAACGAAATAACCATCATCCAAACTTATGTTAATGAAATAGCTAGAGGCAAAGGCATTGCTAAAATTTTAAATGATGAGTTTTTCACACATTTTGATGCAATAGGCGCATATAATTTAAAAATTTATTGCTCTTATACTAAATCGTTTTTTGAGAAAAACGGCTCAAAATTTAAGAATTTTACTTTAATTGAGGACTAGTTTTTTAGTTATTATTTAAGAATTAAAAAATGTTTTTTTGCTAAAATTTTACTATGAAAAAATTGTTTAAATTTGGCGTAAAAGTTATTACTAACAAAATGCGTAAGCATGATCTAAAAGTTAAATCTTCTCTTCCTAGAGTCGAAGGAGTTAATAAATCTTTATCACTAAAATATGTTAAAGATCCAAAAGATAAATATAGAAAGTTTAATATCTATAGACCAAAAGATGAAACTAAGGTCTTTCCTACCATAATCGATATTCATGGAGGAGGATGGGTCTATGGAGATAAAGACTTAAATGAAGATTATGCTATGTATTTAGCTTCTAAAGGTTATAATACCTTAACTTTTTCGTATAGATTATTAACCATGACTAATTTAAAAGGAATGGTCCAAGATATTTTTACTTTCTTTAATTATATTTATGAAAATAAATATAAATTCAAATTAGATTTTACTCATGTAATGGTCAGTGGAGATAGTGCTGGAGCCCATTTAGCTTTATTAACTTTAGCTATTAATAACTCCAAAGAATTAATGGATCTATACGAAGTAAAAGAATTTCCATTTAAAGTAGACTTTTTAGTTTTAGAGCATCCATGTCCATTTATTGATGAAGTTTTTGAGCCTAAAAACTTCATCAATAAAGTATTAAATAAGCAATTTATTCATAGCTTATATGATCCATTTAAAAAGAATCTAATTTTAAAAGAAACCTCATCATTAGATAAATTTATTAAATATGCTAATTACCCTCCAATTTTAGTGGTATCGGCAACTAATGATGATTTAATAAGATTTTATCAAAAGACTTTAGAAATATTTAATAAATATGATATAAATTATGAAACTAGATTATACGAAGGTTTATATCATGTTTTTGAGATACTAGATTATACCTTAAAAGAAAGTAAAGAATTTAATGATTATTCATTGAAAAGGTTTGAAGAAATTATTAATGGAAAGGAGATAACAAAATGAACAAAAATATATTAATTGGAACTGTCAGCTGTTTAGCTTTTTTAGGTTTTGTGACTTCGATGGTTTTTGTTGCAACTAATGGATTAAAAAGTTGTTCTTCTAATGTTGATACTATTCCTGGTGGCGATGACGACGATGATGAAGATTCAGAATTTACTGAAGTAGAGCAAGATGAAGGAACATATTCTAAATTTAATTATATGGATTTAGAAGTTAGTTCATATACCCCAGTTACTCCTTCTAAAGGTAATGTCAATATTTTAGTTGTTCCTGTTCAATTTAAAGATTTAACAAGTTTTTCTTCCTCAAATTTAGAGTTAATTGAAAATGCTTTTAATGGCTCTAATAGTGATGGAACGACCTCTTATTGGGAAAGTTGTAAATCTTTTTATCAAAAAAGTAGTAATGGCGTTTTAAACTTTAATTTTGAAGTTACTGATATTTTTATTCCATCAATTTCATCATCTAAATTTAATAGTTACGCTGATGATTATGGTACAGAATCATGTATGATTTTAGATGAAATAAGTGAAAGTGGATTAACTATTGATAACGCAAAAGTTAATTTAAATTCTTCAAAATATGATTCAAATAGTGATGGATATGTTGATGGAGTCTGGCTAATTTATAATGCTACAAATTATCAAGAAGTTTATAGTCAATTAAAGTATTGGGCATATACTACTGATTATTATAGTGATTCATATAATGCAGCCCCATTTGGTAAATATGCTAATGGCTCAATTTTATTTTTAAGTGAAAGTGGACAATTACCTAAAGATTCAGCTAACGCTGATGCTCATACAATTATCCATGAAACAGGGCATATGCTAGGATTAGATGATTACTATGATTATGCTAATAATAACCAATATTCATATACTGGCCAACTTGATATGATGGATTTAAATATCGGAGATCATGATGCCTTTTCTAAATACGCTTTAGGCTGGACTAAAGCAATGGTTATTGATGAAAAAGAAACATTAACTTTAAAACCATTTGCAACTAGTTACGATTCAATCATTCTTCCTAGTGGAACTTATAATGGTTCAGCATTTAGTGAATATATAATAGTAGAATATTACACTCCAGAAGGATTATTTAAGCAAGATAGTGAAAGTAAATATGGAGGAATAACTAGCTCTTATCCATACTTTTTTAAAGAAAGTGGTTTACGTATATATCATGTAGATGCTAGACTCGCTATCTTTAACGCTTCAATGAATTTCTTTGGACAAATAAGCTATGAATTTGGTAGTTATATCACAGATACAAATTTAACTTCAATTCCTGGATATAGTGGTACTGATACCGCTGCCTCTTGGACAGTTATTAGTCACACCAATTCACCAAACGATACTTCTAGAAATAAAGATGGTGAAGCTTTAATTGAATTAGTTAGTTCTCAAAATGAGACTCTTTATGGTAAAAGAGGTGCTAATGACAACGATTTATATACTAAAAATAAATCTGATGGTTATGCTTTTAGTGCTACTAATCAAAGTAAATACTTTACTAATGGCAAATTTAATGATGGTAGTGAAATGAATTACGTAATCACAATAAATGGAACAAATGAAGAAGGAATCAATCTCACAATCGATAGAATCTAATAAGAGTAATTTATCTTTTTCTTACGAAGTAACTTCCGTAAAAAAGAAGGTAATATCGTATTTATTAGACTTTTTTATGATTGTCGTGTTTACGACAATCATAAATATTTTTTCTAATAACTTCATAACAAATAACTTACCTAATGTGAAAGAAAACTCCGCTTTATTTTATGAAAGTTATGAAGAAAATGAAAGTGTTATAGAAGCTTCTCATCTTTCTAATTTTAATAATGAATCTTACTTAATGATGCTAGTAAAATCTTCTTTAAGTGAAGATAATTTTCCAGGTACAGATTTTTTTAAAGTAATTAATTTAACTAAAGAAAATGATGCCATATATCTTTATTATCATGACTATAAATTAAATAATTTAGATATATATTTAAATAGTGCTAACTTTGATCCAGATAGTTATATTACATCATTTATTAATAGCGATTATTTTACTTTTGATAATAGTTATTACTTATTAAAAGAAGATGTAGCTTTAAAAATTGGAGACAATATTTTTAATGAAACTAACTCTAATGAAGAGCTAAAAGAAGATGTTTTAGAGCTAATTCAAAAAACTTTTAGTGAAGCCTCTAATGATTTAATAACTAATAATATAACTTATATAAACTCCTTAAAAAATTTAGAAAACTATGCAAATGTAGGAAAAAATTATAATTTAATTACTTTATCAGTTAGTTATTTAATTAGTTACTTTTTATATTTTATTTTGCTTCCATTATGTTTAAAAAGTAAAAAAACTATCTCAATGATTGTTTTTAAATCTAGTTATGAATTTAAAAATAAAAGTAAAATAATTTCTTTAACTTCACTTAATTTAATTAGAGTAGTTATTTTTTATTCCACTATTTTATTTAGTGGTTACTTAAGTTTAGGCAATAGTATGAGCTTAATTTTATTTAATGAAATTAATAATGTTTATTACTTATTATTTATTTTACTTTTTACAGTTTTACTATATATTTTTTCTTTATTACTATGTTTAATTAAACCATTAAATCAAACTTTTGAAGAAAAGATAAGTAAAGCAATTTTACTAGATGAAACTAAGGTGATTATTGATGATAGAAAAAGTGATTCATTATAAAAGAGTAGGCTTAATTAAGCGTACCTTTATTAGTTTATTAGATATTTTCTTTCTAATCTTTTTAACCTTGACTCTTAGTTTAATTAGTCTAGGAACATATGTTTCTTCATCTAGTTTTCAAAATGATAACGAATCTTTAATTAGTTTAAAAAATGAGTCTAACTTATTTATTGATAACGAAGAAATATTAGTTAAACTTGAAAATGATGATTCTTTAACTATTAATGAAAAAAGTGAAGCGTTAGAAGTAGCAATCACTAAGTTTTATAAATTTACTAACGAAACCATTAATACAAGTAGTGATTATTTAAAAGAGTATGAAACTAGAAAATTAAACGCTAAAGAAAATGAAGTTAACTTATTTATTAAAGTAGAAGATGAAATTATTAGGAGTGAAAATAACATTAAAGATAGTGTTTATTTAGATTTTTATAAAGAGGAATATCTAGGTTACGCTTTGCCTACTTTATATTCTTTACCTTTATATACTAGTATTACTCAAAAAATAGTTTTAATTAATTTATCTTTAATATCATTCTCTTTACTTATTAGTGGCTTAATAATTTACTTAGTATTTCCTTTAATTTTTAAGCGTGATCACGCCACTCTATCTATGAAAATATTTAAAGTAGGATTAATTAATTCTAATGGAGTTAGTCTATCGACTAAAGAATTTATCTTTAGATTTTTATTTATATATGTTATTGAGTTTATTTTAGGAATATTATCTTTATTTATTATTCCTTTAATCTCATATTCATATATGATTTTATCTAAAAAAGAATCTCCATTACATGATGCATTAATTAATATCATGATGGTAGATAAAAACTCTAATAAAATATATTTAAATAAAAGTGAGTATCTTAAAGAAGTTAAATCATTATTAGTTAAATAACTTTTTATAAGATTTATTTAGTGATTAATAAGTAAATCTGCATTAAAACCATGATTTAATCGAAACTATTTATAACTTTTAAAAAATAAGCTTTAGGAAATATTTACACTTGATTACTTAATTTAACTTTAAAAACATAACTTACTAGAGTAAAATAAATTTATGAGAAAAAAAGATTCCTTTTCATTAACGCTCAGACGTAATATTCCATATATATATATAAGAGCGAATCGAGTAATTTACTCAAAAATGTGTAGGTAAAGTCGCCTTTTTAGGCGGCTTTTTTTCTCTTTTTTAGTATTTATTCGTAACGAAAAATACTCAAGATAATGACATATGGGGAGTGATTATGAAAAAAACTGCAAAAACATTATTAGGCGTTCTTAGTGTTGGTGCTTTAGTAGGTACTGGCTATGCAATGTGGCACATTAGTGGAGGATTTGTAGGAACCGAATCAGAGTTAACGCCTGGGATTGAAACTGAAGTTGATAAGAATTTTGGTTATATTGAAGTAACCCCATTAGACGGGGACAATACTATTAACTTTGATGGTGTTGCGGATGAAGATTTAACTGTAAAGTATACTGTTAAGGCTTTTGCTAACAGTGGTAGTACAAGAGACCCTTATGATTTAACTAATTATGATGGAATCGCTGAAGAATATATTCCAAATTTAAAAATCACAACTATTGCAAAAGATGATAGTGGAGAGCTTAGCAGCGAAGATGACTTTTATAAGTATGTTAAATTGCCAGAAACACAAATTATTGATTATAAAACATGGTTAGATTCAACTTGTAAAGTTAGTGGTTATGCTGTAGCTTTGACATTTAGTTGGTCTGATGAATTAGGTAATCAAAATCCTGAAATAGCTTGGAAGGGATTAACTGTTGAAGAGCAAGAAGCTAATTACGATGCATTAATTGCAGCTTTAAATGGTGTAAAATTTACTTTTAAATTTGAAGTAGGTAATGAAGTTACTCCTCCATCATTAGATGAAACGGGTGAAATTACTATTCCTACAGTGGAAGGATCTACTTTCTCAATTGAAGGCATGAGTAATGGTAAAGTTACTGCTGGAGATCATGAAATTACTCTTGAAGTAACTGGTGACAATCAATTATTAAATAACAATGAATTAACTATTTATAAGAAAGTTGGTGATAAAACTACTGAAGAAACTATTGAGTTAGATGAGAGTAATGGGCGAGCTATCGGTAGAGTTTATGCAAAAACTTATACCTTTGAAAAAGATGCAACTTATACTTTCGATTATAAAATAGCTACAACCATGTTTTTTAAAGACTTAAACGGTCTTAATTATATGGGCTCAAAGGCTTATGTATATGCTTGGAATGATGAAACCAATAACGGAGATTTCCCTGGACAAGAAATAACATTTGTTTCATACGATGCTGCAATGGATGGAGCAAATTTGTATACATTTAATTTAGTTACAAGTGATTATGATAATATCATCCTTTCAACTGGCACTTTAGACAAAGAAACTGGAATATTTGATAAAAAATCTCAAACAGTTGATATTTCTTTGACAAATTTTGATAGTTCACTAAATTTATATGCATTGACTGGCGAAAAAGATGGTGAAAATTATGTCGGTGAATTTGTTGACTATGATAAGTATTATGATTCTGTTGCTTTAGTTTCTGTTAAATATAATGAAGAACAAGGTAACATAACATATGATAGAAAATTATATATGGCAGGCGACCAAGTTACCATTAGCATTACGCCTTACGATAACTATGAAATTGACCAAGTGTTATTAAATAGTGAAACCCCTTTAACTGTTGAGAATCAAGTAGTTACATTTGAAGCAGTAAAAGGTGATAATGTTGTAGAAGTAACATTTAAAGAAAAAGAAGTCGCTAAAAAAGGAGTTGTAACTACTTCAGCAACTAATTGCATTTATAACCTATATTATGAAAGTGGAGAAGAATATGTTGAAGGTACAGAAGTTAATGAAGGCACTATTTTAAAACTTAGTGTTACACCAAATGATTTTTATAAATTAACAACTGTTTCCTATAATGGCACAGATTTAACTGAAGAGGAAGGGCTATATACTATCAATGTTGTTGAAGGAACTAATGAAGTTACTATAAAAACAGAGTTAAATGTTTCTACAATTGATGAAGCTATAAATCAAGTCGATTCTACAATAGTTTCAGTTGCCGGGACAGTCCATGCAATAAGTGAAAAAGATGGAATGGCGGTGATTTCTGATGGAACAAATTATATTTATTGTTATCAATATGTTGGAATTATCGATGATGGTATAAATATTAATGATGTAGTTGCTGTTAAAGGTGAAAAAACAACATATAACGGCATTATCGAGATTAAGGTTAGTGAAATCTCAAAACTTGAAGGAATTGACCCAGTAACTTTACCAACTAATCCAGTAATTGTTGATAAGGACTATTTAGAGAGTTCTGATATAGGTGCAAAACATGAATTTGTTAAAGGCATGGGAGTGTGTACCAAAAATGGGGAATTCGTTAATTTATTTATTGAAGGTACTGAAAAACAAATTGGAATCTCCAATACAGAAATTTACACTGATGGTTTTGTTGATGGCAAAGCATATGAATTTGAAGGATATATTAAAAACTTTGCTGGTGATAATTATTTAAATATTTATGCGACAAAAGTGAATGTAAAGGAACTCGCTCCAGAGTCAATAGATTTAAATGGAGTTGATACATATGATATCGAAACTGGCGAAACAATATCACTTTCTTATGAAGTTAAGCCATTTGGCGCTAGCCAAGATGTTAATGTTGAAATAATTGAAGGTGGTGATTTAGTTACAGTTGAAAATGGAGAAATTACTGCTGGTGATGTAGCTGGAACAGTAACTCTTAAACTTGCAACCATTGGGGATAATCCTATTTATTCTGATGTAATTACTTTAAATATCATCGCTAGTACTACAGTTAGTTATGGAAAGATTAATTTTGGCGAATTAAATGATTCAATTGATACTGACGGTTACGTTAATAGTTCATTGAATGCTGAAGGTTTAATTGAATATTTAAAAGAAAAAACTGATAATCAAGAGATGATAGATGAAGAAAATAGTAAACTTGTTGAACCATCTGCTGTCTATAAACCAAGTAGTGGAAATCCTGGTCTTAAAATGGGAAAAAGTGGTGATGCTGGCTCCTTTACATTAGCCCTTAATGAAACAGTGAAAAAAGTAGAGATTAAATTTGCTGTTTGGGATACTTCGAGAAATTATTTATCTATAAACGATCAATCAAAAACAATTACCGAAGCAAAAAATTCAGTGGTAACTTATACTTTTGATGATATTAACTCAAATGTTCTAAAAATCACATCTGGAAAGAGAATAGTCATTCTTAATATAGCCTTATATAAATAATCTATGAAAAAACTATTAATTCCTATACTAATAATTTCAGCTATTGTAGGAATTGGATATTCTATTCGGCATGTTTCTGGCGTAGCGCCAGAAACTGTCGAAAAAGAAGTCATTCCTGAAATAGGCTTTGATGAAGAAGAGAATAATTCTATTGAAGATAATACTTTTGATGAATCTACTCTTTAGAAAGACTTTTTGCTATGAGTAAAGAAACGTTACTTGTTATACTTGCAATTATAATGTTAACCATTGTTTTAGGTTTACTTATTTTTGTGATGAGAGAAGAATACCTTTATAGTGTTAAAAAAATGGGAAATAGAAATAAAATGATTTCCGATTACACTAAAGATATTAAGCTTACTAAAGAAGAAGTAAACGTTAATTCAAGATTAATTATTTATCAATATTTTGATAGCAAAGATGGGTATAGTGAAGAAAGATTAACTCCAGAAGAACATCCAATCATTAAAGAAAAAAATGTCTATGTTCTTAGGAAAAATAAAAATAAGTTAATTAAAGGGCTAAGAATATTCTTTGATGTATTATTTATTGCTCTATTTACTGGGGTTTTAGTTTTTAATATTTATTCTAAAGTAACTAATTCTATTTATACAATTAATGATGTGACTTATGTAACAATTGCAACAGGATCAATGGATAGTAAAAATGAAAGTAACGAATACTTAGTTACTAATTCATTGGATAATCAAATTAAGCAATTTTCATTAATTGGATTAAATAAAGTAAAAGATAGTTATTCAATAAAAATGTATGGAATTTACGGGTATAAAAATAAAGATAACCAGTTAATTATTCATAGAATTATTAAAAGTCAGGTGATAGATAATGAAGTCTATTACACATTTAGAGGAGATGCTAATTCAAGTAGCGATTACTATTTAGTAAACGCTAAAGATGTCCTTTATGAATATAATGGATATCAAAATGTACCTTTAGGATACTTTTTAAGTTTCTTAGGTTCAATAGTAGGGGCAACCTCACTTGTTTATTTAGTTGTAGCTTTATTTGTTAATGACTACTTTGATAATAAGAAAGAGGTAATTTATAAAGAGGGGTTAATGGAGTATATACGTGAATTAAATTCTTTAGAAGATAATAAACTATATTCTTCAAATTAGATATATTTAAGGAGTGTTTATGAAAAAAAGAAAGATTGTACCAATTTTCGTTTTATCAGCCTTTTTAGGTATAGGAACCTTTAGTATAACTTCATGTGGTAATAACACCAATGTTACAACTAAATATAAAGTTAATTATAACACTAGTAGTGATTTTACTATTGAGGGTTTAAAAAGCGAAGGTTACGATGAAGGCGAAGATGTTTCATTTAGGGTAAATGTTACTAATTCTGAAAAAGAAGTAGATAAAGTAACTGTCAATACAACTAAGTTAACTGCAGTAGATGGTCTATATAGTTTTAAAATGCCTGGAACAGATGTTACTTTAATTGTTACGCTAAAAGACAAAAGTAGTACTACAGAGGGTTTAACATTAAATTTAGTTACTAGTGGAGAAATTATTGTAGGATCAACTTTTGAGATTGATGTTAAGTTCAATAATACTAGTTTAGATAGTGGATTTAGTTTATCAGCAACTCCAGAATCTTCAGTTGAAATTAATGGGAAAACAATTAAAGCATTAGTACCAGGTGAAGTAACCTTAAAAGCAACATATACAAGTGAAAATAAAAACTATGAGGCTTCGTTAAAAGTTACAATTAATGACGCTTCTACAGTTGAAGGCGATACGGTCGCAAAGATTAAAAATGGCGATATTAGTGTCGGAGACTTTGTAACTTTAAAAGGTAAGATTACTTTGACATCTGGAACTAGCGCATACTTTGCTGATGCTACCGGTGGCATATTTATTTATAATTGGAGTGCAAATGATGGTGACACAGCTTTAGTTGATGGTAGTTTTAAAGCTGGTGATTTTGTTGAAATTCATGCAAAAGTTGCATTAAATACTAATGGTGGAGGTGCTATTCAACTCAGTTCTTATGAGAATGGTGGTAGAATCGAAGAGGTTTACGCAAAAAAACTCGATACAACAATTTCTACTATTAGTCCAATTTCTTTAACTGAAGAAGATTATAAAAATATAGATATTTTGGATACAGGAAATGTTTATACATTTGACGCAACATATGTTAGTGGTGAACCTGCAACTACTAACGCTGCTAATATTGAATTTAAAATTGGCAATACATCAACAATTTTAAGAACTGATGGAAATAGTTCTAAAATGTATGATGTAAATATTGACAAATTAGTAAGTGATTTTGAAGCACTTGATTTAACCGCTGGAGATAAAGTTACAATTACAACTGCATTATCTTGGCACAATGGCCCTCAATTCTCTTACTTTGGGGATGGAACAATTATTACAAAAGATAATTCGAGTGTTGAAGCAACTGCTATTTCAATTAGTGCTTTAGATAATGATTTATTAATTGGAGAATCTACAAAACTTTCATATACGTTGACCCCAAGTAATGCTACTGGAACAGTAACTTATTCAATTGTTGATGGAAATGAATTTATTAGACTTGAAAATGATACAATTTATGGAATTAGTGCCGGAACAGCTCATGTAGTAGGTAAAATAGGATCATTAACTAGCGAACCATTAGAAATTAAAATTAGTGAAAGTGATAATCCTACTATTACACTTGCGGCAACTGAAAAAGCTATTAATGTTGGAGAAACATTTAATTTGAACCCTTCTGTTATTGGTGTAAAGGATTATGAATTGCTTTATGAAACAAGCGATTCTAATGTTGCTAGTGTTAATGATGGTGTAGTAACTGGTGTTGCTAAAGGTAATGCAACAATTACCGTCTCATTAAAAGACAAACCAAATTCTAAAGCTACATGTAATATTACTGTTAATGAAGTTGATTATTCTATTGGACAAATTGAAGAAGAAGGCCGAACCTACACTGTACGCGGGGTAGTTGCCGCCACTAATAAACAATCTGTTACTTTACATGATGGAGAGAATGGAATTTTAATTTATTTAGGCAAAAATTATGATGGTTCTTATAAAATAGGTGATTATTTAGAAGTTACTGGAAATGTAAGTATTTATAATGGATTATTACAATTTGGTGGAAGTGACGCTACTTTAGATATTAAGAAACTTGATGGTAATGGCCCAACTTTAAATGAAGCAACACAATTGACAAGTGAGATAGTAAATTCTTGGAAGACAAAAGGAGAGGCATCTCCAAGTGAATTAACAACATCTGATGTCCAATTATATAAATGGAGAGCTACTTGTGGAATGGCTGATGGTTATGAAATCTTAAATTTAGATGGAACAGATGTAAATATTGAACCAGCATATATACTTGATTCCATAGAATTAGTAGAAGGTAAAGTATACGATATAGAAGCTTACTTTAACGGCTATAATAGCAAGTATAGTTATGCAAGTATTATTGTTACAAAAGCAACTTTATTCGAAGAAACAATTGATGCTACTTTAGTTACAATTAATATTCCAGAATCTACCACTATGAAAGTTAATGAAACTAAGACATTAACTTATGTTACTGAACCAGGTTATGTAACAACAAAGCCAACATGGACAAGTGACAATGAAGCTGTTGCAACTGTTGAAAATGGTATTGTTAAAGCTACAGGCGAAGGAACTGTTAATATAACTGTTGCGTTTAGCGAAACTGTTAAAGATACTATTACTTTGACTGTGAGTGGTATATATGAGCCACCAGTAAGTGATGTAATTTACTCTAAAATTTATGAGTATACTAAGGATGAACAACCTTCAAGCAATGACTATGGAAAAGAAACTCCTGATTTATCTGCTTTATTTGTTGATGATAATTATCCTTTAGTTACAAGCGCTGTAGCAACAAAGGGCTTTACCGATACTAAAGGGTTATTAGGTGTTAAGTTAGGATCTAGTAAATACACAGGAAATATAACTTTAACTTTAAATAGTTCTGACGTTGCTATTAGTAAAATAGAAGTTCATGCAATTTCATGGGCAGGAAAGAATCCATCTATTATAGCCTATAGAGGTGACACAGTTACTGGCGAATATCAAAACCTAACAACTACAGGAGTAGAAACTTTAACATTTGATTTAACTGGTCAAACTGGATCTACTATAACAATTGCAAACGAATTTAAAGGACAAATGTTTATCGTTACTGGTATAGTTATTTATAGTTAATTTAATATTTATGTATGTCTTAAAAATGGCGTATTTCGCCATTTTTAAGACTATAAAGAAAGCGAAGAGATATGAAATTTAAAAATAGATTAATAGTATTATCATTATTGAGTTTATCATTAATTAGTTGTGAAAATGGAAGTGCTAATGTAAATACAAAATTTAATTTTTCATTAACATATAATGAAAACGAATGCGATGTGGAAGTTTCTCATATTAATGGCACTTATTCGGCAGGAACATTGATTACTATTGGCATTAATGAAAATGATGATTACACATATAAAGGTTTATTTAAAGATGAAGAATTAGTTAGTTCTGATTTTAATTATTTTTTTGTACTTAATGAAGATACTGAGTTAGTGATTAAATGCGAAAAAATAATTCATAATTATGATTTTACTATTGTTGTTAATGGAAATGGTAAAGTAAATGGCACTAGTAATGGAACTTACGAAGAAGGGACAAAAATTTCTTTGACTGCAACGAGTGATGAAGGTTCTCATTTTGATGGATATTATGAAAATGGTATATTATTAACAAGTGAAGAAAACTACATCTTTAATATCACTAAAAATACTAATATTATCGCAAAATTCGCTTTAAATTTGCCAAAATATTCGTTCTCTATTAGTTCGACCGAAGGCGGTAATGTTAGTGGTACTAGCAATGGAATTTACGATGAAGGTACTCAAATAAGTTTAAAGGCGACTGCTCTTAATGGATATCTTTTTAGTGGATTTTATGATAGTAATGAAAAGTTAATTTCATCTAATAGTTCGTATAGCTTCAATATAGAGCATAATACAGTCTTAATAGCAAAGTTTAGAGAAAGAGGCAACATTGAATATCCTGATGATATTGAATTAATTTATACTATTGTACCAGGTACAAATGGTGTTACTAAACCTACTTATGATGTAGTTCCAATTAGTGAGTATTATTCAACTTTTGATAGCTCTTTAACTGGTGAAGCTCTTAGAACGGAAATTCGTAGAGTTACGAAAGTTAAAAAATATTATGGATATTCATCTACTTCATATTGTTTAAGCTATATCGATGAAAGTTTAATTAATCCTGGTAAGTTATATGGTATATATAACGGAGCAAGTCTTCCATATCAATGGGATGGTGCAAGTAGTTGGAACAAAGAACATGTTTGGCCACAGAGTAGATTTGAAGGCCTTTCAAATAGGTCTACAGTGAAAGGAGACATGCATAATTTAAGGGCTTCAACTCCTAGTGTCAATTCTAGTAGGGGAAATAAACCATATGCAGATAATGGAAGTGCTTATTATTATCCAAATTTAAATAACAATGTCGATTTTAGAGGAGATGTAGCTAGAATTATATTTTATATGTATGCTCAATATGAAGATTTAGATTTAGTAGAAAATCCATCTGGTGGCTTAGAGATGGGAAAATTAAGTGATTTACTTGAGTGGAATAAATTAGATCCAGTAGATGATTTTGAAATACAAAGAAATATGAAAGTTTCTCGATATCAAGGTAATCGTAATGCTTTTATTGATTTTCCTTATTTAGCTGATCAATTGTTTATTTAATAAGTAATTATCTACACTTTATATTCTATTATTATCACTTTTAATGAAAATGTATTTTTATAATATGCTATTCATTACAAGTGATTTTTTATCAATTAGATTAAACAATACATTAAAAATCGTATTAAATAACAAATTTGAATTAAAAAACAGTATTTACGAAAACAAGCAAATTTTTAAATAGCCAGAGAACGATTAACATTTTATAATTATTTAGTAAATAATTATGAAACTAGAAGTTAAAGATTTAGTAAAAGTTTTTGAAGGAAATCCCAAAAAGAATATTGAGGATACCATAGCTGTATCTAATTTTACTTTAACAGTTAATGATGGAGAATTAGTTGGATTATTAGGTCCTAGTGGATGTGGCAAATCTACAATTCTATATATGTTAGCTGGATTAAAAGAAGTTACTAGTGGAAGTATATATTTTGATGGTGAAGATGTTACTGATTTACCTAGTGAAAAAAGAGGTATTGGTTTAGTTTTTCAAAATTATGCTTTGTATCCTCATTTAAATGTTTATCAAAATATCGCTTTTCCTTTAGAAGATACATATAAAGTTACTAGTTTAAAGTCCAAAAGAATTGAATATTTAGATTCTTTAATTAAATTATTAAATAATGCCACTGAGATTAAAAAACTAATTGATAATTATAGAGTCAATAATAAAAAAGTTTCTTTAGAAGCAATTAATGCCATTAGTTTTAATTATGATGTGCCTTTTAATGTCAGTAAAAAGGTTTATAGAATATTAAAAAAGAAAAATATTCATCATATTGATATCCTTATAAATATAAATTTTTATAAGGAGTTAATAAAAAAAGAGAAAAGTAAACTGATTAAAAAAGGCTATACTATTGATAATGAATTTACAATTTTAAAAGATGATAAACCAATTCAAGTAAAGCGAAAGATTAGTAAAGAAGAAATTGATTTGGAAGTTTTACAAGTAAGTAGAGTAGTCCAACTTGAGAACTACCTATTTAGAAAACCTAGTGAACTTAGCGGTGGCCAACAGCAAAGAGTCGCTATCGCTAGAGCGTTAATTAAAAAGCCTAGACTCCTTTTACTTGATGAACCATTAAGCAATTTAGATGCTAGATTGAGAATTTCTACTAGAGAAGAAATTCGTCGTATTCAAAAGCAATCAAAGGTAACAACTATTTTTGTAACTCATGATCAAGAAGAAGCTTTATCAATTTGTGATCGTATTGTTATTTTAGAAAAAGGTAAGATTAAACAAATTGATAATCCTCAAGTAGCTTATGACGATCCGAAAAATGTTTTTGTTGCTTCTTTTTTAGGCACCCCACCATTAAATAAATTTGATGCTAAAGTTGTGAAAAATAAAATTTTTGTTGGAAACTACGAGGTTTTTGTATTAAATAACGATAGTTTAGATGGGGAAGAAGTTATATTCTCAGTTAGACCTGAAGGGTTAGAAATTATAAATGAAGATAATAATATTTATTATATCGAAGGTACTATTGATAATTACGAGACTTTAGGTAGAGATAAAGAATTGATTCTTCATAATGAATTTAATGATTCAATTAAGGTTGTTTTTAAAGATGATTTAGAAATCAATAAAAAAAATATAAAGTTATATATCAACCCTAAAAAAGTTTTATTATTTGATAAGTTAACTGGCGAAAGGATTTATTTATAATGACTGAAAAGAATAACTACAAGGGTTGGATATATTTAGCGCCTAGTTTGATTTTAATAGCAGTTTTTACCCTATATCCATTAATAGATACATTTGTTATTTCTTTTTTAAAAGACTATAACTACTTAAAAGGCACTAGCGATGGTTTTACTTTGGATAATTACAAAGCTCTTTTTGGAATTATTCCACCTCCAGATTACATTGCTGGTATAAGTGGACCAATTAAAGCTTTTTTTGAGTACGCTTTACCTAATACAATGATTATTACTTTTGTAACTGTTCCAATTTCTATTGTTTTAGCTTTAATTATTGCGGTATTAATTAATTCAATAAAAGCGTTTCAAAGGTTTTTTCAAACTTTATTTTTCACCCCTTATGTTACTAATATCATTGCGGTTGGCATGGTATTTGGTGTCATCTTTTCACATGATGGTTTGTTTAATAGTATTTTTAATTTAAGCGAATATTGGGTTGAAGAAAATCCATCAACAACGTATTGGAACGCAATGTTTGTAATTTTTCTCGATATTATTTGGTATCAACTACCATTTAAAATATTAATATTTGTAAGTGGTCTTCAAGGAATTGACAAAAAATATTACGAAGCAGCTAAAATTGATAGTGCGAGTAGATTTAAACAATTTTATTCAATTACCGTTCCATTATTATCCCCTCAAATTTTATATATTTCTATAACTTCATTTATTAACGGATTTAAGGAATATCAAGCTATAGCTGGACTATTTGATGGTCGTGGTACGAGTGGTAATTCCTATAATTTGTATACTGTTGTATATTTTGTCTATGATCAAGTTAATAGTGGGAATGGTGAAAGTGTAAGATATGCCTGTTGTGGAGCTGTTGTTTTATTTTTAATTATTTTAGTATTTACAGGATTACAATTTTTTGTATCAAGAAAGAGGATATATTATTAGTATGGAAAAGTTTATTGATTCAATATTATATTCTAATGATAATAAAATTGAATTTGTGGTTGATGGGTTTAATAAAGACGCAAAAACTACAGAAAAATTCGATAAAATTAAAAAGATTTTCTTTTTAATTTTTGCATATGCTTTATTAATTTTCCTTGCTTTTATTATGATGATTCCTTTTTACTGGATGCTTATAACTAGTTTAAAAAGTGAAATAGTTAATGGACAATATGTCGGATTAAGTAACGATTTTTTTATTCCTGTTAATGAAATTGCTTGGAACAATTATGCAATTATATTTGATCCATCTAGATTTAATTTTTTTAGTTATTTACTAAATACATTTATAGTATTAATTATTTCTACAATTGGAACATTATTTATAACAATTTTTGCTTCATTTGCCTTTACAAGGCTTCAGTTTAAAGGAAGAGATACTACTTTTTATATTTATTTGGTTACCATGATGATTCCTAGTGAACTATTTGTTGCTAGTAATTTTATTACAGTTTATCGTTATGGATTATT
Source organism: uncultured bacterium (assembly GCA_949299335.1). Taxonomy (GTDB): domain Bacteria; phylum Bacillota_I; class Bacilli_A; order RFN20; family CAG-826; genus Onthovivens. The sequence continues at coordinate 232,059 of CASGAD010000014.1, read as the reverse complement.
AAATGATAGGTGGGGAACTTATTTTGCTATAATGCTCCCTTTTATTGTTAATGTTTTTTATATTTATTTACTTAGAGAAAACTTCAAACAAATTCCTGAAGAATTGTATTTAGCAAGTAAAGTTGATGGAAAAAGCGATTGGAAATATTTATGGAAAGTAATGGTTCCTATCGCTTCACCTACATTAATTACAATTACTATTTTAAAAGTAATTTCAACTTGGAATGCCTATGCTTGGCCTAAAACTGTAACTGTTTCTAATAGTGAATTTACTTTGATTACGGTCGGTATTAGAGATTTTGCTAATTTTGATACAAATATCGGAGGATTCTTATTTACTCTTCAATCATTGCAAATGGCTGCAACTGTTATAGTAACAATTCCTTTAATATTAATATTTATTTTCTTTAGAAAATACATTATGAGTGGAACTAGCAGAACTGGGATTAAAGGATAAACAAAAATTTTCTATTAAATCTACATTTTAAAATTTTATTTCGAATGATGATTGTTATATTATATATAGGTATTTAAGGGAGGAAATTTAATGAGACTTAAATCGAAGATGCTTATGCCCGCTATTACCTTAGGGGCAGTTTGCTCATTTTTAGTAGCTTCATGTACTTCAAGTAATGATGTTGATCCTTATGAAGGTACAAACTACACTGAATTAGAAGCTACCGTTACATTCTGGGAAAATCTTTACGACGAGGATGGAGAAAATGGTGCAGAACACACCATGATGAAAGAGATAATTACTGAGTTTAATAAAGTATACCCTAATATAAAAGTCGAATTAAAAGATATGGGTAGATATTGGGATATTGATGAGGCTATTACTGGTGTTTTAAAAACACCTGATAAGTTACCATCAATGGCTGTTTGTTATCCTGATTATGTTGTTGGATATTTAGATTCAGGCAATGTTTTAAATATGGATTCATATATGTCTAATGATAAATATGGACTAGGAGTCAAGCCAGTAAGTGGAAGTACTACTGAAGTAACTAGCGATGATTCAACAAAAAAGGATGATTTAAATAGTGCTTTCTTAAAGGAAGGACAAGAGTATGTTGAAAAAGGAACATATTCATTACCTTGGTACAAGAATAGTGAAGCATTATTCTATAATGTTGATGTCTTAGATAAATATTTAGGAAAAGGAAATTATGATTTAACAAACTGGGAAGATATTATTAGTGCTGGTAGAGAATTATTAGCAATGGATAATATTGTCACAGATAAATCAGTATGGAATAGTGAACTTGGAAAAGGCGAACCACAATCACATACAGTTGTTTGGGAAAAAGGTAAAGTAACTCCAATTGGTTATGACTCAACTGATAATTTATATATCACTTTCTCTGAAATGATGAATGTACCTTATGGCGGCAATAAAGATGAAAATAATGACGGTAAAATTAGTAAATCTGAAGCTGTGAAATTTTATGATGAAACTAATGGTGCAAATGAAAAAGCTGTTAAAATGGTCAAAATGCTTAAGTCTTGGTATGACGAAGGATTAATCACAACTAGTAGTATAATTGATCCAGATGGAAATGAAGGCGTTTGGAATTATTACAATTATAATCAAGAATGCTTTATTTACATTAATGGTTCAAAAAATGCTTGGTATGGTAGTGGTGATTTTTATAGAGGTGAAGTTTTACCAACTCCTGTAATCGATGATGGAATGTTAGAAACTACCCCTGTAGTAAGTGATAAAACAGCTAATTCTAAAGCAATGAGCCAAGGTGCAAATATAGTTTTCTTCAATAAGAGTACAACTGAAAATATCGCTTCTTGGTTATTCTATAAATTCATGACAAATACAGCAAATTCAGCAAAAGTTGCTGTTCAAATGTCTTCAATGCCTATTAGAGCTACTTCATATAACGATTCATCAATTACTGCGATTACAGATGCTAATGTATCTTTACCAGAAACACCAAATCAAAATAATAACTACAATTATTTACAAAAAGGTGTATATGAAATTTATGAAGATTACGATGCAAATGAGCAAACATTTATTGCTCCTGTTTCTCAATATTCTGATGGTGCTAGAAGCGCTGTAAAAAGTTTATTAGAAGATGTCTTTAAATCAACATTGAAAGGAGACGCTTTAGATAAATATATTAACGACGAGTTTAAAGCAGCTTGGGAAAACATTTAATCAATTTTTTGTTAGAAAGGGAAGATTATTCTCTTTCTAACAAAACTTTTTTATATATGAAACTAGAAGAAAAAAAGAAAACAAAAAAATTAGAAGAAATCAAAAATATGAGCCTCTGTTCGATTATTTTAGGACTCATGGTTTTTATTATAGGTTTATTGTTTTTGCCTATATGTTTAGTCACATATAAAAGAGTAACAACATTTGATTATGATTCATTTGAAGCAATTTTATTTTATCTATGCGTTAGTATAGGATTAGTTTTGATAATCCTAGGGACTACACTTTTTATAAAGACAAAAATTAATATCAAAAAAGTTAGTGTCTCTTGTAAAAATGAATCTAATAAAATCGGAGAAACTAATTAATGGAAATAAAATTAAAACATATTACAAAAGCTTTTCCTGGCGATCCTAAAAAGAATATTCCAGATACAATAGCTGTAAAAGATGTTTCCGTTATTATAAAAGATGGCGAACTTTTAGGATTATTAGGCCCAAGTGGATGTGGCAAATCAACTACACTTTATATGGTTAGTGGTCTTAAAACCCCAACCGAAGGTGAAATATGGTTCGGAAATGAAAATGTAACTCATCTTTCACCAGAAAAAAGAGGTATAGGATTGGTATTTCAAAATTATGCTCTTTACCCACATATGAGTGTGTATAATAATGTTAAATATCCATTAAGTAATTTAAAAATAATTACTACTAAGAAAGAAAATAGTATTCTTTATAACAATAAAATTATCGAGTTACTAAAAAATCATGCTGATGAAATCGTTGAGATAATTTTATCGTCTAGTTATAAAAATAGAATTTCTAAAGATGAAAGCGTTAGAAAATTAGTTTATAGGTTTCATATTGTTACTTCAATGGCAACAAAACTCTTTAACATGGGAATTCATTTAAAAAATAAAGATGAAGTTATTTTGTTTAATATTAAGAAATTAGAACAAAGTAATCAAAAAATATTAAATAGACTTAATAAACTAGGTTTTAAGTTAAATGATAACTTTGAATGGCTTGATAAAGAAGGTCAAACTATAAAGATTAAAAGAAAGTTAACAAAAGATGAAATTGATGATTTAGTTCAAGATGTTGCAAGATTAGTTCAAATTGATGAATATTTAGCGCGTAGACCTAACGAACTAAGTGGAGGGCAACAACAGCGTGTTGCAATCGCAAGAGCTTTAGTTAAAAAGCCAAAAGTTTTACTTTTAGATGAACCTTTAAGTAATTTGGATGCTAGATTAAGAATACAAACTAGAGAAGAAATTAAACGTATTCAAAAAGCTACTGGTATTACAACTATATTTGTAACTCACGATCAGGAAGAAGCTATGTCGATTTGTGATGAGATTGTTGTAATGAAAGATGGGGTAGCCATTCAAGTAGGTAAACCTCAAGAAGTATATAATAATCCTATAAATTTATTTGTTGCTAAGTTTTTAGGAACACCTGTCGTTAACGTTTTTAAAGGAAATATTAATGATAATGGATTATTTATAGGCGAGGAAAAAATTCTTAATAGCAAAAAAATAAATGTTTTTAAAGATACATATGTAGCTATTAGACCTGAAGGTTTTAAACTTAATAACACTTATGGCGTATTAACTTTAGATGTTAAAGAAATTATTACGATGGGTAAAGATAAAACTCTTATCTGTGAACATCCATTAAAAATAGAAGGATCAATTAAAGTTATTATTGATAGTGATATCGATGTTAAAATAGGTCCTAATAAATTTGATTTAAAAGAAAATAAATTTTATGTTTTTGATAAAGATAGAGAATCGCGTTTAGAGATTTAATTAATATGAAAATAGAGGGATAGAATATGAAAGCAAAATCTAAATTATTACCAGTTATAACATTGTCTTTTATTGGATTAATGTTATGCGCTTGTACTTTTGAAAATAAAGACGAAATTAAGTCTACAAAATTATTTCCTAGAAAAATAGGTAACTTTTGTGGAATTTTTTATGAAGGTGACCCAATTAATTACGATGGACTTAAAGTCTATGATGAAAATAATAATGAAATTACGGATTACACTTTAAGTATTCCTGAAGGTACGGTTTTAAGTGGTGAAAGTGAAAAAGTAAAAGTAGAAGTTAGTAAAGGCGCCTATGAAAAAGGTTCTTTTAACATTTTTGTTTTACCTAAAGATGAAGCTTATACTACAAGGGTTGATATATATGCTATTAACGATTTTCATGGCTCATTCGAGTATAAAGAAGGTGAACAAACTGGGCTATCAAGAATTGTTGAATACTTATTAAAGAAAAAAGAAGAAAATCCTTTTACAATCATTTTATCAACTGGTGATATGTGGCAAGGTGGAGTTGAATCTAATAAAACTAAAGGTAAGATAGTTAATGAAGCTATGAATATTGCCACATTTGATGCCATGACCTTAGGTAATCATGAATTTGATTGGGGAGAAGAAGTTATTAAAGAAAATTGTATGGATGCTGACTTTCCTTATTTAGCGGCTAATCTAACTTATTCTTCTAACAATCAAATGCCTTCATATTTGGACAAATCAGTTATTATTAGTCGAGGAGATCTTAAAGTTGGAGTTATTGGAACTTTAGCTAGTGATTTAGGATATGATATTACAGCTTCAGTTTCTAAAAATTTTAAATTTAACTATCCTAATGATTATATAAAAGAAGAAGCAAAATCTTTAAGGGATAAAGGCTGTGATTTAGTTATTTTAGCTTCACATGATTCGGGCTTTTATGATTATTCTACTAATGAGGATTATAAGTTCGGAGATGTTTCAGCTCCAGGTGAAATAGTTGATGGTGTCTTTTTAGGGCATGATCATTACCGCAAAAGTGGGGAGTATAATGGAGTACCATATGTAGAGGGTGGTAAAAACGGAAATTATCTTTCGCATTTATCATATAGTTTTACTTTAAATAATAATGAAGTAACATTAGGTTATTCGATTGGCTACGAAACAATATCTACTTTTAATATGGATTTTAATGAATCTAACGAAATCGTTGATTCATTAACCACTAAATATAAAGAAGTAATTGGTGATGTAAATAGAGTTATTTGTAATTTTAATGAATATAAAAGTAAGGAAGATTTATTGGATATTGCTTGTAACGCCATTATTTCTTATATAAATAGTCATAAAGATTTATATGGAGTTGAAGTAAGTGTTGCTGTGCATAATTATGGTGGAGTAAGAGACAGTGTTGATAAAGGAGAATTCACATATAGTGATTTAATTAGAGTTTTTCCTTTTTCTAACACATTAGTTTTATTTAATCCTAATGAAGCCCAATATTATGATGTTATCAATTATAATCATTATGTAAAAGTTAAAGACCCTACATTTATTAATGGAACAACTACAATCGGTACAATTAATTATGTAGCTGAAAGTTATGGTAATAACTTTGTTGATACAGGTGTATTTATTCAAGACGTAATCGAAGAATACCTTGTAAAAATTATTAATTTAAAATAAAAAGTCTGCAAATATCATATTTTAAATCTTTTATTTAAATTTTAATAAAATTTTAAGTGAAATATAAGGCATGATTAATGTATAATTTTAATATTATTAAAAGGGCTTGAGGATTTAGTTGTGTTAAATAGACATATTAACTTACCTACATTAACAACAAGGGTGGCGTGCGCACTCGTTGACTTTGTCCTTTTTCTAGCTTTATTTTTACTTTCGACCTATGTCTTATTTGATCCAATTTTTACTCCTACTGGTGATCAAAATAGTGCATATTACAAAAACTTACTATTAAAAAACGAAACTTTAGTTAACTCAGGTCTTTATGTTTTAGATGAGAATAAATATTATAATCAACTAAATAACGGAACTATCGAAGAATATAAAGAAATTGTCGAAAATTATTATTTGACCGATAAATATTTTGGTAGTGAATGGTATATTGAAAACGGCGGAACAAGGATAGCTCTTTCCATAGAAGAATTTAATAGTTCAATTTTATTAATTGGAACGGACGATTCTTTATTTGAATACGATTCTAATAATGGAGAAATCGATAAGACTAAAGTAGGGGTATATGATAAAAGTTTATATATTGATGAAGATAAGTCAAAAGGATTAACTGAAGATGGAGAAGCTGAACTTTTAAATTTCTTTCTCACTACTTATAAAGGTTGTTTTTCAGATTTATTTAACGATAAATTTTATTTAGATGCTTACAATTTCGTAAATAATCAAGGAACTTATCAAATTGTGACCTCGTTAGCTTTTAGTAGTATATTCCCTTATTTATTAATTCCTTTATTAAATAAAAAACACTATACAGTTGGCAGACTTATTTTTAAAATTGGTCTTTGTAATGTTGACGGATTTGAAATCAAGCTTTATCAAGTTGTTTTACGCTTTTTACCTCCAATTTTATTATCTTTAGTCCCTTTAATTATTAATGATGCTTTCATATTATTCCCTATTTATGGTGGATATTTATTCGTTACAATGGTGACTACAATCATTTTAAAAGAGAGAACTAGTATACCTGACTTAATTTCTTTTACTAGATTAGTTAACCTTAAAACTTCATCTATTTATAAAGATGAATTAGAGATGGTGCGTAATGAAGATGACGAATTCTAATGTCATAGAGTTAAAAAGTATCGTTCATGCACCACTAGTAAGGCGCGTTTTTGGAATAATTATTGATATAATCTTTTTCGCTATTTTATTTTTAGCAACATATTTACCTGCAACTGAAGGTCTTTTTGATTATGGTTTTGGAACAATGGATGTTTTACATGAAACAATGAGATTGCAAGTAAAAAGTGGCTTATTTATTGATAGAAGTGTTGAACAAGATTGCACTAGTGTGACTAATATAAGTTCAACTGAATTAACTAATGAAAATGGATATTTTACTTTTGAAGGCTATGAAAGTTATATTAAGGCTACATATTATTTTTATTTTTTAAGTGATTTTGCTGATGAGGTGACTTCCTTTTATTTTGATGATAATCCTTCAATAAGTGAAAAAAATGAATGGTATAATAAAAATGTATTATTAATTGATCGGGATAAAGATTTCGATGTTTATTATTATGAAAATGCTAATTTAAATACCTCACCAGTTGTATTAGATGAAAATAATAATATCATTGGAATTAATGTTAAAATTAAAGAAACCATTACTTTTGCTGGAAATAGATACACTAGAAATGGTGATAATTTAGAAAAAAATCAAGAATATATCATTAATTATTTAAGAATATTTACAGATACAGACAATTTAAATGGTACGTATCACATTGCATGCAATAATTTAGCTAGAACTTCTCAATATGAAGTTTTATATAAAAAGTTAGAGAGTATTTCTCGCTATGAAGCTTATATTTCTATAGCAATTGCAAGCGTAATATATTTTCTAATTTTACCAATGTTTTTTAAAAACGGCGAAACTTTAGGAATGAAAATTATGAATATTGGTTTAGTTAATACACTTGGTTATCAAATTGCAAAAAAACAAGTTTTTGCGAAGTATTTTTTCATTTCCATTGAAGTTTACATTGGCTTTTTAACTATGTTTCTTTTCTATTTGTTGGATTATTTAGTGATTGTTTTTACAAAAAATCATAGATCCATCAGTGATTATATAAGCGCTTCTTTAATGATTGACACGAAAAACAGTGTGTGGTTTGTTGACAAAAAAACAGAAGACATGCTGACAGAACAAGTCACTCAAAATTTGAAGAATGCTGGTGTACTCGATAGAAAAGATTTATAAAATTGTTTAAATTATAGGTACCATATATGGTATCATAATTAAACAGAGAGGAATTTTATTATGGAAGTCAAAATTGATAAACTCGTAAAAATCTTTGACAGTAAAAAAAGAGGAGGACGAGTTGTCGCTGTTAACAACATGACATTCGATATCCCCGATGGCAAACTTTGTGGTTTGTTAGGACCTAGTGGTTGTGGTAAGTCTACAACACTTTATATGATCGCGGGTCTTCATAAGCCATCCGAAGGACGAATTTTCTTTGGAAACGAAGATGTAACTAATGTTCCTGCAGAAAATAGAGGTATCGGCTTAGTTTTCCAAAACTATGCACTTTATCCTCATTTGAACGTCAGACAAAACATTATGTTCCCTCTTGATAATGTACGTCCAAAGTTAACTTACGATGAAAAGTGTGCTATCGCTTTGGAAAACGCTAAAATTGTTAACATTGAAAAATTGTTGGATAGAAAGCCAAAAGAATTAAGTGGTGGACAACAACAACGTGTTGCAATTGCTAGAGCACTTGCAAAAAGACCTAGAGTTCTTTTACTTGATGAACCTTTGAGTAACTTAGACGCTCGTTTAAGACTTCAAACACGTGAAGAAATTAAAAGAATTCAAAAACAAACTGGTATTACAACCATTTTCGTTACTCATGACCAAGAAGAAGCTATGTCAATTAGCGACTTTATCGTTGTTATGAAAGATGGTATCGTTCAACAAAAGGATGAGCCACAAAAGGTTTATGAAGAACCTGCTAACTTATTTGTTGCTAAGTTCTTAGGAACACCTGCTATCAATACTTTTGATGGTGAAATTAAAGGAGACACTTTATATATCGCCGGAAATGTTTTAAAAGTTGATAGTGCTTTAAAGAAAGTTCATATTGAGGAATTAGTATGTCCACATTGTGGAACAGTTGTTTCACATAATGCTAAATACTGTAACGTTTGTGGCAGAAATTTATTAACAGGTACTGGAGTAGGAAAAACTAAAGATTTACCTTATTTCTTAAATAAACGTGTAACTTTACCTAATGGACTTAGTGAAGAGCAATCAAGACTTGCTAAAGCGTTAGTTGCTTACTTGGATAAGTTTGATAATTTAAAGGTTATTGAAATATTTAATTCTTATGTTGGAAAGTTAAATACCGAAGCTGATTTAGAAGCTGCTAAAGAAGCTATTACAATCGCTAGGGCAAAAGAACAAATTTATAAGATTAATCCTTTTGTTAAAGGAAACAAAGAAATTATTGAAAAAGCTATTAAATCAATCGAATCAACACCTAGCCCTACTTCAAAAGAAGGAAAACTTGCTCTTACAACTATTGTAAAAGAAGCTAATGAAGCTGTTTTGCTTAATAGAGAACATAGTTTATTAGATAAAGTTATTTTACCTACTAGTGAAGATAAGAAGGTTTCTAGCTTATATACTAAAGTTGTCAAATACTTAGATAAATTTGATGGTGAATTAGTCATTAATCATGTTAACAAAGCATTACCAGCAGTCAAAACTGAAGAAGATTTGTTTAAGTTAATGGATGAGATTACGCTTTTAAGAGCCGAAGAAGCACTTAACACAATTATTGTTGATACTGAGCATGCTAAGACTGTTGTTAATGAGTCTAGAGAAATGTTAAAAGGCATTCAAAATGCTTCAAGCAAAAATGGCGTCTTAGAGGTTGAAGCTGTTGTTAGAAGAGCACTTAATGGCGTTAGATCAAAAGAATATGCTGATAAGGTTAATTCATTATTTGCTGATAGTGATTGGGATTTAACTCGTAAAATTAAAAAAGCTCAACTTGATATGATTTATGGAATTAGCGATATTTTACGTCCTGAGTCACAAGAAACTATTAATAAAATCGTTACATCATTAGAACATCGTCTTAATCCAATTAGAAAATGTAAAATTGGTATTAGAGCTGAATCTTTTGATTTGGATGAAAAAGGACCAATTGAGGTAAGAGTTGAAAATATTGAACATATTGGTAGAGATATTTCTGTTGTTGGCGAAATAAACAAAACAAAAGAACCAATTAAAATTATTGTTTCAAGCGAACTTGCTAAAAAGTGTGAAGGAAAAGAAATTTTACATTTTAGTGCTAAACGTATTTATGTCTTTGAAGAGACAGGCGAAAGAATTTTATAGTTTGAGGGTGGCTTAAGTTATGTTTAAGAAAACTAATAATGAAGTTGAAATGACAGAACCTAAGACATCATTTGGCCATTTTTGGCATTCTTTATATTTAAGAATGAGACATCGTGGACATGATGAATCATATTATTATAATGAAGATGGTTCACCAAAGTTTGATGTAAATAGGCCTCTTGATACTAGAAAACGTCGTTTTTATATGAATCAAAACTTACTTGCTTTTTTAGTTTTGATTCCAGCGTTTATTTTAATCATCCTATTCATGATTTATCCAATTATTAACAGTATTGTTATTGCATTTACTGAAGGATTTACGTGGGTTGATGGTGGTGGATCTTTTGCAATAAGTAATATTATTTTAGGAAATAGCCAAGTATGTGAGGATATGAGTGCGGTTGGAGGAAGCGGTGTTGTTTGTACTGATGCTCCTTACCCATCTAACTTTGGATTCGGTAACTTCGCATATTTATTTAATGATACAACTTATTCAATATCGTTATTTGGGCAAACAATTCCTACATCTTTATTTTTAAAGAGTATGTGGAATACATTTGAACTCGTTATATTTGAGGTCCCATTAACAATTATTATTTCGTTATTAATCGCTTATTTCATACACTCAATTAAATGGTTTAAGGGATTCTTCCAAATCGTATTTTTCTTGCCTTATGTTACAAATACGATTGCTTTAGGTATGGTTTTTAACTTGTTATTTTCAAGTTATACTAACGGATCTATCGGTGGAGGTTTCATAAATATCATTTTCCATAGTAATCAACAATGGATTACAGAAGGTGCTCCTCGTTGGGCTCAAGGCTTTGTCATTGTTGCTTATAGTATTTGGAGTGGTTTGGCGTTTAAAATTTTAGTCTTCTTAAGTGGTTTATCAACAATTGATAAACAATATTATGATGCTGCTAGAGTTGATGGAGCTAGTGGTTTAACGATATTTAGAAGAATTACATTACCATTATTATCTCCTCAAATTTTATATATTACTATTACATCGTTTATTGGCGCATTTAAGATGTATACAAATGTTAGATCTGTTTACATCAGTCAAAATACATACTTCTTTGGTGGATCACAAGGTGTTGAATGGATTACAGTTGTCGGTTATCTTTATAGGGATATGAAACAAACTAATCCAACTCATCCAGGTTATGCTGCTGCAGGAAGTTTAGTATTACTTTGCGTTATCCTTTTAATTACGATTGCACAATTTGCAGTTAGTAAGAAGAGAGTTCACTATTAAGGAAGGAGAAAAGTATGGCTAAAGCAATTAAATCTAATGAAGAATTACAAGCTTATTTAGATAGTGGCTATAAAAAACTCGAAATTAGTAGAGAACAACTTCAATATGGAAGTAAAGCTGGAGAAGATGGCTACAATATTGGAAAGAGTCATAAAACTGCTAGAGTAATCACTCAAGTTTTAATGTATGCTTTCTTGATTGCATTTGCTTTATTTATTATCATTCCATTCATATTTATGATTTCTACATCATTTATATCGAATGCTACTTATGAAGCAAACAAATCAAGCAATACAATTTCTTTATTGCCGATTCCATTTACATGGCAAAACTATATTGATGTTTTTGGAAAAACTTATATTGATAATCTTGGTCAAGTTCAAGAAAAAGCAAGTTTCTTCCAATATTTCTTAAATACTCTTATTTCTGCTGGTGGGTCTATGATAGTTACCGTTGTAACTAGTGTACTTGCAGCTTTCGCCTTTGCTAGATTGAATTTCAAAGGTAAAAATGCATTATTTTTAATCATTCTTGCTACTATGATGATTCCTGGCGAAATGATGATTATTACAAATTATGCCCTCGTTAAACAATTTAACTGGGAAAATACTTTCGCTGCATTAATACTTGTACATGGTGTTAGTGTCTTCTATATATTTTATTTGCGTCAAACATTCCAGCAAATTCCAAACGAATTATATTTGGCAGCAAAAGTTGACGGATATACTGACTGGAAATACTTATTAAGAGTTATGATTCCAATTGGTATGCCAACTATTGTTACAATTATTATTCTTTCGTTGATGGGTGGATGGAATAGTTACGTATGGCCAACACTTGTTGCTAATGGTAAGACACAAAACAACCTTATATTTGGAACTGGTTATGATATTAGACTTGTTTCGAATGGATTAATGTCAATATTCTCAAGCGAATTTAGCGATAACCAACCTGGTAAGATGGCTGGTTCTGTCGTTGTTACGTTACCACTATTCGTATTCTTTATTATCTTCCATAAGTACATTATGAAAGGTGTATCAAGAAGTGGTATTAAAGGCTAATAATGCGTAAGGCATATTAGATATATATTTGTTCTAAAAGGAGGAAAACAATGAACAAAAATATGAAGATTGCAGCTATTACTGCCGTTATGGGGGTTATGGCTCTCTCAAGCTGTGGACAAAGCAAAGGGGTTATTAATTTTTGGACCGGATTCGGTACATCAATGACTACAGCATTAGAAAACGTTTTAGAGACTTATAGGGAAGAACATCCAGATTTGACATATGATATTATACATACTGGTCAAGGTGGCTATGACAACTTATTAAGTACAATTTCTGGTTCAGTTTCTACAAGAACTTATCCACAATTAGCAGTTGCTTATCCAGACCACATGGCACAATATAATGAGTCTAGTATCCTTTTCTCATTAGATAATTATATTAAAGAAGACAATGTTAATTTAGATGATTACTATCAAAACTATTTAACTGAATGTCAAGAGATTGTTGATGGACAAACAATGGGTTTACCATTTAATAAATCAACTGAAGTTTTAACTACAAATAAAACATTTGTTGATGTTTTAGTTGCTATGACAAAAGGAACAGAAAATGAAATTACTGGTGTTCCAACAACATGGCAAGGTGTTGAAGAGTTTGGATTAAAAGCTCTTAATGCTTTATCAAACATCGATAAATATGGTATTAAGGATAAAACACTTCAAGTAGTTGGCAAAGGCGCATTTAATGGTGTACTTGCAATGAATGCTAATGGAGAAGTCAAATGTTATAACAGTAAAGCTGCTCTTGAAAGTGGCTATTCAGTTAAAGTTGACTTATCCGGTATCAATAAGAACGATTTCAGAATTCTTTCTTATGACTCACAAGCTAACTTCTTTATTACAATTGTTAGACAATGGGGTGGTACATATACAGAGTTAACAAAAGATAAAAATGGTAACGAAATTGGCGTTATGCGTTACAAATCAAATGAAGTTGCTACAGCATTAAAAACATTTAATAAATATTTTGAAGAAGGAATTATCGGTATTCCAAGTGATTTCGGTGAATCAAGCTATACATCTACACCATTTAAAGCTTTCAAAACAATTTTCACAATTGGTTCAAGTGCTGGTGTTAGTAACTGTGTTCCTGCAGATAACTTATTCGAAGTAGAAATCAACCCAATTCCATATAACGCAGATAAACCAGATTGTAAATATGTCATTTCTCAAGGAACTAACTTAGTCATGTTTAAGAACACTGATGAAGCAAGCAGAAGAGAAACATGGAATTTATTAAAAACATTAAGCTATGATCCTGTTACAAATGCAACATTTGCTAAAGCAAGTGGTTATATTCCAGTTACAAAGAATGCTTATCAAACTGATTTATATCAAAGCTACTTAAAAGATACTTCTTTAACTGGCACAGCAAAAACTATGAGAGATGCTATCAATGTTAACTTCGATGATTATTTAGGTGAAAACACAACTTGGACACAATTCGTTGACCCAGGATTTGTTGGATCCAGTTCAATCAGAGCTAATGTTGGCTCAATTATGGGTGCTGTTAGAGACTTAGATCCTAAGGAAGTTGATGTCAATAGTTTAGATACATATTTGAAATTACTTGACACATACTATCAATTAGATAAAGGTCATATTCCACAAGATTAATTTTTATGAAATTTAAAGGAATAAAATATATATTTGGATTTATTCTTGCTTCAATGTTTGTTGGCGCTTCAGCTAGTTTAACTAGCTGTGGCCCAGCAGAACAAGCCTGTGGATCAAATGAAGAATATGCAACTCCAATAACTGATAGTTTTAAGTTCACAATGGAAGACAAAATTTCTCGTAATAATTTTGTTTCTGCTCAACCAAAAAGTGGACTTGCTATAAGTGAAGTTAAAGTAATTGCATATACTGATGGTGATACCACAAACTTTTCACTTGTAAATGGAACTGGACAAGATAGTGATAGATTCAGATTAAGATATGAAGCTATTGACACTCCAGAATCTACTGGTGAAATCGATCCTTGGGGATTAAAGGCTTCTTTATTTACAAAAAGTAAATTAAAGAGTGCAACTTCAATTGTAGTTGTTAATGATTTAATCCAATTCGAAAAGTATGATTCGTCTGGCGGAAGATTCATGGGATTTGTTTGGTATAAAACAGAAACTAGTGATTACCGCTTATTGAACTTAGAAATTGTTGAACAAGGATACTCTTTAAATTATTTACAACAAAATAGTGACCTTTTACCTGGATATTATGATGCTTTTAAAGAAGCTGGTGATGCAGCTAAAGCAGCTAAGAGAAGAGTAAATGGTGAAGCTGATTGCGATTATGATGATAGTGGTGAAGTAGTTGAAACTACTATTGCAAACGCAAAAGCTAATTTTGATACTTTAGGTGTTGACTATAACACAAGTTCTGGTGGTAAAAAATTACGTATTACTGCAATTGTAACTGGTGTTGCAGGATATAACTTCTATTGTAGAGATTTAACTAAATTAGATACTGATGAAACTTATTCTGGAATCTATGCTTTTACACAATATAAATCAATCGATTTAAAACCAGGATACATTATTAAGTTCTATTGTAAGATTACAAAGTATAGTGGTAATTATCAATTGACTGATATTGAAACAAGCACGATTGCTTCTAGATATGCTTTTGAGTATGTCGCAAAAACAAAAGAAGAAGTCGAGGCATTAGGATATGAATATAACACCAATGCATATGCTGTTCCTAGCACAAGTATTACCCAATATAGTGATTTTGAAAAATTTACTGGTAACTATGTTGAACTGGTATTAAATACACATGCTAGTAAGGATAATCCAGATGCTGCATATTACACAAGTACAACTACAAGTGGTGGAATTGTTTATACAATTTTGACTTATTATAATAATATGCAATTAAATATTAGATGCGAATCTCACGCATTCTTTACAGACCCAGCAACAATTGAAGCTGTATTCGAAGTAGGCAAAAAATACTCTGTTAAAGCTTTTGTTGGTTGCTACCAATATGACGAAGATTCTGATATTGAATATCAACTTACTTTGCCAAGTTTTAGAGAAGGATATCAAGATTATATCCTTGAAGTAGAATAATTAAACATATTTGCGCAGGAGGAAATAAAGCAATATGAAAAGAAATAGAATGTTATCAGTTTTAGCATTTACAGCTCTTACATTTGGAATGTTAACAAGCTGTGGCGGTGCTTCAGAAACTATGACTGATCAAGAAATCGTTGACGCAGTTATTAAGGACGCATCAATTTTATTAGACAATAAAACTAATCCAATGAGACCAACAACTTATCCAACTGCATATAATGAGTTAACAGCATTAACTGGTGGATATTTAAAAGCTACTACAGATTTTACATATTTAAGTGAAGCTAATATCGAACACCAAGTTTCTATTAACTGGACATATGAAGCTTCACAATGGAAAGTTACTGATCAAGAAACTTTCTTAGAAATGAAGCCTATATATGATGGAAATATTGCAGGAAATAGTACAGGCAAATTTACAATTTCTGCAGAAGCTACTTTAGGCGATGCAAAAGCTACAGCTACTTATGAAATTAACTTAGTTAATGATAAAAATTATGTAACTATTAAAGATATGCCAACAGAAGGCGATGTTGCTGTTCAAGGTTATGTTACTGGTATTATTAAAGATACTGATGGAAAAGGCACACCTTATGGAATTTATGTCCAAGATGGTGAATATGCTTTAATGGTTTATAAACCAGCTAAATCAGTTACTGACACATTAGAAATTGGTGATGCAGTTGAAGTTTTAGGTGAAGCAAGCTCATATAATAATGTTAAGCAAATAGCAGGTAGTGGAGCTGTTATTACTAAATTAGCTGCTGATGAAATCAGAGAAGGCGTTGAAGAAGCTGCTATAAATGAATTAGAAGATGCAGATAACATTGCTAAATTTACTGATCACTATGCTGCAATGTATAAAATTACAGGTGCTAAAGTTATAGAATGTTCAATTAATGCTAATGTTTATAACGGAAAAACAACTGAAAACGCATATGTTACAGCTATTGTTCGTTATAAAGGTAAAGAAATTACTATTTCTAGTGATAGATACAATGCAGATTATGATGACAAGCTTAAGTTTTATAACACTTTAAAAGAAATTAAAGATTCTAATGGCGCCAAAACTTTAGATTATGTTGGACCAATTGCTACTGTAAACGTTTATAATGGTCTTGGCTCAGATGGAAATACAACTGAAAAGAAAATTCCAGGTTTCTCATTTATCGATTCTACTTTCGCTACAGTAAATAACAATGCTTATGTTGCTAATCCAAATGTTTCAATTACAGCTGATACAACAAAAGTTACTGTTGGCAAAACTATTACCTTAACAGCAGAAGCGTTAGATTTTGATACTGAACAAACTATTACATGGTCAAGTTCTGATGAAACTATCGCTACAGTTGATCAAAATGGTGTTGTTACTGGTTTAAAAGTTGGTGAAGTTGAAATTAAAGCAACTCCATCATCTGATGCAACTAAATTTGGTTCAATTAAAATTACTGTTGAAGAAGCATTAACAGAATATACAAATCTTGATGGTGTAAAGATTACAAATTCTGATTTAGCAAGTGTATTAGATGGTGTTGAAGATAATTCATATACAGCAGCAGATAAAGATGCAACTATTGATGGTGTTGAATTTACTTTCGGAAAAGGATCTGTTGGAAATTGTTCAGAAGGTGCAAGCGGATTCTTCACAACTGAACTCGATGCATTTATGATGAGCAAAAATGGAACAGTTGTTACTAAAGCTGCAAGCTTTACAAATTTAACAATTACTCAATACACAACAAGTGTTAGTAGTTCAACTGGAAAACCATATACAAATGATGTCGCAGTTAAAATCGGTGACACTGAAATCAAAGGAACTTTATTAGGTGAAGCAAAAGAAATACCTGGTCTTCTTGTTGGCACCAAGAAAGTTTATGAGTATACTTATGTTTATTCTAATACTGAAAAATTAACAGGAGATGTTTCACTTACAGGTACATTTAGTTTTCAATATGTTGGTAGTATTAACTTTACAGAAGTTGCTAATGCTAAATATACTGTTGAACCAAGTGATGTTAATGAAATTCTTACTGAAAAAGGTGTTAAAGATAATAAATATTTAAACGAAGAAGTATCTTTCAAGACCAATAATAAAGAATTTACTCTCGGAACCGCAGTTGGTAATAGTAGCGAAGGAGCTGGTGGATACTTTACAGCTGATATCCCTTCATATATGTTTGGTAAAAACGGAACAGCTTTAAAAGCTGCCGACGTTAGCGGAATTAAACAAATTGTAATTAAACAATATGTTACTGGTGGAACATATGTTAATCCATTTACTATTACAGTTGGCGAAACTGAGCTTGAAAGAAGTGATGATACCTCAAAAGCAACTGTTATTGATGGTGTAGAAACAGAAAATGGCAAGTCAATTGCATACTCAGTATTTGTTTATGATGTTCCTGAAGCAGCAACTGGCGCATTAACAATTACTACCCCTGGATATATCACATATTGTGGTGGAATCACATTTGTAGCTTAATAAATAATGCTAAGAATAGGTAGTTTGTACTACCTATTCTTTTTTAATTATGTACAAACTAGGAATTATTGGAAGCGGAGTTATTGTTTCTAAAATATATAAAATACTTAAGTCTTGCGGAGATTTTGAAATTTCTGCAATATTTTCTCGTAACAAAAAAACAGCTAAAAAATTAGCTAATAAATATAATGCAAAGATTTTTGATAATGTTGAAGAATTTTTAGATAATAAAAATTTATATTCGTTAGTATATATAGCTACGCCTCATTCTTCTCATTATGAATATATTAAATTATGTTTGAAAGAACATGTCCCTGTTCTTGTTGAAAAACCGATTACTATTAGTTCAAACGAAATCAAAGATGTAATTTTAATGAATAAAAAATATGATACCTATGTTAGTGAAGCGATGTGGACACTTCATAGTGATATTTTTTATTCATTAAAAAATATAGTTCACTCAAAAAAATTAGGAAAGTTAAAAGAAGCTACTTTCTCTTTTTCAGTCTATAAATCTAAACTTTCTAAAAATAATAGAATATTTGATAAAAATAGAGGTGGCGGGGCTTTACTAGATATAGGAATATACTTAATTACAATTGCTTATATCTTATTTGGCAAGCCTTTAGATATTAAAATAAAAGCTAAGATGTATCACGAAATTGATTTAATTGACAAAATAGAATTTATTTATAAAGATTTTATAGTCAGAATAAACACTTCTATTAATAAAATAAAAGATAAATTAGTTTTTAATTATCAAAATGGTGTAGTCAAAGTATATAAAGGCCATGCTCCTAAGAAAATTGTTGTTAAATATAATAACAATCTTAAACGAGATGTTATTAAAGGGAAAACTACATATCAAAAAGAATTTTACGATACTTTTAATGATTTAGATTTAAATAACAAGGAATCTACATTTGTTAAATTACAAGATAATTTAGAAATTATTAAACTAATGGATGAATGTAGAAATAAAATAAATTTAAAATTTCAAAATGAATAACATTCTTATTAAAGAATAAATGGAGGGAAATATGAGAACTAAATTTATTTTCTTATTTGGGGTATTATCGTTATCATTAGTTAGCTGTCAAAATAATGAAACAGGCGAAGAAACAAAGTATCAATTTTCAGTTACTAAAGAGGGAAAAGGTGGAGATATAACTGGCAATATCAATGGGTTATATACTAAAGGAACAAGCATAACTTTAAATGTTAGCTTAGATACTAATGGAATTTTTCATGGCTTTTATGAATCTTCTATTTTAGTTAGTGATGAATTAACTTATACTTTTAAACTCGAAAAAGATACTAATTTAATTGCTAAATTTTCAATTAAAGATGATGAAGAAGAAAATCCTGGCGAAGAAGAAAATCCTGGGCATGATGAAGTAGAAGGAACTATTCAAACTTACACCCATAGACTAAATCAGAAGGATTTTTCAGGTTCTTCATATGATACAACTGCTGGAGTAACTGAAAATATTAATGGCTTAAGTTGGGAATATGATGCTTTTGCTTATTTAGGTCAAACTTCGGATGGCATTCAAATAGGTTCAAATAAAGCTCCACAAACTACACCATGGCATTTTAAAACTGAGTTTGATGAAACGATTTATTTAACTTCATTTAGCGTTACTTTATATTCATCAACTGGTGCAAATTTCATTTTAGACTGCGGAGATGAATATGCTTTTGAAGAAACTTATAAAAATAGCGAAGCAACAACTTATGAGGTTAAAGATTTATATGAGCCAATCTCTAAAATAGATTTAAGTTTGTCTACAACAGCTAAAGCTATTTATTTTCATACTTTTAGTTTTACAGCGCTCATTCCTGAAGGCTCTAATATTAAATTATCAACAGATTTAACCGAAGCAAAACCAGTTGAACCAGGTATCAATAATATACCATTAGGAACATATGAGCCAATTAGTAAAGAAGAGTATTATGATGGCTTAGATTTATCATTGACAGGTGATGAATTAAAAACAGAACTTAATACAAAAATTTCCAATATGACTAAATTATCTTATGGTGATGATACTAATATAATGATTTACACAGATGAAAGTATTGAAAATCCTGGATTCATATATGGATTGTTTGATGGAGATTTATTACCTGCAGAAAATAATGGTACATGGAATAAAGAGCATGTTTGGCCATGTTCACAAATGAAATTAGATGGAAAAGATCCTCGACCAAGTAGTTCAACTAAAAACCACGCTACAGATTTACACAACTTAAGAGCGACTTGCCAAAATAGTAATGGTGCTCATGGGAATAAGTTTTATGATAAAGAAAATACATCAAACACTTTCTATCCAAATATAAGTGGTGAGACTAGTATAGTACATAATTATACTGGTGATTTTAGAGGGGATGTAGCTCGTATCGCTTTTTACATGTTCACTCGTTATGATTTTTTAACTTTGGATGATGAACTAAATGTTAATAATGATGTATCATTTGGAAAATTATCAACACTATTGGAGCGGAACAAAGCCGATCCTGTTGATGCATTTGAGATTCAAAGAAATAATAGAATCTATGAATATCAAGGCAACAGAAATCCATTTATTGATTATAGTTATTTATCTGATCAATTATTTGCTTAATTTATTTGAAAATTTAAAAGACCAAGTTTTGTATGTCGATTTATGAGATGTATAAGTTAGTATAGCTCTTTCTATTATGTATAAAATTGGTGTAATTGGCAGTGGTGCAATTCCTTTCAAAGTAAGCAAAATACTTAATTATTGCGGAAATTTTAAAATTTCCGCAATATTTTCTCGTAACAAAAAAACTGCATTAAAATTAGGAAAGAAATGTAACGCAAAGGTTTTTAATAATATTGAAGACTTCATTAATAATAAACATTTATTTAGTTTAGTCTATATAACTACGCCACATACTTCTTATTATGAATATATTAAAATATGTTTAATGAATCATATACCAGTTCTAGTAGAAAAACCTATTGTAGTTGATACAAAAGAAATTAATGATGTTATATTAATGAATAAAAAATATGATACCTATGTAAGTGTAGCAATGTGGACACTTCATAGTGATATTTTTTATTCATTAAAAGAAGTTATTAGTAATAAACATCTTGGAAAGTTAAAAGAAACAACATTCTCTTTTTCAGTATATAAATCAAAACTTTTTAAAAATAATCGAATTTTTGACAAATCTAGAGGTGGAGGAGCTTTATTAGATATAGGTATATATTTAATAACAATTGCTTATATTTTGTTTGGTAAACCTTTAGATATTAAAATAGGTGTATCATGATGTTGATTTAATTGATAATATTGAATTTATATATAAGGATTTTAAAGTTAAATTAAATTGTTCAATTAATAAAATTAAAGATAAATTAATTTTCAATTATCAAAATGGAACAGTAAAAGTTTATAAAGGACATGCACCAAGAAAAATAGTAGTTAAATATAATAACCATTTTAAAAACGATGTTATTAAAGGCAATAACAACTTATCAAAAAGAGTTTTATGATACCTTTAATGACTTAGCATTAAATAATAAAGAATCTTCATTTATTAGACTAAGTGATAATTTAGAAATAATTAAATTAATGGATGAATGTAGAAAAAAGATAAACTTGTCATTTGAAAATGACTGTTGCTTTGCTATAGGGAAATAGTTTTAATTATATATATGCGCAAATATGAATAATTATGTATATTTGTGATTAAGTATAAGTTTAAAATACATTTTATGCTCATAAAGTTGAAATGATTAAATCTTAAGATTAATGTAATAATAGTTATTATTTATAGGAGGTAATCCTGTGATTAAAATCGAAAGATTTGCAATCGAGCATTCGACAAAGCCAATTGTAGTTGACACATATAATCCAATTTTTTCTTTTTGCTTATTCTCAGATTTAAATAATGTTGAGATAAAAAAATGTAGATTAAAAATTGACGATTGGAGCATTGAATTTAAGGATGAGAGAAGTATTGAATATAATGGTCCTAAATTAAAGCCTTTTACATCTTATAATGCAATTTTATATGTTGAAACAAATTCTGGTGAATATGATTTTAAAGAATTAAAGTTTGAAACTGGTTTTTTAAATACAAAATGGAAAGGCAGATGGATTAGTGATCCGCTTTATACTTTTAAAGACAAGAAAGTTTCACCTATTCCTTTGGCTTTCAAAAAAACAATTTGCTTTAAAGATAATAAAATAAAAGAGATTAAACTTTATGCGACTAGTATAGGAGTATATGACGTTTTAGTTAATAATAAAAAAATAAGTAATAGATTCTTTGCACCAGGTTTTACAAATTATAAATCTAATTTACAATATCAAACATACGATTTAACAAATGAATTACATAATGGTGATGCATTAATTTTTGTTGTTGCTGGAGGATGGGCAGTTGGTTCATTTGTTATGAATAGACAAAATAGATTTATTCATGACAAACAGTGCTTACTTTGTGAGTTACATATTAAGTATGACAACAATGAAGAAATAATTATTCCTTCAGATGATAGTTGGGAAGTAAGTAGTAAAACTCCATTTATATCTGCAGATTTATATGATGGAGAGGTTTATGATGCGAATATTTCTATTTTAAATAATGGATATCATAAATCTTCATATGAAACTATAAAATATAATCCACAAATTATTGCTGATAGAGGTTGTAATGTTATTAAACATGAAAAATTTAATGCAAATTATTTATATGACATAAATAATAAACATATCTATGATTTTAAACAAAATTTTGCAGGAATTGTTCATTTTAAAGTTAAAAATGTAAAGAAAAATCAAAGAATAATCGTTAAACATGCAGAAGTATTAACTGATGATGGCGACTTAAATACTAAATTATTAAGAAGTGCAAAGGCTGAGATAGTTTATATTTGTGAAGGTAAAGAAATCGAAGAATTTGAGCCTACTTTCACATATATGGGATTTAGATATATTTCAATTGAAGGTATTGAACTAGAAAATATAGAAGTAGTTGCATATGCACTTTATAGTGACTTAGATCAAATAGGTAAGTTTGAATGCTCTAACAATTTAATTAATCGATTACAGCAAAATATAGTGTGGTCAAGTAAATCGAATTTTATAGATATTCCAACTGATTGTCCTCAAAGAGATGAAAGAATGGGTTGGACAGGCGATATAAATGTATTTACACCTACTGCATACTTTAACTTTGATATGACTAGATTTTTAAATAAATGGTTAATTGATGTTAAGTCTGAACAAGGCAAAGGTGGGGGAATCCCTAATACTATTCCATCAAATGGATATGGCTTTCCATTAACGATGCCTTTAATGGCAATTGACTTTTGGGGTGATGCTATTGTTAATATTCCATATTTTATATATAAAATAACAGATGAAAAAAGAATATTAGAAAAATATTATGAAAATATGAAAAAGTACGTAAAAGCTGAATTATTTTGGTCAAAATTATTTAGTTTCGGAAAGAATAAATATATTTTCAACACAATAAATATGCTTCATTTTGGTGATTGGATTGCTCCAGATTGCGATCAAATGTCAAAATGGCAAGCGAGACATAAATGGACTGCTACTTGTTCAATGAAATTATGCTCAGATGTATGTAGTAAAGCCGCATTAGTATTAGATAATCAAAAAGATTACGAAAAGTACAGTTTAATTTCTAAAAATATTTCCTCTGCGTTTAAACATAAACTTACAGATGGGAATAGTAAGTTATTAAAAGAATTTCAAACAGGATATGTATTACCAATCTATTTCGATATCTTTAATGAAGATGAAAAAAAGAAAGCTGCTTCAAATTTAGCTAAATTAGTTAAAGATAATGATTATTGCATAGGTACTGGATTTCCAGGAACACCATATATACTTTTTGCTTTATTTGATAATGGCCAAAAAGATGTTGCTGAAAAAATGTTATTAAACACAAAATGTCCTTCATGGTTATATGAAGTAAAGGTTGGAGCAACGACTATTCGGGAAAGATGGGATGGACTAACAGAAGATGGAAAAGTTAATCTTGGTGATGATGGAACCGGTGGTATGATATCTTTTAATCATTATGCAAGTGGTGCGGTTGGTGATTTCTTTTATAGAAGAATCGCGGGAATAGAAATGATTGAAAATGGGTATAAATATTTTAAGATTAAACCGAATATTTTAAGTTCGATAACATGGATTAATGCAAGCACATATTCTAAGTATGGAAAAATTGTTAGTAATTGGAAAATTGAAAATAATGATAAATTCTTAATTACAATTAAAGTACCAATCGGAAGTAAATGTGAACTTGAATTACCTAGTGGTAAAAAATATTTATTAGAAAATGGCGAATATAATTTTGAAGAAAGGATTTAATATGACTAGATTTTTAGAAGCAAAAAAAATATATGAAAAAATAGGAGTAGATTGTGACAAAGCAATTAATACTTTAAAAAATATTTCTATTTCAGT
The DNA here is from genome assembly GCA_949299335.1 of uncultured bacterium. Lineage (GTDB taxonomy): Bacteria > Bacillota_I > Bacilli_A > RFN20 > CAG-826 > Onthovivens. The sequence continues at coordinate 207,600 of CASGAD010000014.1, read as the reverse complement.
TCATTGTTGGCAAGGAGACGATGTAATAGGATTTGATGGATCATCAGCTTTAAGTGGTGGTATTCAAACTACAGGAAATTATTTTGGAAAAGCTAGAAATAAGGAAGAACTTTTTAGTGACATTAGAAAAGCAATTTCTTTAATGCCTGGGAAAAAGAGACTAAATTTGCACGCTTCCTATGCTATTTTAGGGGATGATTTAGGTAAGGTTGACCGTGATAAGTACACAATTAAATATTTCAAAGAGTGGATAGATTTTGCTAAATCATTAAATTTGGATGGAATAGATTTTAACCCTACATTCTTTGGACATAAGATGGTTAAAGATGGTTTAACATTATCTTCTCCAGATGATAATGTTAGAGAATTTTGGATTGAACATGGTAAAAGATCTTTAGAAATCGCTGCTGAATTAGGTAAAGCGTTCGGTAAACCATGTTTAGTTAATATTTGGATACCAGATGGATTTAAAGACGTACCTGCTGATAGATTAGGACCAAGATTAAGACTTAAAGATTCTCTTGATAAAATATTAAGCAATTATGATAAAAAATGGGTCACTGTTGCCGTTGAAAGCAAAGTATTCGGAATTGGTGTAGAAAGTTATACAGTGGGAAATAATGAGTTTTATCAAAATTACGCAGCAACAAGAGGAATATGTTGCTTACTAGATAATGGTCATTATCATCCAACAGAAGTGGTTAGCGATAAAATTTCAAGTTTACTAGCTTTTTATGATAAAGTTGCTTTACATGTAACTAGACCAGTTAGATGGGATAGTGACCATGTAGTTTTATTTGAAGATGAAATAAAAGAAATAGCAAAGGAAATAGTTAGAAACGATGCAATTAATAAAGTTATTATTGGTTTAGACTATTTTGATGCTTCGATTAATAGATTAATGGCTTGGGTAACAGGTGAAAGAGCGATTGAAAAAGCATTACTTTATGCTTTATTATTGCCTAACGATTTTCTTAAAAAATTACAAAATGAAGGTAACTTTACTGAATTAATGTATTATCAAGAAAAGGTTAAATTGTTGCCTTTTGAAGATGTATGGCAAGAATACCTAACTAGAGAAAATCAAAATGATGACTATCTAGATGAAATAAAAGCGTACGAAAACGATGTATTAAGAAAAAGGTAAGATTTGATCTTACCTTTTTTGATTATTGCACCAACGTTACATTTGCTTGTTTGATCTTTTCTTTTTCATCATCGCTAAATTTAGCATTAGATATCATTATATCGATGTCTTTTAAGTTACATGTGTTAAACAAAACTTTCTTATTGATTTTGGAATGATCACAAATTAAGATAACTTTATCACTATTTTCAATCATTTTCTTTTTTAGTTCGGCTGAATCAACGGTATATTCACTAAATCCGAAATCAAAATCAAATCCACCACAACTCATGAAAAGTAAATCAGCATGAAAATTTTGAATACTATTAATCGCCATTGGACCTAAAATAGAATTTGTATTTGCTTGAACGTTGCCTCCACATAAATATAAATTACACTTAGTGTGAGAAATAACTTCTTGAGCCATAAATAATCCGTTTGTAATTATTGTTATATTATTATAAGAATTCAAAAAAGGTACTATATGCAATAATGTACTAGATGAATCAATAAAAATAGAAATATTATCCTTTAAAAATTCGGCAGCTTTAGTACACAATGCTCTTTTTTGAGTGATATTTGATTTTTCTCTTAATTCAAATGATATTTCTTTATTGGTAGGATATGGATTTAGCATTACAGCGCCAAAAGTTCTTGTTACTAGACCTTTTTGTTCCATTTTGGTAAGGTCCCTACGAATCGTTGCACCACTAGCATAAAGCATCTCAGCAAGTTTATATACACTATATGGTTTATTATCACTTAATATTTCTAATATTTTCTTTTGCCTTTCAATATCGTACATAAATTGTTCATCCTTGATTAATCTTGATTTATTTTGATTATAATATAACTTAAATTTCAATATATAATCAAGTTTGATTTTGCATTAAGTTATTATGGTAAAATTTTAATGCTAGTATTATGAAGGTATTATCAATAGATATAGGTGCAAGCAGTGGAAGACTTGCTTTAATTAGTTATGACAAAATGAATAAATTTTCTTTTGAGGAAATTTATAGATTTTCTAATGGTCAAATAGTAAAAAATAATTCACTATATTGGGATTTTAATGAAATCATGAATAATATCCTTATTGGATTAAATAAAGCTTTTAATTTACATCCAGATATAAAATCAATCGGAGTTGATACATGGGGTGTTGATTATGGTAGATTAAATGAGACAGGTGAATTAATTGACGAACCTTTTGGATATAGAGATGAAAGATGTTTCAAAGCTAGTTCTGAATTGCTTAAGAATATAGACTATAAAACTATATATGGTAAAACTGGCATACAATTTTTAAATTTTAATACTATTTTTCAACTTTTTGATGATTATAAAAATAATAGAAGAACTCAAAAAATATTATTAATACCAGATTTAATTAACTATTATTTAACTGGATATAAATACATTGAATTGACTAATCTATCTACAACAGCATTATATAATCCTATATCAAAAAAGATTGACGACTATTTATTAGGATTAATTAAAATTGATAAATCAATTTTTCCTCAAATTATTTTTCCTTCTAGTGTGGTAGGAGAATTAAAAGATGAACTAGTTGAAAAATTTAATCTTAAAAAGGTGAAAGTATTAAGTGTTGGAAGTCATGATACTGCTAGTGCAATTGCGAGTTTGCATTTAACAAAAAATGTAGCTTATTTAAGTAGTGGCACATGGTCATTACTTGGTGTAGAACTTGATAAACCGATTATAAATGATGAAAGTTATAAAGCTAATTTTACTAATGAGATTGGCTTAGAAAATAAAATTAGATTCTTAAAGAATATAATGGGTTTATTTATTATACAAGAATTAAAAAAAGAATTTGAAAAAGAAGACAAACAGATAACTTTCGGACGCATGCATGAAATGTCTAAAGAGGTATCTGATAATGATATATATGTTGATATTAACGATGAATTATTTCAAAAACCTAACGATATGTTAAACAAATATTACCTTTATTTGAAAAAAACTAATCAATATAAGGGAGAAATGTCTATTGGTGAAATAACAAGATCAATTTATGAATCAATGGCTTTTAAATATTTGGATGAATTTTTGTTGTTAAAATCAATAACAAAGCTTGATATCAAAAAACTAATTATTGTTGGTGGTGGATCTAATGCTAAGCTTTTAAATCAATTAATTGCGAATGTTTTAGGCATTGAGGTTGAAATAGGTGAAAGTGAAGGCACAGCTTATGGAAACGCTCTTGCCCAATTGATTTATTGGAAGGAGTTTAGTAATCTTGATGAAGCTAGGGAAGAATTATATCGATATCATTTTAAAGAGGTCTATTATCCAAAAGAAATAGAATTGTATCAAGAAAAATATAAAGTATATAAAAGAAATATTGGAGATTAATATGAAAGTTTTAGAAGCTAAGTTTGTCCAAGATTTTATTAAACTTTGTGCTGAAGGTTATCGTAAAGGATGGCACGAAAGAAATGGAGGTAATTTATCTTATAGAATCAAGGACGAAGAAATAAATTTAATCAAAGAAAACTTAATTGATTGTGATTATCAAGATATTGGTACTGAAGTTCCTTTTTTAAAAAATGAATATTTCTTAGTAACTGGTAGTGGTAAATATATGATGAATGTGCCACTTGATCCAGAAGACAATATTTGTATTATTAAACTTGATGAAACAGGTACTAAATTTAAAATAGTTTGGGGCTTAAAAAATGGTGGTAGACCTACAAGTGAACTTCCAAGTCATTTGATGAATCTTGAAGTAGTCAAACGCAGAACAAATGATAAATATAGAATAGTTTATCATTGTCATGCAACAAACATTATTGCATTAACGTTTGTATTACCTTTAAAAAATGAAGTTTTTACTCGAGAATTGCGGGAAATGGCTACTGAATGTCCAGTTGTTTTTCCAGATGGTGTAGGAGTTGTACCTTGGATGGTTCCTGGGGGTAAAGATATTGCAGTTGCAACTTCAAAATTAATGGAAAAATTTGATGTTGCTATTTGGGCGCATCATGGCATATTTGGCACTGGTCCTGATTTTGATACTACATTTGGATTAGTTGATACGGTTGAAAAAAGTGCTGAAATTTTAGTTAAAGTTTTATCGATGAGTAATACAAAATTGCAAACAATTACAAGAGAGAATTTTATTGATTTAGCTAAAGATTTTAAAGTAACACTTAATGAAGACGCCTTAAATTGCAAATAAAATAAAATTACTACACGATTTAGTGTAGTTTTTTTATACAAATTTATAATGTTCAAATTTGTTCATTTATGTTTACGTATGTATGTAGTTAGGTGTAATTTTCATCATTTAATCATAAATGCACAAAAGTATTATCATTATCGTTTCTTTATTCTATTGTATATGTGTCGACAATGTAACCGCTTACATTCATTCGCAAGAAGCTGTTACATTATTAATTCTTCCAATTGATATTTTATCAAATTATCTTGATCAAATGATTTGGTAAATAAAAACTAATTAAGGAGTAAATAATGGCAAAAAAGAATTTAAAAATGGGCGCATTTAAAGGGTTAGCAACATTATCAGCATCTTTTATGGTTGTTTCCTTTATGGCATCTATTATAGCAGCCGAAAACGCTGCACAAATCGATGGCTTTTTAAATACACAAAGCCAAACTATCGTTAATGTCGGTTCGACAGATGAAGATTTGTACAATTTCAAATCAGACTATAGCACTACTAAACAATTTGTTGAAGCTAATAAAAAATTTGCTGAAGATGTAGAAGCAAATGGTATTGTATTATTAAAAAACAAGAATAATGCATTACCTTTAAAATCAACAGAGAAAAAAGTAACATTAGTTGGTAAAGCTGCATATTCAAATGTATTAGGCGGTCAAATGGGTAGTGGAGCCGCAAACAACTCAGCATATGCTGGTTATGAACAAGTTACTTTGTCTGCTGCTTTAGAATCTAATGGTTTTGAAATTAATAATACAATGTCTGAAGCATATAAAGTTGATACAGATAAAAATGGCGAAGCAATCTATCGAAAAGTCTCTACGATTAGCGGTTCATTTGGTATGGTTACTAGCCAAGACTATATTGACAAAGGTTGGGCATTTGACATTAATGAAGTAAAACTTTCTGAATTAGAAGCTAAAAGTAGTGGTGTTACTACAACCGGATTTGGAGACTATAAAACTGCTATTGTAGTCTTAGGAAGAGTAAATTCTGAAGGTAGAGATTATATCCCAGGAGAAAAAGGTGTTAAGTCCTCAAATGCTGGTGCAAAAGATCCATTAGGACTTAGTGATGATGAAAGAGACATGATTGAAATGGCTAAAAAACAAGCTGATAAAGTTGTTGTTTTAGTTAATTCATCTAGTGCGATGGAAATTCCTGAAGTTGCAAATGATGATGAAATAGATGCAATATTATGGATTGGTAATCCAGGTTGTTATGGAATGAATGCGGTAGCAGATGTTTTAGATGGCACAGTAAATCCAAGTGGAAAATTGCCAGATACTTATGTATATGATAATTCTGTATCTCCTGCTGCTCAAAACTGGGACATCTTTGATTATGCAAATTTAGATAAAATTGCAACTACTGAAGAAGATGGAATTACTTATAAGTTAGATAATGGTGTTGCTGTTCCTACTGCTGTTGATGCACAAAACTTAAGAGCATCTGCATATACTGTTTACCAAGAGGGTATTTATGTAGGTTATAAATATTACGAAACAAGATACTTTGATTCAATTGCTACTGCTACATCTAATGCAACTTCAAGCAAGGGTGCTAAAGAAGGCGCCTCAAAATGGAATTATGACGATGAAGTCTTATATCCTTTTGGTTTTGGTTTATCTTACACAACTTTTGAACAAAAATTATTAGATGTTAAAGTCGATAAAGGTAGTAGAACAATAACTGCGGAAGTTGAAGTTAGTAATACAGGTTCAGTTGATGGAAAAGAAGCTGTTCAATTGTACGTATCTGTTCCATATACAAACTACGATAAAGAAAACGGCATTGAAAAGAGCGCAATTCAATTAGTGGGATATGATAAAGTTGAAGTTAAAGCAAAATCGTCAACAAAAGTCACAATTACTGCTGATTTAGAAGATATTGCTTCGTATGATGACAACAATGCTAAAACATGGATTTTAGATGAAGGTAATTATTATTTTACAGTAGGTAACGGGTCACATGAAGCTACGAATAATGTATTAAAACATTTAAATCATAATGTTGATGGTGATGCTGATAATGTAAAAGTTTGGAAAAATAATTCATTTGATAAAAATACACTTTCAACATCTAGAAATGGTACAAAAGTAACTAATCAACTTGATGATGCAGATTTAAATTATTATAAAGAAGATGAAATTACATATTTATCTAGATCAAATTGGGACACAACATTCCCTACTAGACAAGAAAATCTTGAAGCAAACGAGGAAATGATTGCTCAATTAAGAAATAAAACTTACGAAATTAAAGAAGGCACTGTTAATACAAAATGGGGCGTTGATAAAGGCGCAGAAAGACTTACATTAGCCGGTATCAAAGGTATTGAAGATTTTGATGATATTCGTTTACAAAGTTTAGTTGAACAAATTGATTTTGAGGATGCAATTCATATTATTGCTGTTGGCGGTAATACAACTTGGACATTAGAGTCTATTGAAAACCCACAAGCAAAACAAGCTGATGGCCCTAACGGATATTCATCAATGGGAATTGGTGGTGCTCAAAGAGCTGATGAAGAAAATCCATATTATGTTGCTGAAGATGATGAGTTTAAGAATTATAAATTGAACACAACACCTAATGCACCTGTTGTAGCGGCAACATTTGACTTAGATTTACAATTAGAATATGGAAGACAAATTGGAAATATGTCACTTTGGACTGGTGGTCCTTCAATTTGGGCTGGTGGTGCAAATCAACATAGATCTCCATATGAAGGAAGAACACATGAATATTTCTCAGAAGATCCTGTTTTATCAAGTTATGCCTTATTAAATATGATTAAAGGTGCTAGAGAATACGGATGTTTAGTTGGTCCTAAACACTTTGCATTTAACGCAATCGAATATAACCGTTATGGTTTATCCGAGTTCATGACTGAGCAAAGCGCAAGAGAGGGTGAATTAAGATGCTTCCAAAAAGCCTTTGAAAGCGGTGAATGTTTGGCAGTTATGACAGCATTTAATAGAATTGGTGCATCGTATATCAACGGACATCAAGGCTTAATGCAAAATATTCTTAGAGAAGAGCGGGGCTTTAAAGGTTTAGCAACAACCGATATGGTTAATGGCGCTTATATGTTTAGACCTGTCGAAACTATTATGGGAGGACTTACCATGATGGCTAATGGTCAAGGCGCAGATGCTGATCTAAAATCTGAGTGGGCTGATGTTAACATTGAAGAGTTATCTAAAGATCCTGTCTTTAATAATCAATTACAAACTAATATGAAATATCAATGGTATGCTTACGCAAATAGTAACTTATTAAATGGTATGGATGAAAATACTATGGTTATTGAAAATATGACATGGTGGAAGGCAACATTAATTTCATTAGAAACCATTTTCACAATAACAACAGCTGCTTTAGTTGGAACATACGTTGTATTTACATTCTTAAAGAGAAAAGCAGATTAAGGAGAATAAAATGGAAAAAGTAATGAATATCGTAAAAAGATTTAGATTAGGTTTTTATGTAGGAATCGTTTCGATAATATTAAGTATCGTCGGATTAGCAATGTATGGCAGTGATTTCTCTCTTCCATATTACTCTTCTAACGTAAATAGTGGTTTAATCGTTTTAGGCGCTGTATCTATCGTACTTTTATTAGTTTATTGTATCCTTCCATTCTTTAAGTTTGGCAGTACTAAAATAGGCAAATTAATTATGATGATTTGTGTTGTAGTTAGTGCGATAATCCTCACGTACGTTACATTTGAATTCATTAGAGTACGTGTATATGACTTTGCTGTTGTATTAGGAAGTGACTTAGAATTAGGAAACGATAGTGCTTTTGAGGCTGTATATCATTCAATTACAACAATTGTAATATTAATTATTTCTTTAGTTGGTTTAATTTTCGCATCATTCTTAACTCCTATAAAAGAAAAAGAAGAAGAAATAATAGCTGCATAAAAAAATAAAAGACCCTCTATTTGAAGACTTTTTATCAAAATAGAAGGGTCTTTTTTAATTGGATTTTATTTTAAATGTAAAAAGAGAGGTTCTGATGTAATTATTTTGTTGTCTTTAATGATGTATTCTTTTTTTGATAAATAATCAAAATAGGCACCATCAGTGAAATCTTTATGTATGATTGTTTCTTCATTACCGCTTAAAGGAAAAATACCTAATGCATACTTACCATTTTTATATGTTGTTTTAAATGCTAATGCGTTTTCTGGAATATCAAGACAATTACTAATTGTTATTGTTTTGTTAAATTTCTCTTTTTTATATTTAATTAACTTGTTTATAAATGCTGCCCATTCTTCATCGATTTCAAATGACATTGTATCTTTAGAGAATAGGTTTTCTAAATGATCTGCTTTGGTTTCAAGCCCGTTATAAATAAACATAGGACCTTTCATAAAAACTTGATAAGCAGCTAAATTGCGCATAATTTTAAAGTTTTGAGTATATTCATAAATTCTTTTTTGATCGTGATTTTCTAATCCTCTAATTCTTAAAGCGTTATTTGGTAAAAGAATATCTTCCAAACGTAAAGCTGCTTTATACATATTTAAATAGCGAATGTCTTTTGTTTCTAAATATTTATACATATTGGTAGCAGAACTATACTGATATAAAATATCGAAACCATAGAAAGTTAATTCAGAGTCGCTGAGTGCATTAAATCCTAAACTCCTGAAATAAGTAGCGTAATTTGGGAATGCAGATTCAGCAAGTAAAATAGTTTTTGGATATTTTTTATTAAGCATTTTTTTAATAGCAATAAATAAATGCTTGTCAATATAACTAGCTACATCAAATCTAAATCCATCAACACCTAAAGAACAATAATATTCGATTACATTGACTAAATATTGTATTAGTTCCTTATTTGATGTATCTAAATCAAAAACATCTGTCCAATCACCAACTTTGTTAGCGAAATTTCCGTCTTTATTATGATACATCCATTCAGGATGATTTTTTAAAATGTATGAATCTCTTGAAGTATGATTAAATACAATATCAATCATAATTTTAATGTTTAAATCATGAGTTGCTTTAATGAGTTCTTTAAAGTCATCTAAAGTGCCTAGTTCAGGATTGATTTTGGTATAATCACTAATTGAATATGGCGATCCTAAATCTCCTTTCCTACCTTCAATACCGATTGGTGAAATAGGCAATAGATATAAAATATCAACGTTTAATTCGTTGAGGTGATTTAATTTTTCTTTTAAAGCGTTGAATGTACCTTCTTTGGTAAAGTTACGTACATATACTTGATAAATAATACAATTGTTTAAGTCTTTTTTCATATGTTTAGATTATAGAAACTACTTACCATAGATGTAAATATATTTAATTATTATTAGAAAGAAAATATGTACTATTTGAAATGGACCGAATAAGTGTTTTTAGATACAATTATGTATATGAAAAAAGATGCAGGAATTATTTTACCTATATTTAGTTTGCCTTCTAAATATGGGATAGGATCTTTTAGTAAAGAGGCTTATGAATTTGTTGATTTTTTAAATGAATCAAAGATGCATATATGGCAAATATTACCTTTAACTGTTACAAGTTTTGGTAATTCTCCATATCAATCCCCATCTAATTATGGATTAAATTATAACTTTATTGATTTAGAAACATTAATTAAAAAAGGTTTATTAAAAGAATATGAAGTTAATTCCATTAATCGGGGAGAAGATGAATCTAGAGTAGATTATGGAGCAATTTTTAATAATAAGTTAAAAGTTTTGCGTTTGGCTTATTCTAGATTTGACAAAAATAATTGTGGATTTAAAGAGTTTTTAACTAAAGAAACTAATTTTAGTGACTTTAGTGTTTTCATGGTTTTAAAAGAGCATAACGCCTTAAAGGCTTGGTATGAATGGAAAGATGAAGAAAAAAATTATTCTTTAGAGGTAGATAATAAAGTCAAAAACGAATTTAAAGATGAGTACAATTTTTATATGTGGACTCAATTTGAAGCTTTAGAAGAGTACTTAAGTTTAAAAAAATATGCTAATTCTAAAGGTGTCAAAATCATGGGTGATTTACCAATTTATGTTGCATTTGATTCTTTAGAAGTTTGGAAGTATCCTGAACTTTTTCAATTAGATGAAAATCATTATCCTACTAGAGTTGCTGGATGTCCTCCAGATTGTTTTAGCGAGGATGGCCAATTATGGGGCAATCCTTTATATAACTGGGAGTATTTAAAATCTACCGATTATAAATGGTGGAATGATCGAATTAATAACGCTTTAAATTTATATGATTTACTGAGAATTGATCATTTTAGAGGTTTCAGTGGATATTACTCTATTCCATTTAAAGATAAGACAGCTAGATTTGGTAAATGGGTAAAAGGACCTGGATTTGATTTATTTAAAGATAAACTAGATTTACCTATAGTTGCAGAAGATTTAGGTTTTATTGATGATGATTTTAAAGAGTTAATGAAATTAACTAATTATCCCGGGATGAAGACTTTATCTCATGGACTTAAACATACAGAAATAGATAATATTTTGAGACCAAGAAACTATACCTATAATTTTTATAGTTATTCTTCGACTCATGATAATGAGACTACTCTTCAATATATCGAAGAATTAAATGAAATTAAAAAAGCCAATTTTATTAAAGTTGCTAAAGAGGAATGCGAGTACTTTAATATTCCTTTTAAAACTAATCCAACTAATAAAGACTTAGTGAAAGTTGTAAACACTTTAAATTTTGCTAATGAAGCTAGATGTGCTATTTTTCTTTTTCAAGATTTAATTCCGGTAGGTAAAGAAGGAAGAATTAATTCTCCTGCAACTTTATCTAACTTAAATTGGAGTTATCGAATTAGTAAAAAAGTATTTTTAGATCATAAAGAGGAAATAATTAAGTTTTTAAAAGAAAATGCTATTAAATATGGTAGAAATTAAACGCAAATAAAAAATGGATTTCATTTAAAGAATCCATTTTTTATTTGCAATCCTTGCAATCAGTTTCTTATTTACTAAATAAGATTAAAGGGTTTATCGCATTAATTGATTTATCTTTGATAACATATTTTTTACCCGATAAATAATCAAAATATGTTCCATCAATTAAATCAACGCTTATTATTGTCTCATTATTTCCTGTTAAAGGGAAGATGCCAAATGCAAAAATGTTATTTTCATATGTATTTTTTATTATTAAAGCTTCTTCTTTATTTAAAGAAATAGTGGAGGTATTTAACTTTAAATTAATTGGGTCTTTTTTAAAAGAGATTAACTTATTAATAAATTCAAACCAATCTTTATCAATTTCAATAGACATTGTATCTTTGGTGAAAAGGTTTTCTAAGTGGTCTGCTTTAGTTTCTAAGCCGTTATATATAAACATTGGGCCTTTCATAAAAGCTTGATAAGCAGCTAGGTTTTTCATAATTGTAAAATCATGAGTATATTCATATAGACGTTTTTGATCATGATTTTCTAATCCACGTATTCTTAAACCATAACTTGGAGTCAAAGTAGATTCTAATAAAGAGGCAACTTTATACATATCTAAATATCTAACTTCTTTTTTAGTTAGATAGTCGCTCATAAAACTAATAGATGAATATTCATAAAGTAAGTCAAAGGCGTAAACAAATAGTTCCCCATCACTTAAATCGTTAAATTTTTGACTACGAATATATTCAGTAAAATAAGGATGAATAGCTTCTGCTAGTAAAATAGTTTCTGGATATTTTGAGTCGATCATCTTTTTTAATTTAATATAAAACTCCTTAGTGATTAAACTAGCCACATCAAATCTAAATCCATCTACTCCAAGTGAACAATAATATTCAATTACATCAACTAAATAATCAATTAATTCACTATTAGAGTAATCTAAATCGTAAACATCAGACCAATCACCAGCCTTATTAGCCATTTTTCCTTCTTTATTATGATACATCCACTCAGGATGATTTTTAACTATATATGAATCCCTAGATGTATGATTAAATACAATATCAATCATAAGTTTCATATTTAAATCATGAGTGGCTTTAATTAACGATTTAAAATCTTCTATTGTTCCAAGTTCAGGATTAATTTTTGTATAGTCTTTAATAGAATAAGGTGAGCCAAGATCTCCTTTTCTACCTTCTTCACCAATAGGATTAATTGGTAAAAGATAAAGAATATCAACGTTTAAACTTTTAATGTACTCAAGTTTTTCTTTAAGTGCGTTAAATGTTCCTTCTTGAGTAAAGTTACGAACATAAACTTGATAAATAACACTATTTTTTAAATAATTTTTCATATGTTTAATTATTAAATAATTTTGTAGAAAATTCAATGTAATAACAATAGAAGTAGAAAGTTTACTTTCTCTTTTAAAAGATAAAAATAACAATTTATTAGACTACAACAAGAAATTTATTTAAAATTAACTTATGAAAAAAGAAAGTGGCGTGCTTTTACATATAACATCTTTACCTGGTAAATATGGTATTGGAACATTAGGGAAAGAGGCTTATAAGTTTTTAGATTTTTTAAATGAATGTGGCTTTTCTTATTGGGAGATTTTGCCTTTAGAAGCAACTGGTTATTCAAATTCTCCTTTTTTTAATTGCAGCGCTTTCGGGTTTAATTTTTATTTAATTGATTTAGAAATGTTAATTGAAGAAGGTTTATTAACTACTAGAGACTTACGTGGATTAGACTTTGGAGATGATCCTCGTAGAGTGGATTATTTGACTTTATTTAAGTCAAAACAAGCTGCATTAAGAATTGCATTTAAGCGTTTTAATAATTTAGATCCTGAGTTTATAAATTTTAAAAAAAGCAAAAATCGTTTTGAATTTGCGCTATATTCTGCCATAAAGGACAATAATAATTCTAAAGCTTGGTTTGATTGGGCTTTAGAAGATCGCTATTATGACGAGGAAGTAAAAGATAAATATGTTAAGCATTATGCAAAAGATATCGAGTTCCATTTTTTTGAACAATTTATCTTTATGAAACAATGGAATGCTTTACATTTATATGCCAAAAAAATTGGAATTGATATCATTGGCGATGTACCTCATTTTATGGCCTATGATTGCGATGCGATGTATTTTAATCCAGATTTATTTATGGTGGATAAAAGAAATTTAGCTACCTTTGTTGCTGGATTTCCACCAGATGATTATAAAAAAGAAGGTCAAAAGTGGGGATATCCTTTATATGATTGGGATTATATGAAGTTATCTAATTATAAATGGTGGAAAACCAGAATTTACTTAGCTTCTAACATGTATGATAGATTTAAACTAAATCATTTTAGAGGTTTTTATCAAACATATGCTGTCCCTTTTAGAAGCCCAAATGCTAAAAAAGGAAGATTTTTAGATGGCCCTGGACTTGATTTTATTAATGATGTTTTTCAGGGAACTAAAGTTATTGCTTCTTTTTTAGGCATATATAGCAAAGATCTTGATGAATTTGCTAAAAAAACTAATTTACCTTGTTTACAAGTTTCATTACAAAATTTATTTGCTAGTGAAAAAGATTTTAGAGAAGATTTACTCCCTTCTAATACTGGCGAGAATGTTTATCTATATTTAGAAAATCATGATAATGATCCTATAAGAGAAGTGTTAAAATCAACAAGTCCTTCAATTAAAAATTTGGCTTATGATAGATTAAGAAGCGAAGGACATAAGTTAAATGTTCCATTTGATTCTAACGCTTCATCTATTGAACTCGCCCATTACTTAATTGAACTTGTTTATGCTTCAAAAGCAGAACATGTTACTTTAACTTTCCAAGATATGATTTTTAGTGGGAAAGAATCAAGAACGAATACTCCAGGAGTTGATTCTAGTCTTAATTGGTCTTATCGTTTTTTAGAGTTTGAATTTAATAAAAGAACTATAAACTATTTTAAAGAATTAAATAAAAAATATAATCGCCATAAATAATTAAAAAAATAATTTTCTCTTATTAAAAAAAGAAAAAAACAAAAAAATATTAATTTTAATGTAAATATCCTTATTTTTTTATACCAGCGTTAATTTTTTAATTTAGCGATAACCATCGAATAAATTTCAATTTGGTGACAAAAAACGAAGTAAAAATCAAGATTTCATACTTAAAAAATACCTAAATCGATAAAAATACGCTTATTATCATTAAAAGACAATTTGACAACTTTCTTTTTGTGGATTATTATGAAAGCGCTTACATTAATAAGAGGCAAAATTTATGAACAAAGAAGCTGGTGTATTATTTCCAATTTTTTCTTTACCTTCTCCTTATGGAATAGGTAGTTTTAGTAAAGAAGCTTATGAGTTTGTTGATTTTTTATGCGATTCAAAAATGCATATATGGCAAATTCTTCCTTTAAATGTTACTAGTTTTGGAAATTCTCCATATCAATCACCTTCTAATTATGGTTTAAACTATTATTTCATTGATTTTGAATCTTTAATTAAGGCTGGTCTATTAAAAAAATCAGAAGTTGACTCGATTAATTGGGGTAATGACCCATTTAGAGTAGATTATGAAGCAATTTATAATAACAAATTAAAAATGCTTCGTTTGGCTTACTCAAGATTTAATAAAGAAAATAAAGATTTTAAAGAGTTTATTAAAAATAATCAAAATTTTAGTGATTTTAGTATTTTTATGGTTATTAAAGATTTAAATGAATTAAGACCATGGAATTTATGGGATGAAAAATATAAAAGGTATTCTATTGCTTTAGAAAAAGAAATAAAAAAGAGCCATTATGATGAATACGCATTCTATATGCGGACACAATACGAATTTTTGAAAGAGTGGAAAGCTTTAAAGGATTATGCTAATAAACATAATGTTAAAATTATGGGTGACTTACCAATTTATGTAGCCTTTGATTCGGTTGAAGTTTGGAAATATCCAGAATTATTCCAATTAGATGAAGAGCATTATCCAACTAGAGTTGCAGGTTGTCCACCAGATTGTTTTAGTGAAGATGGCCAATTATGGGGAAATCCTTTATACAAATGGGAATACCATAAAACTAGTGGCTATAAGTGGTGGAACGAAAGAATAGGCAATGCATTAAAGTTATATGATTTATTAAGAATTGATCATTTTAGAGGCTTCAGTGGCTATTATTCAATCCCATTCAAGGATAAGACAGCAAAAAATGGTAAATGGGTAAAAGGACCTGGATTTGATTTATTTAAAGATAAACTTGATTTGCCAATTATTGCTGAAGATCTTGGTTATATAGATGATGATTTTAAAGAGTTAATGAAGTTAACTAATTATCCTGGAATGAAAACATTAAGTTTAGGATTATTAAATGAAGATATTAATGATACACGGAGACCAAGAAATTATACATATAATTTCATAAGTTATTCATCAACTCATGACAATGAAACAACACTTCAATTTATTAATAATTTGACTGTTGAAAATAAAAAGATTTATTGGAACGTAGTTAAAGAAGAATGTGAGTATTTCAATATTCCATTTGATGAGGAGTGTGACGAAATAGAACTTGTGAGTAAAATTAACGAATTAAACTTTGCTAATGAAGCAAGAATCTCAATATTCTTATTCCAAGATTTAATTCCAGTAGGAAAAGAAGGAAGAATTAATGCTCCAGCTACATTATCAAACGATAATTGGAGTTATAGGTTCTCTAAAAATGTATTTAACGAAAATAAATCTAGAATTACAAAGTTTTTAAAAGAAAATGCTATTAAATATAGCAGAGACTAATTTGGTAATTAAAGTCGTTTGACTTAATTAAAATAAATAAAAAATTCTTTAAGGAGGTTATTATGAAGAAGAATTTAAAATTATTTAGTTTAGGAGCAGCTATGCTACTTTCCGTCGGTGTATTAGTTAGCTGTGGCAGCACAGATGTCGATGATGGAGATACTGATGGCAAAACAATCAATTTAGTTTTCAGCGGACCAAAATCTGACCTCGAATTCTATAATTCAGTATTTGCTAAATTTAAAGAAGCAAAGGCAGCTGAAGGAGACAAAAATACTTATAACATTACTTTTGTCGACCATGGTGAAGATAAAGTCGATAGTGAAATTACTGACTGGAAAGGTTCATCTGCACCAGATGTCTATTGTTATGCTTCCGATAAGATTCTCCCACTTTATCAAAAAGGTGCTTTAGCAGAACTTGGTGGATCATACAAAACATTTGTCACTTCACAAAATAATAAGGTCAATGTTGACTTAGCAACATTTAATGACAAAGTATTAGCTTATCCATATGATGGAAGTAACACATACTTCTTATATTATGATAAGAGCGTATTCAAAACTGCACCTACAACCTGGGAAGAAGTTATGGAAAAAGCAGTTGAAACAGAAAAGAAATTCTGTTATCCATTAGGAACAGGCTTCTATAGCGGTGCTATGATTACTAGCTTTGGCGCTGGATGGGAAATGACACTTGATAATACTGGTAAAGTTACAAAAATCAGTGCTGACTTCGATGGTGAAAAAGGAATTTTAGCTGGTAAAGCTATGGTTAAAATTATGACAAGTACAGCATGGCAAAAAACTCAAGCTGCTCCAACAGATGATAATAAATTAGTAGCTTGTGTCGATGGTTCATGGAACTTAGCAGCTTATAAGAAAGAAATGGGTGATAATTTTGGATATACAATCATGCCTACAATTACTGTTGACAATCAAACAGTCATTACAAAATCATTCTTAGGTGGAAAACTTCTTGGTGTTAACCCACTTAAATCAGGTGATGATAGATTAGTTGCTGCTCATGAACTTGCTAAATTTATTACAAGTGAAGAAATTCAACTTTATAGATTTGAACAAAAAGGCGTTTTACCAACAAATAATGAAGCATTAAAAGATGAAGAAGTTGCTAATAGTGAAATGGCTAAAATCATCGATGCTACAAACGCAAAGAATGGTTATTTAGGACAAGGTGCTCTCCCTGCAGCTATTTGGAATGCTCCAGAAGTCTTAGCTGCTGGTATCGAAGCAGGAGATACAACTAACGACAACATAGCTGCTGCTATGAAAACTTTAAACGACGCAATCGAAAACGTTGCTTAGTTAAAAAATAAGTTTAGCCCAAATATTTGTTTGGGCTAAACTATTTTATAGGAGGAGATATGACTACAATTCAATATTTATCATATTCTAAACCTAAGAGAGCTTTACTAAAAACGTTACAGTTTTTCAAGTCAATACCAAGCAAATGTGCAATATTTTTCAAAAAAATACCTGGTTTCTTTTATAAAATATTTAGTAAATTAGCATCTCCATTTGTCAATTTGTATGATGCATTAATAAATGGAGATTGGAAAACAAAATTAACATTTTTGTTCTCTGGATTTGGTGAAATATCTCGAAAACAATATATTCGAGGTTTTTTGCATTTAATATTTGAAATCGTTTTTATTGTTTATATGGCTATGTTTGGTGCAGGATATTTATCTAAACTACATAATTTTGGTGATTTTGCTAGTGGGCAAATCGAGATAGATACTCCACCATTTATTGTTTATCGATATCAAGATGATTCATTCATGATTCTTCTATATTCTGTAATTTCAATTGTCATAATTTTATGCTTTTCGTATTCATGGTATTCAAGTATTGCTTTTTCAAAAAAATTGCAAGATATGCTTGGAGTAGGAAAACATACTTCTGATAAAGAACTCTTAAGTAGTTTAACAAATAGAAACTATGATAAAACTTTATTAGCTTTCCCAATGTTAGGTATTTTGGTTTTTACCGTTATACCTATGCTTATTATGATTTGTATTGGTTTTACTAATTACAATTCATACCATATGCCACCTAAACAATTATTTGACTGGGTTGGCACATCAAATTTTGAAAATTTATTTGGCATGAAGAATTCAGGTGCAAGTGAAGGTTATGCTTACATCTTTGTAAACATTCTCTTATGGACACTCATTTGGGCTTTCTTTGCTACATTTAGTAACTATTTCTTTGGTATGATCGTAGCAATTATGATTAATGCTAAAGGTATTAAATTAAAGAAATTATGGAGAACAATTTTAGTTACTACAATTGCTGTTCCTCAATTTATTAGTTTATTGCTTTTGTCTAAGATGTTTAGCGATGTTGGCTTTGTTAATAGGCTACTTGAATCTTTAGGTGTCATTTCAACTAGAATTGATTTCTTAAATCAAAAATATTTATCAAACGTAATGATTATTTTAATTAATATGTGGGTAGGTATTCCTTACACAGTATTAATTTGTACCGGTATTTTATTAAATATCCCTGCAGATTTATATGAATCTGCTAGAATTGATGGAGCAAGTCCATATAAGATGTATATGAAGATTACTCTCCCTTACATGTTATTTGTAACTACGCCATATTTAATTTCTCAATTTGTTGGTAATATCAATAACTTCAATGTTATTTACTTACTAACTCAAGGAAGACCATTAATTACAGAGGTTCCTAATGACACGAATGCAGGTGCTACCGACCTTCTTATTACTTGGCTTTATAAATTAACAGCTAGTAGTGCAGCAGTTGATTATGGTCTATCTAGTGTTATCGGTTTAATTATTTTCTGTATCGTTGCATTCTTCTCACTCGTCTTCTATAGCAGAACTAAGAGTGTTAAAAATGAGGAGGACTTCCAATAATGATTAAAGAAAATAAAATGCATAGTCAAAAAACTCGTGAACTTATAAAAAAGATTGTAATTTATACTATACTTGTGATTATCTCAGTTATTTGGATTTTCCCATTTATATATTTAATTATGCAATCATTCTCAAAATCATTTAATGATTATTCGTTCTTACCTGGTGGTGGATTTACTTTTGACAACTATATTGCCTTATTCACAAGTGTAGAACATCCATTCTGGAGATGGTTCTTAAATACTTTAATCATCGCTTCTATTACTTGTATATTCCAAACAATTATTGTTTTGATGACATCGTATGCTTTCTCAAGATTAAGATTTAAAAGTAGAAAAGCACTTATGAAATTGATGCTTATCATTGGCATGTTCCCAGGATTCTTAAGCATGGTTTGTGTTTACTTTATTCTTGATTTAATCGGACTTACTGGATCAATTTTTGGCTTAGTATTAGTTTATGTCGCTGGAAGTGCAATGAATTATTATATTGCTAAAGGCTTCTTTGATACTATTCCAAAGTCACTTGATGAAGCTGCAATGATTGATGGAGCTTCTAAAAATACAGTATTTTGGAAGATTATCATGCCATTATCTAAACCAATTGTTGTTTACACAATTTTAATGGCATTTACTGCTCCTTGGGGAGATTTCATGCTTGCAAGCTATATTGCTCAAGGTCACTTGGAATTATATAACGTAGCTGTTGGTCTTCAAGGTATGCTTACAAAAGGTAATATTAATCAAAACTTCCCAATATTCTGTGCTGGTGGAGTTGTAACTTCAATCCCAATTGTTACATTATTCTTCTGCTTACAAAGCTATTATGTTGAAGGTGTAACTGGTGGAGCAGTTAAAGGTTAGAATATGTTTAAAAAGCGTTTATTTCTTTTAACTTTACCATTACTTGTTTTATCAAGTTGTGGTAATAATTTAGAAATTGCTAATGATGTTAAAGATGTTGTAATTAAAGATGATAATTATCGTAATTATTACGAAATATTCGTTTCTTCATTTGCAGATAGTAATGGTGATGGAATTGGTGACTTAAAAGGTATAACTGATAAATTAGATTATATTGCTGATTTAGGTTATACAGGTATATGGATGACTCCTATATTTAGTTCACCTACATATCATAAATATAATGCTAGTGATTATTTTCAAATCGATGAAGACTTTGGAACAATGGATGATTTAAAAACCCTTGTAGAAGAAGCTCATAAACGTGATATAAAAGTAATCTTAGACTTAGCATTAAATCATTCTAGCAAAAGTAATAAGTTATTTTCAAAAGCTTGCAATGCTTATGGAAAATACTTAAGAAATGAAACCATGACGGATGAAGAAAAGGAATACATGACTTACTATTCGTTTGTTAAAAATGAAAGCGAAATTACTTCAGCTCGATATAAACTTACATCTAATGGAGGGAGTGACTTCTATTATGAATGTAACTTTGATGATGATATGCCTGAATTTAATTGCGATAGCCCATATGTCATTGAATACTTTAAATCAATTTTAGAATATTATCTTGATTTAGGTGTTGATGGCTATAGATTAGATGCTATTAAGTATTATTACTTAAATAACGTAAATAAAAATGTAGAGTTCTTAAATAAAATTAACTCAATTGTTAAAGCTAAAAACCCTAATGCTTATATTGTTGGCGAATGCTTTGATGGCAGAGGAATTATATCTCAATATGCAGAAAGTGAAATCGATAGTGTGTTTTATTTTCCTGCAAGCCAAGCTAATGGATTTATTAATACCTCGTTTAATCTTCAAGGCGCATTATATGATGATTATTTGGATGGAGTGTATGAATTAATCTCTGATTCAAAAAAAGAAATACCTGCCCCGTTTCTATCCAATCACGATGTCACTAGAATTAATTATTCTTCAGACCTCGTATGGAATAAGTTTATGTATGGTTTACTTTCAATGTTAAATGGAACTACATTTACTTATTATGGAGATGAAATTGGGATGGTTGGATCTATACCTCCAGATCAAAATGTAAGAATTCCAATGAATCGGGGTAAGGATTCTTCATATAAGTGCGATATGATTAGTGGAACAACAGCTTGTGATTATCCTTTCCCAACAGTTGAAGAGCAATTAAATGATGAAACTTCATTACTTAATTACTATAAAAAAGCAAATAATATTAGAAATAAACACCTAGAAATAGCTAGAGGAGATGTAACAACTCTTCTAGATGATGATGAAAATTACGTAATTCTATTAAGCAAAACGTATGATGATAGCAATTTAGGAATCGTAATTAATTTCAATCAAAAGAACTCTTATGAGTTAAATATAAAAGAATATAACTATAGTGAATGTGTAAATTACTTAACAAGTAATAATGAGACAATTAGTTATAAAGATAATTCAAAAACAAGTATTGAAATTCCACCTTTAGGAATTGCATTACTAAAATAGGAGGCTAGGAAAATGGCTGGTTTAAAATTAGAACATATCTACAAAGTTTATCCTAACGGCACTAAAGCAGTAAGTGACTTCTGTATGGATATCAAAGATGGCGAATTTATTGTCTTTGTTGGTCCATCAGGATGTGGTAAATCAACTACTTTAAGAATGATTGCCGGACTTGAAGATATTAGTGCAGGTGAACTTTATATCGATAATAGAATAGTTAATGATGTCACACCAAAAGATAGAGATATTGCAATGGTTTTCCAAAACTATGCACTTTATCCTCATATGACAGTTTATGAAAATATGGCTTTTGGTTTAAGATTAAGACATTTACCAAATGATGAAATTCATCGTAAAGTTATGTGGGCTGCTGATGTATTAGGTTTAAGAGAATATTTAGACCGTAAACCTAACGCTATGAGTGGTGGTCAACGTCAAAGAGTTTCTTTAGGAAGAGCAATTTTAAGAAATCCTAAAGTTATGTTACTTGATGAACCTTTAAGTAACCTTGATGCAAAACTTCGTTCTCAAATGAGAAGTGAAATTGCTAAACTTCATCAAGAATTAAAAACTACATTTATTTATGTTACTCATGACCAAGTCGAAGCTATGACTTTAGGTACTAGAGTTGTTGTTATGAAACTTGGTGTTATTCAACAAATTGATACTCCAAAGAATTTATATGATTATCCAGAAAATAAATTCGTTGCTGGATTTATTGGAACTCCTCAAATGAATTTCTTTGAAGCAACATTAAATAGAATCGGTGATAATGTCGAAATTAAATTTGAATATTCAGATAATAAGTTAACAATCCCATATAACGAATTATTGAAAGTCCATCCAAATTATTTAGATGGAAAACATGTTGTTTATGTTGGTTTAAGATGCGAAGATATCACAGTTGATCCTGAAGTTTGTAAGAACTCACACAGTTTATTAAATGTTAAAGTTTCTCACTTTGAAGAGTTAGGAAACGAAACATTAATTTATGGTGATATCAATATGCAAGGTGATGGCTTTAGAGAGAGTTCCACCCGTGTAATTATTAAAGCAAACAGTAGTGACGGAATTAAAATCGGTGATGTTATTAAAGCTCACTTTAATATTCATAAATGTCATTTCTTTGATAAGAAGACTGAAAACTCAATTGTTCCACGTTTACCAAATGACAACTTATTTAAAGCAAAATGTGAAAATGGCGAGATGAAAGTTTTATCTTTATCATTAAAATTACCTAAAGTTTATGAAGATGTTAAAGGTGAAGGTGACTTATTAGTACCAATTGAAAGTATTAGTTTAAATAAAGGCAATATTAAAGCTAAAATTACGAATATTGAAACAATTGGACAAACAGACTTACTTTATTTAGAAATCGATGGTCGTACATTCTTTGCTAAGAGTGGTTTAAAAGAATTTAGTAAAGGTCAAACAATTAATATCGACTTTGATTTAAGTAAAGTATATTTCAAAGTTAATGAAGAGAATGTTATTACTCCATTAAAAGAAAGAGATGTTTTAGAAGGTAAGTTCGTTAACTTAAAGACAGCTTTCTTCAATTTAAAAGATCAAACTTTAATTGATGGAAAGAATAAAGTTATTGAAGAGTTAAAGACTAAACATGCTGCTTTAGTTCAAGAGGAAAATGATAAATTCAATGAAGAAGCAAGTAAACTTCGTGGATTAGATTTAACAGAAACAATTCAAAAAAATAAAGAGTTATTGAATAAAATCAAAGCAGAAAACGCACAAAAAGCAAAAGAATTTAAAGAAACTTATCTTGCCGAATACAAAAAATTAAAAGGAGAGCATGATAGAATTGTAAGTGAACTTAAAGCTGAAAATAAACGTATATTCGATGAAAAGAAAGCCACTGAAAATCGCGAATTTAAAGAATTCTTAATGGAAAATAAAGATAAGGATGCTATTAGAAAGAGAAAAGAAGATCATAGAATCTTTAAAGAAATTTTCCCTAAAGATAAAGCAAATGATTTAGATATGAAATTATCTAATGAAACATTAAGATTCGATAGCGAAGTTACAACCATTAAAGGTGTATATAAACGTAGTATTAAAGAATTAAAATTAAATTACAAAGAAGCTAGTAGAAAGGTCCAAGACGAAAATAATCCTGTTAAAGCATTAGAAAGAGCACACGCTAAAGCATTAAAAGAATTAAGCGTCAATGCAGCTAATGAAATTGAAAAAGCTAACTTAATCTTCTTTATGAGATTTGGTGATTACTACTATGAATTAAATAGCGTAATTTCAAATAAGTTAGTTCAAGGATTAGGAACAAGTGTCTTTAGTAAACAATTTAAAATTGAATTACCACATGATGCTTATACAATTACTGAAAATAGTAATTCACTTCCTGTAACAGTTAAAGACTTTAAAGACTTTGGAAATAAAAAATTCATGATTGTCACTTCACCTGAAGTAAAAGATGATATTTATATTGAAGTAGAATCATTTAAACATAAAGTTGGTGATAATTTACATGTAGTTGTTAATTTAGAAAATTCAATTATAACTGAAACAGCAATGAATATTAGACTTTATTAGGAGGAATTAATAATGAAAAAATGTTTATTATTTTTACTTCCATTACTATTATTGACTAGCTGTCAGAGTCAAGTTGGTTTAACAGTTGATGAAGCAAATACAATTGTTAAAAGTTTTAAAGATACAAGTGTAACTACATATAGTTATAGTGGAGAAATCTATTATATTGGTGAGACTCGTCAGATTAGTGGATCAGATAAAGATATGTCAACTAATCAAAGTGAAACAATAAGTGCACCATTAAAACTTGATAAAGAAAACTTTTTAACTCAATATAATTCCACGCTTCAATATTGTTTAATTTCAAGTGATTCCTATCAAAAAGTAATTATTGAAGAACTTGATACAGGTATAACATTTTATTCATTAAAGAGTAATATTTCATTACAAATTAAGCACGCTAGTAGTAGCGACTCAAAGGCTGAAGTTAATGCTAGATGGAATATCTCATTAACATATAACGATGAAGGATTACTTGTTGAAGAAGTTGCTGAAACAACTAACTTTGATACAAATGATTTAACAAAAGCAGCATTTAAATGCACATATACCTATGCTTAAAGAATCAAAATTTTTAATAATTATTAGTCCGTTACTTATTTTAACAAGTTGTTATTCTGATGGATTCGATGAAGTGACTAACACTTTCATCGAGTCCTTCAGTGCAACTGAAGCACTAAATAATGTAAATATTGCTAGTTTAACTCAAGTTTCTACTTTATTAGATGATGGAAAAGAAATCGGTAAAGAAACCAAAGTAATTGAGTTTGATAAAAATGATGATGATTCTATTTATTATCATTCCATTACTTCTAGAAGTGGCTCTTTATTAGAAGAATATCCAGATGAACCATCTTATAAAGAAAGAGTAATTCATAAAATCAATAATGAATATAAAGTATACTTAAATAGTGATGAAGAAATAAGTATTGAAACAATTAGTGAGAATCAAATTAAGTCTTTGATTCAAAATTTTTTCTATACTCAATCAACTAGTGAGATATATACTAACGGATACTATTATGGAGATAGTATTAAAATTAATAAGATGTATTGGAGAGAATTTGATTTTGATGAAGAAAATCAAACCTTAACATTTACAATCGTTAATGATAATACAGTTGAAGATGTTTTAATAAATAATACTTTTATGGTTAATAGTTATGGAATGCTTTTAAGTCAAGAGACTTCTACTAAAGAATTTCCAGGAACTTTAGAAGCAACAACTATAGTAAAAGCAACTTATGATAAGCTCGATACTTATTATGACATAGAGGAGTTGAATAATGAAAAAAAGTAGAGGTTTAGCTCTAATTGCTTGTTCTTTATTAGTTACAAGTTGTTCAGCTTATAATATGAAAGATGATTCGTTAGGAACAACAATCATAGATACAACTGATCCTTTTCCAACTTTATTTAATAAAGAAACAGGTGTAATGAAAGCTCAAGATGAAGATGAAACATATATCTTCCCCGACTTAATTACTTTAAGGTACCATCGAGATGATAACGATTACCTTAGCAAACGTTTTTGGATTTGGTGTGATGGAGCTGCTCCTGAAACTGAATTTGATATGACAGCAGATGAGGATGGTTATACTTATTCATTTACCTTCTCACCACTTGAAATGTTTAAAATTAAGACCAATAGTTTTTCTTTTATGGTTAAAACTACTGGTACTTGGGATGGTAAATCAGTAGAAGTGCCTATTTCTTATGTTGATTATCCTCCTACACTTATTACTAGTGGAGAAAACGAAGGAAAATATGTACTTGAACTATACGCTTTAGCTAATGGTACTAGTCTAGATATATACAAAACTAAAGAAGATGCTCAATCAGATCAAGTTCAAACAGCTTTTATTAGTTCAGATTATAAAAAGTTAAATATTTATACTAAAGATGGTACTGGTAATGGAGAAAGTTTTATCACAGATTTAAAACTTTATAAATTTACTGGTAGTTATTTAAGTATGTCAATTGAAAGTCAAGAGACTAATAAGAGTAAATATTTATTATTTAGTGCTAGTAACATTAATAAGCAAAATGTCGCTATTAAATTCGAAAATAAATTAACCATAAACTGTAAATATGTTTTAGAGTTAACTTTTAAAGATAAACCAGATAAAGTGACATCTTATACTGTTGGGTATGATAACCTTTATAATACTCCTGAATTTTTAGCTTTATCGTATGATGGTGATGATTTAGGTAGTAGAGTCATTAAAAATGGTAACGAAAGTAAAACAACTTTCAAAGTATGGGCGCCTACAGCTTCAAGAATGGTTTTAAAGGTTTATGATGTTGGATACGATGCTAACTTTTTAGATGAATCAGCATATAATAATGTATTTGAACAATCTAAATGCTCTAGCTATAGATCTTATGAAATGACTTTAGATCCACATGACTTTGTTTGGAATTATACTATTAACGAAGATTTAAGTGGAAAATATTATACCTATAAAGTCTATAACACTTTAGGAACTAGCGAAGTTGTTGACCCTTATGCTTATAGCGCAAGTGTTGATGGACAAAGAGGAATGGTTGTTGATTTTGATTCAATAGAAGCTACTCCAGATGGATATGATGAAGTCCCATTAAAATGGGATGGGGTGGAAGATTATGATATCTCTACACCTCAAGAATTAGCGATTAGCGAAGTTCATATCCGCGATTTAACTATGTCAGACACATGGGGTGGAAATCCAGAATTAAAGGGGACTTTTAAAGGGTTTATTGAAGAAGGAACGACTTATTCAACAAATGTAGATGGTCAAGAAGTTACAGTAAAAACTGGTTATGATCACTTAGTTGAATATGGAGTTAACGCTATTCAAATACTTCCTTTCTTTGATCAAGATAATGGTGAAAGAGCAAGAAAAGAAGTAACTTATAATGAAGGTCAAGAAGATGAATATACTGCACAAATAGTAGATTATTCTACTTTGGGTGAGTTTAACTGGGGTTATAATCCTCTTAACTATAATGTTTTAGAAGGAAGTTATTCAACAGATCCTCGTGATGGATACGTTAGAATAAAAGAATTTAGAGAATTAATTACAAAATTTGCAACCAATGAAAATCATACTCGTATTATCATGGATGTTGTTTATAATCACGTTTCAAGTGCACCAACATCAAATTTTGAAAAATTGATGCCTAAGTATTACTTTAGATATAATGCTGATGGTAGTTATAGTGATGCTAGTGGATGTGGGAATGAAGTTAAAACTGAAGCACCAATGATGAGAAAATTCATTGTTGATAGCGTCGTACACTGGGCAACTCATTATAAAATTAAAGGATTTAGATTTGACTTAATGGGAGCAATCGATTTAGAAACAATGAATCAAGTTGCTAATGCTTTATATCAAGTTGATCCTGACATCGTAGTTTATGGAGAAGGATGGTATGCTGCAGCGCCAAGATTAAAAGGTTCGTTATGTGCAGTAAATCAAAATATAGGAAATAATTTATATCCTGGTAGAGATGCTATAGATAGCGATGCCAAATATATTGGTAGTGGTTATGTAGGTGGCTTTAATAATGGCGGAAGAGATGCCTTAAAAGGCGATAATAGTATGAGTAATGGTTCATATTGGGGATTTATCGCTAAAGGTGAAGATAATGATGAAGTTAGAAATAGAGCTGCAAAAATGATGCTTGGAGCTAACGGATATGATGGTTGTCCATGGAATCCACTTCAAAATGTTAACTATGTTTCATGCCATGATAATTACACCTTATTTGATCAATTAAATTACACATTAAGTGATGATGGTGGTATTACCGAACCTGATATTGAGGTAGTTGCTAAAGCAAGTGTTTCAGTTAATGGTATGGTCTTAATGAGTAATGGAATTAGTTTTATTAATGGTGGAGAAGAGTTATTTAGAACAAAGATTGAATACGCTGAAGAAACTCAACCTGATGAAGTCATGATGTATGGAAAACGTATTACCCATAACTCATATAAATCAAGTGATTTAACTAATGCTTATGATTATTCAAGAAAAGCTGAATTATTAGATTACTACAATATGTATTGTGATTTAGTAGATCTTAAAAAGGAATTAACCTTTAGTGATGAAATTGTTACTTGGGATGATTCCACACGCACTTATAAAAGTGGTGATGCAATCAATGTAGAAACTGCTAATACACATGATTGCCAATTAGCTATATATCGTAAAGGTAAAGATGGTAGTGCATATCATGTACTATTAACTGCAAGAAAAGATAAGGGTACTTATTATTGCGAAGGCGAAACTGTATTTAATAATTCTAGTGCAGAAATCACAAGTGATATTGATGGATTTGACGCAAAAGGGCCATATTCTTTAGTAATTATTAAAGGTTAATAAGAGGTGATAGTATGAAAAAAAGATTATTAGCTTTTGCTTTTAGTGCTAGTTTATTAACTTTAGCGATTAGTGCTTGCTCGAATCAAACAAAAAATCCTAATGACGAAGAAAAAACCGGTACAGTTAAAATTTTGCCTACCGAACACGCAACAGTCACATCATCAATTCAATCTGGAAAAGTTGGTGATGAAGGATATTTAACTATTACTCCAGAAAATAAAAACTATAGAGTAATGGATGTTGTTCAAAACGACTTATTTAAATTATATGAAGACGAAACTACTAAATATAGATATCCATTTACTTTAAAAGAAGGTGAAAATACTTTTACTATTACAATGTATTATGAAGAAGTAATTACTAGTGATAGTGATATTATTGGACCATCAAATGAAGAAATACTTCCAGATGGAGAGTTAAGCGATGAATTAGATCCTATCCCTGTTCCAGGAGAAGATAAACCAACTTATGAAAATCCTTTAAGAATTTACTTTAAAGATGCAAGTTGGTGGAATCAAGGTGAAGCTGGAGTAGGTGTCATTAGTTATAATGAAAATGGTGAAGTAATTAGTGAAAATGACACTTTAGGTGATCAAATGACTCACATGAGTTATAACGCTGTTGGAGGATTTAATTATTTCTATATTGATATCGATGGTGATAATGCTGAAAGTATCCAATTTATTAGAACTGATGGAAATTGTACTTCATTCTGGGGAGCTAAAACCGATATTTTAGATGTCCCTGAAGCACCAAACGATATGTATATTTTAACTGATGTAGAAAGCTGGTATGGTGATACTGAACCTCATATATTCGCTGAAGCAACAGTTGGAAAATATGATCCTACTAACGACCCAGTAATTGAAGATAATGGAATATATACTTTATATTTTGAAACTAAAGATTGGTGGGATGCGATTAGTGGAGAAGTTTATTGCTATATTTGGGGTGAAAATCCAAAAACAAGTTGGCCAGGAGAGGCTATGACTAAAGTTAGTGATACTCTTTATAGCATTGAATTTGATACATCGTTATATATGAATTGTATTTTTGCTAAAGTTAATGGAAGTAGTGCAACTTATCAAACCGCAGATATTAAAGTTCCTACAACTTATGGCAAAGATGCCTCAATTATTGCTAGATTAAATAGCGACTCCAAGGTTGACAAAGACTCTGTCACTTGGAGTGCTTACGAGGCTTAAATTTAACTTCTATCGACTTATAGGGAAGTCGTAAATAGATTAGAAAGGAATAAACATAATATGAAGTTTAGTATGAAGAGCTCTTTTTATCCATAGCCGCCGTATCGGCTTTAGGTGGAGCAGCAACTGCGTCTAGTTTCATTTTTAAAGAAGCAAATCAAACAGGAACTGTTACCACTGATGGCGCATTAGTTTTAAAACGGGGTGAAGATATAAAATGTTTCTCCAATTACTGATTTAGCTACTTCATCATATCAATTTAGGCAACTTAATATTGATTGGAGTGCAAGTAATGAAGTAACTAGATAAATTAATCATACTTTAACTTTAACAGACTCTTCAAAATTAATTAATAATAGAAGTTTTTAGTTTTGCTGATAAATTTAGTAATTATAACGTTTCTATTGATGGTTATAGATTAAGTGTTATTTCAAGTCAATCAATGTCCTATGTAGACGCTAGTAATGAAACTAGACTTGAAGGAATCACAAATCAATATGCTAAAGGAGATATTATACTTACTAAAGAATATGAATCATTTAATGAAGTAGAAGTTAATGATGTAGTCACTTACTTTAATGGAGAAACATTAGTTTGTCATAGAGTAATAGAAAAGTGGAGAAAAATACAACATACTAAGTAATTACTCAAGGAGATGCTAAAAACAGTAATGATGGATTGATTAACTTTAAAGACGTTAAGGGAAAAGTTGTAGGAAGTTGTAAATATATAGGCTATGTAACCTTATATTTACAATCTCCTTATGGCTTATTTTGTATTTCTAGTTTAGCGTTATAATTGTGATTTTCGCGATTTATAACGAATTAGTTAATAAAAAATTTAGAGAAATATAGAAAGGAAAATAATGAAAAAAGGAAAAATATTTCTAGTTAGTAGCTTAGTATTTTTTGGTACATTAGTTGGTACAACTTTGTCAAGTTGTGGTGATAGTACTGATCAAACAACTGAAACAAAGTTTACTGTAACATTAAATTTTGATAGTACAAAAGGTACAGTTACGGCTAGCGAAACTAGCGGGAGTGTTGGAGATAAAGTAACTTTAACGATTACCCCTAAAGAAAATTACGAAGTAGATACAATTAAAATTAATGGTACTAGTGTAGAAAATACTACTAGAGAATTTAAGCCTAAGGAAGGCACAAACACTGTAGAAGTCACTTTTAAAGAAGTTAGTACACCTGTTGAAACTGGAACAGTTACATTGGTTCAAGGTGAACATGGTACTATTAGTGCTAGTAAAACTAGTGGTAATGTTGGTGATGAAATCACTATAACAGTTACACCTGATAGCGGTTATGAATTAGACTATTTAAAACATAATAATATCGATATCACATCAACTAAAAAATTTAATCTAGTTAAAGGTGAAAATAAAGTCACAGTAGCTTTTAAAGTTGTGCAAGTTCCTGTTGAAACTGGTACAGTCACTTTAACACAAGCTGAACATGGTACTATTAGTGCTAGTAAAACTAGTGGTAATGTTGGTGATGAAGTTATTATCACTGTAACTCCTGATGAAGGATATGAATTAGAATGGCTTAAACATAATGATGTAGATATTACTGATAGTAAGAAATTTAATCTTGTTAAAGGCGAAAATAAAGTCACTGTTTTATTTAAAAAGTCTATAGTTCCTGAAGAAAATAAGAAAACAATTTACTTTAAAGATAGTAAATGGTGGAATGATAGCGGTGCTTCAACTAGTATCATTTTATACGATGAAGAGAAAAATATAATTACTACTGCAATAGACACTACTAATTATTTAGGTGAAAGCATGAATTATCTTGATAACCCAGGTTATTATCAAGAATGTAACTATTGGAGTTATGAAGTTGACTTAAATGAAGTATATTATGTGCAATTTATTCGTACTTCTAGTGATGGAACAACTGATTGGGGTGCTAGAACTGATATTTTAGCTATAAGTAAGGAAAATAATTTCGCAACTCTTTCTGATGAAGCTAAATGGAGTGGAGATGGTAACTATGCTCAAGTCACTTGGAGTAAAATCGAATTAACAGATATAACTAGAGATTTATGCGAAGTTAACTTTACTTATGATGATACTAAAGGTGAAGTTAAATTAAATGGTTTAGCTTTTGCTGATTCAACTATTAGCTTTACAATCACTCCTAATGAAGGCTATGTAGTCGATACTATTAAGATTAATGGAGAAGTAGTTGACTCAACTACTAGAACTATTGATACTGTTAAAGGCGAAACTTATGAAATTGAAGTTACTTTTAAAGAAGGAACAGTTGAAAAGTACACTCTTTACTTTAAAACTATTTCTGAATTAGAAGAATGGGGACCAGGAGCTTTTGCTTACATGTTTAATTCAAATGATGGTAGTAATAGTGCTTCTTGGCCTGGTGAAGCGATGACAAAAGTTTCATATGATGAAGCTACTAATACAACTATTTGGAAAATAGAAGGTGTCGATCCAAGTTTATATGACACAATCATATTCTCAATTGGCTGGTCAGATAATATAGTTGGTCAAACTCAAGATCTTAAATTTAGTGATTTTGTCGGTAAAGAGAATAATTTCTATATCTTAAATAATACTGTTATTAATAACAAAGTATATGCAGGTGAATGGAGTACCTACAATAACTAAAAATTAATGACTAAACTAAATAAATGACCCTTATTCAGGGTCATTTTTAGTAGTTACTTCATTAATTTATATATGTCTTTGTCTTTAATTCGCTTTACAACAATATATAAATCGTAATATATATCATTAATTAAAAGTAAACTAAATATACTAATTAATACATAGAAAGAATATTGTTTATCTCCTATTTTTAAGGCACATAAAGTAGATAAAGTTATAACTAAAGCTAATGATATAACTAATAATACATTATTAATAATAAATGGACCTTTATTTATTTTTTCACCTTCATATACTATAGGACGAATGATGATATCATCTTTAAAGAAGCCTTTAGTTAAAAAGAATATTTCTATTATTGAAAATACTATTAAAACAACTAGAGCAATGACATTTAAGAAGTATTGTCCAGTAGTATCTACTTTAAATATATCTACTATAAAATATATACTTATTCCTATTAAAGAAAGTAGTAATAAAATTAAGGTTGTCCTATATATTTTTGGTGCCATATTTTCTCCTAAAGAACATATAATTACCAATATTTTAAGAAATTTCATTGAATTAATAAAGATTCAATTCATTACTAAAAGAAAATTAAGCTTTGTATGGTTTTTAACGAAACGATAAGTTTTTCTAATAAATTGATAGATTTTTGTAATATCATAATTTGAAATAAATATCAAAAAATAAATATTGTAAAAATGCGCAAAATAGACAAAATAACCTTAATGTCTATCAAAAAACCTTACAAAACCTTATTGTAAAGTTTAATTTTTCCGATGAAATGCCTAAAATTGTCATTTTTATCTTAATAGATAACACTTAATTATTCTTTGAATTAATTTGATTTTTATTTAAAATAATTTTGTAAAAAGATTTTTTTAATACAATTAAAGGGGATTAATATGTTAAAAAGAAAAATTTTGGCAGCCGTACTTCCTGTAGTTGCTGCCGCAACAGTCGTTGGATCAGGTTTCTCTGCTTGGTATTTTGGAACATTAACTGGTTCTGCTCAATCTGGTAAAATTGGTGTTTCTATAACAGATGGAGCTGAGTTTGGAGAATTATCAGCGTATTATACTGTTGGTGCTTCAGAGGATAAACAAAGTTTTACGTTCACAACGCCAATGACAGTCATAGAACTTCAATTAGATCAAGGAACTGTTGCAAATGCAAGTGACGTTACTAAAGGCATATCTTTTATTGAAACAAGTAGCAAGAGCGACTTAGGTAAGATAGGATTCACATATGATATTGAGGATTATGATTCTTTTATAGGTGCTGATTACACTGTTTCTGTTGCTTTTAGTGTTGAAATTGTAGGCAAAGTTGCTGATTACATAGAATTCAATAAGACAGCTGCTGCGGAAGGACCAGCGATGCCAGATTCAGCTTTTTCAACTTCTATAGGTCAATTTCAATTCGCTAGTGGTAACAGCAATAAAATTGAATGTACTTTGAATAGTGTAGAAGAAAATAATAACTGGAATTTCGATGTTTCTACAACTGAGTTTACTAACAAAATGCTTAAATTTAAAGATAATAAAAAGCCAACCAGTAAAGATGTTTATGATACTATGGAAAGAGAGATTAGCGCTGATCCTAATTGTGGAATTAAATTTGATGTTCAAGTAAAAATTGTTCCTAATAGTTAGTTTATAAGGTCAATTAAGTATTTAACAAAACATAGAGATTTATGCTAGCCGGTCAAGAAAAATTACAATCCATTGCTTTTGTTGTGTCCATGCTTGTTATTATAGGTATGGCCATAACTTTTAGTATTCTATTTTTACTCTATGGGAGATACAAAATAGCAAATATTAAAAATGGACATGAAGACCCACTAGTAGAAAAAGATATTAGAAGAAAATATCGTAAAATCATTGAAGGCCAATTAAAACATGAAGTAGTTGAGGAAGAGGCGTTTAAATATCGCCTCTTCCAAAAAACTGAAACAGTAGAAACTCATGTTTTAGAAAGAGATCCTGCTAATGATTCGTTAAAAATTGATTCAAAACCAGTTACAATTTACGATACAATTGTTGGAAGTAAAGAAAAAAATAAAAAGTATCAAATATTATTAAATATTATATTTGGGGTTTTTTATTTTGTTCTTGGTGTGATGATAATAGTATCAGTTTCATATAAGTTAATGGGGGAGACTTTTTATTTTGGAAACACAACTTTATTAACTATTAAAACAGGTTCTATGGAAACTGTTAATGAGTCCAATACTTATATTACAAGTAATAACTTGAATGACCAAATAGAACAATATTCTATTATTACGTTAAATAAAGTTACTAGTGATGACGAGTTGAATCTTTATGATATAGCTGCATATGAACATGATGATACAATTTATGTTCATAGAATAATTAGAAAATATACTAATCCTCAAACAGGTATAACTTATTATACCTTTAGAGGTGATGCAAATAGTGAGTCATTATCTTTTGAGTTAACCATAACTTTAGATGAAATTGTTGGTAAATATAGTGGTTTCCAAAATTATGGACTAGGTGTTACATTAACATATTTACAATCAACAATTGGTATTGTTGCTATGGCAGCAGCTTTGATCTTCTTAATTACATATAATGTAACTGAAGACAAGATTGAGACGAACTATTATAAACGTATATTACTTATTTCTCATGAGTTAGATAAGAAACTTGGTTTTGTTACTAGTGAGGTGAAGTAATGCCATTACTCAATAGATTAATAACAGGTTTAGTTGCTATTTGTGGAATGAGCACTATTATTGGTAGTGGTTTTTGTATGTGGGTTTTTGGTGCTGGGTGGGAAACTAGCTTATCTACTGAAGCTAAAATAGAGGTAAGTGCACTAGCTGATGTTGGCAAATTAAGGCTTATTGGTAATCTTGAAGCCCAGCAAGAAGTGAAAGAAGATTATAAAGAAAATAATAAACTTGGAGATGCAACAGAAGATAAGTGGGATAGTCTACAAACTAATGATGGTGTTAAGATTGACAATCTTATAAAAATGTATACAACTCGTAAAATTGTTTTTACTGAAGGAAATGAAGATTCTAATAGTTTAAAGGATGGTTTAACTTTTTATCGTTTTAAAAGAGATAAAGATTTAGATATACGAACATATATTAGAGAAAATGAGGTTAGAGGTGGATACGCTTTTGTACCATCTGATCAATATGAAGCTATTATAAAAAGTGGAATGAAATTTAAAATAGGCCTTAGAGTTACAATGCCTTCTGTTGGTAACGGAATGGCAATTTCTGATTACTTAGAACTTGATGAAAAATATAATCCAGATAATTCTAATAATCCAACATTTTCAATTTATCATAATGGAAGTTATGTAAATTTTTTGGATCTTACAGATAGTTTTTTTAAATTTGAGGATGCTACTCCAAAACAAGAAGATACATCTTCTGATGATTCGACTTCAGATAATACAACAACTACAACATCCAATGAAGTTGTTTTTAGTGATTATATTGAAGATTTTAGCAATTGCAAAGTTTTTAATTTTGAGCTTGATTTGCAAGATATGTTTTCTTATAAACCTGGTAAAAAACCAAATACTAGTGCAAAACTAAAAGAAATTAAAGAAGCAATCACAAATGATAGCTCTTTATGGAAAATAAATTTTGATTTTGTAACTACTTATGTAGATTAAGATTGATGGGAGGGGTAATATGTTTATTTTTAGAAAAATTAAATATGTAATACTTTCATTAGTAGCTTTTGTTGTTATTGGTGTAGGAGCAGGTGTTTCTTATTGGGTCTATGCTCAAGGTTTTAATAAAGAAATCAATTCTGAAAGTAATATAGATAATATTTATGAGAATTATACTTTTGGTAAAGAATCAATAACAGATAAGTATGATATTTATTTCTTCCCTTCTACTTATTATTTATATAGATATGCTAATAGCGAAAAAGATGTAAATGGGAAGGTTGCAGTGCCAACTGATAAACCAGAAAATATCTATGGATATCTTGAATACAACAATGAGACTAAAAAAATTGTCAAAGTTGAAGGCGACGCAAGTGCTACAAATGGTATTCAAGCAGGTAATCAATATCACATAGATATCAACGGTTTAACTAATGAATATGCTTTTAGTGATTTAGATAAATTTGAAAATGATACTGATGAAGATTATAGAGGAGGGTCAACTACTTATAGAGAAACTAAAGGAACATATTTATCTATTGATTACAATAACGATTCAAATGGTAATAAAGCTAATTATTCCAGTTATATTCAATTGGCAGATGCTAAAACAGATATTTATTTTACATTGGTTGGGGGTTCGCAAACAAAGAAAAAAAGAGTCATAAATGTTAATTATGAAGGCTCTGAAAATGATCGAATAGATGGTGGATTAGGAAATAAGCAAAATGATGAGGATGATTTTAGTGATGTAAGTGTCGTACAAAAAGATAATAAAAATTTGCCTGAGGTAGATGAGAACGGAAATCGAGTTGGAAACCTACTAACATCTAAAAATATATATGAAAAGTATAGTAAACTTGAAATTCCGGATCCGTTTTATCAGGTATTAGAAATAGATGATAGGCTTGGCTACTGGCCACAATTAGATGTTGCTGATGGTAGGTATTTACCAATCAAGTTAAGTTTTGATAGTTACATCGATTATAATTTAATTAATACATATATTGGAGATCCTAAAACTGATATGGGAGATTCAAATGGTTGGTTTACATCTAAATTTTCTGGTTGGATTAGTGTAACATCAAACCAAAGAGAAAATTATAAAGATTTTTTGCCTATCGATGGATTTGAATATAAGGATCAAGATAATTTGTTTGATTTTATGTCGAATTTAAAGCAATACGCTGAATTGGACAAGACTACTGGTAGATATGTTATTAGATTATTTCCTACATTTTCTAACGGCAAAAATTATAATGCGGTCCAAAATACTTCTGACAAAAAGCCTGAAGAAGGATATCGCGATGGTATAAGACTCGATTATTTTAATGTTTATGCAAGTGAAAACAATGATGAGACTCTTTCAATGGAGACAAGATTCTTTTCTTTTAAAGGAAAAACCAATTATAAATGTACCGTTGATGGTAATAGTTTGACTCTTAATTACGCTTCTATTAATAATTTTTCTTTTAGTGAAAATACAAAAGCTATTGAATTAAGAGGTACAAAAATTAGGGATAATACTTGGATTCAAGTAACAGAAACTAATGGTGGAATTACTCATAAAGGTAAAGACTGGTTAGATTTTAGAAACGGCAACTCAAATGACTCAGGAGCGCTTGGCGAGGATATCACGTTAGATACAAAAGGGACAACTAAGATAATAGATCTTCTATCAAAAAATCAGTTATATAATATTTATGCTGTAACATGTCAAAGAGACATTAATATTAGTAATAATCAATATTATTATACTTATCAACGGGATGCTCTTAATGATTTAAAAGATGCTCTTTATGCTAAAGAAGATAACCAACTTACTAATAAATTAAAAACTGGTGATGACTTTCCAATAAAAGATTTAGAAGGGAAACAACTTTACAATCTAGGAACATATGTAATTGGTGGTAATTATGTTTACGGTGTATATACTATTCTTTATGAAAAGGTAGCTGATTTACGTTTAGTTCAAGATATAAGTATAGTAGAATCTACTGATGATGAGGGAAATACGATTTATACAGAAGATACAAATAATCCAATTAATGAATATGTTGCTAATGAAGTTTCTAATTCTAGAGGCTTAGCAATGAATACTGATAATCTATATACTGGTACGATTTCTACTAATTCTAGTAATCAAAATGTTATAAATAATGTTTCATATATTTCTGAAAATAATCCATATATTTATAGAATTGATGGAGTTGATTTTAGATTCTCTAATACATTAACATTTGCTATTACTGCAAATGGAAAAATGAATAATCAAATGGGCTTTAATATTAGTCCTTTGGGTGATGATAACTCAGGTGGTAAAAAAGGATTAATTTCAGTTTCAAATACTGAAACAATTACAGATAATAAAGTTTTGTCCGATGATGAAATAATTTTTACTAATGCTGATGATTTTGTTGACTTATGTGAGACTGAAACTGCTGAAAAAGATGAAAACGGTAATCAAATCAAATATAACATCTTAAAATTGAAGCCGCTTAATGATAAGGATAATGCTAAAGGATACTATAGTTTTATATTTGAATTTGATTCATCGACTCAAAAGTTCAATGTTTATTGTTATAGATTTAAAAATATATTTGTAAAAGTCTTTGATCAAAAGCCTAACACGTATGAGGTAGGAACCGAAGATAACTACGGGTTTTTAAACCATAGTGAAGGAGAGTATTTTACCTGTGAATATTATGCTGGAAATTCAATTGATACGACAAATGATCTATATACTCCTACAAATAGTACTGAAGTAACAAATCCACAAAATTTGGAATATATATTTAAATATTATGTTGAGAAACGACTTAATTCTAATTCAACAGATAGCGAATATAAAGATCCTGTTGATAGTAATGGCTATAGTGCATACTATTTAGTTGATTCTGTTTCCGAAAGAGTCTTGGGCGTCGCTAAATGTACAACAAATTCAGATTCACAAAGTACGATTATTTCTAGCGTTGAATTCGCAAAAGACCTTTCATTAAGTAAAAACTATGTATTTTATGTAGTAAGTGAAACCTATTATGAGAATAATATGCTTAAAAATTCATTAAATATTTAAAGCAGTTTAAAATATAAAGTTCGTAATTCATATTGCTTTTTTAATGATTGGTGTTAACATAAATTTATGGGATACAAAATAATTAAAACAACAGAAAAGAAGTTTACATTTTCGGTTATAGGATCAATATTTATTTATGTTTTTGTTATATCGCTTCTTTTATTTTGCCTCGGAAAAGGTATAACTTTAATAGTACTTGCACATCTATATGATAATCCTATTGATTATATTGCTGCGGCAGGAACGTTTTTTGTTGGAGCTACAGCTGGTATAATTCAACTCGTAATTTTATGCAAGAATAATTCACTTGCAAAAAAAGAAAGAATTAAATTTACAATTAGCCTATTTGAAAAATATCAGTCCATTCTAAAACTTACAGATTCTTTTGTTACATTATATGAAGACATGATGAAATGTCTTATATTTAATGATGCTGATTTAAATAATAAAGGAGTTGTCTCTGCAATTTATACAATCAATTTGTTTAAAAGAAGAATATTGAAGCAATCATATACTAAACTTTCACAAATGAAACATAAAGTTCAAGAAGTACTTGATGATATGCAAAGTGTTTCTATTGATATAAACTACTGGGAAATGAGTGGACAAGTTGATGTAAAATTGTTTCAAAAAATCCTTTCGCCTTACAAAGAAAAGTTTAAAGTGATTGATAAAATTAAAGATATATTCTATTAATGATGATGGTTGTAAAGCTTTTGTTTTATGTTATTATAATATTGAAAGGAGATTTAATTTATGGCAGATGAGAAAAGAAATGCTCTAAACAGAGAGAATGACGTTAGAAGCGTTCGAATCAATGATAAAAATGTTGTTCTTGATCTTCTTAATGATAATGAATTTAAAGAATTTTGCAAATATGAGGCAAATATGACTACTTTAGGTTCTAAACCATTTAAGGCTGCGAAAGTTATTGATGGTGATCCAGAGTTCAAAGGATATAGGACAAATAAGTTCTTTTAATTGATTCAAACTTATTATAAAACTGTTTGGAAATTTCGGCTATAGCAAACGCTATAGCCTTTTTAATTGATTTAAACCCATATCAAACTTTCTAAATGTAATAAGAAATACATAATGATATAATAATGAAGTTAGAGGTAAATTATGAAAAAATGTAGTTTTTGTGGACATGAAAATAATGATTTAAATAATTATTGTGAACACTGTGGGCATAATTTAAATGAAGTTTTAAGTGATACTAGTAATGCTAATAATAAAGCTATACATAATTCTAAAGAGATAAATAGTGTTACAACAAATAAAAGGAAATATGAAGGTAAATGGTTTAATATATTTTACCTAGTTTTTACTTTAGTATTTTCTATTACTTTATTCGCTTCAGTCTTTAGCGTTTGGAATATAGACTTTTTTAATCACTATAGTTTTGGCTATATAAGTATATTGAATGCATTTAAATCCGTTACTGGGAATGGTGCACATAAAGAAGCCTTCCAAATAGGAGTAGAAATTACTTGCTTAATCACTTTATTCGCTTTACTTTGTGTATCTTTTTTAGGCATTATTTTTAATACGATTGATCTAGCTAAAATGAAGGCTTCAAAAAAAGGAAAACTAGTTTTAATGATAGAAGTAATGATTAGTTTCATTCTTCTTTACGTATATTCATTAAGTGGAAT
This sequence comes from uncultured bacterium, assembly GCA_949299335.1. Lineage (GTDB taxonomy): Bacteria > Bacillota_I > Bacilli_A > RFN20 > CAG-826 > Onthovivens. Next base: position 167,016 of record CASGAD010000014.1, on the reverse strand, counting down.
AGGAGAAGTATTTATTAATTTTGAATTGGTAATTATTTTACTTGCTTACTTTATTCATATATTCATTACTAGATTTAATGATTTAGATAAGCAAAAGTATGTGTTATTAAATGATGGGGCTTTATTATCTACATTTATTGCTTTTAGTGTTATCACCGGGATGGTTTATACTGCTATAGATAATAATGTAGACCATCTAAACCATGTATATACTTCTAGTATATTTGGATTTATTTACTTATTTGATGTTCCAAGTTTCTTTTTAGTATATATACCTATTTTAGTATTGATGATTATGTCTTTAGCTTCAATATACTTAATTTTTAAGGGTAAATATTTTTCAAATAGTATTTTAGGATATATAGCAACTTTTATTGCTATACTAGCTATATTTACTACTAATGCTTATGGATTTGAGGTAACTCCATTAATTAGTTTTATTGTGTTTAACTTGATTCAATCTTCTTTAACTTTAATATATTATTTTATTAGAAAAGAGAAAAAAGTTTAGTTTTGCATGGAAAAAGTTAGTAAAGTCATATTAAGCAATATGTGTATGGTAGAAAACTCTAAAGGGGAGTATTGCTTTATTAATCGTCATAAAAATGATTGGCCAGGTCTTAATCTCCCTGGAGGACATGTTGAAAGTAATGAAACATTAATTGATAGTGTAATTAGAGAAATGAAAGAAGAAACTGGGCTAGATATTAAAAACCCAAAACTATGTTATGTTAAAGAATGGGATTGGGGTAATGATACTAGATACTTAGGATTTTTATATTACACCAATGAATTTAATGGTGAACTTACTTCTAGTGAAGAAGGTGAGGTAATGTGGGTTAATTACTCTAAAGACAAAAATAACTATCATTTAAGTGATGGCTTAGAAGAATTGATTCAATTAATATTAAACAATAAATAGAACTATTGTGTTTATTTTTGAAAATCATTGTCGATTTATTTATAGATATTTATTGATTTTTAATGATGTTTGGCTTAATATGATTAAAGTTGTCCCGTTAGCTCAGTTGGATAGAGCGTTTGGCTACGAACCAAAAGGTCATGGGTTCGAATCCTATACGGGACGCCATAATTGAACAATAAGTTCGAACAACTTTAGAGGTTTCCGAAGTTGTTCGAACTTTTTTCTTATTTTAAAATGTAAAAAATTGGACCATCCAAATATATATTCAAACATTTAGTTTTTAACAATTAATAATGTTAATCAACTTTATGAAATAACTTTAATAGTTGAGTAAGCTTGTTTTGCGACATAATATATTGATTTTTCATATAGCGATAATTTAATTTTCAATTACTTAAAGATATTACTAACATTGGTTATCCTATTTTTAATGATTAAATGCAAAATATGTCACTTTTTTAATTAACTTGTCATTTTTTTGTCAACTTTTACCTAAAAAAAGACATTTCATACCAAAATTGATGTAAGCGCTTACAATTCTAAATAATATGAAGGCACAAAAGATTACAAGTGGCCACGCGTAACCTAATAATGAAAAAAGGAGCATATATGAAAGTCATTAAAAATCGTAAATTATGGATTTCAGCGACAGCAATTACTGGCGTATTATTCGGCGCACTAGTCGTAGGTGAACGAGTAACAAATTATTTTGAGCCAGCTATTAACTCAATGTTAAACGCATCAACAACACAAATCGTTGAAGATCCAAATGCTGATCAAATTGATACCGAATATTATAAATCCGAGTACACTTATGATCAAAAAGGTGAAGAAAAGCTTGTCGAAGATGGTAAAAATCTTTATAGAAGTATAGTTGAAGAAGGTACAGCACTTTTTGAAAAATGATAATAGTGCATTACCATTAGCTGCTACAGATAAGAAAATTACTGTTTATGGAAATGGAGCACAAGCTTATTTCACAAATTTAAATGGTGTATTAACTAAAGCTGGATATACAGTTGATAGTTCAGTTTGGGATGCATATGCAGCAAAAAAACCAGTAGCAAGAACATCTGTCAATTTACCAGATTGGTCTACAGTACCATCTAGCCAAGGCGATGTTGCACTTGTAGTTTTAGGAAGAAGAGCTGGTGAAGGTACAGATTGTGCTCATGAACAAACAACAATTGATACAGAATTTGCCTCAAGCCAAGTCCAAGGTTCAATTAATAAAGCTAATGAAACAGAATTCCCAAATGGTGATTATTTATCATTAGCAACTACTGAAGACACAATGCTTAAAGGAATTAAAGCATTAAAGGATCAAGGTAAATTTAGAAAGATAGTTGTTATTTTCTCAACATCTAATGCTATCGCAGGTGATTTCTTAACCAATCCTGAATACGGAATTGACTCCGCTTTATGGGTCGGGCAAATGTCAAGAGAATATGGTACAGAAGGTTTAGTCAATATTTTAGATGGTAGCATTAATCCATCTGGCAGACTTGTCGATACAATTTATACTGATAATATGTTAAATCCTGCTATGGTTAACTTTGGTACTTATAGTGCAGAATTTACTGACGATATAACTAAAGCTGATTATGATGCAGTCAATGTTGACGCTTACACTTATAGTGATAACCCACAACAATCTTCATGGGATAGAGCAGTTGTCTATCAAGAAGGCATTTATGTTGGTTATAAATATTATGAAACAAGATATGAAGACGTTGTCATGAACACTCCAAAAGTAGGAACATTTGATTATGATTCATATGTTGCTTATCCATTTGGACATGGTTTATCATACACAACATTTGAATATTCAAATATGAAACTTGACGATTCAGATGAAGATGTATATAAGATTACAGTCGATGTCAAAAATACTGGTAAAGTTGCAGGTAAAAATTCTGTTTTAGTTTACTTGCAAAAACCATATACAGATTACGCTAAAGAGAATCATATTGAACAAGCTGCTGTAAATTTAGTTGGCTTTGGAAAAACAACTGATGTAGTTGAACCAGGCGCAACAACTACAGTTACAATGGAAGTTGATAAATGGCAATTAAGAACATATGATGCTTATAGCGCTGGTACTTATATCTATGATAGTGGAGATTACTATTTCACAGTTGCTGGTGATTCTCATGAAGCAACAAATAATATATTAGCTGCTAAAGGCTATTCAGTTATTGGTGGAGATAGTAACTTAACTAAGAAAATTACTAATGATAAATTAGATACAGAAATTTTCTCAACAAACTATGCTTCAGGAAATGAAGTTGAAAATCAATTTGATAGTGTTGACTTATTAAGAGATGAATACGCTAAAAAAGATAATGGCGATTTCAAATACTTATCAAGAAATGACTGGACAGGAACATATCCAACTGAGACATATAGAGTAACATATAACAAAGATATGTTAAAACAAGCTATGTCCATTACTTATGTTGCTGATCCTGAAGAACAAGCAGCAACAGAAATGCCAAAATATGGACAAAATAATGGCTTAACAGTTGTTAAATTAAAAGATACACCATGGGGTGATGAACAATGGTGGAAACTTGCTGAACAAATGACATATGAAGAAACAGCTTCATTAGTTATGGATTGTTGGTATGGTAGTATTGCTGTTCCATCAGTTGGCAAACTTCAAGAAACAGACCAAGACTCTTCAATGGGCCGTGTCAATCCATTCTCAGCGACAGGTTTAGTTGGAACTGACTTTACTTCTGGTGATATGAGAGCTGCAACATTTAATGCAGAAATAATGAAAGATATTGGTTTAATTGAAGGCGAACAAAACTTACACTCATCAACAAAAACAGTTAAATCAGTTGGTTTATATGGATTCTCACCAAATATCCACAGAACTCCATATGGTGGAAGAAATGGTGAATACTTCTCAGAAGATGGATTTATCACAGGTATGGCTTGTGGTTATGCAATCGGTGGAATGAGAGAAAAAGGTTCTAACTGCTATGCAAAACACTATTTCTTAAACGATCAAGAAGACCATAGACATGGTATTACAACTTGGGCTAATGAACAAACAGTTAGAGAAGTTTACCTCCAAGGATTTGAATACGGTATTTCTAAATTTGATGGACTTGGACTTATGAACTCGTTTAATAGAGTTGGTATGTTATGGTCTGGTGAAGACTATGGTTCACAAACAGGTTACTTATATAACGAATTAGGATTTAAGGGTGCAATTGTTACTGATATGTTTGAAGTTAATCACCAAGATGTTATCGATGGATTATTAGGTGAAACTTCAATGTGGTTACACACAACTTTAAACCCATACTCATATGGATTATTAACAAGTGATAAATATAGAAACGATCCAGTTATTAATAAAGCTCTTGTTAACGCAGCTGTTAAAATGCTCTATGTTGCTTCAAGAACCCATACAATTAATGGATTATCACCAAATACAAGAATTGTTTCAATTACTCCATGGTGGAAAGTAGCCATTGTTTCAGTAGAAAGTGTCTTCGGTGTCATATTTGCTGGAAGTTTAGGAATGCTAATTGCATCTTACATTCTTAGTAAAAAAGAAAAAGCATTACCAGAAGGCGAAACTAAATAGTGCAAAAAGGAGATAAAATTATGAAAAATAAATTTTTAAGTAAGGTATGTGCTTGTAGCATTATCTTGGGATCTATTGCACTTGCTTCATGTGGAGCTAGTAGTGATGATATTTATCAATCATATTGTGAAAACGCAGGTAATTTTGTTATGGCAGGTAAGGGGGATTTAGGTCCTTCTCCTGCAGAAACAATATTCCATAAAGACAACACTTGGGAAGCCCATGCAACTGGAAAAGCAATGTTTGCTGATTTTTCTGGAAGTTGGAGCATTGAATCAGGTGAATTGAAAATGACCCTTTTAGACATGAATGGTTTTGAAAGAAATGAAGCTGTTGTAATTGATGGTACTACCGATGCAAGAATTTGGTCGTGGACTTTCTCCCATCCAGACGATAGAGGAACAGGTTTTAAATATCATAAAAACCATATGTCAAAATATGATTTCTTAAGTGCTTATAATGAAGCATTTGGAGCTAATGAAACACTTCCTGAACAACCAACATTTGAAATTACTTTTGATAATGGAATTTGGCAATCTGGTTGGGCAGGCGAAACTAAAGTTGGCGAATTAACTGGTGACATGTCCGAATATAATTTTGAAGGTCATGTTGGTGATACAATTACTCTCCCAGAATGTAAATACACTAGAGAAGGTTATGAATTCAGTAATTATGTTGTTACTGATGGAAACAAAACCGAATTACAACCTGGTGATACTTACGTCATTAGAGATTGGGACATGCAAATTAGATCAAATTTTGTCGCAAATGCTTAATTAAATATGATAAGTGTTGCAGACGCAACACTTATCATTTAAGTGAGAAAGGATAAATATGAAAAAAGGAAAAACACAAATTTTACGTTTAATATTTGCTATTATAGGCTTAATTTTAATTGCTGCTTTCCCTTTAGTAATTTGGGACGCATTAGGAAATGGTGCACAACACTTTATGACTTATGGTAATCCTGGTTTAACAGGTGACTCATCAGGAAATTCAGCAGTAAAATTCTTCTTTGGAACTTTTTGGACCGATAATTTTAATGCTTTTGGATTATACTCTGGTCAATGGAGAGCAGTTATGGGTATTGACTCTAAAACTGGAACAGGAGCAAGTGATTTCTTAGCAGTATTAAGCCTCATGGCAGTAAGTTTATTAATAATTGCCTTAGTTTATGAAATCGCAATGTTTGTAATTAGTAAAATCAAACCTATAAAAGAAAATAAAATTTTGGGCGAAGTTCAAAAATGGGGTTATTTAGCAGAGTCAATTATTTATTTGCTATACTTATTATAGGTATTCCACTAATTGTGATGTCATCAAAAATTAATATTATTACCTTTAGAAGTGCTGATTTTAATGCTTATGGTGGTATGAAAGGAATAATTGAAGTTGTAATAGCTGCAATAATGTTAGCTTGTACATTAATTGATTTTATACCAATGGTTTTAAAAAAGAAGGCTGAAATAGAAGTTGTATCAAAATAAAAATATACAAAAAGGTTTTATTGTTTATTTTAGATAATAAAACCTTTTTGTATAAAAGGAGGGAACGTGTATAACATTATAATTGTTGAAGATACGTTGTCTGATAGCGATAAGTTAGAGAAATACGTTAGATTATTCTTTGAACGAGCTGAAAGAGAATGTGCTATTAGAGTGTTTCAAGATGGTTTAGAAATGCTAGATGCATTTAAGTGTCATGAAGACATTATTTTTCTTGATATAGATTTACCAAATATTAATGGTATGGATTTAGCCAAAAGAATTAGAGAAAAAGATGAAGATGTCACAATTATTTTTGTCTCTAATTTATCTAAATTTGCCTTAAAAGGATATGAAGTAAATGCTTTGGATTATATCATTAAACCATTTAACTATACAAATATAGAACATCGATTAAATAGAGTTCTAAACATCAAAAAAAGAAGTAAAGATAAGAGTATCCTTTTAAAAATTAATGCTTCTACTAATATTGTCTGTGATTTAGATACCATTTTATATATCGAAAAAGATGGTAACTATTTAATTTTTCATACAGAAAAAGAAGAATATAGAGTTAGAGGGTCATTTAGTATGTTTGAATCTAAACTACATGAAAATGCATTCTCTTATTGCATGAAAGGAATACTAGTAAATTTAGCTTATGTAGAAAAAACAACCCAAGATTCTGTATACTTAAAAGGGGTAACCTTGCCAATTGCAAGACATCGTAAAAAAGAATTTATTGATGATTTATTTAATTATTTTGGTGAGAGAAAGGGTTGGATGTAGAGTGTGGATTTACTTTATCTTGCTTTTAGAGTTCCATTAATATGGTCGATTACTTTATTATTTAGTGCATTTTTACTTACTTTAAATTGTCCAAGAAAAGATAAGTTTTATATTAGAGTAGGTGTAGGGGTTATTGGGATGATAACTCTACAAACTGCTTTTTGCTTATTGACACTTTATTTAACTGATTTAACTAAAAACTATGCAATTCTTGGGCTAATTTTCCAGCTAATTTTCTTTTTGTTTGAAGTATTTTTAATTTCTTTTTTGTTATTCTTTTCATTTAAATTAAGTTTTAAAGAGACAATTTTTTATACTGTCGCGGCTTATTCAATTGAACATTTATCAAATGGTATCGAAGCTATAATTTTGTATTTTATTGAACACTCTGGATTAACCATGCCTTCTTTAGTAGTTGATATATGTTTTAATCTTTTATTTAAAATTTGCTTAATAGTTCTAATATATATTTTCCTAGTAAGAAAATATCATAAAAAATATCAAACATATGAAATTATTGATAATCGTATTTTAGGTATATCAATTCTTAACTTACTTATTTGTATGGTTTTATCTATCTTTAAAGGTTTTTCTTTAAATGGAACAATAAACGAATTTACTATAAATGTTATCTGTAACATTTATGCTATATTTGGTTGCTTCCTTTGCTTATACATGCAATTTTCTTTTTTCTTAGAATCTAAATTAAAATCTAACAATCATACGTTAGATCTTTTGATTAAAGAACAAAATAGATTAAATCAAGTATCTAAAGAAAATATAGATTTAATTAATATCAAGTTTCATGACATTAAAAAGCAATTAAAAAGAATAGAAGAAAATGCTAATAGTTCAATAAATCATGACGAGATTGAAAATATTAAAAAAACAGTCTCGGTGTATGATTCTTTTGTCAAAACTGGAAATGCAGGAATTGACACTATACTTATGTCTACTTACTTAACTTCACTTAATAATAAAATAGATTTTACTTATTTTATTGATGGAAATATATTAAATTTCATGGATAGTGAAGATGTTGTTTCTTTATTTGATAATTTAATAGATAACGCTATAAACGCTGTTAATGATGAAGAAGAGAAAAATAGGGTTATTCATTTACAGTGCTATAAAGAAAAGCAATCAATCTTTATTTACATAAGAAACTATTGTTCAATTAGACCAGATTTTTATAAAGATTTTCCAGTTACTAAAAAAGATAAAAGATACCATGGTTATGGAATGAAATCTATTATTAAAGTAGTGGAAAAATATGATGGAAATGTTAAATGTGGTTGGAAAGAAAATTATTTTACTGTTTCGATCATTTTTCCTGATAAGGCCTTAGAAGAAATCAAGTAAAGATACTATATATTTAAGATATGCAATAAATATGTTGCAAGCGTTATTTAAGCGCTTTTATCTTTATTTTTTGCAATGATATTTCTTTATTGTAAATGTATCTTTTAATAAAAAATAAGATTAAAAAGTTTCATATTACAATAAAAGATTTAAATAATGATATTATTGCAAAAGTATCGATTCCATCGGAAGAATTTTATTTAAATTATGAAAATAAGTGCTATAAATACTACTTTTTTTGTAAGCGCTTACTTGATATAATAATTACATGAAAAGCAATCTTTTTTTTGATTGCAAGTTTAAGGAGTTTACGTTTTATGGAAAGTCAAAAGACAAAAAAGAAGAGTATTTTTGAAAATCCTCTTTTGTCGACTAAAATAAAATCGGCTAATGTAAAGCTCTTTCCTGAAGCTGGTTTAGGTTATTTAGTTGGACCAATGCTAGCCTTAACTTCCAATGCTGTTGTTAACACTTATTTAGCACAATATTGGAATACAGTTTTGGGATTAAAATCATGGGCTCCTTTATTTAGCACAATTTTATTTTTAGTTTCATCAATTTTAATCGTATTAGGCAATTTACTTGTTGGTAGATTAGCAGAAAGAAAACCTAGCGTTGCAGGTAAAGTTAGACCATTAATCTTAGTTGCTTTACCATTAATTGCAATCGCATTAGTTGTACTATTTGCTGTACCATTCCCAGAAGGTGCCACCATAGAAAATCCAAATATTTTAACATTAACGATGGTTGCTATAGGTTATAACTTATATTATGCTGTTGCCTATCCTTTCTATTATACATCCCATTCGTCATTAGTTAATTTAAGTACTAGAGATAGCAGTAAGAGATCGTTACTTGCAACTGCTTCAAATGCTTCACAACTTGGAGCTATTGGTTTAGCAAGTATGATTGGACCATTTATTATTGATGCTCTTGGACTATTACCTAGTGGAGAAAATGGAAATTTAGCTGATGAAGCTTTAAGAGCCGATGCTAATAGCAAATGGATTATTGTTATTTGCATTATGTTCTGTTGTTTCTTATTAGGATCTTTAATTGAATATTTCTTCTCTAGAGAAAGAATTACAGAAGAAAATATTAAATTAACTGAATCTACAAGAGAAACTACTCAAAAACTTGAAGAAAAAGAAACTAAAAAAATCCCAATGAAATCACAAATCAAAATTTGTATGCATGACAAATATTGGTGGATGATTATTATATTCTTCTTCTTGTATCAATTCGGTGGTATGTTGAAGAATAATGACTGCTTATTATATTCCCAAGCTTGGGTTGGTGACCTTTCATTACAAGGAACTATTAATATTGTTGGTGCTATTCCAACAGCATTAGGAATGGTAGTTATTTGGCCTTTAGCTAATAAATTCGGAAAAGCCAATACTATTAGAACCGGTTGCTTCATTGCATTCTTATTAGGATTAACAGGATTTTTAGTTATTCCTTTTGGAACAGATACAACTTCGATATTCGGAATTTCAATCGCAGGGTTCTGTTTAAAAGCTTTAGGAACTGTTCCTGCAATGTATATTTCTCTAGCATTAATGAGCGATGTTCTTGACCATCAAGAAGCTTTATATGGTAAGAGAACCGATGGATTTACAATGGCACTTTATGGATCAATCATGGTTGCTATGCCAGGTATTGCAAACGCAATAATTTATGGATTAGAAAATAGTGTTCCTAATGAAATCGCAAAACTTGTTCATACATTCATCTTCTTTGGTGGAGAAGCATTATGTTACTTGATTATGGGTATTATCTTCATTTTCATGAATGTTGAAAAATTCTCAAAGATTGATCATAGAACAATTGTTGAAGATCAAAAGGCTAAAGTTGAAGCTGAAGGAGGAGTATTTGTTTCTCCTCAAGAAAGAATGCTTCAAGAGCAAAAAGAAGCTGAAGAAATCGCTGAAGCTGAATCAATTGCTAATTTAAAGAAGAGATGCGAAAAACAAGGCCTTAATTACGAAGAAGAATTAGCAAAGTATAACGAAAAGAAAGCAGCTGCTATCAAAGCAAAAGAAGAAAAGAAAGCTGCTATGGAAGCTAAAAAAGCTGAAGCAATTAAAGCTAAAGAAGATCGTATTGCTGCTATGTCTGAAGAAGAACGTAATGCATATAACGCTAAGATTGAAGCTCGTAAGGCTAAAGAAGCTTTAAGAGAAGAAAAAATTGAAGAAGAATTCAAAACATTACGTGAAAAAGCACAAAAGTTTGCTTTAGAAAATAATATTTAATTATTTATTAATTTAAACTATTAAGCTGGTAAGTTGAGTCTAACTTAACAGCTTTTTTAATGCTTAAACATCAATAGAATAGATTGTTTAAGTTTTAATCATCAATTATTGGTTAGAGATAAAAATAGACTTTTTGTTACTAACGAATATCTAATAAATAAATTGATTTATAGATATTTTATAACTTAAAAGATTTTAAACAAATTATCAGTACACCTATGTTTATATTTGTCGTTAAACTTATTTAATATCTATTAAGTTATGATGAGTGTGAATGAAGTATATCAGTTATACATGTTTATTTTATTTCAATTAGCATAATAACCTTAATTTGAATAATTTATTCTTCTTTAGATTTAGTTACGTTACTTAGTATTATTAATGCTATAAGTGAACTAACAGATAGTAAAAATTAAGTAATTTTTTTTACTTATCTTTTATTATTTTCAATAAGTGTTATTCTTGCAACTTTGTGATATTAATCTTGAATTAAATAAATATACTTAGATAAACTTTATTGTCTTCTATTACATCGTTATATATTAATTGTATGAAGTTAGTTATAGAAAGTGATTAGACTATGATATAAGGCGTATATAGAGCGATTTTAGAATCGATTATAGAGAAAGTGATAGTAACAGTAAATTTAATCTTACAACCAATGAATAATTAATAATGAATCAATTGCGAAATAGAGTTTTGATCAATTAACAATGTTAGTATAAATCTAACGAATTCTTATTCTTAATTATTTATATCTAAAATAAAATGACCAATTAAATTCAAAATTTAAATACATTTAAACTTTAATTAATTAAAGTAGTAAGGCAATGATAAAATGAAAGCAGAAAATTACATAACAAAAATAAGAAGATGGATAATGACTATCGAGGTATTAAGAGATCGTAGAGGTATTAAATTAGGTGAATTTGATGGAAGGGTAACAAGAGATTCTAGAGGCGTTAAAATTGGTGAAGGTAATCTTTTAACAATGTTGCTTAAGACCGATTAAAAATATATTTTACTTAATTTTCATTTATTATAAATTTATAATATATGAAAATTTATTTATAACTTTAATAATATTAATTATGCTACATTATATAAAAAAATATTAAACAAAAAATAAACATTAAATTAATGAAAATTTAAAAAAATAACGATAAATACAAATAAATTTATTCATTTTTAATGAAACTCTTCATATATTTAACTAAAATCTATTTTACACATAATACTTGAAATTAATCAAATGTTGTATAACTAATTAAATGTATGTTTATTTTTTTGCTGCTACCTGCGATTAGGATTTAAGCGAGGTATGTTTTAATTGCAATCTTGATTCTCGGCTATATTGTCGTAATAATTTTGTATAAAAAATGTATTTAAAAGAGCCATATTTAATAAGAACATTAGCAGGTATTAAAAATTTTGAGGTTAATGAATAGCTTTTAATAGGGTTTGATTGGATATTGAGACAACAAAAAAATAGGATTAAATTTATATTTATACATTATTTTAAATTCAATTATACAACACTCATAAAAATATTTAATTAAGTGTATATATTATTACAACATAATACAATTGCCTAATAGAATAACATGTTAAAAAATATACGATGAAATCGAGTTAATTTTAAAATAATTAAATATTATCTATTAATATTATTAATCTAAAATAAGTTATATTGTGTATGAATTATTTAATTTTAATTGATTTAATTGTTATTAGTGTTTGTACTGCTATCTTTGGATTTAAATAAAGCTTCTTTTCTATAATATGAAGGTAGATGCACTTTCGATAACATTTGATGTAAAGTTATACCAATGACTCCACCAGCAAGAGCTTGTATCAAATCAAACAAAGAAGAGATTAAAGCTAACACGCCTTGACCATCATCATAGATAAGATAATAAGGAATATATCCTAAAACCATAAACAGAGGACTTATAAAATAGGAAATATATTTTAGATATTTTGTCTTCGATAATGAATTATATAGCAAAAAAACAGCGATTGCTTCTAAACTTTTAGCTAAAATTGTAAAAGGTATGCAGTTAGCAAAACCTGCATATAAATCACCAAAACTACATCCTATTATTGCGCTAAATATTCCAACAATTGGTCCTAAAAATACTGTAGAAAACATTATCAAGCCATCGCTGACATTAAAATAACCGATTCCGCCAGCATAAGGAATCGTAATAAAAGCAGTGGCTATAAATATGAGAGCAGATATTATGGCTATAAAAGAAATTCTTAAAATAATATTTTTAGTTTTCAAATTATTTTCCTTTAGCGCTAATTAGTTCATCGATTGTGTCTAATGTATATAACTCAACACCTTTAGCTTTTAAAAGTTTGGCTGTATATCCCATACCATCAATTAATGTTCCGTTAAATTTTCCATTATAAACCTTTGTAACACCACAACTAGGGGAACGATCCATTAGTAAAGCTTTCTTTACGTGGCAAAAGTTAACAATGTTAATAACTTTATGTGCACCTTTATTAAATTCATAGGTAACATCTTTTCCTTCTTTATTGATGATGTTTTCACCTTTTATTTCACTAGGAATTCTAGGTGTAGGTAAGCCTCCAAATACTTCAGGGCATATAGGAACTATATCGTATAGTTCTTTTAATTTTTCGATTCTTTCATCGTAATTATTTTTACCATTATACTTAACATTATCACCCAATAAACAAGCACTTACTAAAATAGTTTCCATAAATCTTCCGCCTTTTAACTTTGAATATTATAAAGAAATCTTTATAATAATTCCATATGCGTAGTAAAGAATTTTATTATATTCATAACGATAAAAAGTACTTAGTTCATATTGATTATAAAAGTAGTAGACAAAGAAATAATTACTATCGATTAAGAGATAATACAATTTTTGTTAGTGCAAACGCATTTACTAGTGAGCAAAGCATAATTAATAGTTTAAATACCGTAATTGATAAACTAGTTTCTAAAGTAAATAATAATTATTTTACAAAAGATGGCGTCTATATTTTAGGTGAATTATACTCATTGAAAGATGGCTTTTTTAAATTTGATGGAAAGAATTACTTATTTGGAAATAAAGAGATGTTTTATAAAAAAATGAAGGTAATTGCTAAGCCATATTTCGAGTCAAGAGTAAGACATTATTCAAAAATAATGAATGTTAAAACAAATTACAAAGTTTCTCTAAAAAATGTAAAAACACGCTATGGATCGAATAGTTCTTGCACAAAGACTGTTGCATTTAACATTATTTTGATACATTTTTCTCCTGAAATTATTGATTCTGTCATCATTCATGAATTAGCACATGATTTTCATAGAAATCATTCAAGTAACTTCTATGATGTAGTGTATAGATATTGTCCAAATTACGATATTTTAGATAAAAAACTTAGAAAAGGAGTTTTCAAATGATTGAAGAAATTAAAAGCAAAGACAACCCTTTAATTAAATACATTTATAAACTCAAAAATAATTCATTTTCTAAAGAAGAAAAGAAATTTGTTATTGAAAGTGAACACCTTTGTGAAATGGCTGGTGAATATCTTTTGTATGTGTTAGTTGAAAAAAAGGTAGATGAAAATAAATTCCCAAATCAATACATTGTTTCAAAACAAATTTTGGAAAAATTAAGTGAAGGAAAAAGTGCTGCAAGAATGATTGGAGTTTGCTCGTACTTAAAAGAAAATGATGAATTGTCACAAAATGTCTTATTTTTAGATGATGTGCAAGATCCCGGTAATGTAGGAACACTTTTTAGAACTGCACTTGGTTTTAACTTTTTAACTGTAATTTCTTCATCAAAAACTGCTTTTAAATATAATTTTAAGGTTATACAAGCTTCTCAAGGCGCCATTTTTAAACTTAATTTAAGAAATGGTTCTCTTGAAACATTAAAAGAACTTAAAAAACAAGGATATAAAATAATTGGCACCGCACTTAATAAAAAAACTATTAGTTTAAATGACTTTGGGTTTAATAAAAACGATAAATATGCGATAATCTTAGGTAATGAAGGTCAAGGTATATCTAAAGATATCCTTGACTACTGCGACATTACATTAAAAATCGATATCAACCATATTGAAAGTTTAAATGTAGCAGTAGCGGGGGCAATCATTATGAATAAGGCCTGTAATGAAGGTGAATGATATGAGAAATAAGAATATTTGGTTACTTGGGATGGCAGGATTAAGTTTACTCTTAAGCTCTTGTACTTATGACAAAGACCCATTTTTAGACTTTAAAAACGAAGCGAAAGCAGCTTATAAGAAATTTTATGAAGACAATCCTAGTTTAACTAAGGATCCTTTATTCTATTTTGATATTGAAACTTTAAGAGGCGCTTTAGTTAGAAGTGAAAATGAAGTAAGTTTTTTAGGTCAATTTAAAATAACTGATTTTACTTTTAGTGAAAGCACAAATTATTTTGCTGACATCGGAAATTTGCCTTTAAAGGTTGAAGATTCTGATAATGATGGGAGTATTGATGGAGTTACATTAGGTGATTTTGTTAATACAGTTGATGGAAATGTCGAATTTGATGTTAAAACTTTTTTAAATAACCTTCCTTTAGTTCTTCATGAAACCTTATCAGATGGTTCAATCGCTACTTATTCAATGGTTAATAAAGATGGTGAAGTCCTAGATACTTCAAACGCCAAAGCCTATAATCCAGATTTTTTCTACATTAATGATTTATCGATTTCAATTGATGGGTTAAGTGATTACACAGATTCCTTATTAAATTTTGAAGGTAAAGATGTTTGCATTCTAAGAAAAGATGTCTACTCACAAATTGCTAATTTGGAAGAAGCAATGATTCCAACTGAATTTCAAAACTTTATCTCAGTAAGCGATATTTTTAATGGCCTCTATAGAAAAAGTAAAGGTTTAAAATCTAACGATGAGATGCCTTCTTCGCTTACTATTGAAGGTACACACTATACTAATTTTGAAGATTCAAGAGAAGTTGTTGTAGGACCTTTCTCATTAATCAATAAAATTATTAGTAGTTTAATGGACGGAGATAATAGTGAAAGTGATACAACTTCAAGAATTCATGATGTAGATACGATTTACATTGGTGAAGGAGTTAAAACTATTTCATTTTTTGCTTTTGATGGTTCTAGAACAAGTGATGAAGAACTTTCAACAAGTAGTATTAAAAATGTCTATTTGCCTTCAAGCTTATCTACTGTCCAATTTAATGCTTTTAGTAACTTGGATTTAGAGAATCTTTATGTTCCTAAAACATATAATGATCAAAATATTGAAACTGCTTTTGAAACAGTAGATTTTGGTGAAGCTACTTTAGAATTTCAAACCGGAAACGAAGCAATTGAACTTAATGTAACAGGTTCATTTTCACATACGAACATTGAAAACATCTATTTTGAAAATTATGATAATTTGAATATAAATTCTTTCCCTTATTCTTCAACAATTAATTTAAGTTCAACTAACGGAATTAACGAAGCTCTTAAAATTTATCACAATAAAGATGGGGTAAGTTCGACTGATAAATTTAAAACATTTGAAGAAGCTTTCAATTATACAAAAATTATTAATCCATTCTATGAGATGGATATGCTTAGTGATGATAACAAGAAATATTCATTAAATTTAGATGTTGATACTCTAGCTAATGGACAAGTAATTTACTTGCCTCACGAAGTTTATTCTTTAGATACAACTGATTCTAGACAAGTTACTACAACTAAGAGCGCTAAAGAAGGTGCAGTGAGTGAAGCGTTTATTACTTTAAAACTTGATAGTGATTTAACAATTAGTGATGGTGGACAAATTATTATTGGTTCACAAATTGGACAAACTAGTGGTAAGAGCGGAGTCAATGTAGGAAACTTTGCTGCTTTAGATTTAAATGGTCATAATTTAACAATTAAAAATGGTGGGTCTATTATTGGTGATGGCTATATTTATGACTCAAAAAACGAAGGTAAAGTAGTTCTTGAAAGTGGTAGTACTTTATCAACTAATTTAACAATTAATGATTATCTTGATTTTAACCATGTCTATTCTAGAATCGAAGAAGGCATTGCTCCATTTGATAAATATAGTTTAAATTCTTTATTAGTTGATGTTGAAGTTAATAAAGGTGCGACTATTAAAACTCATATCGATTATGTAGGTGATGATTCCTATAACGAAAACACAATTAATTTTATTTCTGATGCGGATAATTCGCTTTTCCAAATTAATAGTGGAAAATTAGTAGTTAATAAGTCGAAAATTAGTAGTATTGATAATGAAACTAAGGTTGCAGTTAATGCGATAACATTATTAACAATTAAAGATGATTCCTCGTTTTTAGTCGAAGAAGATGAATTCGGAACTAATGATTCATCGTTTGCAATTGCTAATGCTACATTTGATGTGAGCATTGGAAATTTAACTATTAATACTAAAGTAAAAGTATCTAGCGATTCTAATTTGATTATTAATAATCTTGTAATGGGTAACAATGGTTATATTGTTTCTACAGGTGATAATGCTTTATACGTTACTGGAAGTATTAGCCTAGTTGATACTGATGTAAAAGCTACAATTGCAGGAAGCATAAGAACTGATTCTTTGGCTTCAATACTTCAATTCTTAAAAACAAGAGATGGAAATTTAACTTGTGTAGCAACTGAAAAATCAATTGATGAAAGTGATACAAGTGTCGTTAATGAAATTGTATATTCTTTAGAAGTTTATGAAGGTACTTCAAGTAAAGAGTATGTCAATAAGATCATTAAAAATTCTAACGGATATTACTATTATTTAACATCAAATGGTGCTAGCGGTGGATTATATAATAATGCTGATGATAATCTTGCTTCTTATGATGAAACTTCTAGTTACTGGTACGCTTATGACGATGGAACTTCAGTAGAAACAACTATTTCTAAAGAAAATTTAATTACAAGTTATATTTATAGATATACTAGCTACATTTTAAGTAACGTTGATGGAGAATATAATTGGAAATACGCTGGAGGAATGTCTACTGATGGATTATATACTGTCGATGGAAAAACATATATTAATCCAATTAATTCAAGTGAATTAGTTGAGGGAAATATTATTGAAAATACACCAATTGAGGGTACTTTCTTTAAAGCAAGTAATTCAAATAAAATTTATGCTAAATTGACATTTGACTACTATGATATATCAGAATGGTTCCAAGTAGAAGTTTATGATAACTACAATGTATATCGTTCTATATCCTCTTATGCGAATAATAGCTATTTTGGATTAATCGAAGGAAGCTATCAACTTTTATTAAAATATGACTCTACAACCCATATTGCCACTTATAATTATGATGGCTCAACTGAACAAAGAACTTTTGCATATACAAATGAAAATAGATTAGAGGAATTTGATGGAGGATTAAATTGGGAATTAAAGCAAATCGATTCTTCTACTGGTAAATTTATTTACTTAAAATCAAAATCTTCTTGGGCTAGAGTTGATGAATTACATAAAGGGTTATGTAAGAGTAATGCTGGCAGTACTAATTTCTATTATTATTTCTTAATTAATGATGTTTGGTATCAATCAATTGAAGGCGAAAACGCTTTACGTTATAACGATTTAGCTGATTATAGTTTTGGCGTATTAAAAGATAAACTCACCTATAATGGTACAAAATATAAGTTTGTTATGAAAAAAGGCGATAATGATGAGGATAGCTTTAGCTTATTCTTACCTCAAGAAATGGTTAAAGTGTACAAATCAGATTTTAGTGATTTATGGCCATCAAATGCTACAACAGATCACTTATTTGCTTATCGTCATATCGTTAGAAATGGTAAAAAATATTTATTCTATAAAAATGAAGTAACTGGTAAAGTAGAAGAAAAAGCTTTTGAATTCGCTCCAGGATTTACACCTTCTCAAATTAATCCAGATAATGATAATATCTTAACTAAATTTAATTTCATTATTTATAAAGTTATATTTGAAGGCGAAACAACAATTAGAACTATTTATATTATTGTAGATTCTAGTGACTCGGATAATGCTATTTATGCTGGAAATGCTTCTCAAGATGCTTCTGGTGAAGTTAGTGATGATTATATAGCTTTAGCTATATTTACTAACAAAAACCCAATTAATGATTTAACTGGTGGCGGAAGTAATTAGTTTTAATTTTAAAATTAAAAATGTATAATTAAGTAGCGTTGAAAAGGAGTAGTAATTAATTTAATTATATTAAAGGGAGGAGTGATAAGTGAGAACACTCTATATAATGGTTAATGAATTCGCCTTGGAGCTGGTTTGATGAACCCGTTTGACTTAGCGATTAAGTTAAAATTAAGTGCTTTTATTTAAAAGAATTAGGATGGTACCACGGAATAAATTTCGTTCCTAAGTATTATCCTTTTTTATTTTGTAAATGGAGGTAATTATGGAAAACTATAGTCCAATATTTAAAGATTTAGAAGAAAAAATTGTTTCATTAATCTTAGAAGCTAAAACATTAGAAGATTTAACGGAAATTAAAAATAAGTATCTTTCTAAAAAAGGTGAATTTTCTCAACTCATGAATAAAATTCGTGAAGCTAGTGATAAAAAAGCTTTTGGTGAAGCTTTCAATAATTCTAGAAAAGTAATTGAAGATAACTATAATGTAAAATTCACTAAATTAAATGAGGATAAAATTAATGAAAAACTAAAAGAAGAAGAGATTGATATTACTTTGCCAGGTAATAACTATCATCGAGGTGCTGAAAATCCTTTTTATAAGGTTAAAAAAGAAATTGAAGATATCTTTGTCTCAATGGGATATACCGTTGAAACTGGTCCTGAAGTTGATTTAGATAAATATGTCTTTGAATTATTAAATATTCCTAAGGATCATCCTGCTAGAGATATGCAAGATACTCTTTATATAGATAATAATTCTTTATTACGTAGTCATACTTCATCAATTCAAGCACACGTAATGGAAAAGGCTAATGGCAAGCCAATTAAGATTATTTGTCCTGGTAAGACTTATCGTAGAGATGATGATGATATGACTCATTCTCATCAATTTGCTCAAGTAGAAGGACTTGTCATTGATAAAAACATTAATTTAGGTAACTTGAAAGGAACTTTAGAACTATTTGCTAAAAAAATGTTTAGTAAAGATGCTAAAGTTAGATTTAGAAGTAGTTACTTCCCATTTACAGAGCCTAGTGTTGAAGTTGATGTCAGTTGTTTTGCTTGCCATGGCAAAGGCTGCCCAACTTGTAAAGGTACTGGTTGGATTGAAATTTTAGGCGCTGGTATGGTTCACCCAAATGTTTTAAAAATGAGTGGATACGACCCTGCAATATATAGTGGCTTTGCTTTTGGTGTAGGTATTGAAAGAGTTGCTATGCTTAGATATGGAATTGATGATATTAGAAGATTCTATCAATCTGATATTCGTTTTATCGAAGAATTCAATAAGAAAGTTGAGGATTAATATATGTTAGTTAGTTTAAAAGAGATTTCTAAATATGTTGATATTTCTTCTTTAAGTGCTGAAGAAATAGCTCAACGTCTTACTTTTAGTGGAATTGAAGTTGAAGAAATTAAACATTTATCAACAGCAACTGGCTTAGTTATTGGTGAAGTATTAAGTTGTGTTGCTCATCCTGATAGTGATCATTTACATTGCTGCAAAGTTAATGTTGGTGAAGAAATTTTAGATATTGTTTGTGGAGCTCCTAATTGTAGAGAGGGACTTAAGGTTATCGTCGCTAGAGCTGGGGCTAAATTGCCAGGAGGAGAAATTAAAAGAGGCTCTATCCGTGGACAAGAAAGTAATGGTATGCTTTGCGCTCTTAATGAACTAGGCGTTGATCCAAAATACTTAAAAGAAGAGCAAATTAAAGGAATTGAAGAGTTACCAATAGATGCAGAAGTTGGAAACACTAATGTTTTAGAATACTTAGGTTTAGATGATACAATTTTAGATTTAAATTTACTTGCTAATAGGAGTGATTGCTATTCCTTATATAATGTTGCAAAAGAAATAGGAGCTTTATTTAATAGAAAAGTAAGTATTCCTAAAGAAAATGAATTAGGCACTTTCGAAGGAAAGTTTAAGGTTGGCAGTTTAACAGTAAAATGTAAACAATTTAGTGGCAAAGTAATTAAAGGTATAAAAATTAAGGATTCGCCTAAATATTTAAAAGAAGTTTTACGTAGTCAAGGCATAAGAAGTATTGATAATATCGTTGATATTGGCAATTATGCTATGTTACTTACTGGTCAACCGATTCATATGTATGATTACGATAAACTTATGAAAAACGAGCTTATTGTAAAAGATGATTATGAAGGCGAAGTAGTTGCTTTAGATGATAAAACATACGCAATTCAAAAAGGCGATTTAGTAATAACTAGTGATTCAAAAGTTGTTTCGATTGCAGGTATTATGGGATTAGAAAATGTTGAAATTGATGAAAGCACTAAAAATATAGTAGTTGAGGTTGCAAATTTTGATCATGCATCGATTAGAAGAACATCTTCTAGATTAGGACTAGTTAGCGATTCATCTCAAAGATTTGTTAAAGGAATAAATCCTAACCAATATAATGATGTTTTAAATTTAGTTGCTAGATTATGCGTTGAATTAGCTGACGCTAAAGAAATTTCTAAAAATATTAATTATGATGAAGGAACTCATGAGCCAAAAGTAATCCATTCTTCATATGCTTATATCAATAAAAGATTAGGAACAGAATTTTCTAAAAAAGTCATAAAAAGTACGCTAGAATCATTACATTTTGCCTTTAAGGACTTAAATGATGATGAATTTGAAGTCATAGTTCCTGATTATAGAATTGATATAGAAGGTCAAGCTGACTTAAGCGAAGAAGTTGTTAGATATAATGGATTTAATAATGTCATTTCTTCTTTACCAAACATGGAAACAACTGTTGGTGGATTAAAAGATGAAGAAAGAAAAGAAAGAGCTATTGAAGATTATTTACTTGAACAAGGATTTGATGAAACTCTTTCTTACACCTTAATTAATAAAAAAGACAACGAATTATTTAATTATATTAATATTGAAGAAGGCTATGTTGTTTTTAATCCATTAACAGAAGATAGAAAATATGTCCGTAAAAACATATTAACCTCTCTTCTTAGATGTGCTCAATATAACTTAAACCGTAAAAATGAAGATTTTAAAATATTCGAAATATCAAGAGTTCAAACTACAAAAAGTTATGATCAACACTTAGCTTTTGCGTTTGTAGGTAAAAAATATGAAAGTTCAAAATTAAATGCTAAAGAATATAATTTCTTTGATGCAAAGGGTGTTTTCGAAACAATCTTAAAAATGTTTAACATCCAAGAGTCTAGAATTAAATATTTTAGAATTGATTCAGGAAATGAATTCCATCCAGGAAGAAGTGCTAAAGTAACTTTAGATGGGAAGTTACTTGCAGTTTTTGGAGAATTGCATCCTTCAATTAAAAAAGAATTTTCTTTAACTAAAAATGATGTCTTAATATGCTTTGAAATGAATCTAAGTTTATTATTTAAAACAAGAACTGCACAAAATAAATTTAGCGATATATCTAAATTCCCAAGTGTTTCTAGAGATTATGCTTTTATAATTGATGAGAAAGTAAGTTATCAAGATATTAAGCATGAAATCAAAAAAGCTAGTGGATTAATTAAAGAAATTAATATTTTTGATATTTATAAAGGTGAACATATTGAAAAAGGTCATCTTAGCATGGCAATTAACGTAATTTTAGAGTCATTAGACCACACCCTAAAGGATGAAGAAATTAATGTGGTTGATAAGAAAATTCGTGATATAATAACAATGAAGTTTAGGGGAGAAATGCGTCAATGAGATTATCTTTTTTCAACATACAAAAGAAAGAGGTTTTCAATTATAAAGGCAAACCAGAAATATATAATGAGTTAAATCACACTAAAAACATTGTTTCTTTTAATAGTGTAGGTGGAAAAATTTTAGTTGAAAGAGTCGAAGAAGTTTGTGTTATTAGATTTAAAATTGTTGCTAATTTAACTGTTTTGAGTTCAGTAAGTAATGAACCTTTTTCCTATAAGGAAAAAATCGATGAAGTTTTATGCTATACAAGTAGAAAATCATATGCTACAGCCGATTATATAATTTTAGAAGAAAAAGATTATATCGAAATCGAAGAAGTTGTCTATTCATTGCTTGTTGCTAATTTACCTATAAAGCTTCATAAGCGCTTTGAAACTTATCCTGAAGGAGAAAATTACAAAGTATTATCCGAAGACGAATATCTAGCTCAAAAAGATGAAGATGAAAGAAGTCCTTTTGATGCA
Organism: uncultured bacterium; assembly: GCA_949299335.1. Taxonomy (GTDB): domain Bacteria; phylum Bacillota_I; class Bacilli_A; order RFN20; family CAG-826; genus Onthovivens. The sequence goes on along the minus strand of CASGAD010000014.1, from coordinate 144,248 downwards.
TTAAAAGATCTTGATTTAGATGATTCTAGTGAAGTCAAAGAGAGCTTAGAGCTAGAAGAGGAAAGTACTGATTCTATCGATAAATAACTAAAATATTAACTAAAAATCTAAAAAGCCGCAGAGTTAAAACTGGTTAACTTTTGCGGCTTTTTTTTACCATAAAATTTTTTTAAAAAAATTGCAATTTAAAGTTGTCTTAAATAATGATTTAGAATAGAATATAAGTAACAAGTGGTAGAAAGTGGGTGAAAGTGGAATGTTCTTCGGTAGTTACGAATATGCGATAGATGAGAAAGGTAGAATTTCAATTCCAAGCCGTTTTCGTAATGAAATAGGAGAAAGACTTTATTTAATCAAAGGCTATGAAGGTTGTATCTCCTTATACAAAGAGGACGATTTCCAAATATATATCACAAATATACAAAACTTGCCTTACGAAAAAGCTAAAGTACGTCAACATGCAAGAATTCTTCTTCAATCAGTTGTTGAATTATCAATCGACAAGGTCGGGAGAATCCTCATTCCTGTTAAAACTTTAAAAGAGTATAACATTGGTAAAAATGTCTTACTTCTTGGTTCATTAGATCATTTAGAAATTTGGGACATTGGTAAATGGAATGCTTACAAGGAAGAGAATGAGAAGAATTTCGAGATTGATGCAGAAAGTTTAATTAGTTCAAATGAAAACTGATTTCCATATACCAGTAATGCTTGAGGAAGCAATTAGTGGATTAAACATCAAAAGTGATGGAATTTATGTAGATATGACGCTTGGAAGAGCAGGACATAGCTCAGAAATTCTTAAAAGACTTGATGATAAAGGACTTCTAATAGCAATTGACCAAGATGATGAAGCAATTGAATATTCATTAGCAAAATTAAGTAAGATACGTTCTAATTTCAAAATTGTTAAAAGCAATTTTAGACAAATACTAGAAGTATTAGATGATCTTGGTGTTAATAAAGTCGATGGAATCCTATTCGATTTAGGAGTATCATCTCCTCAATTCGATGAAGATTATAGAGGCTTCTCATATAATAAAGATTCAGAGCTTGATATGAGAATGAATCTCGACAATCCATTAACAGCCAAAATAATAATTAATACTTATCCATTAAAAAAATTGACAAAAATATTTAGAGAGTATGGTGAAGAGAAGTTTGCATACCAAATCGCTAAAAATATTGTCAAAGCTAGAGCAAATGGGGAGATTAGTACAACCTTAGAATTGGTTGAAATAATAAAATCTAGCAAACCTCAAAAAGAACTTTCGAAGCCTGGGCACCCAGCAAAACAAGTATTTCAAGCTTTAAGAATCGAAGTTAATGATGAGTTAAATGCCTTAAAGGAAGCCTTAGAAGCATCCTTAAAAGCCATTAAAGTAGGTGGAAGAATCGTAGTCATTACATTCCAAAGCCTAGAAGATCGAATCGTTAAGCAAACGTTTAAAGCTGTAAGTGTTGTTGAAGGTGATAGAAGAAATGACTTCATAAATCCTAAAGATATTAGGACCCCAGATTTTAAAGAAATTAATCGAAAAGTTATAATTGCGAGTGAAGAGGAACTCGAAAGAAATCGTAGAAGTAAAAGTGCAAAGTTACGAATATTAGAGAAAGTTAAGTAAAAAGAGGGTTCAATTATGGAAGACAAATTAGTTAAATATCATCATAAAGCAGTTTATTACTATTTCAAAAAAGCAGGAATTTGTTTCTCAATTTTTGTTGGAGCATTCGTTGCTGTTGCTATACCAGTATCTATTGCAGCTAGTATGAGAAATACCGTTGTTGAAACTACAAAAGATAACGCTGATAAAGATACTACTAAAGTAGAAGGAAAAATAAATAATTTATTAGCCTTTTAATATATTCCTCCCTATAGGAAAATTAGTAGAAGCAACGAGAAATTTTGTTTCTACTAATTTTTTACTAATTAATTACTAGTTTACTACTAATTATAGACTTTTCTTTTGATTGTAGTTTTTACAAAACTAGCATATAATAATTTATATGGGAAAACAGATTGCAGCACTAGAAATATCTAATCGCTATTATGAATTAGTTATCGGGTACGTTTTGGATAATAAAGTAGATATTCTTTATAAAGTGAAACACCAATTAAGTGTTCCATTTAAAGATGGAGATATCTTTGATTTAGGATCATTAAGTGACGATTTAAGTAAGATTAATAATATTGAAGTTACAGCTTCAAATCACAAATTAACAATCACTGTAAACGAAATTGTACTTGTATTGCCTTCATACGGGTTAGAAGTTTATAAAACAGTAAAAACAACAAACACAGTATCAAATATTTCAAAAATCGATCGAATCGATATATCTAATGCTTTAGCGTTAGTTAAGAAAGAAAAATTACCTAATTTAAACAATATACTAGTCGATATTGTTCCTAATAGGTTTATTCTTGATGACAATAAACAATATACTGTTCCACCTTTAAACGAAGTATCTCAAAACATTACAATCGATGCAAATGTTTATACTTTGCCTAAAAAGATGGTTACAGATATGAAAACTGTCTGTGAAAGAGCAGGATTAAGAGTACGTAGAGAAGTTATTTCGCCTATTGGCATTAGCAATTTGCTAGCTGGAAATAACTTTAAATATCCAACATATTTACTTGTTGATTTTTCAAATAAGACAACAACTTTGTCGTTTGTTGGTAGAAATACAGTCTATGCTAGCAATTTCTTCTCGATCGGTATTGATGACTTGATTGAAAAATACATGAACGATTTTCAAATCACTAGAGAAAAAGCAACCGAAATTAAAAATATCTATGGCCTTGATTTAAGAAAGACCGAATATAATCCACCAATTATTGATTCAGTCGGTAATGATGGGGTTAGAAGAAGATATAACAAAGAAGATATCAGTAATTCAACTTTAATCTTTTTAAAGAATTGGATTAATTTCTTTAATGGATGCTTTAAAACAATATTAGATCAATATGAAAGTCTAGCTTCTGAAATTCCTTTAGTGTTTGTTGGTGAAGGAAGTAGATTAAATGGATTAAAAGAATATGTCTTAAAGATGTATAACTCTAATCCACTTGAAATATTAACTATCCCAACAGTTGGCTGTAGAAGCAGCGAATTTATTGGATGTCTTGGTGCTATATATCTTTCAAGTACATATCGTGGTGCTTTAGAGGATGAAAATAAGAATCATGTTTCGGAATTAAATAGAATTAGCGATTCTGATCCTCAAAAAGAAAGAGCAAAAGAAAAATATAACGAATTAAGAGATGAATTATAGGAGCTAGAAATATGTTTGGTGATGAATTAGATAGCTTTGAACCGGTTGCAAGAATAGTTGTAATTGGTGTTGGTGGAGCTGGAAATAACGCAGTAAATCGTATGATTGATGAAGAAATTCAACATGTTGAATTTTTCGTCGCAAATACAGACAAACAAGCACTTTCTTTATCTAAAGCTCCTAATAGATTAATTTTAGGCGAGTCCATTACTAATGGACTTGGCGCTGGTGGCGAACCAAAAGTCGGTAAAGAAGCTGCTGAAGCAAGTGAAAAAGAAATTAGAGAAATCGTTAAAGGCGCTAACATGGTCTTTATTGCTGCTGGTATGGGTGGAGGTACTGGTACAGGTGCGGCTCCAGTCATCGCAAAGTTTGCTAAAGATGAAGGCTGCTTAACAATAGCGATTGTTACTAGACCATTCAGTTTTGAAGGAAATAAAAGAACAACATATTCTATCGATGGATTAAATGATTTAAAAGCTAATGTAGATAGTTTAATTGTTGTAAGTAACGATAAACTTTTGATGAATTCAGGCAATTTACCAATTGGAGAAGCTTTTAGTGAAGCAGATAAAGTTTTAGCACAAAGTGTTAGAACTATTACGGATTTAATTTTAATGCCAGCTGTTATTAATTTAGACTTTGCTGATGTTAAAAATACTTTAAAAGATAGTGGAGTTGCTTTAATAGGTTTTGGTATGGGTCAAGGTGATTCTAGAACAGATGATGCAGCAATGACTGCTTTAAATTGCCCTTTGATCGAACAAAGCGTACAAGGTGCTAGAAGAGCCATTTGTCATATTACTTGTGGGCCAAAAGTCAGTCTTTATGAATGTCAAGAAACTGTTCAAAAGATTATTGAACAAAGTGGGGGACAATTAGACTTAAAGTTCGGTATTTCAATTAATGATCAATTAACTGACCAAATTATGTTAAGTATTATTGCAAGTAATTTCACTAACGATATTACTTTTGGTATTCCTAAACAATCCGGAACAAGTCAACAAGCAAATGATTTTGGCTTATTTTCTAATGCATTTAATAAAGGAAATAGAGCTGCATTCGAAACTAACAAAGGCTCAATTCAAGGAGACTTATTTAGCAATACAAACTTAGACAAAGAAAAGGAAAAGAATCCTTTAGATGATGATAGTATTATTCCAGACTTTTTAGATGGAAAGTTTTAATTATCATAGGTTAAATATTTATATTTAAACGTTAAAAATTGTAATGCTTGATTTAAAATTTTTATTATTTTAATATATTTGCATTGAAAGACACGTCTTAAAGAGTAGAACTTCAAGCGAGTTGCGTATGGTGCGAGGCAATAATATTCAACTTTAGGGTATCACTTTCTATATTTTTAAATGAGTATTGAGTGACTAGTTTTACTAGTAACTAAGGTGGTACCACGTGAAAGCGTCCTTAGAGTTTTCTAGGGATTTTTTTATTTATCAGTTAAATTTGGAGGAAAATATGGAAGTTAAGCAATCGCTATTAATGCCAAAAACATCTTTTGAGATGAGAGGAAATTTAGCACAAAAAGAACCATTACTTGTAGATAAATGGCAAAAAGATCATGTTTATCAAAAAATGAATGAAGGGAAAGACCTTGAATTTATGTTACATGATGGCCCACCATATGCTAATGGTGCAATGCATTGCGGGCATATGTTAAATAGAGTTTTAAAAGATTTTGTTGTTAGATATAAAAATATGAGTGGATATAAGACACCATTCATTTTTGGGTGGGATACTCATGGTTTACCAATTGAAAATATGGTTACTAAAAGTGGAGTTAATCGTAAAACTACTCCAATTTTTGAATTTAGAGAAAAATGTAAAGAATACGCCTTTACTCAAGTAGAAAAACAAAAAGCTGATATTAAACGTCTTGGTTGCTTAGGCGATTACGATCATCCTTATTTAACTTTATTACCTGAATTTGAAGCAAGAGAATTAGAATGCTTTAAAGAAATGGCTTTAAAAGGCTATATATATAAAGGATTAAAGCCTGTTTATTGGTCACCAAGTAGTGAAAGTGCTTTAGCTGAAGCAGAAATTGAATATCAAGATGTTAAAGCTTATACCATTTATGTCTCTTTTGATGTAAAAGATGGTAAAAATGTTGTTCCAAACGGTGCAAAATTTATTATTTGGACAACAACTCCTTGGACTTTACCTGCAAACTTAGCAATTTGTGCTAACCCAGAGTTTACATATGGCTTATTTGACACAAATTTAGGTAAATTAGTCTTTTTAGTCGATTTAAGCAGTGCTTTAAAAGAATTATTAGGCTTAACTAAATTAGAATTATTAAAAGAATTTAAAGGCAAAGAATTGGATGGAATAGATTGTAATCACCCATTCTATGATAGAGATTCAGTTGTTATTAATGGAGATTATGTTACTGGAGAAACTGGTACTGGACTTGTCCATATTGCCCCAGGACATGGTACAGATGACTATTTAGTTTGTTTAAAATATGGAATTAAACCATATTGTCCTGTTGATGAACATGGAAAAATGATGGAAGACTGTGGTCCAAGACTCGCAGGATTATTCTATGAAGATGCAAATACAGAAGTTTTAAAAATCTTAGAAGAAAATGGACATTTATTAAAAGAAGAAGATATTGTCCATAGTTATCCTCACGATTGGAGAACACATAAACCAGTTATTTTTAGAGCTACTCAACAATGGTTCTGCTCAATCGATCCAATTAGAGAAGACTTAATTAAAGCAATCCATAATATAAAATGGAATCCAAGTTGGGGTGAAACAAGAATGGTTAACATGATTAAAGATCGTGTTGATTGGTGTATTTCACGTCAAAGAGCTTGGGGTGTACCAATTCCAATTATCTATTGCGAAGACGGAACTCCAATTATCGATGAGAAAGTATTTGATCATATTATTGAATTAGTAAGAAAGAATGGTTCAAATATTTGGTATAAATTAGATGAAAAAGACCTTTTACCAGAGGGTTATACTAATGAACATTCACCAAATGGTATCTTTAAAAAAGAAAAAGATATCATGGATGTTTGGTTTGATAGTGGTTCTAGCTGGAATGGTGTTTTAAGAGAAAGAGGTTTAAAATATCCTGCTGACTTATATTTAGAAGGTAGTGATCAATATAGAGGTTGGTTTAATTCTTCATTAATTGTTTCTTTAGCAACTACTGGAGAAGCTCCTTATAAAGAAGTTACAAGTCATGGCTTTGTTGTTGATGAAAAATGGGAAAAGATGTCTAAATCAAAAGGAAACGGTTTAGATCCATTAAAGATTATTAATGTCTATGGTAGTGATGTATTAAGATTATGGGCCGCATTAACTAATTATCAACAAGATGTAAGAATTAGCGAATCAATTATTAAAACTATTAGTGATCAATATAGAAAGATAAGAAATACCTTTAGATTCTTGCTTGGAAACTTATCAAATGGCACTTTAGAAGATCATTTTGTAAAAGAAGATATTCAAGTAGAATTAGAAGAAATTGATAAATTTATATTGGCTAGATTAGAAGAAGTAAAAAATAAAGTTATTGCAAATTTAGACGATTATAACTTTATAAATGCGACAAGCGAAATCATGAAATTCATGAGTGATGACCTTTCTAGTTTCTATTTAGATATTGCAAAAGATATCCTTTATTGTGAAGAAAAAACCTCTAAACGTAGATTACAAGTTCAAACCGTTTTAAATGAACTTACATTTATTTTAATGAGATTATTAAATCCAATTATTCCATTTACTATGGATGAAGTTAATAAAAATTATCCATTAGCAACTAAAGATAATGTGATGTATTATGAATACCCAAAAGTTAGTCATAATTATGATTCAAGTTATTTAGAAAGATATAAATTAATCAAAACATTAAGAGAAAAAGTTTTAGGTTCATTAGAAATCGCTAGAACTAGTGGATTAATTGGTAGTTCTCAAGAAGCAGCTGTTTTGATGAATATTAAGGATGAAAAGATAAAAGAAGAACTTAAAAACTTTTCACATCAAGAACTTGAAAGAATATTCATTGTTAGCGATGTAAAATTTGATGATTCTGTGACAACAAATAGTTCAGATATTGGTTCATTTGATGTTAGAAAACATAGTGGCGTTAAATGTGAAAGATGCTGGAACTATTTTGATGAAAATGAAATCCATGAAATTGAAGGAGTACATTTATGCACAAGATGCTTGAATGCATTAAAAAAATAAAAATTAAAGATTATTTAGTTTTTTTAATTTATTTTGCTTTAATTTTTGTTTTCTCTGTAGCTTTTGACCAAGCTAGTAAATATATTGCAGAGGCTTTATTGGCTGGTAAAGGTACTGTAACATTTATACCTCATTTTATTGAATTTGTGCTTGTTTATAATACTGGTGCAGCACGGGGTATGGGAGGAGATGAAATATGGTCTAGAATCATACTTGTCTCTATCTCTTGGATAGTATTTTTATTTATTAGTGGATACATTGTATATTTAATGGCTAAAAATAAAAAGATAGACTCTTTATTTGGTGTTTCACTTGCCCTAATATATGGTGGAAACTTTGGAAACTTAATTGATCGCACATTTTTCTTTAATAGAGGAGTTATTGATTTTATTTCTATTCAATCTTGGTTCCCTAATTTTGGAATCTTTAATATCGCAGATTCTTGTTTAGTTGTTGGTTTATTCCTACTTATAATTTATTTCATTGTTGATGAAGTAAAAGAACAAAAAAGACAAAAGTTAGAAAACGAGAAAATTATTAAAAATTCAAATAGTAATGATGTAATCGACACTAAAACGAACACTGAAAAAATAGAAAACCCAGATAACGAACTTAAAAATGATGAAAAATAAATTTGTTGTTGATGAAAAAATAGAGACGTTAAGGCTTGATAAAGCCTTAACTCTTTTTGATTCTAATTATTCTAGAGTTTATTATTCAAATTTAATTAAAGAAGGAGAAGTCTTAGTTAATGGCATTAAGGTTTCTCCATCTTATAAAGTTAAAAATAATGATGTTATAGAAGTAAGCTATAAAGAAAAAGATTCTAATTTAGATTTAAAGCCTTATGAATTAGCTTTAGATATAGTTTATGAAGATGATGATATACTTGTTATTAATAAACCAAGAGGATTAGTTGTTCATCCAGGAGATGGACATCATGAAGACACTTTAGTTAATGCTTTAATCTATAACCAAAAAGAACTTTCAAAAGTTAATGGAATTAATCGAGTTGGAATAGTTCATAGAATAGATAAGGACACAAGTGGGTTATTATTAATTTGCAAAAATGATTTTGTTCATAATGAAATTGCTAAGCAATTAAAAGATCATTCTATGCATAGAGAATATATTGCTTTAGTAGATGGATGCATTAATTGTAATGATGGTAAAATTGTAGGTAAAATTGGGCGAGATCCTTCAAATAGATTAAAAATGGCTATTAATAATCAAACTGGCAAAGAAGCAATCACCCATTTTAAAGTTTTAAAAAGATTTTCTAAATACACTTTAATCGAATGTAAGCTAGAAACAGGCAGAACTCATCAAATTAGAGTTCATCTTACTTCGATTGGTCATCCTTTAGTAGGTGATAAACTTTATGGTGGTTCTACGTATATTTATGATAATGGACAATTATTACATGCTTATAAATTAACTTTCTATCATCCTATATTAAAAAAAGAGATTTCATTAACTTCAGAAATCCCTCCATACTTTCAAGAAATAATTAATAACTTAAATTAAAGAAACCTTTTCGGTAGTAACTTCAAGATAATTCTTGAAGTTTTTTTTCGTAATTTTATTAAATTCATCTATGCCAAACTTAGCGATAAACTTTTTAGCGAATTCATTTACATTATTACCAGCTCCATGAGGTAATTTGACATTATATTTTTTATTAATGAAGTCAATTTCTTGTAAGAATGTATATCTAGCAATACAACTTGCTAAAGCTACGCTAGGGAAATGAACCTCACCTTTTTCCCTAAAAATAATATTTTTTAAAACAATAGGCACTGCACCATGCAAATACTCGTAATATTTATCTCCAGGGGTAAATTGATCCATATAAACATTTTTAACATAAGGGCATCTAGCATGAAGTTTTAATAATACATAATTATGCATGATAGCTTTAATTTTATTCATATTACAGCCTTTTTCTTGAAGACTATTATATTTTTCAGGAGTTAAAATTTTGCACACAAAATGAACTTTTTTAAGAATTAAAGGTACAATTTCTTTGATTTTAGCATCTGAGAATGTTTTTGAATCTGAAATGCCATATTCATAAATAATTTTCATTGTGTCGTGGTCAACATAGGCTGCACAAACAACAATAGGTCCAAAAAAATCACCTGTTCCAACTTCATCGCTACCAATTTGTTGATCAACATCTAAAAATAAAAGATTATCTTTTTCGTTTTTTTGCTTTTTTGGGAGTGCTTCAGGGCAGTAGCTATATTTTTTAGCAAGTTCTATGGCATTATCACCTTGAATAGTTACTTTAAATTGAGTTTTCTTTTTGTTGTCGTATGCTGTTATGATGTTTTCATCAGTCTTGATAGCAAAAAGAATATAACCAACATTTCGCTCAGTTATATTATCATAATATTCCTTTTCGATTTGATCTAAAGTCTCTTTTGTAACTTTTATGGTAATCATTAGTTAAATTATACCATAACAATCTAAAAAAATGGTAAAATATTGAACATGAAAAGTATCGAAAGTATCTTAGAAATTCAAAAAATCAAAGAAAATATTGCCAAATATACTAAAACTCCAATTAGTGCTCGCTTAGTTAATGAATTAAAGCCAAGCAAAGATTTTAATTATCTTAATAACGAATTTTTAAAATTAAAAGAAATGATGGAAATTACTAGTTCATTTGGAGATTTACCAATTAAAGGCGAATTAGATATGTATGAAGAAATTCAATACGCTAAAAAGGGAAATGTTTTTGATGAACTTAAACTTAATTTAATTAAAAGCGAAATACAAAATACAGTAGAAGTTATCAAGTATTCGATGTGGATTGATTATGACACCAAGTATTTAGAAAATCTTTTTGTTGGGTTAAAAGCAGATGAATTACTATATAGTAAGATTTCTAGTGCAATTAGTATTGAAAATAAGGTTAAAGATAGTGCTAGCAAAGAACTAGCAGAAATTAGACAAAAATTAGCTTATTTCAATAGAGAAATACATAATACATTAGTTAGATTGATGTCTAAGTATCATGATAAAGTTACTGGAGATAATTTTGTCATAAGAAATGGACGATATGCTATACCTATTAATACTGGATTAAAAGCTAGTGTAGAAGGAATTATTCAGGATGTTTCTGATAGTGGGCAAACAACATTTATTGAACCAAAAGAAGTTTTAGCTTTAGAAAACGAAATGTATGTTTATGAGCTTAAAGAAAAAGATGAAGTATCAAAAATTTTAAGTGAATTAACAGATTTAGTAGTAGAGAATTCTTCTCAATTAATTAAAAATAACGAGATACTTGGTGAACTTGATTTTATTGATTCTAAAGCAAAATATGCTAAAGAAATTGATGCGAATATTCCTTTATTGACTAAAGAATACAAACTCAGTTTAGTTAATGCTAGACATCCATTAATTGATAAAGATGTTTGTGTCCCTAATGATTTTAGATTAGGTAATGATGGCAAAACTTTAATGATTATAAGTGGACCTAACGCCGGAGGCAAAACGATTGCTTTAAAAACTGTTGCTACTTTATGCTACATGGTTAAGCTTGGACTTGCCATTCCTACACATATTGATAGTGTAGTGCCGGTATTTGAAAACATTTATGCTGAAATTGGCGATGCACAATCGATAGAAAGTAATTTATCAACGTTTAGTGGCCACATTAGTAATTTATCAGTTATATTTCAGTATATAACTAGTAGAGATTTAGTTGTTATTGACGAACTTTGCAACGGAACCGACCCTCGTGAAGGCGAAGCTTTATCAGTTGCAATAGCAAAATTCTTGATTGAAAAGAAGTCAATTTCCCTAATTTCATCACACTATCCATTATTAAAGAAATTTGGTTTCACCAATGACCATGTCTTAAACGCATCATTTTTATTTAATGAAAAAACAGTCACACCAACTTTTAAAATTCTTCTTGGCGTAAGTGGAAAAAGCTATGGTTTTTTGATTAGTAAAAAATTTGGACTTGAGCAATCGATTATCGATGATGCTAGAAATATTTATGAATCAAGTTTTGAAAATGAAAACGATAGAAAGATAGCTAAAATAGACGAAAAAGAACGTTACTTGCTTCAAAAAGAGGAAAAATTAAAGTCTAGACAAGAGGTTTTAGCTTCTTTGCGTGAAGAGTTAAATAAAAAAGATAAAGAATTAAGAGATAAAGAAAATAAACTAAAAGGTCAAAAAATCGATAAATTCGATGTATTCTTAAATGATAAATACAACGAAATTATGAATATTTATCAAGAATTCATGAAAACTAAAGATCTTAAAAAAGCAGAAGCTAAGTTAGATAAAATTAATGTTAAAAAGAAGAAAAATGAGAATATAACTATAAACGATTATGTTGAAATTAAAACTTTAGGTATAAAAGGAAAAGTTACTAGAATGAATGGCAATAAGGTCACAATTACATCTAGTGATGGATTTTCTTTTAATGCTACTAAAGATTTATGTGAGATCATTGAAGCCCCTAAACAAGCTTTAAAAAGTACGATAAATATCGATAAATTTATAATGGGCCAAAAAAGTGTAAGTCATTCGTTAAATCTTGTTGGCTATCATATTGATGAAGGAATTGCTGCTTTAGACAAATATTTAGATGATTGTATTTTACAAGGTTTAAAAAATGTAAAAGTTATTCATGGATTTGGTAGTGGGCAATTAAAAAAGGCAATTCACGAATATTTAAAAACTAAAAAGAGTGTTAAATCTTTTAAACTTGGTGATCAATTAGATGGAGGACCTGGTTCTACCTTAATCGAATTAAAATGAACGATTTATTAAAAAAAGAAATAGAATTATTACCTGATAAACCTGGATGCTATTTAATGCATAATAGCGATGATGAGATCATCTATATTGGAAAGGCAAAAAACCTTAAAAAAAGAGTCTCTCAATATTTTTTACGCCCACAAAGTGGTAAAACAGCGGCGATGGTTTTTCATGTTGATCATTTTGAGACAATTATTACTAAAAGTGAAAAAGAAGCTTTGATTTTAGAGATGAATCTAATTCAAACCCATCATCCTCGTTATAACATCATGTTAATGGATGATAAACATTATCCTTATATAGCAATTCATAAAGATGTTAAAGATCCTTTTATAGGTTTAGCACGTAATATTAAGGACAAAAAATGCGAATATTATGGGCCTTTTCCTAATAGTGGAGCAGCTTATGAAATCATTGATTTAATCAATAAACTATATCCATTAAGAAAATGCAAAACTTTGCCTAAAACGCCATGCCTATATTATCATATTGGGCAATGTTTAGGGCCTTGTATAAATAAAATAACTAAAGAAGAATATGATTTAATTATTTCTAAGGTCAGAGAATTTTTAAAAGGGAATAATAGTGAGTTAATTAATGAATTAAAGATAAAAATTAAAAAAGCTTCGGAAAATTTGGATTTTGAATCAGCTAGAGATTATAAATCTATGCTTGATTCGATTTTGCATATTAACGAAAAACAAAATGTTGAATTTAAAGATAATATCAATCGTGATGTTTTTGCTTTTTATTCACGAGATAACTATATTTCAATTGCTTGTTTTATTTATAGGGAAGGAATTTTACTTTCTAAAAGATCGTTTTGTTATGAATTAATTGGAGATATTAATGAATTCGTTTCCGAAATTATCTATCAGTATTACTCATTAAATACCATCCCTAAAGAAGTAATTGTAAGTAATAGTGAAATTGAAGAACTATTGCTGAATACATTAGATGCATCAATTATTTTCCCTAGTAAAGGGAAATTACATGATGTCATTTTAACTGTTGAAATTAATGCTAAAGAAGCCTTAGATGCTCACTTTTTAACTGCAAGATTAGAAGACGATAAGTTAAGTTTACTTGATAGATTAGGTAAAATTTTAAATATTAAAACACCTTTAAGAATTGAATTATTTGATAATTCCCATTTGCAAGGCACTAATGCCATAGGAGCAATGGTTGTTTTTATTAATGGCGAACCTGTTAAAAAGATGTATCGAAAATTTAATATTGAAGGGTTCAATAAAAAAGATGATTTATCAAGCATGAAAGAAACATTGACTAGACGATATTCTAGATTAAAGCAAGAAAATGACTCGATGCCGGACTTAATTATTGTTGACGGAGGAAAAAACCAGGTTGAAGTGGCTAACGAAGTTATTAAGTCTTTAAATTTATCTATTCCTGTAGCAGGATTATTTAAAACTGATAAGCATAGAACGAGTGGATTACTTGATTCAAACTATAATGAACACTATTTAGATGATGATAAAAACTTATTCTTCTTATTAACTAGAATGCAAGATGAAGTGCATAGATATGCTATTTCTACTCACATTAAAAAGAGAAATAAATCGATGTTTAATAGCGTATTTGATGATATAAACGGAATAGGTAATAAACGTAAAGAAGCCTTAATTAAAGCTTACCCATCGATAAACGAATTAAAAAATGCTAAAATTGAAGAGTTGATGCAGATAATTCCTGAATCTGCCGCTAAAGAATTACTTAATAAATTAGGGAGTAAGTAATATGGAATTTAAGGACTTATTAGAACTATATAAGCAAGGAAAATATGAAGAAGTCATTAAAAGCGCTATTTCTATTAATGATTTTAATGCCATATTTTTATTATTAAGAAGCTATATAGTTTTAAAATGCTACCAAAATGCCTTAAATGCCTATTTAACTTATAGAGATTATTTAGAAAACAATAATTTAGTAGAATCAATAAAAATCTATTTATATTTATTAATCAAGTTAAATACTAGAAGTTCTAAAATATCTGATGAAATCGAATATTTTAGAGGAAAGAAATATGTTAATCAAGAAACTGAAGAGTTCTTATGTAAACTTGAAGATTATGTAGATGAACTTAAAAAAGATAATGAAACAAAAGAATATTTTTCTAACGAAGAAATTATTACTTTATTAAAGTCTAATGATGAAAATAAAGTTGCCTCAGCTTTAAACGAATTAGTATCTAATAAAAGTTATGAAGAAATAAATTTGCCTTTAATTATTTCAGGAATTTTAAAAGATAAATGTGAATTAGATTGCGTTTATGGAATGTTACTTGACTATTTGATTTTTGTTGATTATAACGATACTTTTTTATGTAAAAGTGGAAATAATTATTATCAAATAAATCCACATAATATGGTAATTGAGAAAAATGAGCAAAATAATTTGATTAGAGAAGCCATGAACTTTATTTATGCCCACGAAAAGAATGTTACTTTATTGAATTTAGTGAGTATATATTTTTTAAAAGGCTCATATTTATTAGCTCCTAATTTTTTAAAAAATAGCATTGAATGCGCATCTTATGCGGTAGCAATTTATGAATATGTAAATACTTTATTAGGCTTAGATAAAGCAAATTTAGACAATAGTGAAACTTATTTATACTTTTTAGATAAGTCAAATATCGAGTTAGTTGATAATTATCATAGTATTTTATTAAAACTTTGATAAAATAATTCAGGTTAGATTAAACGAGTATGACTTTGAAAGTCGTCGTTTTTCTTTACTAGATTATACATTTTAATGTATAATAATTTTCGTACAAATTCGGAGGTATATATTAATGGCTACAAAATTAGTCAATAAAGGCAATTCTGTTTATGAAGTTAGCACCTCAGTTAATGGTGCAGCTTGGAAAGACGCTCAAGAAAAAGCCTTAAAAAGATTAGCAAGCAAAGTTGAAGTAAAAGGATTTAGAAAAGGCAATGCTCCAATCGAATTAGCAAGACAAAAAATTAATCCAGCTGATTTAATTAACGAAGCAATTAACCTTTGCTTACCAGCAGCATATAACGATGCGTTAAAAGAACACAAACTTAGACCATTCGGTAATCCAGAAGTCAATGTTACTAGTGTTAAAGAAGATGGATTTGATGTTACATTTGTCGTTACAACTTATCCAGAAGTTAAATTAGGACAATATAAAGGTATCAAAGTTCCTTTAGAAGTTGCTGATGTAACTGAAAAAGAAGTCAAAGAAGCTATTGATCA
This sequence comes from uncultured bacterium, assembly GCA_949299335.1. GTDB lineage: Bacteria > Bacillota_I > Bacilli_A > RFN20 > CAG-826 > Onthovivens. The sequence goes on along the minus strand of CASGAD010000014.1, from coordinate 128,717 downwards.
TTTATTAGCAGATAATTCTGAATTAGTTTTAAAAGATGGTCCAGCTGCTAAAGGTGATACAGTTGTATTTGATTTTAAAGGATATATTGATGGCAAGGAATTTGAAGGTGGAAGTGCTGATAACTATTCATTAGTTTTAGGTAGCAACCAATTCATTCCTGGATTTGAAGATCAATTAGTTGGTGTTACAAGTGAATCTAAAAAGGATGTTTTAGTTAAGTTCCCAGAACAATATGTTAAAGATTTAGCTGGTAAAGATGCTAAATTTGTTTGTATGATTCATGAAATCAAAGAAAAGAAAGTTCCTGAATTAAACGAAGAATTCGTCGCTTCTTTAAATATTGAAGGTGTTAAGACTCTTGATGATTTAAAGAAACACGAAGAAAAAGTTTTATTCGAACAAAAGAAACACCAAGCTCAAAACGCTCAATTTACAAAAATTTTAAAGACAATTTGTGATAATGCTGAAATCACAATCGCTGATAAAGTTCTTGAAGATGAAGCAAATAGAATGAAAGAAGACATGATTCATCAAATCGAACAAAACGGTTTAACATTTGAGCAATATAAAGAAATTACTGGAATGGATGATGAAAAAATTAATGCTCAATTCAAGCAAGATGCAAAAAATCGTTTAACTGAATATGTTGTTATTGGTGAAATAGGAAATGCTGAACATTTAACTATTTCTAAAGGTGAAGTTGATGCTTACTATGAAAATGTAGCAAAACAATACAACATGAAAGCAGAAGATGTTAAAAAGATGTTTGCTGTTAATGAAAGCAGAATTGTTGAAAACTTATATCAAAATAAGATTGAAAGATTTATTATCGCTAATAATGGTGATATTAAAGAAGAAGGCGAAGCTAAAAAAGCAGATGCTACAGCAACTGTAGAAGAAAAGCCAGCTAAGAAAACAGCAAAGAAAGCTACAACAACAAAAGCAAAAGAAGGCACAACTGCCAAAAAGACTACAACAAGAAAAACAACAAAAAAGAGTACTGAAGAAGTAAAAGAAGAAACAAAGTAAACTTTAATAACTATAGGAGGTGTGCAAATTAATGAATTTAATTAATGGTACAACTTTAGAATTACCTGTAGTCATAACTCGAGGATATGTTTCTTTTCCAAAACAACAAACCACTTTAAGTGTACAAAGACCTTTTTCAATTAATGCAATTAACGACTCAAAGGAATCCTTTGAGTCTTATTGCGTTGTGGTAAGTCAAGTTGATTTTGATAACGATTATATTAATAGTTATGACGACATTTTTCATTTTGCAACTATTTGTAAAATTGTTGAATGTTCCCAAGCTAAAAACGATATAAAAACAAGAATTGTTGGAATTAGTAGAGTAAAAATTAACGACTTAGTTCTTGTCGAAGAGAAAAAGACTTTTAGAGCCCATGTCACTATCATGGATGATGTTTTAGGTGACTCTCAAGAAGAAATTTCTCTTGTAAAACAAATTATTTCAACAATCGAGAAATCAAGACTTGATATTTTATTCCAAGGTCCATACGCTGAAGGATTAAAAGATGAATTATCAAAAGGACTTGATGCAAAAGACCTAAGTATTGCGTTAGCTTATCGTTTAAGCATCCCATCAGCTAAAAAAGTAGAACTTTTAGGTGCGGAAACAGTCAATAAGAGACTTATGGGAATATTACTTGCGATGAATGAGATTTTAAAAATCCATGAAATTGATCGCAAAATAATGAAAGTTGTTCAAGATAATTCTGAAAAACAACAAAAAGATTATTATTTAAGAGAAAAAATGAGAGCTATTAAAAAGGAATTAGGTGAAGATAGCTCAAATGATGAAATTTCTGTAACTGATAAGCTTGAAAAGAATCCTTATCCTGAAGAAGTTAAAACTAAGATTAAGGATGAATTAAAGCGTAAAGAATTAATGCCACAAGGCTCTTTAGAAAATTCTTTAATTCAAGACTATATTGATATAGTTTTAAGTGTTCCATGGTTTGAAAAGACCGAAGACAATAACGATATAAGTCATGCTAAACAAGTTTTAGATGAAGATCATTATGGTCTTAAAAAAGTTAAAGAAAGAATTTTAGAGTATCTTGCTGTTAAAAAAGTGAAAGATAACTTAAAAGCTCCAATTTTATGTTTTTATGGACCTCCTGGATGTGGAAAAACATCATTATCTCGTTCGATTGCTAGAGCTTTAGATAGAAAATTCATTAAATGTTCCTTAGGTGGAGTTAGTGATGAATCTGAAATCAGAGGGCATAGAAGAACATATGTAGGTTCTAGACCAGGAAGAATTATTAATTCTTTAAGAAAAGTGAAGGTTAACAATCCAGTATTTTTACTCGATGAAATCGATAAATTATCTCATGATGCTTTTAAAGGAGATCCTTCAAGTGCTTTACTTGAAGTTTTAGATCCAGAACAAAATAAAGAATTTGCTGATAACTATTTAGAGTTAAATTACGATTTGAGTAATGTCTTGTTTGTTTGTACAGCAAATAACATCGAAAATATTCCTGGACCATTACTTGATAGACTTGAACTTATCTCAGTTCCTTCATATACATCTATTGATAAATTACATATTGCTAAAGATTTCTTAATTAAAAAAGAAATGGAAAATAACGGATTGAAAGAAGGTGAAGTTGAATTCACTGACGATGGTATTTATTACATCATTGATAGATACACACGTGAAAGTGGAGTCAGAAGTTTAGAAAGAGCTATCGCTAGTGTATTAAGAAAGATTGTCATCCAAAAACTTGAAGATGAGAACTTTACAAAAGTTGTCGTCGGTCCTAAAGAAGTTGTTAAGTATTTAGGAGTTGAGATTTTTGAATCACTTACTAAAGAAAAAGGCAGTCAAATTGGTGTAGTAACTGGACTTGCATATACTGAATACGGAGGAGAAATTCTCCCTATTGAAGTAAACTATTTCCCAGGTAAAGGTAAATTAATTTTAACTGGTAAATTAGGTGAAGTTATGAAAGAAAGCTGCGAAATTGCTTTAGATTATGTTAAAGCTAATGCTGCAAAATATTCGATAGATTCGAAGATTTTCGATGAAAATGATATTCACGTGCACGTACCAGAAGGTGCAATTCCTAAAGATGGTCCATCCGCAGGAGTGGCAATTACCATTGCTATAATTTCCGCTTTAAGTAAAAAACCAGTTAGTGGAAACATTGCAATGACTGGTGAAGTCACTTTAAGAGGCAATGCCTTACCAATCGGTGGATTAAGAGAAAAATCCTTGGCTGCTATGAGAACAGGCATTAAAAAAATTATTATTCCTGAAGGTAATAAACGTAATGTAACTGAATTACCAGAAGAAATAACTTCAAATCTTAAAATTGTATACATGAAGAGCGTAGATGACGCTTACAAGGTAATTTTTAATTAAAATGGAATTCTACTTTAAAAAAGCTAGTTTTGTTAAAAGTGTCGCTGACATAAAGGACGCTCCTTTAGATAGACTAAAGGAGGTTCTTTTTGTTGGTAAATCTAATGTTGGCAAGTCAAGTTTAATAAATGCGCTTACTAATAATAAAAAACTAGCTTTTACAAGTAGCAATCCTGGTCATACTCGTTTACTAAATTATTTTTTAGTCGAAGATTCTTTTTATTTAGTAGATTGTCCTGGGTATGGTTATAGTGCTAAAAAAGGACTCGACTATGAATTTTATGGAAAACTAGTAGAAAACTATTTTAATGACAATAAGTATCTTAAGTTAATAGTGTTTTTACTTGATTCTAGACACGAACCAACTAGTGATGATTTAGATTTTTATCAATTTTTGCTTTCATACGATTATAAATTTGTTATTTGCATGACTAAATGTGACAAACTAAATATGTCTATGAAATCAAAAATTAATAAAAACTTAGTGAATAAGTTAGGTAATGAGATTTTAAATAAAAATATATTTTTAATATCAAAAGAAGATAAAAAGAGTATCGAAAATCTTAAAAATTATATCAATCAATGCGTAAAGGAAGGTAATTAGTATGGCACTTGACAAAAAATACGATTTTAAAGAAGTGGAAGCTGGAAGATACGAAATTTGGAAGAAAGCTGGTTATTTTACAGCTGGAGACAAATCAAAGCAAAAATTTTCTATGGTTATTCCTCCACCAAACGTTACAGGTAAGCTTCATATAGGTCACTCAATCGATAACACTATTCAAGATATTACTTGTAGATATAAAAAAGCTAAAGGCTTTGATGTATTATTTTTACCAGGTGTTGACCATGCTGGAATTGCTACTCAAGCAAAAGTAGATGCTAAACTTGCTAGTGAAGGAACTTCAAGATTTATCATAGGTAGAGAAGAATTCATGAAACGTGCTTATGAATGGAAAGAAGAATATACTTCTAAAATTCATGAACAATGGGCGAAAATGGGCATAATGGTCGATTATACTCGTGAAAGATTCACCTTGGATGCTGGTTGTTCAAAAGCTGTTAACAAAGTTTTTGTTACTTTATATAATAAAGGACTTATTTATAGAGGACAAAAAATTGTTAACTATGATCCAGTCATGAAAACTGCTTTAAGTAATATTGAAGTTATATATAAAGAAGATGAAGGCCAATTTTTCTACTTTAAATACCCTTTTGTAGATAATCCTTCAAAGTTTTTAACAATTGCTACAACTAGACCTGAAACAATGTTTGGTGATACTTGCATTGTTGTTAATCCGAATGATGAAAGATATAAAGATGTAGTTGGCAAAAAAGTTATAAATCCAGCTAACCATGAGGAAATTCCTGTTATTGCAGATGAATATGTTGATATTCAATTTGGTACTGGCGCAATGAAATGTACCCCAGCTCATGATCCTAATGACTGGATTATTGGTCAAAAATACAATTTACCACATCCAATTATTATGAATGTTGATGGCACTATGAAAGAAAATTGTGGTAAATACGCTGGTATGGATAGATTTGCTTGTAGAGATTTATTAGTGAAGACTATTAAAGAAGAAGGCAATTTGATTAAGATTGAAAACATTAAACACCAAGTTGGACACAGCGAAAGAAGTGATGCTGTAGTAGAACCTATTCTTTCATTACAATGGTTTGTAAAAATGAAACCTCTTGCTCAACTTGTCTTAGATCAACAAGCTTCAAAAGATAAAATTAAATTTTTCCCAGAAAGATTTGAAAAAGTTTTAGAGCAATGGATGGAAAAATGTGATGACTGGTGTGTCTCAAGACAACTATGGTGGGGTCATAGGATTCCTGTTTATTACCATAAAACTACTAATGAAATACTAGTTTCTGCCCAAAAACCTACTGATATGGAAAATCGGACCCAAGATGAAGATGTTTTAGATACTTGGTTCTCAAGCGCTTTATGGCCTTTTGAAACATTAGGTTGGCCAGATAATACAGATGATTTTAAACGTTATTATCCTTTAGATTGTATGGTCACTGGATACGATATTATCTTCTTCTGGGTAGCAAGAATGGTTTTCCAAGGACTATATTTTACAAAGAATGTTCCATTTAAGAATGTCATAATTCATGGAATTGTAAGAGATTCTCAAGTAAGAAAAATGTCAAAATCATTAGGAAATGGTATTGATCCAATAGATGTAATTAATAATTATGGTGTCGATAGCTTAAGATATTTCTTAGCAACAACTGCATCTCCAGGCTTAGATATGCGTTATAGCGAAGAAAAAGTTAAATCCGCTAATAATTATTTAAATAAAATTTGGAACAGTGCCCGATATATTCTTATGAATTTGCCTGAAAACTATTCTCAAGGTGAAATAAATTTAAATAAACTTGAAACAATTGATAAATACATTCTCACTAGATTAGAAGATACTATTAAGAATGTAACTAAAGCCATGGATTCATATGAATATGGTGTTGCTAGTACAAATTTATATAATTTTGTTTATGATGATTTCTGTTCATTTTATCTAGAAATGACAAAAGTTACTTTAAAAGATGAAAAAGCATATAAAGAAGGAACTTATTTTGTATTAATTAAAGCTTTAAAAGCAATAATTATGATGATTTATCCATTCTCGCCATTTATTGCAGAAGAGATTTATTTAGCTTTACCAGATCATAAAGAGTCTATCATGCTTGAATCTTATCCTGATTTTGAAAATGAATATATCTTTGAAGATTCACTTAAAAAGGGAGATATATTAAAAGCTGCAATTGAAAAATTAAGAGAATATAAGGTTAAAAATGAATTAGCTCCAAACGCACCATTAGAACTTTATATTAAAACAAATTTAGATGTAGAAGATATTTATCCTTATATTGCTAGATTTAGCTTTGCTAAATCTTTAGTTACTACTAAAGAAAACATTAAAGGTGTTACCAGTATTATTCTTGATAACTTAACATTGTTTGTTAAAGACTTAATTAATAAAAATGAGATGAAAGCTAGATTAGAGAAGGATTTGGCTCAAGTTCAATTTGAAATTAAAAGAAGTGAGGGTTTATTGAATAATCCAAACTTCGTTGAAAAAGCTCCAAAAGTTAAAATTGATCTTGAAAAAGAAAAATACGAAAACTATAAGAGTAAACTTAACCAAATTTTAGAAAAATTAAAAAACATTTAGTTAAATGAAAAAATTGGTAATTTATCTATGTTGTACTCATGAAAGGAGGAAAATATGTATAAATTACCATTAATGAGTGATGAACTTTCAAGTATTAAATGTGGTGAAGCTATTACTTTAGCGGCAGTTATGTCTGTTTTAGTAATAGCGATTATTACAGTTGTCGTCTATAAATTATATTCATCTAGTGATGGGACAGTCCAATTACCAGGCGGATATAAATTTCAATGGAAATAACGTAAAAATTTATTTAACCGTTTGACTATCATTTGTAAATATGATATTATCACATGCGTTGTAACCTATATTTGTTACAACCGCATTGAAAAGGTCCTTAAATTCTTGAATGAGAATACCTTAAAAGCGAGTAATTAATAAGTTTAGGAGGGCAAATATGTACGCTATAATTTTAACAGGCGGTAAACAATTTAAAGTCGAAGTTGGCCAAAAAATTTATGTCGAAAAATTAGATGTAGAAGTTGGCAAAGACTACACCTTTAATGATGTATTATTAGTCGGCGATAAAAAGATTACCACAGGTACTCCAACAATTGCTGGAGCTACAGTAGTCGCTAAAGTTGAAAAGCAAGGTTTAGGTAGAAAGATTCACGTATTCAAGTATAAAGCTAAATCAAATTATCGTAGATCAATTGGTCATAGACAACCATATACTTGCTTAACAATTACAAGCATCAATTTAAAATAATGATTGAAGTTAACTATTTAGAAAATAACGGGATTATTTCAAAACTTGAAATTTCCGGACATGCTAATTACGACGAAAGTGGAAAAGATATTGTGTGTAGTGCTGTTAGCGCTATTGGAGTTGGTGGCATAAACGCCTTAAATATTGACAAAAATATCTATGTTAAGGTCGAAAAAGGTTATATTCTTGCTGAAGGAGAAGGCCTTAAAGAACATGAAAATCAAATTGTTATTAAAGTCATGCTCATCCAATTAAAAACAATAGAAGCTTCTTATTCAAAGTATTTAAAGGTTTCTAAATGGTAGAAAGGAACGGTAAATAAAATGGAACTTAGATTTTTACTTGATTTACAACTCTTTGCATCCCATAAAGGTGTCGGTAGTACTAAAAACGGACGTGATAGTGCTGGACGTAGATTAGGTGCTAAAAGAAGTGATGGTCAATTCTGTAAAGCAGGTGCAATTATTTATAGACAACGTGGTACAAGAATCTATCCTGGTATAAATACTAAAAGAGGTGGAGATGATACTATTTTCGCTACAAAAGCTGGTATTGTTAAATACGAGAGAGTTGGTAAAAATAGAAAACGCGTTAGTGTTTACGAAGTAGTTGAATAATTAATTTTTAAAATGAACCACTTGCTTATTAAAAGTAGGTGGTTTTCTTTTAAAAGAACAATTGGAGTGTATTTATGTTTATTGATAGAGCGATTATTGAAGTAAGAAGCGGCAAAGGCGGTAATGGCGCTATCGCTTTTAGAAGAGAAAAAAATGTCCCTAAAGGTGGACCAAGTGGTGGAAATGGTGGACGCGGAGGAAGCGTTTATTTAAGAGCATCCAAAACTACCACAACTCTTATGAATTATAGACATTCCAAGACATTTATTGCAGATGATGGTGAAAAAGGCGATATTAAAATGCGTTATGGACACGCTGCAGAAGATGTTTATATTGATTTGCCAATTGGCACTGTTGTTTTTTTAGAAGAAAACCATCAATTTATTTGTGATTTATCACATGAAGGTGACACTTACCTAGTTTGTAAAGGTGGCCGTGGTGGAAGAGGAAATGCTTGTTTTAAAAATAGTAGAAATAAAGCGCCTAAAATCGCTGAAAACGGACTTCCTGGAGAAAAGAAAAGATTAATTTTAGAACTTAAATTATTGGCAGATGTTGGAATTATCGGTTTACCAAGCGTTGGAAAATCAACTTTTATTAGTTGTGTAACAAATTGTAAAGCTGAAATCGGAGATTATGATTTTACAACAATTGTCCCAAATTTAGGTGTGGCAAAAGTTGACGATTTACATAGTTTTGTCATTGCGGATATGCCTGGATTAATTAAAGGGGCACATTTAGGTAAAGGTCTTGGCTTATTATTTTTAAGACATATTGAAAGATGTAGAGTTTTAATTCATATGGTCGATATGAGCGGTACTAGAGATCCATATCAAGACTATTTAGATATTAGGAAAGAATTAGAATTTTATGGAATGCACTTAATCGATCGTCCTGAAATTATTGTAGCCAGTAAAATGGATGAGGATGGAAGTGAAGCTCGTTATGAAGAATTTAAGGCTAAAGTGAATAAAGAAGTCATTCCTGTTTCATCTTTAACTGATAAAAATTTAAATTTAGTGCTTTATAAATGCCAAGAGTTACTAGAAATTGCTCCTACATTCCCAGTTTATGAAGAAAAAGATCAAGAACAAGTCTTTAATCTTGATGATGATAAGATTTTTGAAATTGTTAAAGTTAAAGAACATTTGTTTGAAATTAAGGGGGAAAGAGTTGAAAGAACTTATAACTTAATTAATTTATCAACTGATGAAGGCATGATGAGACTTATCACTTACTTAAATAAGATTGGCGTAGATCAAAAATTGCATGAACTTGGCGCTAAAGATGGTGACACAGTCAAACTTTGTGACTTTGAATTTGACTATTTTGAATAATTTATCCATATAAATTTTTAATTGATTTCTTATTTTGTTGGAATAATAGAAGAAATTAATAAAGAATCTGTGTCTTTATTAACTAATAGTGGAATATGCTTTAAGATTTTTACTAATTGTAATAAAACTTTGAAGCGTAACGATAAAATTAAATTATATATTTTCACCTATATCAAAGAAGGTGAAATATCTTTTTATGGTTTTAAAGAAAAAGACGAATTAGAGTGTTTTAATTTATTAAATGAGGTGAATGGAATTGGTCCTAAAACCGCATTACAAATACTTAAAAACATTGATTCTAATCGTCTTTTTTCGTTAATCGTAAATAAAAATTACGAGGAACTTTCTTTAGTTAACGGAATTGGAAATAAAGCTGAAAGGATAATTTTAGAGTTATATCCTAAAGTTAAGAAATTTCCTATTAAAGATATTAGATATGATAATGTTTTTAACGCTTTAATTTCATTAGGTTATGATCTAAGTAAAATTAATAAAGTAATCTCGAAAATAGAAAATGGTTTAAGTGATAGCGAAGCTTTAAAAGAAGCTATCAAAAGGCTAAAAAATGACAAGTAATATTTCTTTTAGACCAAGTAATTTTTCTGAGTTTTATGGTCAAAGTCAAATAATAAAAGAAATTAAAGTTTATATTTATAGCGCAATAAAACGAAATACATCACTAGATCATTTATTATTCTTTGGTCCAGGAGGAGTAGGAAAGACTTCTTTAGCAATGCTAATAGCTAAAGAGTTAAAAAAAGAAATTAGAATTATAAATGCCCCAATTATTGAATCAGTTCAAGATTTAGTTGAAGTATTAGCTATGATTAATGAAGGTGATATTCTTTTTATTGACGAAATACATCGATTAGATAAAAAAGTCGAAGAAGTTTTATATAGTGCTTTAGAAGATTTTACATTAAATATACCTTATAAAAGTAAGGAAAAAAGCAAGATTATATCAGTAAAATTGCCTCGTTTTACTATGATAGGAGCAACGACTTTGGATGGATTAATTTCTCCTTCTTTAAGAGAAAGATTCGGCATAAAATTCCATTTTGCTAACTATACTAAAAGTGAATTAAAAGAACTTGTGATTTATAATTCTTCAAAGTTAGGAATTACTTTTAGCAATGAATCGCTTGCTGAAGAATTTGCAACTCGAACTAAATTAAATCCTCGAATCGCTAATAACTTAATTAAAAGATTATATGATTATTGTGTTTATAAACAAATTAACATTGTAAATGACACTTTTTTAAATGATTTTTTTGAATTTACTAATATTGATTTATATGGATTGACTGCCATAGATAAAAAGATTATTAAAGTGCTTTATGAAAATTTTTTAGATCAACCTATTAGTTTAGAAAGTTTATCAAGTATTATTAATGAAAATTTAGTGAACTTAAAAGAGGTCTATGAACCTTATTTAGTAAGTATTGGATTTATTTCAAGAACTAGAAGAGGTAGACTTCTAACTAAACTCGGACAACTTTTTTATTATTCAAATGTATTAAAATGAACTTTAAATTTACCTTAATCAATATATTAGACTAAAAAGAAATTGTGTTTTATGCCGTTTTATAGTAGTATAAGCAATGACATTTATAAATTACATTTATAAATAAGAGGTTATATATGAAGAGATTTATAGGTTATATTTCGATGTGTGCGTCATTATTCACTGCAGTGTTGGTTGGAGTAGTTCCTACTATTCTATCAACAAACGGAAATAGTGATTACTCAACATCTAGAAATTTTGTTTTCAAAATTTCTGAAAGAAAGACAAACAATGACTTCTCAAGCGGAACTGAAAATCCTGCAACAAGTTTAGATCCTGATGTGACTTACTTAGAAGAAGTTACAGAAGAATTTAAATCTAGATTAGATAGTGCAGAAATTAGTGAATATAAGCTTGAAACAATCGGGGATGATACTTTGAGTTTAACCTTCAAAGATACATTAAACGATTATGATGATGTTATTAATTATTTAACTTTCAGTAACTCTATCATGATTAAGGACTATGAAGAAACTTATAACATGGGTAGAGATGCTACTCAAGTATTAGCTGGTGATACAACTGTTGAGCCAGTATTTGTTGAAAATAGCGCTAGAGTAGAATATTTAAATGGTTATCCTTATGTAGTAGTAACATTAACTAATCCAGAAGACTTCAAATCTACTGTTGACGAAATGTCTTCAAGCACAGATTCTTCAACTTCAAGTGCAAATTACAATAAGTTTGGATTTAAAGAAAATGTTCAAAAAGCTGATGACTCAACAGTTACGACTGATGAATCAACAACAACAGATGATACTACAGGCGATGATTCTGAAGCCGAAGAAGTTACTAAACTTGATAAAAGTAAAGTCTTATTCGTTGTCAATAACTGGTTATCAGGATTAGACTTAAGCGATATGTTATCAAATGATGATAAAAATATTGATGACTCCAATTTATCAGATTATGTTGTTACATTCTTTGATTTATCAAATCCAGCAAGTTTCTATTGGAATTATGATTCAACTTTAAGTGAAGAAGATCAAAAAGCTGAAGTTTATGATGAAGTTTACTTCCAATACTACAATTTAGGCGCAATTAATGATGGTGATAAGCCAATTGATGTTACAACTAGTTATAAAATCTATAACACAATTGAAGAAGATGATAGATTGGCATATAAAAAAGCAACATTATTCTGTAACGAATTAAATTCTTCAAATTTACGTTATGAAATTACTTTAATCAATCAATCCGAAGTAAGTGATGGAACAAATATTGTTTCTCCATTCATCGAATATATTAAAAGAGCAGGCACAGTTAATTTAGAATCTACAGTTTTAATTTCTACATTAGTAGCAGTTATAATTTGTTCATTATTCTTGTTAGTTAACTATGGTACAGCTGGAATTATAGGCATTATTACTGTTTTAGGCAGTATAATTTCAAGTTTAAGTGTATTTAATGTTTTAGGTAATGAATTCAATATTGGTACCATTTTAGGCTTACTTAGTGTAAGTTTGATTGCAACATTTGGTGTATCTATATGGTTATCAAAAGCAAAAACAGAAATTTACGCAGGTAAATCTCTTAAAAAAGCATATCAAGAAGCTAATAAAAAGACTTCAATGAATATTATTGGCTTCTCAGCAATAGGTGCAATTATTGGATTAACTTGTTACTTAATTCCAAGTTCAGTTATTTCTGCATTTGGTGCAATAACTTTATTAGGCAGTGCTTTCACAATTGTTATTAATATAGTTGCCTTTAGAGGTGTAAGTTGGTTCTTATATAACTCAGCTTATGCTCAAAATCATATCAAGCAATTTGCAATTGATACAAAAGTTACCGCTGATTTAAGTAAAGATGTTAAATCTTCTTATCTTGAATCATTTAAAAAGAAAACTCCTAAGTCAACATTTAAAATTGTTGGTATTGTTACTAGTGTCTTAACATTAGCAAGCATTGTTGGATTAATTACTTTCCAATCGATTAATGGCAATATTTATAATGCTGGCTCTAATGAATTAGATTCAAGAGCAGTCATTACATATAACATTAAAAATAGTAATGCAAAATATGATATTGCAGCTAACTCAATTAAAGTTCAAAATGCCTTTGATAACATTTATACTGATAAAGATTTAACTACAAAGGCATTCAAAAATAAGCTTACAGTCGATTATTTCTATTATGATTACAACTTTAGTGAAAGCTCAAGTTCCATTATCACCAATAGAGAAGTTTATTTCTATGTTGATTTAAACACAATAATTGACACAGAATCTAACGAAGGTATTTATTATGTTGAAGGATATGATAATGCCTTAACAGCTGAAGAAGCAATTAGTGTAGCTATTCAAGAAAAGGCAAATTTAGGCACAAACTATATTGTTTCTATTGAAAAAGTCTATGACGTTAGAGATGATAACATTAATCTTTACGTATTAATAGCTTGCGCAATATCTTTAGGTGCAACCTTAATTTACTTCTTATTAAGATATGGCCCATCAAAAGCTTTAAGTGGAGTTATTATAGTTGGAGCAACCTTGACTAGTGTTGCTGGTATCTTCTCATTAATTAGAGGGCCATTCACTAGTGAAATTAGCTTAGGCTTATTATTATTAAGTATCTTAGGCTACATTATGCTTGATATTTATTACTCAGCCGAAAAACTTTATTATAAAGAAAATAAACATAGATTGTTTGAATTAGATGTTAGAGAAACAGAATATAATTATGTTACAAATATTAACTATAGTTATATTCTTGTTGCCACAGCACTTTCAGCTTTCGCAGTTATCTCATTCTTCTTCTCAACAGCATTTGATCAATATACTTTAGGACTTATCCTTTTAGGTATGATACTACTTTGTATATTTGTTAAATCATTACAATTGCCATTAGAAATAATCTTTACTAAAGAATTTGCTAAGTTAAAAGGCAAAATGACTATTAAAAAGAAAGATACAAAGAAGAAAAATAAAGTAGTTGCTAGTGAAGAAGGCCCAGAAGAAGCTGTATTTAGCGGAATTAATGACTAAAGAATGAGGGACAATTGTCCCTCATTTAAATTATTATGAAAAGTTTATTTGAAAGATTATTAGATTATTATTCATTAAATAAGGATGAATATAACGCTTTACAATGTGAGGATGAATCTAAATTGCCTAGTTATTTAGTTTTTCCTAAAATAGAAGAAATTGTAGAGTATTTTAACTCTGCCATCAAAGAAAGCAAAAAAATCTTAATTTATGGAGATTATGATACTGATGGCATTATGTCTTTAGCAATAATGACTAATTTATTTAGTAAAGTTAACTATAATCCTGGATTTTACATGCCAAGTCGAGAGGACGATGGATATGGTTTAACTAAAGAAAACATTGATATATTTTATAAACTTGGTTATCAAATAATTTTATGCGTAGATAATGGAATTAGTTTAATTAATGAAATAGATTATGCTAATAGTTTAGGTATAGAAGTAGTTATTTTTGATCATCATACTATTTTAGATAAATTGCCTAACGCAAAATATATTATTCACCCTTCTTTAAGTTCAATAGGAGAATATAATATTAGCGCTGGGATGGTATCTTTTTACTTTTCGTGGGCTTTTTTAGGCTATATTGACCATTATTTATTAACATTAGCTAGTATATCAACAATTAGTGATATGATGATTTTAAAGTCATATAACCGTTTGATAGTCAAATTAGGCTTAAAATATATTAACGAAGAAAAATTTAGTTCGATTTATAATTTAATTGATAAAAAGTACGAAACAATTTCTGAAGACAATTTTGCTTTAGAAATTGCTCCTAAAATCAATTCAATTGGTAGATTAATTAATAGCAATACCCGTTTTAATGTCGTTAAATACTTTCTTAACGATGACAAATTGAATTTTAAACGCTTAAATCGGATTAACGAAACAAATACTAAAAGAAAAGAATTAATTAGTGAATTTTCTTCTTCTTTAAAAATTAACGAAAATGAATCTGCAATTATTACTATAATTCAAGAAGCTGAAGGTTTAGCTGGACTAGTAGCAAATAATTTATTAAATAAATACGATAAGCCTGTTGTTGTATTTTCAACTACAAAGCAAGAAAATATTTTAAAAGGTAGTGCAAGAAGTAAAAATGGCTTTAATATAGTTAAAGCATTTAATTCTTTAAAATATTTATTACTTACTTATGGCGGACATGATTGTGCTGGTGGATTATCCATCAAAAAAGAAGATTATGATAAATTTGTTAAAGAATTCAATTTATTAGCTAACGAACATAAATTTATTGAAGAACATAAAGAAGTTGTACCTTTATATTTAAGCGATTTAAATCTTGAAGATTATAATTTATATCGTAGTTTTGGGCCATTTGGCGAAGGATTTAAAAAGCCTTTATTTGTTATTAAAGATTTTCCAGTTGCTTCATTTATTAAATCCAAAGATGATAAACATCTTTTTGCAAAGGCTAACGGAAACGGAAAAATAGTCTATTTTAACTATAATCACGATATTTATAAGTATAGATATATCGACATAATTGGTGAATTAACTCGAAATACCTTCAATGGATCTGCATATATTCAATTTTTAATTAGAGATTTCAATGCAAAATAATTTATTTGTTATATTATTTATTTGAGGACTTAATTATGGAAGAGATTAAAAGAGATGGTGTACAAACTGAAGCCCTAACACTTGATGCTAAAGACGAATCACCTATTTTACAAAATGGTGGTTATGTAATGCATACAATTGAAGATGTCCAAGAAATATATTTTTCTTATATTCACGATGAAAAAGACCGTGATTTAATTATTAAAGCTTATGAATTTGTTAGAAAAAAGCACGATGGAATCTTTAGAAAAAGTGGAGAGCCATACTTGCAACACTTAATTGAAGTTGCTTATATTTGTGCTTCACTTCAAAGCGGACCTATTACTCTTTGCGCTGCTTTATTGCATGATGTTGTTGAAGATACTGATACATCAATTGATGATATTAAGGCAATGTTTGGCGAAGATTGTGCTAGAATCGTTGATGCGTTAACTAAAATTCAACGATTGAAGCTTTCAAAACGTACTGAAGAAGAATTTGCAGCTGAAGATCATCGTAAAATCTTTCTAGGAATGGCTAAAGATGTCCGTGTCATTATCATTAAATTAGCCGATAGACTTCATAATATGAGAACAGTTAAAGCTTTAAAACCTGATAGACAACATGCTTTAGCTAAAGAAACATTAGAAGTTTTTGCTCCAATTGCTCATAGATTAGGTATTTATAAGTTAGAGAGTGAATTAGAGGATTTATCTCTTGAAATCGAACGTCCTGTTGAATTTCATCATATAGTTTCTCAATTAAATGAAAAAATTGCTAATAGAACTAAAGCGTTAAATAGTTTAAAAAAGAAAATTGCTGATATTTTAATTGAGCAAAATATTAAATTTGAAATTGAATCTAGAATTAAGTCTGTATATTCAATCTATAAAAAGATGTTCATTAAAGGCCATGCTTTTGATGAAATCTATGATTTTTTGGCTTTAAGAATTATTACTGAGACTGAATTAAATTGTTATGAAATATTAGGTTTAATTCACGCTCACTTTAAACCAATTCCAGGAAGATTTAAAGATTATATAGCAATGCCTAAACCAAATATGTATCAATCTTTACATACGTCAATTATCGCTGGGGATGGTAATATCTTCGAAGTTCAAATAAGAACTAAAGAAATGGATGAAATTGCTGAAACTGGTGTTGCAGCACACTGGAGATATAAAGAAGGGGCACATTATAGTCCTAAGCAAGAACAACATGAAATCGAAGAAAAGTTGCATTGGTTTAGAGATTTCTTAAGCATAAATAATAGTTCCCGAGATAAAACGGCTAGTGAATATATGGAATCACTAAGTAAAGATATCTTTGAGGCAAATGTTTATGTTTTCACTCCAAAAGGAAAAGTAATAGATTTACCAAATGGTTCAACACCTTTAGATTTCGCTTATAAAATTCATACTAAAGTAGGTGACACAGCAGTTGGTGCAATAGTTAATAATACATTAGTACCTTTAAATACAATTTTAAAAACTGGTGATATTGTAGAGATTAAAACTTCTAAAACCGCACCTGGTCCTAATGAAAACTGGTTAAATATTGTAAAAACTAATAGTGCAAAAGGGCATATTAAAAAATTCTTACAAAAGAAAAATAGTGGACTAGTAAAAGATGAAAAAATTGCTAGAGGTAAAACTATTTTAAGTGATTTCTTCAAGGATAGAGGGTACGATGAAAACGAAATGATATCCTTAATATCTACTGATAAAGTACTAAAGAACTACCAATTATCTACTGTTGATGATTTATTTATGGCTGTTGCTGCGCATAATCCAACTCCAGCTCAAATTTGTGATTTCTTAAAAATTAAAAGAGTTGAAACTTCAGAATTAAAGATTAGTAGAAAAGAAAATTTTGAAGATGACAATTGTCCAGTAACTATTGATAATCAAACTGGCTTTAAAATCACTCTTGGAAATTGCTGTACGCCAATTCCAGGAGATAATATTATTGGTTATGTCACTAAAGGTAATGGAGTTACTGTTCATAGAATAAATTGCCCAAATGTTGCAAATGTTAAGGGTAGATTAATCGATGTTCATCGGAAAACAAACTTAGGAATAAAATCATATCCAGTTGATATTGTTATTGAATCAAGAGATAGAAATAACTTATTAGCTGATATTTTAAACGCTTTTAACGCTAACAAAGTCAAATGTACTGAAATTAACGCTAAGATGCATCAAGAAAACATGACTACAAGTGTTTATTGCCAAATTTATGTTAGTGATGCCAACGTTCTTCAACACATTTTTGACATTTTAAAGGGTATGAAAGACATTTACGAAGTAAGACGTGTTATTCATTAAAGATACGATTATTTCTCTATTTTCTTGAACGAAAGCATAATAATTATTTATAATTATTAAAGTTAAGAGGTTTTTTATGTTTAATTTAGTTAAAGGAACTCATGATGTAATATTGGATGAAGCTAGAAAATATTCATATATTGAAGTAGTTTTAGAAAGAACTGCTGAATTATATGGCTATAAAGAATTTAGAACTCCTATTATTGAAACGAGTGAATTATTTTTAAGAAGTGTCGGTGATAGTAGCGATATTGTTCGTAAAGAAATGTACACTTTTGATGACAAAGGTGGTAGAAGCATTACTTTAAGACCTGAAATTACTGCCGGAACAATTAGATCGATGGTAGCAAATAAACTTTTTGCTATGCAAGATTATCCAATTAAAGGCTATTATTGTGGTCCTTGTTTCCGTTATGAAAGACCACAACAAGGTAGATATAGACAATTTAACCAATTCGGTGTCGAATGTGCAGGAGTTATTAGAAGCGAAAGAGATGCAGAAGTTATTTCGATGGGATATAACTCTTTAATGATGCTTGGATTCCAAAATTTGGAATTAAAAATCAATACTTTGGGCGATGAAGAATCTAGAAACAAATATAAAGAAGCATTAAAAGAGTATTTTTCTCAATATATCGACACAATGTGTGAAGATTGTAAAGAAAGATTTAAACTTAATATTCTTAGAATATTAGATTGTAAAGTTAAAGAAGACCGCGAAATTATCGATAAGGCACCAAAAATTACTGATTTTTTAAGTGAAAGTGCTAAAAAAGATTTTGATACAGTCTTAACTAATCTAGATAAATTAGGAATTAAATATACTATTGACCATGAATTAGTTAGAGGTCTTGATTATTATAGTGGAGTTGTTTTTGAATTCCATTATACTTCTAGCCAAGGCAAAAATTATGGTGCAATTGGCGCTGGAGGACATTATAACAAGTTAATCCATGAATTAGGTGGACCAGAAATTGAAGGTTGTGGCTACGCTATGGGTATTGAAAGACTTGCTAGTGTTATGGAAGATGATAATTTATTTACTGATATCGAACAATTCTTAGATGTATATTTGATGCCAATTGGTGAAAGAGCAATAAATGAATCTTTATCAATCGCTAATGTTATTAGAATGTCAGGTTATACATGTGATATTTGTTTAGAAAATAAAGGCATGAGTCAAATGTTTAAAAAAGGTGAACGTAGAGACGCTCTTTATGCCTTAATTATTGGTGATAATGAATTAGATTCTCATAAATTTGTTCTTAAAAATATGATGTCTCAAGAGCAAATTGAAGTAAAAGAAAATGAATTGATTGATGTACTTGATGATTTATTTGCTGAAGATGAGCATGATGAACACTGTCATTGTGGCGAAGATCATGAATGTGAATGTGAAAATCATCATGATGATGAACACTGTCATTGTGGATGCCATCATAAAGAATAAATTTATTGTATAGAAAGTGAGATTTTTGAAATATATGGATGTAATGGAAGAAAAATTTACTAGAACTAACTATTGTGGAAATTTTAGAGTTTCCGATGTCGGAAAAGAAGTTTCCATTTTAGGCTGGGTATCTAAAATTAGAAAACTTGGTAGTTTGATGTTTCTCGATGTAAGGGATAGAGAAGGATATTTACAAGTTTGTATAAAACCAGATGAAATTGAAGTTCCTGATATTCGTAATGAATATGTAGTAGAAATCAAGGGTACAATTGTTAAAAAAGATGTTCCTAATAAAAATTTAGCTACTGGAGAAGTTGAACTTTTAGCAAGCTATGTAAAAGTTATTAATAAAGCTACTCAACCTCCAATTTCAACTCAAGAAAATACTGATGCAAACGAAGATATTAGACTTAAATATCGTTATTTAGATCTAAGAAGAAATGTAATGCAAAAACGTTTTAAGATTAGAGCAAATATTGTTAAAGCAGTTCATGAATATTTAGATGCTAATGATTTCATTGAGATAGAAACCCCATATTTAGCACCTTCGACTCCAGAAGGAGCTAGAGATTATTTAGTTCCTAGTAGAATTCATCATGGACAATTCTATGCATTACCTCAATCACCCCAATTATATAAGCAAATGTTAATGGTAGCTGGTTTTGAAAGATACTATCAAGTTGCTCGTTGCTTTAGAGATGAAGATTTAAGAGCTGATAGACAACCAGATTTTACTCAAATTGATGTCGAAACAAGTTTTTTAAACCAAGATGAAATCTTAACTTTAGGCGAAGGACTTGTCAGTAACATTTTTAAAAAGGTTTTAAATTATGATGTAAAATTGCCTTTAAGAAGAATGGATTACTTAGAAGCAGTTAATAAATATGGAAGTGATAAGCCTGATACAAGATATGCTTTATATTTAATTGATGTAAAAGATATCCTTGTTAATTCAGAATTTAACGCATATAAAGAAAATAAATATGTTAAGGCTATTAGAGTAGATGGATTCGCTAAAGAACTTTCACGTAAAAAACAAGACCAATTAAATTTAATTGCTCCAAAGTTTAATATGAAACAATTTGGATACTTTAAATATGAAAATGGTGTTTTAGAAGGTTCATTAGTCAAATTTTTAAGTGAAGAAATTCAAAAACAATTAATCACAAGGATGGAACTTAAAGATGGTGATGCTTTAATTATTGGCACAAGCCAAATTTTAAGAGATCTTAACTTTGGATTAGGTGCTTTAAGAACAACGTTAGCTAAAGAATTACAATTAGTTAAACCAAATACATTTGATCTATTATGGGTTGTACATTTCCCGTTATTTGAAAAGAGTGAAGAAACTGGTGAAATTACCCCATGTCATCACCCATTTACTAGACCATGTGATGAAGATTTAGATAAATTAGAAACAGAACCATATAACGTTTATAGCTATGCTTATGATATAGTAATAAATGGATATGAAGCTGGTGGTGGTTCTTTAAGAATCTACGACCAAGATGTTCAAAAAGAAATTTTTAAAGTCCTTGGCTTCACACAAGAAGATATCGAAAGAAAATTTGGATTCTTTGTAGAAGCTTTAAAATATGGAACACCTCCACATGGTGGATTTGCTCTTGGACTTGATAGACTTACAATGATTTTAAGTGGAACAGATAATATTAGAGATGTTATCGCTTTCCCTAAAAATTTATCAGCAGTTTGTCCAGTTACAAACGCTCCATTAAGTGTTGATGAAGATCAACTAAAAGATCTTGGACTTAAAGTTATAGAGGAGAAATAATTATGTCAAAAGCCGTAAAAATTAGAAACATTGATGAGTTAAGCATTGCAACCATTAGAGCTACTTGTATTGATGGTATTAATAAGTCAAAAAGTGGACACCCTGGAATGTGTTTAAGTGCTGCTCCTATTGTTTATTCATTATTTAAGGATTATTTAGTTTCTAATCCTTATCAATCAAAATGGTTAAACCGTGACAGATTTGTTATGAGCTGTGGACATGGCAGTATGCTTTATTACACAATGCTTCATCTTTGCGGATATGATGTAACATTAGATGATTTAAAATCTTTTAGACAATTAAATAGTAGGACTCCAGGTCATCCTGAATTTGGTGAAACTGATGGAATCGATGCTGGAAGTGGTCCTTTAGGACAAGGAATTGCTCAAGCTGTAGGTATGGCAATTGCTGAAACTAAATTACAATCAATGTATGGAAGTAGCATTTATAATCACTATACCTATTGTTTATGTGGAGATGGTTGTTTAGAAGAAGGCATTTCTCAAGAAGCAATTAGTTTTGCCGGCCTTAATAAATTAAATAAATTAATCTTACTTTATGATAGAAATAATGTAACATTAGATGGTCCATTATCTCAATCTAGTGATGAAGACATTATAAATAGATTCTTAGCAAGCCATTGGAATGTCATTTTAGTTAAAAAAGGGAATTCCTATAAGCAAATTAAAAAAGCTATAGGTCTTGCTAGAAAGAGTAAATCAGCTCCAACTTTAGTAATTTTTAAAACAATTATTGGATTTGGATCTAAAAATCAAGGAACTTGTAAAGTTCATGGTGCTCCATTAGGTGTTGAAGATGGAAAAGCAGCAAAATTAAGTTATGGATTTGATTATCCAGACTTCACAATTCCAACTGAAGTTTATGATAACTTTAGAAAAACATTCATCAATAGAGGTGAATTAGCTTTCCAAAAGAATTCTAGAGCATTAATTAAACTTCAAAAGTCAAATCCTGTTTTATATCAACAATGCTTAACATTTAATGAAAATAATGTAAAACCATTCGTTGAAAAAGGAAAAATTAATACTGAAATCTTTAAAAAGAACTCAACAAGAAATACTTCAGGTGAAATTTTAAATTTCTATCATGAATTATTGCCAAATTTTGTTGGTGGTAGTGCTGATGTTGCTGAAAGTGTTAAAACTAAGCTTAAAAATGGTTCAACTTGGGGTCCTAATAATAGAGCAGGAACAAATTTCAATTGGGGAATTAGAGAATTCTTTATGTCAGCAGCTGCAAATGGTATGTTGCTCCATGGTGGATTAAGAACATATACTGGAACATTCTTTGTTTTTGCTGATTATTGCAAAGCTGCTATTAGAATGAGTGCTTTACAAAAATTACCACAAATTTATTTATTCTCACATGATTCAATTGCTGTAGGTGAAGATGGTCCAACCCATCAACCAGTTGAACAACTTGCGATGTTAAGATCAATTCCTAATCTTAATGTATTTAGACCAGCAGATGCTAGAGAAACTTTAGCAAGTTATAGATTAGCTCTTGAAAGTACACATACACCAAGTGCAATTATTTTAACTAGACAAGATTTGCCATTACTTGATAACTCTAGTGATTACGATTTAGTCAAAAATGGTGCTTATATCGTTTCGAGAGAATCTTCACAACGTAAACTTGACTTTACTTTAATCGCGAGCGGTAGCGAAGTATCTTTGGCTTTAGAAGCTAAGAAAACGCTTTTCTCATTAGGTGTTAATGTTAGAGTAGTTTCAATGCCATGTTGCGAATTATTTGATAAAATGGATAAAAAATATCAAGAAAATACATTAGGTGGAGATTATTCATCAAGATTATTTATCGAAATGAACTCAACCTATGGATTACATAAATATGCTAGATATGTCTTTGGAATTAATGAATTCGGTAAGAGTGGTCCAGCTAAAGATGTAATTAAATCGTTCGGATTTACTCCAGAAAACATTACACGTGTTGTAATGAGCGTTATTAGAGGTAGATAATATGGCAAATTATGTATTATTAGAACATTATAGTGCTAATGGTGGAAAATTAGGCTTATCTTCAAAGGTTTTTACAGAAGTTGCAAACCACGCTGTAAAATCTATTAAAGAAATCGTTAGAGATAAAAATACTATTGTCTCAGCACAAATTAAAAATAACACAGTCAACTATAAAATAGTTGTCTATGTTAAAAAAGGTACTAATATCGATAACATTAAAGAAACATTAGAGGAAAGAATTACTAATAGTTTACTTTTGACTTGTGAAACTGTCCCAGTTGAAATGAATATTAAAG
This sequence comes from uncultured bacterium, assembly GCA_949299335.1. GTDB lineage: Bacteria > Bacillota_I > Bacilli_A > RFN20 > CAG-826 > Onthovivens. The sequence goes on along the minus strand of CASGAD010000014.1, from coordinate 105,484 downwards.
TAGTCGAAAAGACAATTGAGGCTTAATATGTCAAAAGAAATTAATCGTGCTAAATTGCATGAGATAGCAATTCAACTCATGTACTCGTTTTTGATGTTAGAAGAAACAAATAATCCAATTAATTTTGAAAATGCCATTTCAAATGCTTGTGATGCTCCTTATGAAGAGTGTGACATATATTTAAAGGAAACTTTGTTAAATTCTTTAAAACATCAAAACGAAATTATTACTTGTGTCTCTAAATATCTTAAAAATTGGGAATTTCATAGATTAAATCTTGTTATTCAAGCAATTTTTATTGTTAGTGTTGCAGAATATTATTTCGTTGAAGAAAAAGTTGATAAAGCTATTATCATTAATAACGCAGTAAAGTTTGCTAAAAAATTTGGCGATGGCGGAGAAAAAGACTATAAATATGTCAACGCCATATTGCAAAGTTGTTTAAAAGATGGAACAAGAGAATTGTTATTCGATAACGCAAATTAACGAACTAGTTAAAAGCGTCTTTGATAATATCCCTTTATTTAATAAATTAATGATAAAGGGAGAAATATCAAATTATCGTGGCAAGAACAAATCTGGCCATCTTTATTTTTCTTTAAAAGACGATAAATGTGTTATAAGTGCTGTAATGTTTAAGTTCGATACTTATAACTTAGATTTTGAGCCTAAAAACGGGGATGAGGTAATTGTTACAGGTTCAATTAGTAGTTATCCTCCTAGTGGAACTTACCAAGTTATTTGTCGTTCAATGTCTTTATATGGCAAAGGATTACAACTTTTAAAAAAACAAGCCTTAAAAGAAAAACTATATAAACAAGGTATATTTGATAAAGAACATAAATTAAATATTCCATCATTTCCTGAAAAAATTGCAATAATTACAGGAAAAAACAGTGCGGCAGCTAAAGATTTTGAGTTTAACTTAAATAGACGTTTTCCTTTAGCAAATATTGATATTTTTTATTCTTTAGTTCAAGGTGAAGAAGCTCCAAAAGATTTAATTAAAAATCTAAATAGTGCCATTAAATCAAATCCAGATTTAATTATCATCGGTCGAGGTGGCGGATCTGAAGATGATTTAAGTGCATTTGATGATGAAGAACTTGTTTTAGCTATTTATAAAGCAAATATTCCAATTATAAGTGCAGTTGGACATGAAATTAACCAGTCTCTATGCGATTTAGTAGCTGATGCTTATGCTTCAACACCAACTGGAGCTTGCGAAATTGCAGTTCCTGATATTAATGATGTCATTACCGATATAAAGCAAACTCAAAATTATTTACATTCAGCAATGAAAAGAATAATAGCTAATAAAGAAAAAGAATTATTACTATTAAGTAAGTCGACCTGTTTACTAAATATTCAAAATATTTTTACTTTATATCACCAAAAGCTTGATTCATATAAAGAAAAGATAAATAATGCCTTAATTTATAAAATTAATAATGTTCAAAATGAATTTAATCATTTAGTTAAAACTTTAGATTTAGTAAATCCTCAAAATATTCTTAAAAAAGGTTTTTCAATAACTTATTCTAACGATGGAAAAATCTTAAAAGATATGTCTAAAATCAAAGTAGGTGATACTATTAAAACAAAAGTTATGAATGGTGAAATCGTTTCTAATGTTAAGGAGATAAAATAAGATGGCTGAAAAGAAGTTAACATTTGAAGAAAAAATGGAAAAACTATCAAAAATTGTAAGTCAAATTGATAGTGGTGAATTAGATCTTGAGAAAAGTTTGAAGTTATATGATGAAGCTCAAGAATTAATTAAAGATTTAGGTGAAATAATTGAAAAAGCCAAAGAAAAATTAAATAAGTAAATAATTAGTATATAACTAGTAGTTATTTAGTATAAATATGGCAAAGATAATCCTACATATCGACTTAAATCAATTCTTTGTAAGATGCGAAGAAATTAAAAATCCTCAATTAATTGGAAAACCAGTTGCCGTTGGAGGTGAAGGACGAAGAGGTATAATTTCAACTTGCTCCTATAAAGCTAGAGAATATGGTATACATTCTGGAATGCCTACTTTTCAAGCAAAAATGCTTTGTAAAGACTTAATAATATGTAAGGGGGATTATCGTTATTACGAGTTAATGTCTAAAGAATTCATTAATTACATTAGAAAATACACATTAAAAATTGAACAAATGTCGATTGATGAATGTTTTTGTGATTTTACAGACGTATATAATAAATTCAAGCACGAAGATTTCCTTAAACTTGTTAAGAAAATGCAAGATGGTTTGTTCCAAGAAACCAAATTGAAGTGTTCGATCGGTATAGCTCCAACTCGATTTTTAGCCAAAATGGGTAGTGATTATAAAAAGCCAATGGGCATTACAGTTATAAGAAAAAAAGACATTAAAGATATATTATTTCCATTAAGTGTCGCGAAATACTTTGGCATAGGTAAAAAAACTGCCCCTAAACTAGAAAGAGCTGGCATAAAAACAATCGGTGATCTTTATTATTCCTTAAAAAGTGAAAATGAAGAAATTTACAATTTCTTTGGAAAATTTAAAGACGATATTATTAATCAATTAGAAGGAAATTCTAACGATGAGGTCGAATCTTCTTTTGATTTTGCTAAATCAATCGGAATGACTAGAACTTTAGACTATGATACAAATGAAAAAACTGTTATCAAGCAATTTTATATTAGATTAGTCAATAATGTCATAGATAACTTCTTAAAAGAAGATATGCTATGCAAAACAATTCAAATAACCTATAAAGATGCTAGTTGTGAAACTGGTTTTAAAACAAATACTGTCTCTAAGTCATTTAAAGACTATACTAATTCAAAAGATTTGATATATGCCGAAGCACTAAAGTTATTTGAATCTTCATTTAAAAATGAAACTATTAGGTTAATTGGATTTACTTTAAAAAACCTAGTTCCTAAGCACGATATCAAAGTTCAAATGACTTTTGATAACTATTCTAGACATGAAGAAGAGAATAAAACTCAACTTTTAATAAATAAACTTAATCGAGAAACCAAAAAAACAACCTTTATGAGATTAAGTGACTTAAAGGATAATAAAAAATGAAATTAAACGAAGCATTGGATAAATACTTTTATTATCTCCAGTTTGAAAAGGGTTTATCAAACATAACCTTAATTGATTATAAAGACGACTTTAAATGCTTTTTGAAATATTTTCCTTATCTAGAAGAAGTAAATGATTTAAATGAGAATTTACTAATCGAATTTAGTTTTAAAATGTCATTAGACTCATTAAAAGCTAGCTCAATAGAAAGAAGAATATCAACCATTAAAAATTTTTATATATTTTTAGAAAAAGAAGATATAAAACATAATTTAATTAGCGGGCCTGTTGAAAGAATAAAAAAGGAAAAACTATTACCTACTTATTTAACTCAAGACGAGATTAAAGAATTATTAAATGCTCCTGATTTAACTACAAGTGATGGTTTAGAAGAAAAAGTAATCATTGATTTACTCTATTATTGTGGATTAAGAGTTTCTGAACTCGTTAATTTAAAGTTAAAAGACATTAATGAAGAAGATAGACTAGTTAAGATTCTTGGAAAGGGTGATATTGAAAGGATCATTCCAATTAAAGAAGAAGCTTTATTTGCTATTAAGCAATACATAAAATATGTCCGTAATAAACGTGATATTAATCATTCAAAAAAATTAATGATTAATGAACATGGAGAGGATTTTACTAGACAAAGGGTTTATTTAATTGTGAAAAGGTTAGCCACTAAAGCTAATATTAAAAAATCAATCCATCCACATACTCTCCGTCATTCTTTTGCTACTCATTTGTTAGAAAATGGGGCAGAAATTAGGTCAGTCCAGGAAATGTTAGGACACGCAAAAGTTTCAACAACACAAATATACACACATTTAAGTGAAAAAAAGTTAAAAGAGGCGTATGATTTGTTCTGGAAAGATGAATAAGGTAAAATTATTAGTTGCGAGGAGATATTATGAAAAAATATTCAAGAATTTTTGTAATTGTAATGGATAGTTTAGGTATCGGAGAAGCCAAAGACGCTAACAAATTCCATCAAGTTGGAGATGTTAGTGATGAAGGCGCAAATACTTTTAAACATATTTGCGATAATTATCCAGGCACATTATATATTCCTACATTAGAATCATTAGGAATTGGAGATATTGATGACCTTAAAGGCGTTAAATCAAATCTAGATCATAAAAATAGTTATTGTGTACGCTTAAATGAAGCAAGTAATGGGAAAGATACTATGACTGGGCACTGGGAAATGATGGGAGTTTTAACAACTAAGCCATTCCAAACATTCACTGATACTGGTTTCCCTAAAGAATTAATTGACGCTTTAGAAGAAAAAACTGGACATAAAGTTATTGGAAATTGTGCTGCTAGTGGTACAGAAATCTTACGTAAATTAGGTGAAGAACAAATTAAGAATGATAGTTTAATTGTTTATACAAGTAGTGATTCTGTTTTACAAATTTGTGGCCACGAAAAATATTTAGGATTAGACAAACTATATAAATATTGTGAAATCGCTAGAGAATTATGTATGAAACCTGAATGGTTTGTTGGTAGAGTTATTGCTAGACCATATGTTGGTGAAACTAGTGATACTTTTAAAAGAACATCTAATAGACACGATTATGCAGTCTCTCCAAGTGGAGAAACCGCTATGGATATCTTAAAAGCCAATAACTACACAGTTAGCTGTGTTGGAAAAATTAACGATATATTCAATGGAGTTGGTGTTACCGAAACAGTTCATACAAGCTCTAATTCTGATGGAATGGTCAAAACTATTGATATCGCTAAAAGTAAAGACTTTAAAGAAGGCTTATGCTTTGTTAATTTAGTTGAATTTGATAGTGAATATGGTCATAGAAGAAATGTAATTGGCTATGGTAAGGCAATCGAAACATTCGATAAAGAGTTAAAAGATTTAATAAATAACTTAAAAGATGATGATTTATTAATGATTACCGCTGACCATGGCAATGATCCAACTTGGGCTGGAACCGATCATACTAGAGAAAAAGTACCTCTAATTATTTATTCAAAATCAATCACTAATGGCCAAAAACTCGATGATAGAGACTCATTTGGTGACATTGGCGCAACAATTTTAGAGAATTTTAACTTAAAACCATCTGAAAAGATGATTGGAAAAGTAATCAAAGAAGTTTTTTAAATTAAATATTAAAGGAAGGCGAAAAATGAAATTTAATTTATTAAAATTAAGCAGTTTTTTATGTATTGCTTTATTAGCATCATCATGTAGTAAAGAAACAACTGATGATTATGACAAATATTTATTAATGCCTAGTGGAGCACCAACATTAGGCACTTATAAGTTAATTGAAGAAGGAAAAGTAGATGTTTTAGCAGATTCAAGCAATATTCCAGCTCAATTAAGTAAAGGTGATTATCCATTTATTATTTTTGATAGTGCTAAAGCACTTGCGAAATTAGAAAAACAAGGTGATGAAGCAAAATATTCGTTTGTAAAAATGATTACTGGGGGCAATTTCCATCTATTTGCTTTTAATAAAGATGAAAGTGATGCTGATTCATTAACTATTAGTCAAGATGATGTAGTTTATGGATTCCAAGAAAATAACACTCCAGATTTACTATTTAAAACTGTTTATAAAGATGCAGGTGGATGTGATGTGTATTTAGATTCTATTAGTAGTTTAAAAGATAAATTACTCACAATGACCGCTGATTATAAAATTGACGGCACTCAAGTTGATTATGCTGTTGTTGCTGAACCAGCCGCTACCGCAATTAAATCAAATTTAACAAAAAAAGGTATTAAAATTTTAGATATCAATTTACAAACTAAGATTAAAGAAGTGACCACTTGGAGCAAAGATTATATTCCTCAAGCAGGTTTATTTGTAAGAAATGATATTTCTTCAAATAGTGAAGTTTATAAGTACGTCCTTGAATCAATAAACGCTTCAATTTCTCAAGCATTATCAAATCCAGGAGCCGTTAAAACTGAGTTATTAGAGACCTATAATAACGATGATACCGTCATTTCTGCTAATTTTGGCTTTAGTTCAAGCGTTTTAGAAGGGGTACAAGGGAATGATGGAAGTAAAAATGGTTTTGGTATAGTTCCAAACGATGTTACTTTCACAACTGAAGAAATTACTTCTTTTAATAGTTTATTAGCAAAATAAATTATAAAATATACTTTATGAAAGGAATTGGCTCATTCATAAAGAAGAATAAAAAATTCCTACTAGAAATATTAGGAATTTTTTTCATTGTAATTTTATATGAAATTATTGCTTTAATTATAAATGATAATTTAATTTTCCCTGATTTAAACCATTTATTTAATGCATTATTTGAGTCATTAAGAAATGTATCGACATATTCTGCCTTTGGCTATTCTTTTTTAAGAACTTTCGTCTCTTTAATAGCTTCATTTTTATTAGCTTTTATATTAGGATCGATTGCAGGGTACTTTAAAGGATTTAGATATTTTATTTCTCCTTTAATTAATTTAATGAAATTAGTTCCTACTCCATGCGTGGTCTATATAATTTTTTTATTTTTCTTTAAAGATCTTGAGATTGGTTCATTTATAGTTACTTTTATAGTAATTTTTCCAATTATGTATGAATCATTTATTGCAGGGCATGACAATTTAAGTGAATCAATTCAAATGTCTTTGCGTTTAGAAGGCTATTATAAGCCAAAATCATTTTTTAAGGTAATTTTACCTGAAACCTTTCCTTTTTTGCTTCTAGGAGCAACAAATTCTATAGCTTTAGGCATAAAAGTATCAATTATGAGTGAAATTTTGCTTAATTCTTCCTCATTATGGGGAATTGGCCGACTAATATACGTCTATAGAAACGATTCTGATTATGCTAGTATGTTCGCGATTGTAATTTTAGTTATAATCGTATTCATTATTATTGATTTAATTTTGTATCCAATTAAAAGAAAATTGCAAAAATAGAAAAAAATCAAAATCCATATTGTTATATCTTCTGAAAGGAGAGTATATATGGATAGTCAAATTAAAGAAAAAAACATATATTTTGTTAAATCTGACAAAAATAATGCTTTAACTAGGCAATTAGAACGGGCAAATACCACCTTATCATATACAACTAATTACTTGTTTAATAGAGACAAAAAAGCCTTTTTAATCGGTGAAATCTATAATTGCTACTATGATAAAAAAGAAGCAAAATCAATTAAAGTGGTGGTTATTAAAAGTAGTGGAGAATACGAAAATAGTGTCCTTATTTGCCCTATTAAAACTAAGTATGAATGCTATTTTGATGGCGAAGATGGTATTAACTTAGGTATAATTCATTCTTTATCTTTAGATAATGAATATTATGCTCAAATTCAAAACATTCAGATTGTTCACAAAGACTTATTTAAGTTAGAAAATGGCAAAATTAAAGATGCTAGACCGTGCGCATTTTTAAATAAAAATACTGTTTTAAAGATCTTAAATTGTTATAGAGATTTTATTTCTAATATAATTAATTTAAACTTTAAATATGATGAAATTAAAAATAATTATACAAAATTATATTCTTGTTAGTATCAAATTAGTAAATAACTAGTAGTTTATTAGTAATTATTAATTTTATTATCAACAGAATATAAATTATTTAATTATTAATATATTATTGATTATATCGTAATAATTTTCAAAAAAATTACATAATAGATATTATACGAAGTTAATTTTAAATAACTTCAATTACCTTTTTACTAAATAATTCCCTTAAAAAATAAAACTCTACAATTACCTATTTAATTTATTAAATAAATATAACTTGTAGAGTTTTTTATGTTCTTATTTATTATTTTTAATTAATTCATCTAATTTAACATGCTCACGATAGCTTTGAGACATAATATGAACAATTGCATCATAGCAATCAACTAGAATCCAATCACTTGATCCTAAGCCTTCAATACTTTTTACTTCAAATGATTGTTCTTCCAAAGTGTCTTCAATATTTGAAGTAATTGCATCCATGTTTTTCTCATTTAAGCCTGTGCAAATGATAACATAATCAAATAATGGATTTTTGTCTTTAACATTATAAATTTTAATGTCTTCACCTTTTTTACTTTCAATAGCCTTTTTAATTTGATTAATGAGTCTTGGGTACATTTATGATCCTATTCCTTCCTTTCTATACCTAGATAATATTTAAAGCATTTTGCACTTAATGGGTTAAAAATGCCATCTAAATCGTTTCTTGAAGCTGTTTTAGAGAGCAAAAACTCATAATTAGCTTTTAAAACAGTCTTAAATCCACTTACATAGTCTTTTTTCATCGCTTCTATTAATTTAGAACTATCAAATCCTCTTAATGGATCTATTTTATCGCATGCATATACGATTTTTTCTAAAGGAGACATCCTTTCTCGTCCCGTACAATGATATTTTACAGCATTGAGCAAATCATCTTCAAATATAACTAAATCATGCATTACTAAGTATTCACCAATAAATTGATGATATGCGTATTTTGGAAAATTCAAGTAGTCATGATAATATTTATCGATGATGCTCTCCTCTATTTCTTTATCAAAATTTTTTCCAATATCGTGAATTACTCCAGCAAAGTAATAAAGCAATGGATTTTCTAATTTATTAGCAATTGCAACTTCATAACATAGTAAAGCGACACTTAACGAATGTCTATATCGCCTCTCATCTGTAATTTTGCTCTTTAAAAATAGCAAAAAATCATCACTGAGGATGATTTTTCCTTCTTTTAAGCAAATGTTTTCATTAATAAAGGTATTAGAATTCATATTTATCTACTTAAAATAATATGATTTTTGATTTCTTTGTTGTCGCGATAGATAATTGCTGTATTTCCAATAATTTGAATTACATCGCAATCTAGCGCATCAATTAAATCTAATATAAACTCTTGCTTAGTTTTTGAGGCCAAAGCACTTTTTAAGAAACAAATTTTAATCAATTCATGTGTTGAGAAGCAATTTTCAATGCTTTCAATTAATGAATCACTTAATAAGTCTTTGCCAATATTAATTTTTACTAATTCATTAGAATGAGCTATTCTTTTTAACTCTGCTTTATTTTTACTACTTAACATCTTTTACCTTACTACGTGTTGTGTATACGTATACTCCTCTAGGAACATAAATTCTAAAGACTTGATTATTTCCTTTTAAAGCTGCCCAACCTAATCCAGCAATACCAATATCTCTAGCTCCTTGTTCACTTACTTCAATATCGTATGCATCAAAGTCTTTCATGTCCACTAAATTTTCACTATTTGGCTTTAATGAGCCCTTTTTGAGGTTTGATAAAAAGACTTTATCGACTTTTCCTTTCTTAACTTTAGAATCGATTGTATCAGCAGCATATAATTTGATAGGTGTTTTTGGTCCTTCAACCATTTCTAAACAAGCTAATCCGCCAATCATTAAGAATGAGCCTTTTGTTAAGACATATTTTTTAGCAACAATTGATTTTTTAGGTAAAATAACATTTTGAAGTCTTCTTTCAAGTTTGCCAACCATTGTATTATCAATTGCTGTACCTGGAGTTTCGAATAAATAATGTCCATTAGCTAAAGGAATTCTAAAGCCTCTTAAGGATGTTCCTTCAAAACTATGAGTAACAATCATTTCTCTTGTGTTGTTTTGATAACGTTTTAATAATTCAGAAATTAAAGCACTCTTACCACTGATACTTGCTCCGATAAAATAAATATCTCTATTATTTGAATGCTCTAACATTTTTCTATACATTTCTTCAATGTTATAAGACATTTTACCAGTCGATGTAATAACAACATCTAAAACTGATAATTTAATGAGTCTTAATCTATGAGCAACATATTCTCTTAAATCAGCATCATTAGCTTCTTTAGGAAGTAAGTCTTTTTTATTAGCAACAACTAATACATCCACTCCATCTAATAAAGTTGTAATTTTACTAATGAAGGATCCTTCAAAAGAAAATAAATCAATAGTATAAACAACTAAGGCATTTTTACGTTTGATTTCTTCTAATAAAGTTATGTAGTCTTGATTAAAAGTTGCTTCTTTTGGAGCGTTTGAAAAACGTTCATTTTTGTAACAATCGTTACAAAGTAAGAGTCCATCAGGAAATTGATTGAAAATATTAGGTGTAATGTACCCTTCTTTATTTGGATCTTCGCTTTGTAATATAGCGCCACAATGATAGCACTTTTGAACTCTATTAAGTTGTCCCATAATTACATGTCCCTCCAGTTTTTCGCTAATTTTTTCTTTAAAACTCTTTTTCTAAAATGTTTATCAAAGAATTTATTTATTTTGGTAAAGAATTGATCTTTCTCTACTAAATTATTACATAATATGCATTTCATTTTCATTCGATTAGCAAATAATACATCAGTAAACACTTGATCACCTATACAAATTGCCTTTTTAATATCAATATTATTATGCTTAATAAACTTTCTTGATTTAGCTCTAAAAGGCTTTCTAGCTAGTGAAACATATTCGCAATTTATATCTTTAGCGTATTTTTCGACTCTACTATTTGTGTTATTCGAGATTATTATTACTCTAAAGCCATTATCTTTTAGCGTCTTAATTAATTTAGTCGCTTCATTTGATGGAGTAAGAACATAATAAGCATCTAAAGTATTGTCTAAATCACATATTATAGTATCTATACCATACTTCTTATAAAAGTCAGGTTCTATCTCATAAATGTTTTCAGCTAAAGCAAAAGGAACGAATTTTTTCCACATACATATATTTTACATTTTTGGTATTGTTATTTAAAGTAAATCAATCAAAATTAGATCAAGTTTTTAAATAGGTTTTAGTTAAACAAAAATCCATGAATACTACTAATTTAGTACTTATAAACTACTAATTATTTACTAAAACACATCTTTTGTAAGAAATATGTAGTTTTTTTATTACTTTTCATTAAAATAATATTCATGGACGATAATAAATTAGAAAGCAAATTACATTTAAGTAAACTAATGGGATTAATTGGAGCTGGTGCTTCACTTTTCATTCCTTTTATTGGAATTGCATTTTTATGTGTTGGAGTTTATCAATCTTATAAGATGGAAACTTTGGAAATTAAGCACTCTTTTTACTTCAATTTAATCGCCTTAATCGCTTCTATATTTATTTTTATAGTTACAATAATTACTACTTATTAATCACCCATTTCATCAAAAATGGAGATTTGTTCATAATTTTCTTCTTCTGGTTCTTCTGAAGAATCATCAATTTTCACTATTTTGATAGTTTGTTTTTTATCTGAACTGTAGAAGATATCATTTTCTTGAGATTTTGGTGAACTTTTTATTAAGGTAGGTGTTTCAGAAGGCATTTTTATAGGAGCATCAGCTTTAACATTTGCTTCAATTACCTCTGCTTCATCGTTATAGATGTATTCAATTACATCTTTTTCCTTATTAAATCCTTCTAAATTGGTTATACAATGTTTATCTTGAGGAGTTAAATAGAAATCTTTAATAGTGAAATCTTTCATTTCTCCACTCTTCATTAAGCAATGAATAGTAAGCTCAGTTGGTTTACCTTTTAATTTAAAGCAACATCTCATTAAATGAGGTGAAGTTTTAAACGACTCAAGAATTGTTCCGGTTCTTCCTAATCTATCAGTTAAAACAAAGTTACTAGAATCAGCAATCTTAACAAATCCTTTATCTGTTACGATGACTAATTTGCTCTTTTCACCTGGTCGATAGGTTAGCATTCTAGAAATTGTGCTCTTACTCAAGGTCGAAATGCCCTTAACACCACAAGTTTTAAGTTTTGTAGGTTCGAAAGCATTTTCATTAAAGTAAGTTGTTGATCTTCCTGATTCAGTAGATAAATAAATATTGCTATTTCCATAGAGCACTGCAACATCGGCAACTTCATCATTACCTGTAAGACGCATACAACAAACTGGTTTAGATGTTCTAGTAGTGTAAAAATCACTTAATAAGGTTTTCTTAACTTGTGAATTCTTTGTAACAATAGCGATACATGCTGGTGCTTCAAAGTTTTTAACAACAATACACCTAATTAATGATTCTTGTAATGGAAGATTACACATATAATTAATGTGTTTACCTTCATCTTTCCACTTACCTTCTAATATCTCATGGACAGGCATGATAATATAATTCCCTTTATTAGTAAAAGCTAAGATATAATCAGCAGTATTTACAATTTGATTCATGATAACTACATCATTTTGCTTAACTCCAGGAAGAGCCCCATTACTAGATTTGTAACTCTTTAAAGAACTTCTTTTTACATAGCCATCCTTAGTAACAACCACGTAAACATCTTCCTTAACAATCAAATCACGCTTATCAATTTGAATTTCATCTTTTTTAGTTTCGATGACTGTTCTTCTAGGGATTCCAAATTTCTTAATGATTGCTTTTAAATCATTAACGATAACTTTTCTTATTTTATTTTCATCAGCTAAAGTTTCTTCTAAATAAGCAATTGTCTTCTCTAACTCTGCTTTTTCTTCAACATAGATTCTTACATCTGTATTGGAGAGTTTATATAATCTCATTGTAACGATGGCTTCAGCTTGAATTTCACTAAATCCATAGGCATTCATTAAGTTTTTCTTTGAATCAGCTTTATCAGCACTTTTTCTAATAATAGCAATGATTTCATTAATAATACTTACCGACTTAATTAAACCTTCAACAATATGAAGTCTATCTTTAGCTTTCTTTAAATCAAAATTAAACTTTCTAGTGATAACATCGATTTGATATTTAGTGTAATAATCTAAATATGATAAAAGGCCTAAAGTTCTAGGATGATTATCACAAATAGCAACAATATTAGAGCTATAGGATACTTTTAATTGAGTTTTACTCATCAAATAAGCGAGAACAATATTAGGATCAACTTCCTTTTTAAGTTCAACACAAATTTTAATTTCATCACCACTTGAAAGATCTCTAACTTCATTAATTCCATCAATTTCATGGCTCTTTTTAATCTTATCGATTTGATAAGCAAGGTTTTGCTTAACTACTCCATAAGGAATTTCACTAATAACTAATTCGTTATAGTTCTTATTAGAGTCATCGATTGTAACTTTACTAGCAATTTCGATTTTTCCTCTACCGGTTTCATAAATGTCCCTTATGCCTTGACATTCATAAATTACGCCACCAGTAGGAAAATCAGGCCCTTTAACAATCTCTAAAAGATCATCTAAAGAACACTTTGGATGTTGAATGTAATGAATAGCAGCTTCGCAAATTTCAGTTAAATTATGAGGTGGAATTTCTGTAGCGATAGCAACAGCAATACCTTCACTGCCATTTACAAATAAATTAGGGTATCTACAAGGCAAAACAACAGGCTCAAATTCTGTATCATCAAAATTTAAAGTCATATCGACCGTATTCTTTTCGATGTCATTAATAAGAGTTTCACTAAATTCATTTAATTTTGCTTCAGTATAACGGTATGCAGCAGCTGGGTCATTATCAATTGAACCATTATTACCTTGGAAAGTTACTAATGGCATACTCATTTTCCAGCTTTGAGATAGTCTAACTAAAGCATCATAAATTGAAGTATCTCCATGAGGATGGAATCTACCCATAACATCACCAACAATCTTTGCACATTTTTTTGTTGGCTTATCGTATGTATTACCATTTTGATACATACTAAAAATTATTCTACGTTGAACTGGCTTTAAACCATCTCTAACATCTGGGATGGCTCTATCTTGAATAACATATTTTGCGTAGATAGCATATCTATCACCCATGACTCCATCAAGGGATTCAACGCTAATATTTTCTACAATTTCTTCTTCAACTGGTTTATTTCTTGCAGCCATTAGTGTTTAACCTCCTCAATGAATTTATCAACTTCATTAAAATCGACATTTTGTTCAAGCCATTTTTTACGTTTATCTGAATCTTTGCCCATTAAAATAGCAACTTTATTTTCAACACTTAATGGGTCATCAATCTTAATTTGAACAAGCAATCTATTTTTAGGATCCATAGTGGTTTCTTTTAATTGCTTATCACTCATTTCACCTAGACCTTTATAACGAGATATTTTATATCCGGCGCCAATTTTTTTCTTCCCTTCCTCTAAATCTGCATCATTCCAGGCATAAACTTCAGTGGTTTTTCCTTTGCTATCAGTTTTATAAATACGATATAAAGGTGGAACAGCAACATAAACATGTCCTTCAGTAATTAAAGAACGCATATTGTTATAGAAGAAAGTTAAAAGTAACGTTTGAATGTGAGCTCCATCAGTATCAGCATCAGTCATGATAATGATTTTCCCATAATGAGATTCACTTACATCAAAATTTTGTCCTACTCCAGCTCCAATAGTGTTAATAATTGTTGCGAACTCTTGGTTTTGGAGAATTTTTTCCATTGTTAAACTGTCAGTATTCAATGGTTTGCCTCTTAAAGGTAAAATAGCCTGATATTTTGGATTTCTACCTTTTTTTGCGGTTCCTCCAGCGGAATCACCTTCAACGATAAATAATTCGTTTTTATCATATTCTTTACTTTGAGCAGGAGTTAATTTATCACTTAAAATTATTGATTCTTTAGACTTTTTCTTAGTTCTAGCTTCTTCTTTAGCTTTTCTTGCTGCAATTCTAGCATTCATTGAATCTTGGCATTTTTTAATTAAACGAACAGCGAATTCTTTATTTTCAGCTAAATAATATGAAAATTTAGTATAAACAAGGTTACTTACAACATTTTGTGCTAATTGAGTACCTAATTTGCCTTTTGTTTGACCTTCAAATTCAAGAATTGATTCAGGAAGTCTTAAAGAAATAACAGCTGTTAAGCCTTCGCGAATATCGCTTCCTTCAAGCTTAGCTTTGCCTCTAAGAAGATTATTATTTTCAGCATAATCATTTACTGCCTTAGTAATACCGATTTTAAAACCGACTTCATGGGTTCCACCATCTTTAGTATGGACATTATTAACATAACTTCTGATAGTTTCGTTATAGTCGTTATAGCAATATTGAAGAGCTATTTCGCAATCAATTTGACTAACTGTATCTTCAAAATCAAAAACATCACCCATTTTGGTCTTATTTTGATTAATTTCTTCGACATATTCTTTTAAGCCATTTTCATAATAGAATTCATCTTTATTACCGCTTCTTTCATCAATTAAAATGAAACGTACTTTCTTTAAAAGGAAAGCAGACTCTCTTAAATGGTCAGCGATTCTATCATAATTGAACTCAACAGTTGAAAAAATAGTAGGATCAGGTTTAAAAGTAACGGTTGTACCATGTTTTGTGGTATTGCCTAAAACTTCAAGTGGTACTTTTAAATTTCCACCATTTTCAAATCTTAAATGATTAATTTTTCCATCTTTATAAACAGTGATGTCACAAAAAACACTTAGTGCGTTAGTGACACTACTACCAACACCATGCAATCCAGCACTGGATTTATAAGCTGAATCATTAAATTTTCCTCCACTATGCAAAGTTGAGAAAATTAATTGAACAGCAGGAATTTTTGTTTGCTTATGTATATCACAAGGTATCCCTCTACCTTCATCTTGAACTGTAACTGAATTATCCTTATGAATGGTAACAGTGATTTTATTTCCAAAACCATTTAATGCTTCATCAACTGAATTATCGACAATTTCCCACACTAAATGATGGAGACCGTATGAATTGGTGCTACCAATATACATAGCTGGTCTTTTTCTAACCCCTGCTAAACCAGAAAGTAATTCTATGTTACTCGCACTATAATTTCCCATAATATTATTTTTCCTAAAATCAACTTATTTATTTTATCAAAAAAAGCACCTATTTTATATAAAAAATTTAAGGAAATACGAAATTTGTTCAACTTCAACTTTAAGCTGCTTTTTACATTCTACTACTTTAGATAAAAATTAATTTATAAAATTTATTTTTATTATGTATAACTTCTTGTAATAATTTTATTTTCGATTTATAAACTTTATACTATTATTAGTAAGGGAATTTTTATGGTTTATTTTTTAAGATTTTTAATACTAGTTTTATGCTTTGTGGTTGGTTACTTATTTGGAAGCATTCCAAATGGAGTACTAATTTCTAAGATTTTTTATGGCATTGATCCTAGAGAATCAGGAAGTCATAACACAGGAGGAACAAATGTTGGTAGAGTTGTTTCTAAAAAAGCTGGTATTATTACTATCACTCTCGATATATTTAAAATAATTGTTCCATTCATTGTAGCCTTCCTTTTATTTACTTATGTCGAATCCATCAATTCATTCATGTTAGGTGATAATAAAGAATTTAATGCTTTAGGACAAGGAAATACTTTAAGTGAATTAGCTTATTACTTGGTAGCCTTCGGAGGAATGATTGGCCACTCATATAGTTTATTTCTTAAATTTAAAGGTGGAAAAATTGTTGCTACTTATTGTGGATTTGCTCTTTCTACTAGTTGGACAGCAATTCCATTCTTTATGCCAATATTCTTCATCACATTAAAAATTAAAAAATATGTATCTTTATCTTCATTAACAATGTGTGGCTCTTATGTTTTATTTACTTGGATAGTCTATATTATCTTCGCTACATGTGGAAATTCGATTAGTGGCTATCTTATGCTTTCAGAATATGGTCCTCATGCTTGCATTTATTTCCCGGTATTAGCAACTTTAGGCTACGCTTTATTAGTTTATAGACACAAATCAAACATCATTAAAATTATTAATCATACGGAAAATACAGCAGGTTGGAATAAAAGCAAAAAGTAGAAAACTAGTAGAAATTTAGTAGTTTATTAGTAATGTGGAAAACTTTTCAACATATATGAATTTATTAAAAAAGCACGATTGTTATCGTGTTTTTTATTGACTACTAACTTCTTTTTAATTAACTATGTGTTTAACAACACACTTTTGGTTTTATTTGAAAATTATAAACAAAATATAAATACAAAAGTTTATTTTCTAATTATGTAGTCCTACTACTTTAATACCTAAAAGAAAACTCGCTTATTTATCAAGCGAGTTTCTAATATTAGTTTTTGTTCTGCTTATTGATATTATTCATTATACTTTTGATTTGAGCTTCGCTAGGTTTTCTACCCATTTGTTGATACATAACACGTATCATCTTTTCGTTAATAGGTGGATTCTTTTGAAGTTCTTTTTTGAAGAAATATCTCGCTCCAAAGAAACCAATAACACCACCAACGACCAAAGCCAAGATGCACCATAATAGTGCTGCCCACCATTCAATCATTTTTTATCTCGCTAATTGATTAGTTGGCTCTACCATCATATAATCCGGTATCTGTACGTACAAGGACGTCTTCGCCTTCTTCAATGAATAATGGAACTCTTACTGTAATACCAGTTTCAAGTGTAGCTTCTTTTGTTGCTTTATTAACAGTATCACCTCTAACAGCTGGCTCGCAATGTGTAATCTTTAATGTGACCTTTGATGGTAAGTTAATTCCAAGAATTTCATCTTCGTAAGTTACCATTTCAACTTCTTGATTCTCTTTTAAAAATTTAATTTCCCATTCTAATCTACTTTCAGGAATTTCGATTTGCTCGTAGGTATCGCCATCCATAAAGACTAAAGCATCGCCATTACGATATAAATAGGTCATTTTTTTCTTTTCAAGTCTAATTGTTTCTACTTGGTATCCACTATTAGCGCTCATTTCTGTGATTGCACCAGTTCTAACATTCTTAACTTTAACTTTAGCAACCATTTTACGCATAGCTGTTTTGTTTAACAAAATATCGATAACTAAGTATAAATTATTATCTTCTTTGAAATAATTTCCAGGTCTTAATTCTGTAACGTTCATTCTCAGTATCCTCCATTTAAGTAAATATTTTCTTTTAATTCTTTTTCTAAAGATGTCGTATCGCCATGTCCTGGATAAACAATTAATTTAGGATCAAGTTTCTTTAATTTATCAAGGCTAGGTCTGATTAATTTAGTTTTTCCGCCTGGTAAATCAGTTCGACCAATTGATCCTTTAAATAATGTATCTCCAGTAAATAAGGCGTTTTCTTTTTCGTAAAGATAACAAACGCTACCATCAGTATGGAAAGGTGTTTCTATTACTTTAAAAAATAATAAACCTCCATAAAATGATATTTCATCTTCATCATCGACTAAATATTTAACGTTTGTACCTAAGTTCAACGCATTTTCGTTACCATCAATTAAAGTACTTCCGTTTAAACGTGGATTATCCATCATCTCATCTTCTTTTTCATCAAGAAAGACTGTGCAATTATAATGTTCTAAGAGTTTTCTAACACCTCTTATATGATCATAATGACCATGAGTTAATAGAATTCCAATACACGTTGTATGGTTTTCTTTAATGTAATTGATAACTCTATCGCTCGTTGAGCCTATATCAATCACAACACAAGGACCATTTTTTTCACCAACTACATATGTGTTAGCGCTAAATTCCTTTGTGTCGTTCTCAAAACGAAAAGTTTTTATCATTTAGATTACTTCTTCTCTTTGAAAACTGTAACTTTTTGGCAATGTGGACAATATTTATTTTTTTCGATTCTGTCAGGATTGTTCTTCTTATTCTTTGATGTAATGTATTGTTCCTCACCACAAACTGTACATTTTAAAATAATGTTATCACGCATAAAATATCGCTCCTTCCTCTAAATGCTTTAGTATTTTACCACCTTTGGTGATAGTTTTCTATTATTTTATTATTGTATTGTATAATTTTAACGAAGTTAATAAGATATAAGTGTATGAACTTAAGAGAAAAAACAAAACAAGTCATCGTTGGCAATGTAAAAATTGGTGGCAATAATAAAATTGCTATTCAATCAATGTGTGACATAAAAACAAGTAAAATTGATGAGGTTGTTAAAGAAATTAATGAATGTGCCCTTTTAGGTGCTGATTTAATGAGAGTAAGTATTCTAGATAAGGAAGATGCCTTAGCTTTAAAAGAGATAAAAAAGCAAATTGCTATTCCTATTGTCGCTGACATCCATTTTGACTATAGACTCGGCTTATTAGCTATGGAAAATGGAGCGGATAAAATTAGAATTAATCCAGGAAATATTGGCGGAATCGAAGGTTTAGAGGCAATCATTGATTTAGCTAAGAAAAAACACATTCCAATTAGAATTGGCGTTAACAAAGGATCTTTAGAAAAGGACTTAGTAGAAAATAATCAATTAAGTGAGGAAGAAAAATTAGTCGAAAGCGCTTTAAGATATGTAAAAATATTTGAACGCTATAATTTTAATGACATTGTTATAAGTGTTAAAGCTTCTAATCCACTTGTAACCTTAAATGCATACAGATTAATCGCTAACAAAACTCAATATCCACTTCATATCGGCGTTACAGAAAGTGGCTATGATGAAATTGGAATTATTCGTTCAGTTAGTGCTTTAGCTCCTTTGATACTAGAAGGAATAGGATCAACGATTCGAATTTCATTAACACATAATCCTCAAAAAGAAATTAAAACATGTGTCAGACTATTACATGATTTAGGATTATATGAAAATTATCCTACTATTATTAGTTGTCCAACTTGTGGCAGATGCCAAGTTACAAATACGGCTAAAATGGCAGATGAAACATTAAACTATTTAATTAAAAATAAAAAATATATCACTGTTGCTATCATGGGGTGCATTGTTAATGGCGTTGGTGAAGGCAAAAACGCAGATATTGGACTAGCTGGTGGTAAAGATTCTTTTATTATATTTAAAAAAGGCAAGATCCTTAAGACAGTTAGCCAAAAAGATGCATTGCCTACATTATTCGAAGAAATCGATAAATTATAAATTTAAATATTTTTCTTTAATAAAATTTCCATCCCTTATCATTTCTATTTCTAATTTATAAGGTGGCTTATCATTAAAATAAGGTGTTTCTAATATTTTAGGAACATCTTTTAATTTTGGATTAAAAGCAAAATTTCTTAAAACATCAAATCCTATAGTCCCTAACCCAATATTTGCATGACGATCCTTATGTGCTCCTTTATAATTTAATGAATCATTTAGATGGACTACTTTTAAATAATTTAGTCCGATAACTTCATCAAAATAGTTTAAAAAAGCATCTGAATCTCTTAAATCATAACCTGCATCGTTTAAATGACAAGTATCAATACAAACTCCAATTTTCTCTTTTTTGTCGATTAAATCGATGATTTTTTTAATTTCTTCTAAGTTAGAGCCTACTTCTGTTCCTTTACCAGCCATAGTTTCCAAACAGATTATAATATCGTAATCTATCATAGATAAAACATCGTTTATACCATGAGCTATATTTTTAATAGCTTCATCATTTCCTATGCCTAAATGGGCGCCTGGATGTAAAACTAAAAGTTTAACATTAAAACTATGACATCTATCAACCTCATTAGCTAATAAATTTCTAGAAAAAACGAATTTATCAGAATTAATTGGATTTCCTAAGTTTATTAAATATGGCGCATGACAAACAACTTTATTAATATCTATATTTTTTTCATTCATTAAAGCGAGTGCTTCTTTAATTTTACATTTTTCAATTGGAGAACGAGCCATAGATTGAGGTGAACCAGTATAAAACATTAAAGTATTGGCGTTATTTTTTATACTTTCTTCTACACTTCCTAAAAAATATCTTGGTCCACTCATTGAAACATGGCTTCCAATTAACAATTCATCACTTTTATAAACCATAAATTATCTTTCTTTGCTTTCTTTTATGTAACGTTCTTCACGTTGTCTTCTAATATCTTTTTTAATTATTTCTCTTCTATGTTTTCTTTTTACCTTATCAATAGCAACTTTTACCTTCTTTTTATAGCCTGGTTTAACTTTTTTACTCATTGTTTTAATTTTAGCTTTTTTAATCTCTAAATCTAATTCGGTAGGAGTTTTTTTGGCCTTTCTTTTATCCTTAATTGGTGAACTTGTAGGAACAAAAACTCCATTATCAAGTTTTAAAAAACTTACTTCAAGTCCATCTTGAACTAATTTGGATGGTAAATCAAAGGTATCGTGATCATAAAACACATAACTATTTCCAGTTTTGCAGTTTCTTCCGGTTCTTCCTGCACGGTGATAATAATATTCAAGGTTATTAGGTAAATCGACACTTAAAACATCTGATACATTCTCAATGTCTAAACCTCTACTTACCAAATCTGAACATACCACAACCCTAAATTCATCATTTTTTATTCTTCTAAGCATAGATTTTCTTTCTCTAGCTTCCAATTCACCGCTTAAAATGCCACATTTAATCTTGTTTTGTGACAAGAAATTATAAATGTCTCTAGCTTTCTTTTTGGAGTTAGCAAATATCAATAATAAATAAGGGTTAAATTGATTAATAAATACTAAAAGTAATTCAAGTGTATCTTTATGTTTAGTATTAATGAAGAAATGTTTAACTGTTTTTGAAGTTAATTCATTTGTTGTAGATGTAACTACATAATCAGGAGAAATATATTTTTTCAAAAATACTTCCAGTCCTTCAGAAATAGTTGCACTAAAAACTTCAATTTGCAAGCTCTTATCGCACTTTTTAATAATCGAATCAATTGTTTGGAAAAATCCACTATCTAAAAGCATATCGGCTTCATCTAGAACTAATGTCTTTAATTGTGCTAAATCGAAATCCGTTTGCTCAATCAAACTTTTTAATTTTCCGGGAGTAGCAATTAAAATATTACAACCATTTTTAAAAGATTTTAAATCCTTAGATGAATCTTCTCCACTTATAAAAAGTTTAACATTAATCTTTTTATAGGAAATCTCATTACAAATCTCACAAGCAAATTTATAAGTTTGTCTCGCTAATTCTCTAGAAGGAGCCAAAATAATTGCTTGTAATGAATTGGACTCTTTTGCGTTTTCAATAATTGGAATTAAAAAAGCGTGTGTCTTTCCACTTCCAGTTTCGCTTTTAGCGACAATGTTCTCACCTTTTAATGCTTTTGATAAAACGACTTGTTGAATTGGTGTGGTCTCAACATAACCTTTTTCTTCTAAAATTTTTACTAAATCTTTACTAATATTAAATGCACTGAATTTCATAGTTTCTAATTTTATATAATTTGGATGATTTTTTCATTATAAATGTTAAAATATTACCATGGATACAACATTAATACTTCCAGCTGGTTATTCTCCAGCAATGGAAAACTTACTAAATATAGCTAGAAAAACACGTTTTGACTTTCCAAATGAGAAAATCATTCTTTTAGGCGGATTATTAAATGCCAACGCAATTAAAAAAGAATTAAAGCAATTAGGAATTGATGTAGTCGATATTCCTTCAATGGGCTTTAGTGATTTTTTAAAGAATTTAAATAACGATACAATCGTTTTAACTTCTCCTTATGGCTGTGATCATGAAACTATCAATGTTTTAAAGAAAGAACATTTTAGATTTTTTGAAACGCTATCGCCTAATGTTAAGAAAAAATTAGATTTTATCAATAATTCTAAAGGAAAATACAATATTATTTTTGTTGGTAATACAAATACAATAGAAGCAAACTATCTTACTAATGAATCAAAATTCAGTTTTATATTTTATGATGTAAATGATGCTGCAAAGGCTAAATCAGTTATTACTGAAAAGAAATTCAATAAATCAAAAACACATATTTTATATCAAACTGAACTTGCTGGTTCTAGTTTTGATAGCTCCCTAGATTATCTTCGTAAGTTACTTCCTAATGCTGTTATTGAGGATGAAATAAGTGATGAAAACTTCGATAGAAAAAAGAATTTAGAAGAAAACTTAAAGGATAATGATGTCATTATATTCATTACAGATACTACATCATATGACAAATATCTACTAGAATACTACCACTTAACTACTAAAAATATACTTTATGCCGTTGTTAAAGATGTAAAAGACGCTATGCAAATTAAAATCCCATCTGAGAAACGTATATTATTAGTTTCTGATGGGAGTGTTCATCAAAATGTTGTAAATGATATTTATAACTACTTCACTTACAAATCACTTTGGGAAACTGTTCCTGATATAAGGAAATAACATCGATACTGCTATCGAAAGATAGTAGTATTTTTTTCATTTGTTCCATAAAAATATTTTCTACTTCATGAGGCAGGTCTAAATAATTATATTTATTAGCAACTACATCTCTTCTACCATGATGAGGAATATCTCCACTAATAAAAATATCATAACTTTCTAATTGAGCAGCTTTAAAGCTCCTCCATCCACCTCCACCAATAATGGCTGCGTTTTTTATTACTTTACTACCATAATTTAAGAGTAATCCATAATCGACATCTAATTTATCTAAAACATATTTAGCAAACTCTTCTACTGTCATTTCATAAGGCAAATCCCCTCCACAAGCCATAGGCTCACTAATCAATCTATGAGGATTTGATAATTCAAGTTTATTAATAAGAGCATCATTCATTCCATTTACACCACTATCAAAGTTAGTATGAAAACTATAAATTG
Organism: uncultured bacterium; assembly: GCA_949299335.1. Taxonomy (GTDB): domain Bacteria; phylum Bacillota_I; class Bacilli_A; order RFN20; family CAG-826; genus Onthovivens. The sequence goes on along the minus strand of CASGAD010000014.1, from coordinate 81,948 downwards.
GAATATTTAATTCTTCCATTTTATGGTAAAGATAGTTTTTTATATTATCATTAGCTAAAATTTCTTTCTTTTTACCAAAAATAAATGGATGATGGGTGATAATTAAGTCGAGTTTATTTTCTAAATTATTTTTTAATATATAATTTAACACATCTTCATCAAAGTCCAAACAAAGCAAAATTATATTGGTTTCTTCTTTTAATTTTGAAACCTGTAAACCAGGAAAATCATAAGCCTCAGCTATTTTTTTAGGAAATAATTTAGATAATTTAGTTAATAGAGCTCTTGTTTTCATTTAATATACCTCTTAAATAATTATTACGCTTTTCAAGTTCATTAATTCGTTTACTATTACTGTTGTTAATTTTATTAATAATATCATTATTTTTAACGATTTCAGCATTTAACATATTAATAAAAGTACTAGATTTAGCTTTTAAATTAATTTTTCCAAATTCTAATTCTTCCTTAGAGTATTTTTGAATACTATTAACTTTAATAAATGCAATTAAATCATAATAAATATTATCTTCAAAAATTATAGTTTCATCTTCTACATCATAGCCTAAAGATAAAAAATATGGCCTTACTTTATCTTTATCTGTATGTGAATCAATAACAATATTGGTAATATGATCTAATTTATCTATATTTTGAGAAATAATATTTTTTATTACATCAAATCCCATTCCAGCAATAACAATGGTTTTATAATTATTAGGTAAAGCATCTAATCCATTAGATAAACTACAAGCGATATCCTTAATTCCACTAGCCATAATATTTTTCTTTAAACGCAAAAAAGGGTGTTCTTTATTTTCAACACCCAATAATTTCGACTTAAAGCCTTTTTTACGTAATTCTAAAAGCACATAACCATGGTCGCTACCAATATCAGCTATGTTATTGTCATTTTTTATTAATGAAACAATTGCTTTTAGTCTATTAGAAATCATAAATTAATGAAAATCATCCAATTTTTTTGTTCTATTTGGATGTCTTAACTTTCTAATAGCTTTTGCTTCAATTTGACGAATTCTTTCTCTAGTGACACCAAATTCTTTACCAACTTCTTCTAATGTTCTAGGTCTATTATCATCTAGACCATATCTAAGTCTAAGAACTCTTTCTTCACGATCAGTCAAATCATTCATAACGTTATAAAGAGCATCTCTAATTAATGATTGAGTTGTGTAATCAGTTGGAGAAACACTATCTTTATCTTCAACAAAGTCTCCTAAATGAGAATCATCTTCTTCACCAATTGGACTTTCTAAAGAAACAGGTTCTAAAGCTAAGCCGGTAATTGTTCTAATTCTATCTGGTGTTAAGGTTGGATCTGCTAATTTTTCAGAAATCTCTTCTTCAGTTGGATCTCTTCCTAATTCTTGAGTTAATTGTCTTTGAGCTTTTGTAATCTTATTAATTGTTTCTACCATATGGACTGGGATTCTAATGGTTCTTGCTTGGTCAGCAATTGCTCTAGTAATAGCTTGTCTTATCCACCAAGTGGCATATGTTGAAAATTTAAAACCTTTAGTATAGTCGAATTTATCGACTGCTTTCATTAGTCCCAAGTTTCCTTCTTCAATTAAATCCAAAAATTGCATACCTCTACCAATATAGTGTTTTGCAATAGAAACAACTAAACGTAAGTTAGCAGTAATAAGCTTATCTTTAGCAACCTTATCGCCAGCCACAATTCTTTTTGCGAGTTCTTGCTCTTCTTGAGGCTTTAATAAAGGTACTCTACCAATTTCTTTAAGATAAAGTTTAACACTATCATTAACTTTAACATCTGTGTTTTCGAAGTTTTCAAGGTTATTAACATCAATTTGAGATTCTTCGCTTTCAGCTAAATCAATATCATCAAAATCTTCTTCATCAGAAACTAAATCTTCTTCACTAAGATCATCTGGGATATCAACATCATCTAAATCAGTATCTTTTTCTCCACCTGTTAATTCAAAGCCAGCCTTTTTAAAGCGTTCGAAAACTTTTTCGTAATCATCATCGTTTAAATCAAGGTAACTTGTTGCATCTAAAAATTCGTCTTGATCAATAATTTTTGAACTTTTATACTTTTGTTCAAATTCTTTAATAACTTGTTCTAAACTCTTAATTCCTTCATCCTCATCTTCAATAATGACATTATCTGAAGCATCATCTAGTAATTCATCATCTAGTTCTTCGTTTTCTTCTTCGACAATATCCTTTTTCTTTTTGCTTGTAGTCATATAAGTTACCTCCTTTTTTTATCTAAGTCCTGAATAAGACTTGTTTTTCTTACTAATGCAGCTTTAGCTAATTCTGCTTTTTCAAGTTCAGAAGCTCCTTTTGAGGAAGCATCTAAATCCTGTTTTAATCTTCGAGACGCTTTTTCGACATTAATCGTCTCAAGTATGCCAAGCATTTCCTCTTCAGAATATGGTGGCAATAGATATGTATTAATTAATACGCCAGAAATATCATCAATAACTTTATCTTTATTGTTAATTTTGCAATCATCATTTGATAAGTAAGTTACAATATTTTGGACGTTATAATCAGTTTGATCACCTTGATGTACAATAAATTCTTCAATTGTACTGGCGATATTTCGATACGAAGGTTCTACAAAGTAGCCTAATCGTTCTTGATATATTTTTACAGCATCTTTGTTTTCAAGCATGTATCTTATAATTTGCATTTCAGCTAAATTAAGACGTGATACAACTTTATTTCTTGAAAGCAATTCATGCTCATTAATTTCAAGCTCGATCTCTTCACTTTCCTTTACTTCTTTATTTTTCTTAATATACTTTTTGACATAAGTTTTAATAATGTCTTTACTAAAACCAGTCTTTAAATTTACTTTATTAATATATTCTTCAAAATCTAATGGATCATTTAACGAAGCAAGAAAAGGAATCATTTTTCTTAAAAATTCTTTTTTGTGCTCTAAAGTATCAAAACTAGAATTTTTAGTATAGTAATTAATTAAATATTCACCTTTATTGACTAGTCTAGTTAAATATTCTCTTAACTTTTCTTCACCATAATTTTTTAAAATTTCATCACTATCTTTAACCTTGAAATCAACTTCGTTATTGACAATTTGATATTTAATACCACTAGCATCTAATAAATCAGCAATTTTTAAGGTGTTCATTTGACCTGGTTCATCTAAATCAAGACATAATCTAACATCACACTTTAAATATCTCAATAATTGAATATTTTCTTTAGTTAAAGCTGTGCCCATTAAACCAATTGCACTCTTGATGCCTACTCTATAACAGGCAATAACATCCATAAAGCCCTCTAATATATAGACATATCCAACTTTTTTGGATTCAAGACTAGCGTTATAAAAGTTAAATAAAATATTTGATTTATTAAATAATTTTGTTGAACTAGTATTAATATATTTAGCATTTGAATCGTCAAACTCTCTAAATTTACGACAGCTAAAGCCAACAATATTATTGTCTTTATCACTGATCGAAAAAGCAATTCTTCCAGAATTAATATCTCTATAAGGTGTTTGAGAAAGATTCAAAATACCTGCATCACTAATTGTTTGTAAGGAATATCCTTTTTTAAGCAAAAAATTAATAACATTTTCACCTTTTAATTGCGCATAACCGATTCTAAAGTATTTAATTACATCGTCGCTTAATCCTCTATTATGTAAATACTCTAAAGCTTCATGAGATTCTTCGCTTTGAAACAAACTTGTTTCGTAAAAGTTAGCAATATCATTCAAACAATCGTATATAGCTTGAATTTTTGGATCAATTTTCTTTTCTTGAATAATATCTTGAAGTCTTTCATCTCGATAGCCAATAATTTCAGCAACTTTTTTAACAGCTTCGACAAAACTACAATTGTTATATTTTTGAACAAAGGTTATTGCGTTACCTCCACTATTACATGCAAAGCATTTAAAAATGCCTTTTTCTTGACTAACATAGAAATTTCCTAATTTTTTATCATCGTGAAAAGGACATAGAGCTTCGTAGTTTTTTCCCCTCTTTTCTAGTTTAATATAATGAGAAACAACTTCGACTATGTCTGCTGATTTTAAAATGTCGTTTGCTAAATCAAATATATTTGTCATTTATAAAAAGTTTTTTCTAATAAGTAATTCTTTAAATCGGAAATTTTAATTCTTTCTTGAAGCATTGTGTCACGATCTCTAACAGTAACTGATTCATCGTTTAATGTATCAAAATCAATTGTTACGCAATATGGTGTACCGATTTCATCATTTCTACGATATCTTTTGCCAATACTACCTGTTGTATCAAAATTTACCCTAATATATGGGATTAAATCGTTAAATACAGATAATGCTTTATCTGTTAATTTATTATTTAAAGGTAAAATAGCTGCTTTAAATGGTGCTAAGAATGGCTTAAGGTGCATTACTTTTCTAATTTCACCATTATCTAATGTTTCTTCATCATAACTATCAGTTACTACCATTAAAAATAATCTATCAAGTCCTAAACTTGGTTCAATACAATAAGGAATATATTTTTCATTAGTTTCTGGATCTAAATATTCTAAGGATTCACCACTAAATTCTTGATGCCTTTTTAAGTCATAATCGGTTCTATCAGCAATACCCCAGATTTCTCCCCAGCCAAAAGGAAATTTATACTCGATATCAGTTGTTGCCTTTGAATAAAAAGCTAATTCTTCAGGTTCATGATCTCTAAAACGTAAGTTTTCTTCTTTAATACCTAAAGATTTTACAAAATCGATAGAAAAATCTTTCCAATATTTAAACCATTCTAAATCTGTATTAGGTTTACAGAAGAATTCAAGCTCCATTTGAGTAAATTCACGAGTTCTAAATATAAAGTTCCCTGGAGTAATTTCGTTTCTAAATGATTTTCCTACATTAGCAATACCAAGTGGTAACTTTTTTCTTGTTGTTCTTTGAACGTTTTTAAAGTTTACAAAAACACCTTGAGCTGTTTCTGGTCTAAGATAAACAACACTTTTAGAATCTTCGGTGACACCAATATGAGTTTTAAACATCATATTGAATTGTCTAACATCTGTAAAATTAGACTTTCCGCAAGCAGGACATTTAACTTCATGTTCTTTAATAAATGCACTCATTTCTTCCATAGTCATAGCATTTACATCCACTTCTGGAAATTGTTCGCTTATTAAGTCATCTGCTCTATGACGTGCATGGCAATGTTTACAATCAATCAATGGATCGTTAAAAGTTGAAACGTGGCCTGTTGCTTGCCAAACACGTGGATTCATCAAAATAGAAGCATCGATTCCAACATTTGTAGGTGATTCACTTACAAATTTTTTCCACCATAAATCCTTTAAATTGTTTTTTAACTCACTTCCTAAAGGACCATAATCCCATGAATTGCTTAAACCACCATAGATTTGTGAACCCTGAAATACATATCCAGTTGTTTGCAAATGCGTTACAAGCGTTTCAAATTTATTATCCATACTAAAAATCTCCTTTTAACTAAATAACAAATTAATTATTTTTATAAATAATTACTATCGTATTTAATAACATAACTAATTTCACGAAAGCCTCAATGCTCATAAGTATAGTTATTATGATTTATTCTGTCAACCTAATATCAGTGTATTTTTAATAATTCTAACGAAATAATTTTAATATTGTTATAAAACGTTATAAATTCACACAAAATGTTAAGTAATCCTAAATAAATTTCATCGTTAGCATCGATATTTTTAGCATTTTCACTATATCGATAGGTAAATAAGCTTACAAGTATACATTTTTCTTGTTCATTTAGTTTAATATCATTTTCATTTTTGCATTCATTGCAAATAAACCCACCATTAGAAAAAGAAAAATATTCAAATTTCCCAGCTTTATGGCAACTCGAACACTCATTAACTACTACAGAGTAGCCTGAAATTCTTAAAAAATAAGCAACGAATAATAAAGTGTATTTAAGAGTCTCATGCGTTTCTTTAATATTTTTTAATGTCACTTTTAAAAGTAGATAAAAATTTGAAACTGAATCACTAGAAAAAGCCTTTGTAAATAGTTCTTTAATTAATTCTAAGCACATTAAAGATTTATAATCACTAAATAGAAGATTAAAATCTTCATCTATTTTAACTGCTCTAAGCTTTAAATATTTTGTTTGTCCTTTATAGGTTTCAAATTCGCCACTATAAAAAGTTTTTGCATATTGCAAATACTTACTACCTTTTGAATATGCTCCTCTAATAATAATAGGGACAAGATCATTAGGAGTTAAAACATTTATTATTGCATCATTGTCTCTATATTTTGATAGTGAAACAACAATACCATTAATTAATTCCATTATTAATTAAAGCCATTTCTTACTAAAAATCTACTAGAATTTCTCCAGTTTTCTACTACTTGTACGTTTAATTGTAAATTTATATGTTTTCCTAGCATAGCTTCAATATCTTGTCTAGCATATGTTCCAATCTTACGAATCATTATTCCTCTAGAACCAATTACTATTCCTTTTTGACTATCTTTTTCAACGATTATTTTAGCGTATATTGTTAATGGATACTCTTCATCATCAATTTTTTCGCATACAACTGTTGATGAATGAGGAACTTCTTCTCTTAATAAAGTTAGCATTTTTTCTCTTATAATTTCTTGAATTCTAAAGGCTAAATCTCTATTGGTTGTTGTAGATACATCATAATATTGAGGACCTTCATCAAGGTTCTTTTTAATTGCTCCTATTAAATCTTTAATACCAAAACCATCAAAAGCACAAGTCTGTACAACTTCTACTGGATGATATTGCTCAACATATCTATTTTTTAAGTCATTTACTAATTCAACATTAGTTTCATCAATTTTGTTTAAAACAATTATTACATTGCAATCAAATTTTAAATGATCAAAAAGATATTGGTCACCTTCATTAAAAGGCTTACTAGCATCCACAACAAAAATAGCTAAATCGCAATCTCTAATTGAAGAATATGAAATTTTATCCATTGTTTCGCCTAAAGCATTCTTAGGTTTATGAATTCCTGGAGTATCAACGAAAATTATTTGAGAATCTTCATCATTATAAATTCCTTGAATAGAATTTCTTGTGGTTTGAGATTTAGGAGAAACGATTGAAACCTTTTTTCCGATAATACGATTCAAAATAGTTGATTTTCCGACATTGGAACGACCAACTAAACAGACAAATCCACTCTTCATACTATAAATCACTACTTTCAAAGGCGTATGGTAAAAGTTCTTCAATACAAGTTTCTTTTATATCGCCATTTAAATTAGCTAAATAAATAGGGGCATCTTTCGGGAATAATTCACTAATAACTTGTCTACATGCTCCACAAGGTGAAACTGGTTCATCTGTATCTGCGACAATTGCTAAAGCTTCGATATCATCTTGAGAAACTCCGTGACAATAAGCGTTATAAAGAGCGTTTCTTTCAGCACACATACATAATCCATACGAAGCGTTTTCGATGTTACATCCTAAATAAACTTCTCCACTTGTTGTTAATAAAGCAGCTCCAACAGCAAACTTCGAATATGGAGTATAGGCATTTTCTCTAGCTTCAATCGCTTTTAATACTAATTCTTCTTTACTAATCATTATTAAAGTTCTCCTTCTAATATCTTTTCTTGAAGAGGAAACATGACCTCTTCGTCTTCTTTAGTCATATGATCATATCCAAGCAAATGTAATAGTCCATGGACGAAAAGGAAAGCTAATTCTCTTTTTAAACTATTGCCGTAAGATTTACGGTTTTCATCTGCTACTTCATAACAAATGTAAATTTCACCTAAATCTAATGGAAAGTCTCCTTTAATATTTTTCTCGTTTTCGTCATCCAAAAAAGCAAAACTTATAACATCAGTAGGCCTATCAATATTTCGATAAATCTTATTGATTTCATGAATTTGCTCTTTATTAACGAAAGTAACGCTCATTAAACAATTAGTTGACTTATTTAACATGACTAATGTTTTTTCTAATAACCTATTATATAAAGGTTCGAATTCACTTACATCTTGTGATATTTCGCTATTAAAATCTAAATTCATGCATTTATTTTAGCATGAAACAATATTAGAAAGAATATTTTTGATTTATTCTACACTTAATGACTTAAATTTCATCACAATAATACTTATATAAACACTTAGAATACTTATAATCAGGTGTTTCAAAGTAAATTTTTAAAATGTTTGTAGCATTTTCATTTATATAAGAATATATAAACGCATGAAATAATATAAAATTCAAACTTATCTCATCACTAAAGGCGGCATAAACTAGACAAATCACTCCAATTAAAAAAGTAATTAAATACTTTTTATAACTAATAAAAGTTACTCGCTTATAAACTTTATTTTGAAGTAATGCTAAAGACTTTTGGTAATCAATCGATGAATCTGCTTCAAATAACTCATTTTCCTTTACTTTAATATCATCCCTATTTAAAAAATATTTATATTGAATAACTTCTAGAATAATGCTCAAAGATATTACTAAAGTAATGTTAATAAGATTTAAATAACTATTTAGTGATAAAATAATTAGCCCAACCACTAAAACAATTATCGAGTTGATTAATTGAATTGGTCTACCAAGTAATAATGTTTTAAATTTATTCATTTCAATGTATTTGTCTTTAAAAACTTTTCTTTTTTCGTCAAATACACGCTCGATAATACGATTGTCAAAAGCTTTCATAGAACTAATTAATACTCTTTTATAAGCAAATTCAGAAATAGCAAAAGCTACTAAAAGCAATAATGGTATATAAAAACTATAAGTTTCATTCGAGAAAAACATTGCACCTAAAATAGTTAATAGACTAATAACTTGTAAAAAGTACGATATAATCTTATTTTTTAAAGGTACTGGCGATGAATAACTCTCCTTATAATTAGAAGAACCTATTGATTCGATCTCTAATATCTCACTATTCCATAATTCTAGGAATTTATCTTTTTTTAACTCATATATACCTATTTTAGGATCATAAATTAAAACTCTCTTACACTTAATTTTCTTAACTAATACCATATGCAAAAGATTGTTTTCTTTTAGTACCACTAAAATTGGGAATCTTTTTTGAACGAAGAAACTTTCTTTAGTTACATATTTATATCCTTTTAGTTCAACTCCTTCATTTTTAGCGATTTTTATAATATCTAAAAGCGAATATGATTCATCTTTTTTAATTTGAGGATAATATAAAAACTTTTTATTTTTATATACCATTGCTAAAAGCATCTTTACACAAGCAAAGGAACAATCTTTCAATCCAATTTGTTTAATAAAATAACTCATTTTTACCTCCTTAGTAGTACAACAAGGTTAAAAATAAGTTTTTAACAAAAAAATCCACCCTATCGAGTGGATTTTTGACTATCTGTATTTTTTACGAGCGTTTTCGCTTTTTAATTTTCTCTTAAGATTTTTCTTTAAAAAGCATTCTCTTCTTCTGCATTCTTGAATGGTACCAGCCTTGTTGACTTGTCTTTTAAATCTACGTAATGCTTCATCGAGAGATTCACCTTCTCTAATTACTACCTTAGACATCTTTTTTTCACCTCCATTCTCGAATTCGAACGTTATTAATTTTACAGAAATTAATATTGCTAAGCAATAGTTTTTTTATTTTTGGATAATTACATTAATGCGGAACCTTTACTTGTTCCAATTCTTGTTGCTCCAGCTTCGATCATTTCCATCATTTCTTCGTGTGTTCTGACTCCACCAGAAGCCTTAACACCCATATCTGGACCAACAGTTTCTCTCATTAATTTAACATCTTCTGCTTTTGCTCCCCATTTTGAGAAGCCAGTACTTGTTTTAACAAAATCAGCACCTGCTTTTTTAGCTAATTTGCAAACTCTAACTTTTTCTTCATCGGTTAATAAGCAAGTTTCGATAATTACTTTTAAAATATGCTTTCCACAAACTTCTTTGATAGCTTTTATTTCGTTATAGACATAATCATCATCATGATCTTTTAATCTACTAACATTAATGACCATATCAATTTCATCGGCGCCTTTTTCTAAAGCATCTTTAGTTTCAAAAACTTTTGCTTCAGTAGTCATGCTACCAAGTGGGAATCCGATGACTGTGCAAACTAAGACATTGCTTCCTTTTAAAAATTCTTTTGTTGCCTTTATATAAGCTGGATTAATGCAGCAGGACTTAAAATCATACTTAATGCTTTCTTCACATAAACCTTTAATCTCAGCTAATGTAGCATCAGCTCTTAAAAGAGTGTTATCAATATATTTATTGTAGTTCATATTTTCCTCCTAACTACTAATTTAATACTAATTAATTACTATAAAATAACTACTTATATACTTTTATCGATTTTTCATTGATTTCATCAATGATTTTCATAATTTTTAATGTTTCACTATGAAGCATTGAATTTGGCTCAATTTGATGATTTTTAACATTTTCAATTGTTTCTATAAATTCATATTCATAACCATTCACCTGCTTTTCAAATTCAATTACTTTACTAAGTTCAGGTGATCTTTTATTGAATGTATCGAAAATAGAAACCTTATGAGGATTATTTATATCATCAATTTCTAAATAACCTTTACTTCCATAAATAATTCCTTTTTTAGAAGTAACTCCGTTCATTGAAGCAAATAAAGAGGCCGTCAATCCGTTTTTATAGACTACATTTATCATTACACTTTCATCAACATTAAATTCCTTGTTCATGACCATAACGCTATTAATAAGTTTAAAATCATAGCCAAAAAACATTGTTAAAAAGTTAATAGGGTAAACTCCTACATCAAGTAAAATACCTCCACCAAGCTCTTTAGTGGTCAATCTTTTAACATTTTTTAAAGAATATGATAAATTAGCGTCAACATGATAAACTTCCCCTATAACGCCATCTTTAATAAGTTTATTAATAATAGCTTTACTAGGCATATATCTAGTCCAAATAGCTTCACCAAGATAAATATTATGTTTTTCACTATAATAACATAGCTCATCTGCTTCTTTGGCATTCATTGTAAAAGCTTTTTCTACTATTACACTTTTATTATGCTTTAGACACATCAAAACATCTTTATAGTGAGTACTCATTAATGTAGAAACATAAACTAATTCAATATTAGGATCGTTTAACATTTCTTCATATGATTCGTAGCTTTTAAGAAAACCATATTTTTCTTTATATTCTTTTGCTCTAATAGAATCTTGCGCACTACAACCATATAAAACCACTTCAGGAATTGATTTTAGTGCCTCAATAATTTTTATTCCGATTTTAGAACAACCTAAAAAACCTAAATTCATGGTGATATTTTAGCAAAAATAGAAAATATATTCTATATATCAGCAATAAAAAAGTCTCTGGCTAGAGAGACTTGATTTAGAATTCAAATTTAGATTACTTTTTAATGACTTGTTTGCCATCATAATAACCACATTTTGGGCAAACTGTATGTGATTTAACCATTGCTCCACAATGTGAACAAATTGATACACCATTAACATGTAATTTAAAATGAGTTCTTCTCATTCTTTTTGATGTTTTACTAGTTCTTCTAAAAGGTACTGCCATAATATAATTCTCCTAACAAGTGAATATTATATAGTACTAATTTTAAAAAGCAAATATTTTTTTGATATTATATATAAAAAATTAAATAATACTGATTTAATCGAACTTTTTTATTTTTGACATTGTCAAAATTCAAGTGAATTTTCCTTAGTAAATTTAACTTTTTTTATTGCCCCTTTTAAATTTTCTTCACTTTGAACATAGCACTCTAAATAATTCGAACTATGCCCTTTATAGCCTTTTAATAAATCGTCATACTCTTCAAATAAAAATTCGATTTCTTGACCATAGAATTCTTTAGAGTATTCTTCCTCAAGATTTTTACTTAGTGCCATGAGTCGATGGACACGATCTTTTTTAACATTATTAGGAATTTTATCGTTCATTTTAGAAGCAATTGTCCCTTCTCTATCCGAATAAGGGAAAACATGAATTTTAGAAAACTTAATCTCTTCACAAGAACGATATGTTTCAATAAAGTTAACTTCACTTTCTCCAGGAAAACCAACGATTACATCAGTAGTAATTGAGATTCCAGGTCTAATTTTTCTAATCAAACCGATTTTTTCTTTAAATAAATCTATTTCATACTTACGATTCATTTTTTTAACAACTTCTTTACTGCCACTTTGTAATGGGATATGTAAATGATTAGCTAAAACATCATACTTTTCTAATAAATGTAGAAATTTATCGTCTAATAAACTAATTTCTAATGAAGATATACGTAATCTATATAAATTAGGCACATTTAAAATGATATATTCAAGTAAATCACTAAAAGATATTTTTTCTTTAAAGTCTAGTCCATAGCTAGACATATCTACTCCAGTAAGAACGATTTCTCGATGTCCATTATAAATTAATGTTTTTATTTCATTAACAATGTCATCTTTATCTCTACTTCTTGAGCGTCCTCTAATATAAGGAATCAAACAATAAGTACAAAAATTATTACACCCATCTTGAATTTTGACATAAGCTCTTGTATTAAATAAAAACTTATTTACATGTAAAACTTCATAATTTTTAATTGAGTTATTTTCATCATGAAGGTATATATTTTTCTTTGTAGCTATATATTTTTCATATAAACTAAATAATTTATTTCGATTTGAAGTTCCAATTACAATTTGAGCACCTAATTCTTCACTAATATATTCTCCTTTATATTGAGAATAGCAACCCATGACACAAATTATGGCATTAGGATAGAGTTTTTTATAGTGACGAATCATTTTTTTATCTTTAGTGACACTAGTTTCAGTAACTGCACAGGTATTAATAATTATGACATCTGGAGAATCTTCATTATCAGAATCAAATAATTTAAAACCATGATCAAAAAATTCTTGAGCGATTGCTTCTACTTCATAACTATTAACTTTGCATCCAAGAAATTCGAGTAATAATGTCATATCTTTTTAACCTTACAAATCCTTCTAAAAACGTAATAACTAACAAATCCATTTTTATATAATAGATTAACAAATTCACCTAAATCGTTATTATAATATGCTCTAATTAAAGGTTTGATTCGTTCAATAATATTATATTTATGAGGATTAATTAGGTATTTATCAAATAAATATATGACATTATCTAAAGTTCCTTGCCTATTTATTATAAAAATCGCATTAAAATCATAATGATAAAAAGCCATTGTTGTCTTTGATTCATCTACTTTCACAAGTTGAGTAAATAACGAATCAAAAACATCAATAGTATAAGTTTCAAAAGCTTCTACAATAAATGGTTCATATTTTTTGGCTAACTCAATATATGGATATTCTTTCATTTTTTCATTTTCAAGAGAATAAACAATATTGGTGGCTTTATTGAAAAATGGAATATAAACCTTAAAATTGTCGTAATCAATATAAGGTAAATCGCTAATTTGTTCTTTAATTAATTCTTTAATATTGTTTATAAAACGTTTTTCATACTTTAAATATGCTTCATTAATGATTTTATCTAATTCTTCTTTATTAATGATTGCTTTAATAATGATATTAGCTTTGATGATATCAAAATCATTTTCACAATCTAAGTATTTAGTAAAGTAAGGATTAATTTTAAGCATGCCTTTGAACTTATTAAAAAAGACTACTTCATCTGAATATTTGTAGTTACGGGTATTTCTTTCTTTTTCAAGGATACTAAATAACGATTTCATCTTAATTTTCCATATAAAAAGATAATAAAGAAAGAATATAAATACAAGCAGTTTCACTTCTTAATATTCTTTTTCCTAATGAAATTTCTTTATAACCTAGATTTATTGCTATATCAAGTTCTTCTTTAGTAATGCCACCTTCAGCGCCAATAATGACGTTAACTGTCTTGCCTTTAATTAAAGACAATTCTTTTAATAAGTCATTACTAGTTAAACTTGTATTTTCATAAGCGATAAACGAAGTATCAGCTTTATAATTTTTTAGCTCTTTAAAAGTAATGACATCATTTAATTTTAATAACTTAGTTCTTTTAGATTGTTCACTTGCTTCTTTAATAATTTTATTAAAACGAGCAATTTTTTTGTCCCTATTTTCATTAGTTATTTTAGCGATTGAACGAGTGCTATTAATTAAAACAATTTCATTAGCCCCTAATTCCACTGCCTTTTGAATGACTAAATCAACTTTATCACCTTTAGGAAGACAATATAATAAACGGATATAACCATTTAACTCATGATTTTCTTCTATTTTTTTGATTAGACTAAATTTAAAAGGCGATACTAAATCAACTTTTGCTAAATATATATCTCCATCATTATTTATTTCAAATTCAGCGTCTTCTTTCATACGCATTACATTAACAATATGAAAAATGTCATCATCGTTGATAACAATTTCATCATGTTTATTTTTATAAGCGAAATAGCGTTGCATTATCTAATAAATACTCCGTTAACGTCCTTTTTGCCTCTGATAAATAAATTAATTATTCCAATTATAAAATAAATAACAAATAATGCCCCAAATGGGATAATAAATGAATAAAAACTTAACTCGGTAAGGAAAAATAAAATTAAACTTGCTGCAGCGTATATTATTAAATTAATCAATAAACGTAAAATTCCTAGTTTTTTAAAGCCTAAATAAAAAGCATCGGCCCCAAAAAAGCCTAAAAACATACATAATAATCCATTAGTGACTCTTTTCTTTTGCTTGAATTTTATTTCTTTATTGTTCTCTTTCATGATGTCAACAAATTGAGTGATATCATAAGTTGAATCATCAACTCCTTCTAAAGGCTTTTTGCCACCACAAAAAGGACAAATTTCTTTATCAAATCTAGTTATATTTTCATGACAATACTTACATTTTGGCATAATTAATCGAATAAACTCTTTTAGTTTATTATCTCCCGAGTAGTTAAAATAATATACGAATAAGAAAAATTAAAGAGGGATTTTTTTTATCCCTCTTTAGTATAAACTTTTAAAGTTATTTTTTAAACGCTCTTTTGAATTTATCAAATAAATTGTCGCCGTTTAGGCTTGCTTTTTTAAAATCATCAAGGGCTTTCTTTTGATCTTTATTCAAATGAGTTGGTGTTTTAACGTTCACATGAACGAATTCATCACCATATCCGTTGCCTCTTAAATCCTTAACACCTTTACCTCTTAAGGCTAAAACTGCATTTGGTTGAGTGCCAGCTGGAATCTTTAATTCTACATCTCCATAAACTGTTGGTACACTAACATTTACGCCTAAACATGCATCAACAAAATCTAATGGTATTTCGATATGGATATCATTGCCTTGTCTTTTAAAGAAATCATGTTCGGCCACGATAACTTCGATATACAAATCTCCATTATCGCCTCCATTAGATCCCCTTTCGCCTTTTCCAGCGACTCTAATTTGTTGACCAGATTGAATACCTGCTGGGATTTTGACATCGATATCTTTTTTAACTTTCTTATAACCTTTTCCACCACAATCTGGACAAGGTGTTTTAATAATTTTTCCACTGCCACCACAATCTGGACATACACTTTCTGATTGCATAATACCAAATATGGTTCTTTGTTGAGTAACAACTCGACCTGTTCCTCTACATTTACTACATGTAGTGAATTCTTTACCATTTAATGCTCCGGTTCCATTACACGAGGAACATTTTTCTTCATAATTTAATGGAATTGTAACGGTTTTACCATTAATAGCATCCATGAAATTAATCTTGATTCTCATTAATGTATCATCGCCACGACTTGCTCCTCCACGAGATGAATAACCTCCTCTTGAAGAGAAGCCACCGCCAAAGCCACCGCCGAACATTTTGCTCAAAATATCGTTTAAATCATCAAAAGATCCACCATTAAAGTTAAATCCTTCAAAGCCACTTCCACTAAATGGATTACTACCTCCAGCAGTTTGATCAAACGCGGCATGTCCGAACTGATCATATGTTTTTCTCTTGTTAGGATCGTTTAAAACACTAAAAGCTTCAGTACATTCCTTAAACTTTTCAGCATCACCAGTTTCCTTATTATCTGGGTGATACTTTTTAGCAAGTTGACGATAAGCCTTCTTTATTTCATCTTGAGATGCCGATTTATTAACTCCTAGCACCTCATAATAGTCACGTTTTTCTGCCATAAATCATCCTTTCTACTAGATAAAGGGAGGCTTCAGAGCTTCCCTTTATTCTATATCATCTTACTTTTTATCTGTGAAATCAGCATCGATTACATCATCATTTGATCCTTTTGAACCAGTTGATGTGTTATCTGTTGATGAGGTTGATTGTTGAGCTTGTCCTTCGAATGGATTACCTGCTCCAGCGCCTTGGCCATTAGCTTGTTGTTGTTGCATAAATGCAGCAGCTTTTTCTAAATCACCAATCTTGCTTCTTAAGGTATTCATATCGTTGTTATCAAGAGCTGTCTTTAATTCATCTCTTAATTTTGTTGTTTCTTCTTTTTGCTTTGCATCGATTGAACCGCCTTTTTCTCTTAAAGCTTGATCAATTGAAGAGATATAGCTTTCAGCTTTATTTCTTAATTCAACTTCTTCTTTACGTTTTGAATCTTCTTCTTTATTAGCTTCTGCTTCTCTGACCATTCTATCGATTTCTTCTTTAGAAAGTCCGTTTGAACCACTAATTGTAATTTCTTGTTCTTTTTGTGTATCTAAATCTTTTGCACTAACTTTAACAATACCATTAACATCAATATTGAATGTAACTTCAATACGTGGGGTTCCTCTTGGTGCTGGTTTAATTCCAGTTAATTGGAAATGTCCTAATAATTTGTTGTCGTGAGCCATTCCTCTTTCGCCTTGATAAACCATAATATCAACTGCAGGTTGATTATCAGCGGCTGTTGAGAAAATTTGAGATTTAGTTGTTGGAATTGTTGTGTTACGTGGGATTAATGGTGTCATAACTCCACCCATTGTTTCAATACCAAGTGTTAATGGTGTAACGTCAAGAAGAATAACATCTTTAACATCACCACTTAAGATACCACCTTGATATGAAGCACCAATTGAAACAGCTTCATCTGGGTTAACACTTAAATTTAATTTCTTGCCAGTAATACGAGCGACGAGAGCTTGTACAGCAGGCATTCTGATTGAACCACCAATCAATAAGACTTCATCAATATCGTTATATGTTAACTTAGCATCTTGAATAGCTTTTTCTAATGGTGAAACACATCTATCAAGTAAATGCTTTGTCATTTCTTCAAATTTAGCTCTTGTTAAGACCTTTTCAAAGCTGATAGGTCCGTTTTTGCCCATACCAATGAATGGTAATGAGATAGTTGTTTCAAAGCTACTTGAAAGTTCGATCTTAGCTTTTTCAGCAGCATCTTTATATCTTTGGAGAGCCATCTTATCATTAATGTCTTGTCCAAATTCAATCTTAATTTGAGCTCTAATCCAATCAGCAACGACATTATCCCAGTCATCACCACCTAATTTGTTATCACCTGATGTTGAGACAACTTCGAATGTTCCATCACCAATATCAAGAATAGAAACATCGAGTGTACCACCACCTAAGTCGAAAACACAAATTTTTTCACTCTTATCTTTACCTAAACCATAAGCAAGAGCTGCTGCTGTAGGTTCATTAATAATTCTTACTACTTCAAGTCCAGCGATTGTACCAGCATCTTTAGTTGCTTGTCTTTGTGCATCGTTGAAGTATGCAGGACATGTAATAACTGCTTTTTGAATTGGGTGACCAATATTTTGTTCAGCATATGATTTCATATAAGCAAGGATTTTTGCGCTGATTTCTTGAGGTGTAAAATCCTTGTTAATGCAATTAATGTGAGCTTTATAGTCACTTCCCATATATCTTTTAATACTTGAAACAGTATCAGGATTTGTTATAGCTTGACGTTTTGCTGCATTGCCAACAATTACTTCACCATTTGCTTTAAACCCAACGACACTAGGAGTTGTCATTGTTCCTTCTGGGTTAGGAATAACCTTAACTGTACCATCACTTTGAAGATAACTAACAACTGAGTTCGTTGTACCTAAATCTATACCGATAATTACTTCTTTTGCCATATTTATATTCCTCCATTAAGCATTTTTAGCTTCATCATCTTTTTCAGTTTCGTTCTCTTTTACATCGTTTGAACTTGGATGTTTTGAAACTACAACCATCGCTGCTCTCACAAGGTGATCGTGAAGTTTATATCCTCTTAAGGTAACGGATTTAACTAAGTTTTCCTCACCATCATCTTTAACTGTATCAACAGCGTGCATTGTTTTTTCATCGAATTTATCATTAATATTTGGTGTTATTTCTTTAATACCTTCACTTTCTAAGACACTTAGAAGTTGTCTATAGACATATTCGAAACCTTTTAAATAATTTTGTGTCTCTTCATTTTGAGGTTTCGCTCTAAATGCCATATCAAACGCATCTAAAACACCAAGTATATTTTCTACAAAATCTTCTAATCGATACTTGATAGCTTCTTTATGATCTTTTTCGATATCTTTTCTTAAGTTAGCCATATCTGCATAGGCTCTATAATACTCATTTTTCCAATACTCGACATCATGAAGTGCTTTTTCAAGTTCTTCTTCTTTTTTCTTTAAGAGTGATTGTTCTTTTCTTGAAAGGTTTTCTTTTGGTTCTTCTTTTTGAACTTCCTTAGTTTCTTCATTTTTATTTGAAGAACTTTCTTCACTCTTTAGTTCCTTTTCCTCCATTGTTGCCCTCCTCTTTTTGAATATCTTCATAGTTTAAATGCTCCATAATTCTTTTCGCAAGATAGTCTAAATTATTCAACACTTTTGAATAATCCATTCTAGTTGGTCCAATAATAGCAATTCTACCGATGTTTTCTCCGTTAGCGACAATTTCCTTAGAAACAACGCTAACATCATCGAATTCTTCATCTACCTCTCCACAATTTATAAGTAAATTTGAACTTGCTCCGTTAATGAGTCTTTCAAGATGATTTGGATTATCGAATAAATCGAATAATTTCTTCAATTCATCTGGATCATTTTCAAACTCTGGTTGATTAAGCAAATTTTCTTTACCATAGAATTCTTTTCTTTTTGAAGAAAATTCATAAAAAGTTTTAAGTAACGCATTATAGATGAACGTATAATCAGAGATATAATCAGATATAATTGGCTTAATACCTTCAAGTTTTGGTACTAGTTCACTAACTTTAGTACCGATTAATCTATCATTTAAGATTTCAACAGTCTTTTTAACATCTTGTATTTCTGCTTTGCCATTCATTACAAATGTTTTATTTTCGACATATCCTTTATCGGTAATAAAGATAGCTGTAACAGTGTTTTCACTTAATGGTACAAGTTGAACACTTACTAATCTCTCTGCATCAGCACCAGGTCCTAAAACTGCACTAGCAAGATTTGTCATATGACTAAGTATTTCACAACTTTTTCCTAAGATTTCTTCTACAGTTGTCGATGTTTCAAAGATATCACTAATTTGATTCATGAACTTTTCATCAACAGTTTGATTTCTTAAGTTCTCGATGTAATACTTATATCCTTTTGTAGATGGAACTCTTCCACTAGAAGTATGTGTTTTTTCAAGTAAACCATCTTTTTCTAGTTGATTCATTTCATTACGGATTGTAGCACTAGAAAATTCTAAATGATATTTCTCAATAAGATAATTACTGCCAACTGGTTGAGCTGTTCTTATAAAATCTTCAACTATGAGTTTTAATATTTTTTCTTTTCTAGTTAATGACATAATCTACCTTTCTAGCACTCTTTTTTCTCAAGTGCTAAGTATATTTTATTACAAACTTTAGCACTGTCAATAAAAAAGTGCTAATTTTTTATTTTTTTAGCACTTTCTGTCATTATAATAGTCAAATTAGCTCCCTTAAAACCTCATCTAAAAGCATAATTCCTTCATCTGTACAATAGAAATTTGTACCATTATAATCAACTAAATTTTTATTTTTAAGAGATACAATAATATCTTTATATCTCTTTAAAAAATCAAAGTTAAATTTATTTTGAAAATTTTTAAAAGTAAACCCTTTTTCTAGTCTTAAATTACAAATAAAGTAATATTCTAACTCATCTTTAGGTGTTACCACTTCACTTTTATAATCCCTAATTCCATTAAGATATTTAGAAAGTGAACTGGAATTTTTATATCTTATATTACCTATATATCCACTTGCTCCAACACCTAAAGCTAAATATTCCTTATCTTTCCAATAAGTTAAGTTATGTTTACTTTCATAACCTTCTTTAGCAAAATTAGATACTTCGTAACGCTTGAAATTATGTTTTCTAAGATAACTTAATATATAGTCGTAATAAGTTCTGCTAGTTTCATCATCAACTTCTTTAACTCCTTTTAAGCTAAAGACTGTGTTTTTTTCTAAAATTAAGCTATAAGTTGAAATGTGATTAATATCTAACTTAATAAAGAATTCTAAATCCTCTTTAATCATCTCTAAAGATTGATTAGGTAAACCATAAATTAAATCTACATTTATATTAGTAATATATTTTTTAACTAAATTAATTAATTTAAAGTAATCAATATTAAAATCTCTATTAATAGATTCAAGTAAGCTTTTATTAAACGATTGGATACCAATAGAAATACGATTAATACCATATTTTTTCATTATTTTTAACTTAGTTTCATCAATTGATTCAGGATTAGCTTCAATAGTGAATTCATAATTAGTTTTTAATAAAGGTTTTAAGGCACTTAATAATTTTTCTAATTCATCATAAGTTAAAATTGAAGGCGTTCCTCCGCCAATATAAATTGTCTTAAATTTAGCATCTAATGAATACAAAAAAGAAATGTCCTTAATGATTTCGTCAACATATTTTATTCTAAAAGAAGGAATATCTAATACTTTGACAAAATCACAATAAGGACATATTTTTGTACAAAACGGAATATGAATATATAGACTATTTATCCTCTTTATTTTGCTTTTCGTTATATTCATCAAACTCTTTTTGTGCCTTTGGATCATTTACATCTTCTAAAAATCTACTTACTGTTTCATCAGCAGCTTTCTCTTCATCAATTTCTTCTTTAGTTTTGTTTTTATTAAAGACATACTTCTTTAAAAGGATGACCGCAACAACAATTGCTCCAAAAACTAAAACGATATAGAGGAAATACATTCCTGTTGAATTGAAAATTGAATCAAATACTCTCATAATTTTTTATCCTTTTTTAACTGGTGTATAAATATATTTGTTTTTAAGTTGCTTTTTAACGTAATAACCAAGGGTTACTAAATTATCCATGCTGCATCTAGCAGTTTCATAAGCACATCCAACTTCTTTTTTATACTGAGAAATAGTATAGCACATACCAATTGTGCAGTGTCTAGCGTAAAAATAAGCTTGTCCTCGAGTTAAGTATGGATTAAGTTCTAATAAATGATTTTCAAGTTTAGATGCTTCTTCTTCACTTAACCCAGTTGGTAAATTAGAAATTGCGATATTTTGGGCAAAATTTACCATTACTCCTGGTTCATTAGAAACTGATTCATGAGCAAATGTTTGTTGACTTGGAGTAGTTTTAAATTCGCTTTCATCAATTTTTTCTACATTTTGAACCACTGTTTTATTAGCTTCTTGAACTGGAGGAACTACTTCAGTTGGTTTAGTTTCGAAAGAAGAACTTACTGGTTCTTGAGGTTGAATAGTTTCTTTAGGAATCGTGGTTACACTTTCATTTACTTTAGTTCCTTCAACTTTAGTAACTCCATCATCAAGCATATTAGTTCTATTTAATGAAGGAATATTGTTTTGATAACTATCATTTTGATAAAAATCGTGTCTTACACCAATTTTCTCAGCATTAGCAACATCGTCTAATGCATCTGCTACTAATTTATCAATTGCATTCAAACAATATGATAAAAAATAAGTTAAATCATAGGTTCTTTGACATTCAAAAACTACTGATTCAAGTTCATCTTTATTCATCAAAAGTTCTTCAAAATTAATTAAAGAAGCAACTTTATCATAATCGTTAAATGCAAGTATTTTTTTAAGCATTAAAATAGCAATTTCTTCATTATGAGTCTCAAATGGTTTGACATAATAAAGGTAATAGAAAGTACAAATTGCTTTAATAAATCCACTTATATCACTATATTGAATAAAGTTAAGTAGTTGTTCCATTGATCTATCGATTATGCCATAAGGAATGCCTAAATAAACTCTTCCAGTAATATATTTTGAAAATTTATTTTCAAAATCTTTAGTTCTATAGTATTCAGTTAAATCTTCTGTACCTAATAAATAACTATAGAATGTCCCTATTGTATTATCATCAATCTCTTTTGAAGCAAAATTGCCGATTTCATCGAGACATTTTAAATATCTAGTTAAGATTAAAAATTCAGGAGAGACATTAGTTAATGAACCATTAGAAATTGAATAAAGTAATGATTCATTAGTTTCAATGTTATAAAGCTTACCAATTGTTTTTAATATTTTTGTTTTAGAAATTATATCAAACTCTTTTTCAGTTCTAATTTTGCATAAGTCAGTATAATTTTTAGAAAGTTTTAAAAGTTTTCTTTCAATTGTATTAACTCTTTCAGCGATTTTAGGAGTTAAACATACTACATATGCTGTTGAATCAACATGTCTAAGTTTTAAAACATTATTAAAATTTGATCTATATTTTAATATCTCATTCCAAATCCCATCAATTAATCCAGTTTTCATTTCACGTTTGACATCCGCTCTAGTAGCGTAGATATCATTACTAAACTTCATGGATAATTCTTGACCACCCATAATTATTCCTCCGCTAAATTAACTAATATAATTATAACTTATTTAGAATATTTTAAAAGCAAATACTTACTAAAAAACTACTACTTTATGACTAAATATATACTAATCTTCGCTATCTATGCTCAAAATTGACATAAAAGCATCTTGTGGAACATCAACCGAACCGATTGACTTCATTCTCTTTTTGCCTTCTTTTTGTTTCTCTAAAAGTTTCTTTTTTCGTGTTATATCTCCACCATAACATTTCGCTAAGACATCTTTCCTCACTGCTTTAATATCAGATCTAGCGATTACTTTGCCATTAATCGCAGCTTGAACAGGAATTTCAAATTGTTGACGTGGGATCACTTCTTTTAATTTAGAAACTATCTTCAATCCACGCTTAAAAGCAAATGGCTTATATACAATGCTAGATAAAGCATCAATTGGATGTCCATTTAAAAGAATATCCATTTTTGTTAGATTACTTTCTTTATATTCATCAATTTCATAATCCAAACTAGCATAACCTTTTGTATATGATTTTAATTTATCAAAGAAATTATAGATTATTTCGTTTAAAGGCATATCATAAGTTAAAATCATTCTAGTTTCATCAAAATATTCTAGGTCAATATAAATGCCTCTTCTATCCATACATAGTTGCATAATATCCCCTACATAATCTTTTGGTGTCATTATTTTTGCTTTAACATAAGGTTCTTCAATTTTTTTAATTGTGGTTGGTTCAGGCATTTTACTAGGATTATCAAGATCTATTACACTTCCATCAGTTAAATAAATTTTATAGATAACACTTGGTGCAGTTAAAATTAAATCTAATCCAAATTCACGTTCGAGTCTCTCTTGAACAACATCCATATGAAGCAAGCCTAAAAAGCCACATCTAAATCCAAAACCTAAAGCTTGAGATGTTTCAGGTTCAAAACGTAAACTCGCATCATTTAACGCTAATTTTTCTAATGATTCTTTTAAGTCTTCGTATTTTTTGCTATCAGTAGGATAAATTCCACAATAAACCATTGGATTTATCTTACGATAACCAGGTAAAGGCAATAAGGCGGGATTATCTTTTAAAGTGATAGTATCACCTACACTTACATCTCTAATATCTTTAATTTGAGCACATAAATAGCCGACTTCTCCACAATATAATGTGTCACAAGGCAATTCTTTTGGTGTTCTAATTCCAAGTTCTGTGACTAAAAAATCACAATTCGTTTTCATCAAATGAATTGTATCACCAACATGGACTTGTCCTTCTTTTATCCTAATTAAAACAACGACTCCACGGTAAGAATCATAAAAACTATCGAAAATAAGTGCCTTTAAAGGAGCATCATTGTTTCCACTAGGTGCTGGAACTTCTTTAACAATTTTTTCTAATACTTCTTTAACGTTTTGACCAGTTTTAGCACTTACTAAAACTGCATTATCGCCATCTAAACCAATTTTATCTCTTATTTCTTCCTTACAAAGATTAATTGAAGCACTTGGTAAATCGATCTTATTAATAACTGGAACAATATATAAGTCATTATCAACAGCTAAATAAACATTAGCTAAAGTTTGGGCTTCAACTCCTTGAGTAGCATCAACTACTAAAACAGCTCCTTCGCAAGCTGCTAAAGACCTACTAACTTCATAGCTAAAATCAACATGCCCTGGAGTGTCAATTAAATTAAAAATATAATCTTCACCATCATCAGCATGATAATTTACAGTTACCGCATTTAATTTAATTGTAATGCCTCTTTCTCTTTCTAAATCTAACGAATCCAATATTTGTGATTTCATTTCACGTTGTTCTACCGCTTTAGTTAATTCTAAAATTCGATCACAAAGAGTAGATTTACCATGATCTATGTGGGCAATAACACTAAAATTCCTTATTTTTGATTGATCATATTTCATAACTGAATAAGTATATCATTAAATTTCTAATTATTTTAATAATTAATTCACTTTTTTAATCTATTTAAGTCCTATTAATAGAAATCTTTAAGCACATAATAAATATCTTCGCTAGTTTCCACTGGAAAGCTATCCTTCCAGTGCTTACTAAATAAAATTTGATATTTTTTAGTATAATATCGACTATCAATTAATAAAGCTGCGCCTTTATCATTCTCTTTTCTGATGACTCTCCCTACAGCTTGCATAATTCTAGAAATTCCTGGATTAACATAGGCATAATCAAAACCATTAAGTCCTGAACTAGTAAAGTATTCAGACAATAAATCATTTTCAATACAAACTGACGACATGCTAACTCCTATTATGACTACCCCAATTAATCTATCTCCAACTAAATCAATTCCTTCACTAAAAGATCCACCCATTACACAAACTCCAACATTTGTATTTAATGGATTTTCTTCAAATTTATTTAAAAACTCTTCTTTTTCATCAGAATTCATCTTTTGTGATTGAAAAATAAATCTTTCATCATGAATAAATTCGACTTTAAGCATATTTAAATACTCAAAACTAGGCGCAAAGACCATGTAATTACCTTTTTTTACATCAATAAAGGCTTTAATTTCATTTACTACTTCATTAAAGGTTTTGTTTCTATCTTTGTACTTAATTGAGATTTTATTATTAACTAAAACCTTTAGATTATTTGGATTAAAAGGACTTTCTAATTCCATTGATTTATAAATAGATTTCTCTAATAGGATTGTTTCAAAATAATCAATAGGCGATAAGGTTGCACTAAATAGAGTCGCTCCTTCGAAATTATGCATTTTTTCATTAATATATGGGGCTGGATTAATACAAAAAAGTGTGATTGTAAAGCCACTTTTACTCTGTTTTAACAAAATTTTGTAATATGAATTAAGCTCATCTAAAATTTTTAAAAATTTAAAATTTTCTCGTGAAAAAAGCTCCATTTCTTTGCATTTAAATTTAGGATGATCATTATTATATTTTCTAATTGCTTTATCAAGTTCTCTAAGATAACGGATAAAATGTGAATCTAAAGTTTCTAAAATATAAAAATCACGCTCTTCAAAATCAAATTCTTTAAATGAATTTATATCTTTAGTTAATTGCCTTAAGCATTTAGATATTTCGTTTTTATCTTTTACCTTACTTAGAGCTTTTTTCATATCGTCAAAATATTTTGAATCAAATGTAGCGCTATACATATCCCTTGCTCTACTAATAAGATTATGAGCTTCATCAATTAAGGCTAATTTCCTATATTGAATAACTGGATTTTCAAAAAATCTTTTTAATAATGCTATTGGATGAAATGCGAAATTATAATCGCAAACAACAAAATCAGTATATAAAGAAATATCTAACGATAATTCAAAAGGACAAATGGAATTTTTAAAAGCATATTCCTTGATAACTTCGGAAGTTATTAAACTTTCTTTAACCAATATTTCCTTAATAACATCATTTAACTTATTGTAATAATCTCTAGTCAAAGGACAATCATCAGGATTACAATTTTTCTCCTTATGGTGAGGGCACATTTTTTCTTTGCCTAATATTTCCACTGCATTAACAAGTATATTTTTATCCTGTAGTATCTTTAAAGCGTGAAAAGAATTAATAAAACCAACATTTTTAGGAGTTAAGTAAAAAATTTTATTAATTATTCCTTTACTTAATCCATCTAAAGAGCCATATATAGCTGACATAGTTTTCCCTATTCCAGTACTAGCCTCAATAAAATAATATTCTCTATTTAGATAGGTTGATTGGACAGCTTTAATCATCTCTTCTTGTCCATCACGCTTTATTTCAAACGGAAAAGACATATTTTTTAAAGACTCATTTCTTAATTCAATTCTTCTATTTAATATCTTGTAAAAATCTAAAAATACTGAAACGTATCCTAAAATTTTTTCGAGCAATTCGTTCCTACTAAAATGAAATTTTTTAAACATTTTTTCTTCGGTAATTTGACTGATATATGTCAGCATAACTTCGATTTCATCGATGTTTTTTTCATTTGAATACATATATGCGTAACAAATTGCTTGTCCCAAATGCCATTCCTTATTCGTTTGAAAAAATGTTTCTAAATCACCATTAGTTGTTTTAATTTCATCAATTATAGGTATATTTTCAATAATGATTCCATCAGCTCTTCCATTTAACTTGATAATATAGTCACCATAATTTATTTCTGTATTTAGATTTACTTCTGTTAAATAATTTGCTTTTTGCTTTGATTGATAGATAGCATGAAGTCTAGTTCCTTCTTGCATTGTTTCCGAATTAAAAAGACGCGTATCTATATCACCTTTACGCAAAACAAAATCTACTAATTGATGTACACTAATGTCAATTGTTGGCATTAATCACTTCTCCAACAATGAAAAAGTTCTGATTGCCATTATAAAAATCTCTTATAGACATAGATTTTTTACCTGGTTTTTGTAATAGTTCAATTGAAATTATTCCATCCACTGTTTCAATTAATAATTCATGTTTATTAAAAGAATTAATTCTTCCAGGAATGGTGTTATTTTTTAAAGAATTTAAAGTTGCTTTTTGCACCTTAATCTTTTCATTATGATAATTAAAATATGCTCCTGGTTCGCTAGTAAGAGCACGAATTTTATTGATTATATCGAAACTTTTTGAATTAAAATTAATTATTTGATCTTCTGGTTTTATTTTTTTAGTAAAACTTACTTCATTTATATTTTGAGTTTCACCTTTATAATTTTCGTTAATAATTTTATCTATTCCTTTGTCAAAAGAATTAAAAGCGGCTAGAGCGATTTTTTCTTTTAAAGAATCATAGTTATCATTAGGATCTACTTCTATAATTTCTTTATAAAACATATTACCAGCATCCATCTCATCAACCATTTCCATTAATGTAACACCAGTTGTTTTATCTCCGTTTAATAAAGCAGCTTGTATAGGACTTGCTCCACGATATTTAGGCAATAAGGATCCATGGAGATTTAAAGCTTTAATTTGAGGTATTTCTAAGACAATATGAGGTATTATTTGCCCATAAGCCATTGTTAAAAGAATATCTGGCTTTAAATCATATAAAAACTCATATTCTAATTTAATTTTACTTGGTTGAAAAACAGGAATATTATGTTTTAAAGCCACTTCCTTAACGGGTGTAGGCATTATAACTTGCTTTCTACCAACTGGTTTATCACATTGAGAAACTACTCCTACAATCTTATAACCAGCTTCAACTAACTTCGATAAAACTACTGCACTTATATCAGGCGTACCTAAATAAACAATTCTTAATTCTTTTTTATCCATAAACCACTCTTTTCGTTTAAATATTTTATCAATTAATGATTGCATTTGCTATTATATTTATGATATTATTTCAATCGTATCGAAAGAGGTAACAGTTATGGCAAATATTAAGTCACAAAAGAAAAGAGTTATTACAAACGAGAAAGCAAGATTAAGAAATGTTTCTTATAAATCAAAATTAAGAACATCCATGAAAGCTGTTAGAGTTGCTGTTGAAGCAAAAGATGCCGCTAAAGCAAATGAAGCTTTAGTAAAAGCTTTTTCTATTATCGATAGAGCTGTAGTTAAAGGTATTGAACATAAAGGAACAGCAAAAAGACAAAAATCAAATCTTCAACTTCTTGTTAATAGCTTAAACAAGTAGTTAAGTTAATAATTAAAAAATAAAGCTTAGGTTCATCACCTAAGCTTTTTATTTAGAATTAGAAATTTGCTATGAACATCTCAAAAGCAACGAATCTATCGACTAAATTATGCTTTATTTTAAAATCGATGTCGTAAAGATTATCTAGTGCAGAAAATAATTTATTTTCGCTGCTTAACTTAATATTTTTAAAAGCCATAAAGACTCTACCAGTACTACTTCCTGTTTTAGTTGCAATTTCATCCGCTTTTAAACCTAAACTAGATAAATTTTTGACATTTAGAATATAAATAATAGAACTACTAATTAAAGAAATTAAACTAACTGGTTCTACTCCTTGAACTCTTAAATCTCTATACGTTTTTAAAGCCGCTTCCTTATTATTCGCTAATAAACTATTTAATATATTAAAAACATCATCTTCTAAGACATTACTAACTAGATTTAAAACATCTTCCTTTGTTATTTGATAGCCCTTATACAGTATTAATTTAGTTGCTTCATTTGAAAATGTATATAAATCACCATGAACTCTACGAACAAGTTCTTCAACAGCATCATCACTTATTTTTACGTTTCTTTTATTAAAATATTCCTTAATGTAGATGGGCCAGTCGTTTTTGCTTACATTTTTAAACTCATATATTTTGCCATTAGTTTTAGCATATTTAACAATGTTAGATTTTTGATCTATTTTATCTGAATTTATAACAAAAATGATTGAATTTGAGTTAACACCACTTGAAATGCATTCATAAAGTTCTTCTAATTCTTTTTTCTCAAAATTTTTATTTTTTATTCTAGTGGTTGATTCAATAAAATAAGCATCATTTGCAATAATAATTTTAGGTTCGCCAGTAATCGAAAATTGATCGTATTCATCGATTAATTTGCCGATTTTATTATCATTCATGCTCATTTTTATAACTTCAGAATTTAAAGAAAAATCATCCTTAATTATTCTTTTTATTCTGTTTTTTATCATTAATTCTTGTTCACCAAATAAAATATAAATCATGTAATCATTTTACACTAAATCATTTAAAAATTTTATAACTAATTGTACCTTCTATATCCGTTCTCCTTATTTTTACATTATTAGTTTCTAATATTTTGATGACTTCTTCGTTAGGATGATGATAAATATTATTTTCACCACAACTTATTATTGCTTCTTTAGGCTTAATAGCTTTAATAAAACGTTCATCTGTACTTGTTTTACTTCCGTGATGTCCTACCTTTAGAATATCAGCAGTTAAATTAGGATGCTTAGAAAGGACTTCCATTTCGACTTCTTTTGGCGCATCACCCATAATTAAAAAAGACATATTTTTTAGTTGAAAACCCAGTATTAAACTTTTCATATTTTCATCTACATAATTTAAATATATATCATTATAGTTGTATATTTTAAAATTATAATTTAGAGAACTTTTAAAATTGTTATAATCATATATATTTTTAACTATGAAATTTTTCTTTAGACTATCTAAAGCATAATAATGATCATTATCATAATGGGTTATATACACTCTATCAATTTGATATATTTTATTTTTTCTAAAAAAGGGAATTAACGAATTAATGGCTAAATCATTATATAGATTTCCGCCTGTATCAATTAATATATTTTCCCCATTTACTCTTATTAAAGTAGAATCACCTTGACCAACATTAATAAAATACACTTCATAGTAATAAAAGCTATTCATTGGTATGCATCTAAAAAGCACAATCGCAATTAAAGACAAGGAAAATCTTCTACCGATTTTCTTATAATTAACTTCAAAAAAATATAACGATGAGAACACAATCAAGTAATAAATAAGATATTCAATTTGATTAAAACAATTTAAATTAATATTTAAAGTTTTAAAATCTATAAGGATTAAAAAGTCATAATAATATGAAAATATTGTTTCAATAACACCTATTTTCGGAAAAAATATTATCGAGTATAACCCTATAACAACAAATTTTAATGTTGGAGTTAATGCGATAAAAACAAGCAAATTTAAAATATTAAAAGAATAGTTGTAATAAATATTAAAAGGGATTATTAAAACTATAAATATAAGACTACTTACAATCTTTTTAGTAACTTTTTTCTTTTTATATAGTAAAAGACCAGAGAAATACATTGGATATCCTATTATCAAAGAAATAATAATTGATTGATTAAATATCATGTATCGATCAAATAATAAAATAAGAAGGTAAGAAAAAGATCTTATTGATAATCTGTCCATTTTTGCCCCTTTAAATAATGCAATTAACGTTATAATTTGATTAATAAAAACTCTTAAAATTGACATTCTATTTATATTTAAAAAAATTAAAGGCAATAATATAAATAACGAAACCAGATAAGCTTTTGGTTTACTTAATTTTTTATTTAGTATCTTGAAAAATAGGTAATGTATTCCACTAATATAAAGGCCAGATAAAGATAATAAATTTATTAACCCAAGATTTTTTAAATGCAAAATTAATTCGCTTTCATAGTCTTTTGAATTCAATATAAAACAACTAACCAATTCACGACACTTTTCGTTATTGAAAGTGTCTAAAATATTACATTTTATTTCTACTATATTTATTGGTAAATTTAATAATGTTGTATATTCATTGCTTACTATTTGTCTATTAACTCCTGAATAATTCAAATATGATTTGAAGTCAAAAGAACTTTCTAATGGTTTCTTAAAACTTAGTTCGCTTATTTCCCCTTTAACTTTAATAATGTCAAATAAATCTATTTTAGAATCTGAACATTTATAATAAATTTTCTCTATTCCATCAAAAAGTATTACATAACTATTTTTCTTCTCGATAACTAAACCACTAAAATAACCATTATTTTGAAATGATTCCAGTTTTATCAAGCTTATTAATAGCGTAAAAACAAAAATACTTAATAAAGCAATCATCAAACGCTTATTACTTTTAAATTTTTTAAATAAAACGATAATAATGAAAATGAGGAGAGCAATAGAAATTAAATAACTCTCCTCATTAAATAAGATAAGTCCAGAAATAACTGTCAATAAAATTAAAAACAATTTCATTGAAATTATTCGTGCAAATAAACGTAGTCTCTTACTTTCGCAAAAGTTGCATTGCCAATGCCATTAACATCCATCAAGCTCTCTAATGTATAAAAGATTCCATTATCGTTTCTATATTGAATAATTTGAGTTGAAACAGCATCTCCAAAGCCATTGATAGTCATTAAAGTTTCTTTATCTGCATCGTTAATGTTAATCTTTTCAATTGGTGTCTCGGAACAGACATCTTTAACATCATATTTAGGGGCAATATAGTACTCTTGATTCATCTCAATTTCAGCATTTGCATAATAAGCTCTTTCATCAGCATTATTATTTGTACCTCCTGCTTTATCTATTAAATCCTGCATCGTAGAGCCTTCATCTAGAACATAATTTCCAGGTCTTACAACCTCTCCACTAATTCCAATTGTCATTTTATTAGTATCGTCAACTAATGTAGTATCATCATCACCAGTACTCGTACTATTTGTAATTTTAGGAATAAAAGTAAATGCAATAATGCCAATTAATGTGGCGATACAAACGCCAATTATTAATTTAATCATAAAAAAATCTCCTTTCATTAGTACAACATCTACGAAAGGAGATCTTTTCTATTTTCTTTTAAAAAATTATTTAAAACTTATTACTTTAACTTTATAAGGGTGAACTGCTTTAACAGTAATTTCTTCACCAACTTTATGTCCGATTAATGCTTCACCTAAAGCGCAAACATTTGAAATCTTAATGTTATTAGGATCGCTCAATGGGTCACTTTCGATTGATGAAACAATTTTAACTGTAACTTCTTCGTTAGTAGATAAATCTAAATATGTGACGACATTGGAAATATTAATAGTTTTAGATTTTCCTGTTTCAGAAACGACTTTAGCATTAGCTAAAATAGCTTCAATTTCATTAATTCTGCCTTCAATTTCTGCTTGTTTATTTCTTGCTGCATCATAGTCTGCGTTTTCACTTAAGTCGCCCATTGCTCTAGCATTTTGTAAAGCTTCAATAACAGCAGGTCTTTCAACATCAATTAAATGTCTATATTCTTTATTTAATTGATCAACACCTTCTTGAGTTAAAATAATATCTTTTGCGTTTGCCATATAATTACCTCTATAAATCCTATTGATTATATCAATATTTAAAACATTTTTGAATTAAAATTAATCATTGTCCTTAATTTCTTGAATATTAGGATCTTCGTTATAAGCTTCTAAGACTTCTTCAGCCTCACTTAATTCCTCTTCATCTGTAACTTCAAATAGCTCATGGTCTTCATTATATTTCATAACAATGATGTCTTCAGGGGAAGCGTTATCATATAAAAATACATACTCTGCACCACGTTCTTCGTTTTCATAAGTAAATAAAATATTCATCAAGAATTCATTGCCATCTTCATCGTAAATAACGATTTCATCATCAGTTTTTGGTTCCATTTTGTTTACTCCTTAAAAAATCTTCTAATATAACTACAGCGCTCATCATATCAATAATCTTTTTGATTTTTTCTTCTTTCAAACCTTCATCACGAAGTCTCTCTCGAGCTTCTATAGTTGTAAAGCTTTCATCAACGTAATATACATTAATGTCGCTTTTTAATTTTAACACATCATCAATAAATCTACGTACAGATTCACATCGGTCTCCTTCAGTTAAATCTAATCTTCTAGGTAAACCTATGACAACGTTTTTAATATTTTCATCAATTAAATATTCGAGTAATCTCTCCCTAGCTTTTTTATAGTTTCCTTTTTCGAAATTAAAGTTTTCTCTAGGATGAACAATACCAAGTGAATCGCTAGTAGCTATCCCTAGACTTTTAGTGCCTAAATCTAATCCAATATATCTTTCCATCTTAGAATAAGAATGCTTTATTAATTTTATCAAGTTTAGAAATATCTAAAACGCTACCTTGGGCACGGTCATCTTTACCACCACCATTTCCACCAAGTACACCAGTAATCTTTTTAATTAATTTACCACTTGATATTCCTTTTTCAACGTTGGACTTTGAAGATGCAACCATTAATGGATGTTTATCTCCTTCTTTTCCGATTAAGACCAAAACATAATCATTAGTATTTGCTTTGATGTAATCAATTACATTCATTAAGCCTTGTCTATTTAAATCGTCAAAATACTTAACAGCATAACCATTTGTTTTTACACTGTCTAAAACTTCCTTAGATTTTAAGATAGATAACTCTTTTAATAAAGCATTAAGCTTTTGATTTAATTGTGTGTTTTCTTCATTTAAAGTCGCAATTCTAGGCAAAATTTCTGAATTTCCTTTTGAGCCTAATGAATCTTTAACTTCGTTTAACAAGTCATCTTTACTCTTTAAATATTCATAAGCTTCATAGCTTGTTCTTGCTTCAATTCTTCTAACTCCACTAGCAATAGCGCCTTCACTTACTATAGCGAAGCAACCTATATCTTTGCTATTTTTAACGTGGCTTCCACCGCAGAATTCTTTAGAAACATCCCCAAAGCAAACTACTCTAACTTCCTTACCATATTTTTCATCAAATAATGATAATGCTCCAAGTTCTTTAGCTTTTTCAATAGCAAGAACTAAGGTATTATTATCGATAGCTTCTTTAATAAATTCATTAACTTTCTTTTCAACTCTATTTAATTCAAGTTGAGAAATCTTTCTATTAAATGAGAAGTCAAATCTTAAATAACTATCGTTTACAAAACTTCCTTTTTGCCTACATTCATCGCCTAAAACACTAATTAAAGCAGCTTGTAAAAGGTGTGTTGCACTATGATTTTTTTGAATTGCAGTATGCTTTTCTTTGTCGACAACTAATTTTAAAGAATCACCAATTTTAATCGATCCATAGAGCACTTTTACGTGATGCAAGTGTTCTTTGTTAGGTGCTTTTGTGACATTTAAAACATTCGCTTTAGTTTCAACGTTTTCAATATATCCGGTGTCTGCAACTTGTCCACCCATTTCAGCGTAGAAATTAGTTTTATCAAAAGCAAGTTCGCCTTCATCATCAATCATTTCTACTTTTACACCATCTTTAAATATACCAATGACTTTGGCTTCAATAGTTTCATCGCTATATGTATATTCACTTGGAAGATTAAAATCTAACAAATCTTTAGATTGTTTATTAAATGACTCTATATTTTTTCTTGAAGCTCTTGCTAATTCTTTTTGCTTTTCTAAAGCATCTTTAAAGCCATCTAAATCAACTTTAACTCCCTCTTCTTTACACATCTCAACAGTTAATTCAATTGGGAAACCATAAGTATCATAGAGTTTAAAAGCATCTTCGCCAGATAACTCTTTTTTATCTTTAATCATTGTGTTAAGAATATTTTCACCTGTTGATAGAGTTTTAATAAATCTCTTTTCTTCATTTTCAATTGTCTTTTTAATAGAATCCTCTTTTCCAACTAAATATGGGTAGTATGGTTTCATAATAGAAACAACTGTATCAACAAGTTTATATAAGAATGGCTCATATAAACCTAATTTTTGACCATATCTCATTGCTCTACGAAGCAATCTTCTTAAGACATAGCCTCTTCCTTCATTAGAAAAAGTTTCTCCATCAGCTAAAGCAAAAGTACATGTTCTAATATGATCAGCAATAACTCTATAAGGCATCAAATATTGACCTTCATAAGGCTTGTTACAAATTTCAATTGTTGCTTTAATAATTGGAAGGAATAAATCTGTTTCAAAATTTGTATCTGTTCCTTGAATTACGCAAGATATTCTTTCAAGTCCAGCTCCTGTATCAATATTTTTATGTGGTAATTCCTTATAATCTTCTCTTTTAACTCCATTAACAGCGTTAAATTGAGAGAAAACAATACCCCAAATTTCAATATATCTATCGTTTTCAATATCGTTTTTAAGTAAATCTATTCCAATATTGTCCTTATCCCACTTTTCACCTCTATCGAAGAAGACTTCTGTATTAGGTCCACATGGTCCTTCACCAATTTGCCAATAATTTCCTTCTAAAGCAATTAAATGACTTGCATCAAGTCCTGCTTTAATCCAAAGATCTCTTGTTTCTAAATCATCTGGGTGATATGTAACATAGATCTTTTCTTTTGGTAAATCAAAATATTTAGGATTGGTTAATATATCATAAGCCCAAGGTATTACCTCTTTTCTAAAATAATCACCGATTGAAAAGTTACCTAACATTTCAAAAAATGTATGATGTCTAGCAGTTTTACCAACATTTTCGATATCGTTTGTTCTAATACATTTTTGAACATTAGTGATTCTTTTTGATTCAGGTATTTCACTACCATCAAAATACTTTTTTAAAGCAGCGACACCAGCATTAATCCAAAGTAAACTTGGATCATTATGAGGAATAAGGCTTGCGCCTGGTTCAATCATGTGTCCTCTCTCTTTGAAAAAATTTAACCATGTTTCTCTAATTTGTTGTGAAGTCATGTAATGCATAAATTTCTCCTTTAATAAAAAAATTCCTAGTAAAAACTAACTAGGAACGAATATATCGCGGTACCATCCTATTTCTTAATAAAATAAGCACTCAATTTAATAAACTTAACGCGTTTAACGGGCTCTTAACCTTTTAAAAGGACTGGCTTGTTTATCATCAAATTTATACTTTCACCAAACGTATAATCTCTAAAAAGTGACTTTAAACTTTGTTTCCTGCATAGAATTATAATTTTTAATAAATTACTTGTAAAGTAATATTATTAACCTAACCTTTTTCTTAAACTTAAAAAAGCCTGATGTCTCAAGCTTTTTTAAGTTTCTAAGTTAATGACTTATTTAAATTTTTTAACAAATCCGATGATAGTTTGGATAGTTCCGAGAACAAAGATTCCTAATCCCATTACTCCAGCAACTAAGCAGCCGACATCTAAATAACTCATTGTTCCATAATCTTTAAAATCTAAACCACCAATGGAATCAGTATTAGCCATTGAGAAGAATTGTCCACCGCATAAAAGCAAAATTGCTCCAACTAAAGTTAAAAGTGTTCCTATAAGTAAACCAAGTTTTCTACTTCTTAATAATACTAAAGCTAAAACTCCAACAACTAGTAAAACTAATCCAATAATTGCTCCAATATTTGAATTAAGCTCTAGTTTCAATCCGCTATCAACAACTTCTGATGTTTCGCCATTAGTGATTGCAAAAGTTCCTATATTAACTTCACCACCAAATAAAGCACCCAAACCGATGAAAGTAAATCCGACTCCTACGACAACATTTAGTAATGTGGTCGTGCCTGTTACCATGACTCCACCATTTGCATCCAATGCTAATAAACATATAATACTAGCAACAAATAAAACGATTATTAAAATACTTAAAATTAATGAGAAAATACCTGGTTTTCTTTTTTTCACCTTTGTCATAAATTATCCCTTCTTTATCAAGTATGATAAATCCTTTCTAATAATATTTTAGCAACTTAATAAAAAATATAAAGCAAAACGAGAAAAAAATATCATATTTGCGAAGAATTTAGTTTAATAACTTATCATTCCTATATACTTTGTCAATAAGTCCGCCACCTAAGCAAACATCACCATCATAAAAAACACATGCTTGTCCAGGTGTGACAGCCTTATAAGGCTTATCAAAAATCAATGTAACT
The DNA here is from genome assembly GCA_949299335.1 of uncultured bacterium. GTDB lineage: Bacteria > Bacillota_I > Bacilli_A > RFN20 > CAG-826 > Onthovivens. The sequence goes on along the minus strand of CASGAD010000014.1, from coordinate 44,768 downwards.
GAACTGTCGTCATTATTATATAAAGTTACACCTTGATCTTGCTGACGATATCTAAATTTAACATTTATGTGAGTCCCATCATTTAATTTTTCATTAAACAAATTTATATTTGTGACAGTACATTTATCACTAAATAAATGCTCATCTTCACTTCCGCTAGCTACATACAAAATGTTATTTTTTACATCTTTTTTGCAAACAAACCACCCATGCGTTGGTAAACCATTAATTCCACCAATACCTAATCCTTTTCTTTGTCCTAAAGTATAATACATGACCCCATCATGTGTTCCTAAAATAGTATTAGTTTCTATATCTACTATATTACCAGGTCTAGCAGGAATATAATTTTTTAAAAAATCTTTAAAATTTCTTTCACCAATAAAGCATACTCCGGTCGAGTCCTTTTTATCTTCAACACTCTCTAAATCTAATTCATGAGCAATTTTTCTAACTTCTGGCTTTGTAATATCACCTAAAGGGAATAAGCATGACTTAAGTTGATAGTTAGAAATTTGGCTTAAAAAATAAGTTTGATCTTTATTTAAATCTCTAGCTTTTAATAAATATGTTTTTTCATCTTTATCGACACGTTTTGCATAGTGTCCCATTGCAATCATGTCGCAGCCATTTTTCTTAGCAAAATCTAAAAATGGACCAAATTTTATGTATTTATTACAAAAGATATCAGGATTAGGCGTTCTTCCTTTTTTATATTCATCTAAAAAATAAGTGAAAACATTGTCCCAGTACTCTTTAACAAAATCAATTCGCATCATTTTTAAACCTAATTTTTCTGCGACTTTACAAGCATCTTGGTAGTCTTTTTCTTGAGGACACATATCATTATTAACAGTAGGATTACCTAAAACATCGTTATTAAGCATCGAATCCCAATTTCTCATAAAGCAACAAATTACTTCATGCCCTTCTTTTTTTAATAAGTAAGCAGCAACAGCGCTATCTACACCACCACTTAATCCTAACATTACTTTCATTTTTAATATCCTAATTCATCACTATCAATGACTAAAGTATAAGGTCCGTCATTAATAAGATTTACCTTCATATCAGCGCCAAAAATCCCAGTTTTTACTACAAAACCCAAATTACGTAATTCTTCATTAAATAAATCATAATATTTAGTAGCAAATTCACTCTTCATACAATATGTATAACCAGGTCTATTTGCCTTTTTTAAGTCAGCATAAAGAGTAAATTGTGAAACAGATAAAATTTCTCCTCCAACATCGTTTAAAGAAAGATTAGTTTTTCCGTTTTCATCCAAAAAAACACGTAATTTACTTACTTTTAACGCCATCTTTTTTATTGTCTCTAGCTTGTCACCTTCTTTAAAACTCACAAGTAAAAGAAACCCTTTATTAATTGAGGAGTATTCTTTTTCATCTATAGTAACACTAGCTTTCAAAACTTCTTGTAAAACAATTTTCATGCAAAAATTATACAAAAAAGTGAGCCTATTGTGTATACATAACTTTTTATTATATCTTTTAATAAAAAGATATAAGATAATATGTATATGATTAAACCATTAGCTTTTAGAATGAGACCTACTTCTTTAGATGAAGTAATTGGACAAAAAGATTTAGTTGGAGAAAATGGCTTTTTAACAAGTAGTGTTAAAAAAGGTATTCCTCTTTCTTTTATACTATTTGGTGAACCTGGAACTGGAAAAACAACAATTGCCGAATGCTATGCTAATTCTTTAGGTGCTCACTACACTTTAATAAATGCAGTTACTTCAAATAAAAAAGATTTAGTAGATGCTATTGAAAATAGTAAAAACTACAATTGTTCAATCATAATTATTGACGAAATTCATCGTTTAAATAAAGATAAACAAGATATTTTATTGCCTTCAGTTGAAGATGGAACAATCTATTTAATTGGCGCAACCACTGCTAACCCATATATTTCAATAAATAAGGCTATAAGATCTAGATTACATCTATTAGAAGTTAAACGTTTATCTAATGATGAAGTTGTTTTAGCCTTAAAAAGAGCAATTACAAGTAAAAAGGGCTTAGCTTCCAAGATGGATATTGATGATGAATCATTAAATTATATCGCTAAAAAATCAAATGGAGATATTCGTTTTGCCTTAAACTATTTAGAGATTTTATCAATTACTTATGGTGAAGATAAAATTGATTTGCCTAAAGTTTCAAGTGTCGTAAAAGTTGCCAATTCATCGATAGATAATGATGAAAATGGTCATTATGATGCTGTTAGTGCGATGCAAAAATCTATTCGTGGAAGTGATGTAAATGCTGCCCTTTATTATGCTGCTAGAATATTAGCTAGTGGTGATATGGAAAGTTTGACTAGAAGGTTATTAGTTACTGCTTATGAAGATATAGGCATTGCTAATCCTCAGGCTGCTATGAGAACTAAAATTGCTATTGAAAGTGCCTATGAAGTTGGTCTTCCTGAGGCTTTAATTCCATTATCTGTAGCGATTGTGGATTTAGCACTTTCCCCAAAATCAAAAGCTGCTTGTAAGGCTATGGATAGAGCCTATGAAGAAGCTGCCAACTCACCTCTTGATGTCCTAGATTATTTAAGATTAACCCCAGTCAATGTTCAAGAAATAGACAAATATCCATATGATAATCCAGACATTTGGAAATATATGCAATATCTTCCTGAAGTTATTAAAAATAAAGAATTTTATATACCAAATAGCGCTTCTACTTCTAAATATGAAAAAGGTTTAAATGAAATATACGCTAATTTAAAAACTATTAAACGTTCTTCAAATTTAAGAGAATTAAAAAGTAAGTTTCCAATAAAAAAATAAGCACCATTATATCATGAGGTGCTTATTTTTATTTCTCTTAAATTAGTTATTTAATCTCTTCTTGAGAATATTAAAACAAATCTAAGAATATAAAGGAATATAGTAATAAAATCACTATAAATATTTAATGCACAGAATAAAGCAATATTTTCATTTTGTGCGCCGTGTTCTGCAATTTTTCTAATACGAGCAAAATCAATTGCGGTTAGTAGCAAAAAGGCAATTAAAACAACTGCTTCAATTACCCAATAAATTAGACCATAAGCAAAATAAGCGTCATAATCTCCGCTAAATAATGCAAATGGTAAAATCAAAAAGTTTATTAAGCAAAGTAGCATAACGGCGATAAATAAAGTTGAAACTATCTTTAATAATGCATTCATTTTATTATGTGATAGATAACCAAATCCACACATCGATAAAAATAATAACGAAGTCATTAATAAAGAAACCCCTAAAACCATAGGATCATCAATTAGAGCCGCAATGGCACCAAATAAAACTCCATAAATTGTAGAATAAAGTAAATAAGGCACTAAAACTGATTTGTTATTTTTCATAACTCTAGCTTGGATAACAAAATCTAAAACAAGCAATGTTATAAAACTTGCTATAAGAATCACCATGTAAGTAACAAAGAACTCGCCATATCCACCATTATTTAGCATTGTAACTTGGAAAATCCAACTCAATAATAAAGTTACAACTGAAGTTAATAAAACTCCTAATCCAAAATAAAGAAAGACTTTGGAATAGAACTTAGAAGCAGTTACTTTATCTTTATTTAAAATATCGTTTACAACTTCACTATTGAAGTTACCATTAGAATTTAAATTAACATTTCCTTCCATAACATTTCCTCCTATGTATAATGATATGGCATTTAAAATATTTTTAAAATAAATATCAGTTGTTTTTATATATTTAAGATAATATTAAGAAAAAAAGAACCACTATTAATTCGTAGTGAATAATAAGTGGTTCTTAATTAGATATTAAAGTAAAGAAGTTAATAATTCTTTATAAGAATTGACATCAAGTGATGCGCCACCAACCAATGCACCATCAATATCTGGTTGAGTTAAATATTCTTTAACTGTAGCAGGCTTAACACTTCCGCCATATAATATTCTTACTCTATTAGCTGTTTTTCTATCATAAAGTTTTGCTAAAACATTTCTAATAAATTTACAAACATCTTCAGCAATTTCCTTTGAAGCGTTTTTGCCAGTTCCAATAGCCCAAATTGGTTCATAAGCGATAACGACTTTAGTAGCATCTTCAGCCTTTACATCTTTAAAGCCAGTAATAATTTGTTCTTCAACAAATTCTTTTGTTTTATTAGCTTCAAAAGTTTCTAAAGATTCGCCACAGCAATAAACAGGAACAATACCATTAGCTAATAAAGCTAAAATCTTTTTGTTACATTTTTCACTAGTTTCATTGTCATAGGTTCTTCTTTCTGAATGCCCTATAATGCACCAATCAATACCAATGTCTTTTAACATAGGAATTGAAATTTCACCAGTGTAAGCACCGTTATTTAAATAGTGGCAATTTTCAGCACCAACAATTAAACTCTTTTTTAAAATCTTTTTAACTGGGACTAAATCGACATAAGGAACACAAACACCCATATCAATTTTATTTGAACGAGCTAATTTCCCTAATTCTTTAGCTTCTTTACAAAACTCAACAGCTTCGCTAGGAGTTTTGTTCATTTTCCAGTTACCTAATAATAATTTTCTTCTCATAACTATCCAATGATATCAATTCCTGGGAGATGTCCATCATTTTCAATCATTTCTAATGAAGCACCACCACCTGTAGAAACATGTGAGAATTTATCTGCATAACCAAATTGTTTTGCAGCAGCAGCACTATCTCCACCACCGATTACTGAGAATGCTTTCTTATTTTCAGTAATTGCTTTACAAACACCAATTGTTCCAGTTTGGAAATTAGCATCTTCGAAAACACCCATTGGTCCGTTCCAGAAAATTAATTTTGCTTTAGCAATTTCATCTGAGAATAACTTAATTGTTGCAGGTCCAATATCTAATCCTTGATATCCATCTGGAATATCTTCACTTCGTCCAACAACTCTAATATTTTCTTTATGATAATCATCAAATCCATCTGCAATTACATTATCGATTGGCAAAACAATCTTACCACTTTCATAACATTTTCTTGCATAGTCTAATTGATCATCTTCAACTGGACAATTTCCAACATGAGCGCCTAATGCTTTCTTGAAAGTATAAGACATAGCTCCACCAATTAAAATCTTGTCACATTTTTTAAGTAATGCATCAATAACTTTAATCTTATCAGAAACTTTGAATCCACCTAAAATAGCAACATATGGATGGGCATCACCTGTAACACAAGCACCTAAATTCTTGACTTCCTTTTCCATTAAGTAGCCTAATGCAACTGGCTTTCCTTCTGCTTTTAAGACTTCTGGTACACCATATGTAGAAGCGTGTGCTCTATGTGCACTACCAAATGCATCCATTACAAAGCCATCAACATAACTTGCCCATTCTTTCGATAAGTCAGCATTATTTTTGCTTTCACCTTTTTCATATCTTGTGTTTTGAACAAGTAAGACTTCTTTTGCTTTTAAATCTTCAATTGCTTTCTTTAATTCTGGACCACTTGTTGCTGGTGTAAATTTGACTGTGTAGCCTGCTAAATATTTTGCTAATACAGGATAAACAAATTCCATATTATTCTTTGCTTTTTCATTAGCAATTTCAGCATCGTCTACTTTACCCCATTTAATTTTTCCTAAGTGTGACATTAGAACTAAAGCAGCACCTTTTTCTAAAAGAGCTTTAATTGTAGGTAAAGCTTGCACAATTCTATTGTCATCTCTAACTTCTTGACCCTTTAATGGGACATTGAAGTCAACTCTTACGAGTATTTTTTTGCCTTCAAGGTTCTTTAAACCGTCGATAGTATTCATTATTTTTTCTCCTATTATAAAAAATGCTCTAAAGGGGTCTCTTCCCATTTAGAGCATTCGAGTTAATCAAATTAAAGTCCGAGAACTTTGCCCATGTGAGCAACAAGTCTAATCATTTGGCAGGTATATGAATATTCATTATCATACCAAGAAACTACTTTGACTAATTCAGTTCCATCTGGTGAAGTGAAGACTTTTGTACCTGTTGCATCAAAGATTGAACCGTGTGTTTCACCTAAGATATCGCTTGAAACGATTTCATCTTCTGTATAAGCTAAAACATCTTTTAAGTATGTTTCGCTAGCTTCTTTCATAGCAGCATTGATTTCTTCAGCTGTGACACCTTTAGTCTTTAAGACTAAGCTTAAGTCAACTAATGAACCATCACAGACTGGAACTCTGATAGCACCACCTTGCATTCTTCCTTTTAAGCTTGGGATGACAAGGTTGATAGCTTTTGCAGCACCTGTTGAAGTAGGAACGATATTAGCAGCTGCTGCTCTTCCTCTTCTTAAATTACCTTTCTTAGCAAGGTCAAGTGTTGTTTGATCGTTTGTATATGCGTGGACAGTTGTCATATAACCTGCATCAATTCCGAATTTTGCTTCAAGAACTTTACAGACAGGTCCTAAGCAGTTTGTAGTACATGAAGCACCACTAATAATTGTATCTGCTTTTGTTAATGATTCACTATTAACACCATAGACGAATGTTGGAGTTTCTTTATCACTTGGTGCGCTGATAACAACACCTTTAGCTCCGCCACATGTCATATGAACACTAGCATCTGCTTTTCCTTTAAATCTTCCTGTACATTCGAGGACGATTTCTGCACCATAGTCTTTCCAATTCAATTTTGTTGGATCAGGTTGTCCTAAGACTGGGACTTTTCTTCCATCAAATACTAAACTATTTGTAGCTTCATCATAGCCAATTTTGTCAGCATTCCATTTTCCATGAGCTGTATCATACTTTAATAAGTAAGCAAGTGTTTTTGCGTCGACTAAATCGTTGATAGCGACAACTTCAATTCCTGTTTCAGCACAGCGTCTGAATGCAAGACGTCCGATTCTTCCGAATCCGTTAATAGCAACTTTTAATGCCATAATTTTTAAATTCCTCCTTTAGAATTTTATCATTAATAGTATATATCAAACTTTTTTAAAATGAAACAAATTACATCGTTTTTTGGCTCTCTTTTTACTGATATTAACTAATTCGGTATTTTTGAGTGAAAAAATACTAAAATATGGGTAAATTATTATCGCAATTTTTCTACCTAAAAAATTATTCATTAATTGAACGTAAAATTTAAATAAGCATGATTATATCGTTAATTTATGACTTATACAATAATTATAGCGAGTATAAAAATTGTAAATTTTGAGATATTTGTTTTCATTAATTGCAATTTATTTATTGAAAAAATTAAAATGAAATCATTTATAAATATATTGAAAAATTATTAATAATCAAGGATTCTCTACTCAAAATATTAACAATATAAAAGCCTAATATATAAGTTGCATAATATCTATTAGTTTAGTCACTGTTAACACACGATTTATATTGAATTTTACTTAATATATGTTTACAATATGCGTGAAGTTATCAAAGTTGTAACTTTTTAGGAGGAAGACAAAATGGCAACAAAATTAAAAGTTAATCAAGATGTATGTCTCGGTTGTGGGATGTGTGTCGGGAATTATCCTGAAGCATTTTCAATCGATGACGAAGGCAAAGCAATCGTAATCGGGGATCTCGATGAAGCATCAGTTGAAGAAGCTATTGAAGGCTGCCCAGTCGGAGCTATTGAAAAAGATTAATTTAAATTTGCTTATAAAAAAATTCCCTAATCACACATCGGATTAGGGAATTTTATTTTGTCTTATAAATGTGCTTTTTCTAAAAAATATCTTAAAGGTTTATATGCAATAAAAGTTACAAAGATGACAATTCCATTTTTAACTAAATTAAAAGGTAATAATAATATCGCAATTCGTGGATCGTAATCACTAGTTAAATGCCAATTAAGCCAATTAAATATACCTCCAAATGTATTGGCAATATCACCTTCTTTCATATTTAAAATCATTTTATAAAGAGGAAAAATAGTATACAAATTAACTATTGTTGAAAAAAACAAAGTAGAAATTAAACCAACCGAAACCCCTATAAAGGCTCCTTTGATTGTTCTATTATACTTGTAGATTAGAGACGCTGGTAAGATTAACGCCAAGGAATAAATCATATCACCAATTTCACCAATACAAACAGTTGATGTCATAGGCAATTTAATTAAAGTTTTTAGAATTATCTCCAACACACCTAAAAAAGGACCATACGCCAAACTCGAAATGAGTATTGGTATATCATCAAGATGTACACTCATAAATGATGGTGCAAACGGCAAATTAAATTGTAGCCCTGGTGCACAATATAAAATTGCTGCTAACCCGCCAAAAATTGCTGTTCTCGTTATATAATTAATAACGACATTTGATTTCATAAAAAAATGACCTCCATAGCTTCAGGTCATTAAAAAGAAAAATAACTTCTTCCATCCAGACTTTAACTGTTGCCGTAGGAATTTCACCTACTCGGATTAATCATAATCTCGTGGGGTTTACCACCAATAAGGACTTACACCTTCCCTGAAGTAATTAAATAATACTACTAATTTAATCTAATAACACGAATTTTTAATAAAAGCTTAAAAAGTTTATGCACTATTTTTTCAAATAATTAAATTTTGCTCGATTACAACATCACTTTAACGCTTAAAGATTTTTTAAAGATTTTTTAATTAATCGATAAGCTTTAGCCATTTTGGTCTTAGATTTTCCTCTAATTATTATTTTATTGTCTTCAATACTAATTCTTAATCCACCTTTACTTCTTTTATCTTTAATTTTATATCTTTGAACTAAGGATTCAGTATCTCTAACACTTAAATTTTTATCATAAATTTCTTTAATTACATGTTCTATTTCATCACTAGATAATCTTGAAATCGCTTTAGCATGTCCATAACTTAATTTATTTTTAGAAACATCATCAATGATATCTTGAGGCAATTTTAATAAACTTAAATAATTCGAAACTTGAGCACACGATTCATGTAAAAGACGAGCTAAATCAGTTTTTTTGTAATGAAATTGCTCATTTAATTGCTTGATAATGATTGCTATTTCAATAGCGTTAACATTTTTATTTTCTCTAGAATCTGCTAGTAAAATTAATAAGCTTTCTTCATCATTATAATTTGAAATAATAACTGGGATACTTTCAAGCTTCATTCTTTTACAGGCAACCCATCTTTTTCTACCAATTAAAACTTCAAATTTGTCTTGATTATTAAGTTTTTTAACTATTAATGGATTATATAGTCCGTTCTTTTTAATTGAATCCATAATGGCTTCAATTTGTGTATCATCATATTTAATTTTCTTAACAAAATGATTATCACATAAACTTTTATATGAAACATGACGTATATTCTCAATTTTATAATTTCCTTCAATATGAGAAATAACATCAGATTTAGAAAACTTTTCAATTAATTCTTCTAAATTGGTTTTTAAAAGTTTATCTGACATTATCTATAACCTCTCTAGCAAGTTGGTTATAAGCTAAAGAACCAGCGCTTGTTGGCTTATATAAATTACAAGGCATTCCTCTTGCAGTCGCTTCACTTAAGGCAATATTTCTAGGAATCATTACATTAAAAGTTGATTCTCTAAATAAACCCCTAACTTGATCTACAACTTCTTTTCCTAATTTTGCTCTATTTTCATACATTGTAAGCAAAAATCCCTCAATAGTTAAATTTTTGTTGTAGTTAGCTTGGACTTTTGTAATTGTAGCTAAGATTTGAGCAACTCCTTCCATTGCAAAATATTCACATTGAACGGGAATTAAAACTGAATCCGCACAAGATAAAGCATTTAAACATAAGGCACCTAATGAAGGTGGACAATCTATTAAAATAAAATCATAGTTTTTGCTTAAAGAAGCAATTCCTTTTTTTAAAGAATAAAAAGGATCTAAACTAGATGTGGTAATATCGCTTTCAAAATTTGATAATTTTAAATTTGCTGCGACTATATCGACATTTTTTAATAACGTTTTTTTAATTGCGTCTTCAATTTTTATCTTGCCTAATAAAACATCGTAGATAGTTTTATTAACCAATGTAATATCAATTCCATAACCTCTAGATGAATTTCCTTGAGGATCAAAGTCAATCAAAAGAACCTTCTTATGAAGATTAGCTAAACTAGCAGCCAAATTAATGGCTGTGGTTGTTTTTCCGACACCGCCTTTTTGATTAGCGATTGCAATTATTTTCGTTTTCATAATGGTCTCTTTTTTATATCTTTATATAATCTAGGATATTTAGCAATAGTTGATTTCTTTTTAGTGATAATCACATTAAATCTATTTTCAGTAGTAAAATCCAAATCATCCTCGTTAACTTCACTAATTTCTGAATTAAGAACTATTAATGCATTTTTACTTTCTTCAATTTCTTCTAAATAGTTTAAACCTTTGTAGGCAATTAATTTTCCATTTATTTTTAAATAAGGGATAGATAATTCTAAAAGTATATTAAGTTTAGAAACTGCTCTAGATATAACAAAATCAAATTTTTCTCTTTGATTTTCGTTAATATAATCTTCAGCTCTTTTAGCTACAACTTTTACGTTATTTAACTTTAATTTATCACAAACCATCGCTAAAAAATTAGCTCTTTTTAAAGTAGGTTCTAATAAAGTAAATTTAGCATCTTTAAAATAAATTGCTAAAGGTATTCCAGGTAAACCAGCTCCACTTCCTATATCAAGAACCTTGCCTTTTGACAAATCAACATGCTTAACAATAATTAATGAATCTAAAATATTTTTAATGATGAATTCATCAATTGTATCGTTTCTAGTTAAATTAAACTTTTCATTCTCTTTAAGAGTAATATTCATATATTCATTTAATTTAGAAAGCATATCTTCATCAAGATTTAAATAACTTACTTTTTCTAAATCGTTAATGTTCATATTTTTTTACCCTTTTTTAAATTCATAACTAGTATCGAAATATCACTAGGATTTACACCACTTATTCTACTTGCCTGTCCAATCGTTAAAGGTTTAACTGCGTTTAATTTTTGTCTAGCCTCTAAACGTAATCCGTCCATTAAAGAATAGTCAGTTTCTTTACTAAGTTTAATATCCTCTAATTTTCTAAACTTTTGAGCTTCCTTACGTTCACTTTCAATATAGCCTTCATATTTAATACTTACTTCGAGTTCAAATTCACTTAAAGTATCTAGTGACAAATTTTCATCTAAATTCAAGTAATTCTTTAATTCACTATAAGCCACGCCATTTCTTTTAAGTAAGTCTTTCCCATTAACTCCATAGGTAAGTTTTTCATAGCCTAATTTAATTAAGTAATCATTAACTTTACTGGTTGCTCCAAAATAAGTTTCTTCTAAAATTTTAGAAATTCGCTCAAATTTTGCTTTCTTTTCTAAGAAATTAGTATATCTTTCTTTACCAATTAATCCATATTTATAGCCATATTCAGTAAGCCTAAGGTCAGCGTTATCGCTTCTAAGAAGTAATCGATATTCAGCTCTACTTGATAATAATCTATATGGTTCTTTAGCTCCTTTAGTAATTAAATCATCAATCATGACACCTATATAAGCTTCATCACGTTTTAAAATAAATGGTTCTTCGTTTTTTATATATAATGAAGCGTTAATTCCTGCCATTAAACCTAGTCCAGCTGCTTCTTCATATCCACTAGTACCACAAATTTGTCCACCAATGAATAGTCCAGGATATTTTTTAACCATTAAAGTAGAATCAAACTCTTCGGTTTCTAAAGCATCATATTCAATCGCATAAGCGTATTTTAAAATTTTAGCATTTTGTAATCCAGGTAAAGAATGAACCATTAAGTCTTGTACATATTCTGGCATACTTGTAGAAAAACCCTGCAAATATATACTATTTGTATCGTAACTTTCAGGTTCTAAAAATAATTGATGTCTAGGTTTATCACTAAATCTGACTATTTTATCTTCGATTGAAGGACAATATCTAGGGCCAACTCCTTCGACCATTCCTCCATACATAGCACTTTCTCCTAAATGCGCTCTAATAATCTCATGAGTTTCAGGAGTTGTATATATTAAGTAACAAGGAATCTGATCTTTAATTTTTATAAACGAATGGGTTTCATAACTAAAAGCTTGGTCTTCTACATTTCCATATTGAACCTCAGTTTGAGAATAATCGATTGATTCTTTTGCTATTCTTTGAGGTGTGCCAGTCTTTAATCTTTGAAGTTTAATGCCCATTTCTCTTAAGCAATCACTTAATCCGATAGAAGGTTTTTCTCCATCTGGACCTTCAGAAATTTTAGTATGCCCTCTTAAAATATCGCTATTCATATAAGTTCCAGTAGTTAAAATTACAGCTTTTGAATAGATTTTTTTATCAGGAGTATAAACACCTAAAATTTTATTGCCTTCGTATAAAATTCCTTTAACTTCATCTTCTAAAATATCTAAATTTGGTGTATTTAAAAGTACTTCTTGCATATGATGCGGATAACGCTTTTTATCCGCTTGAGCTCTTAAACATTGAACACCAGGTCCTTTTTTAGTATTTAGCATCTTCATTTGCAAATATTCAGAATCACAAACTTTGCCCATGAAACCACCAAGAGCATCAACTTCTCTAACAACTATTCCTTTAGCACTTCCCCCAATTGAAGGATTGCAAGGCATATTAGCTATCATTTTAATATTTAAAGAAATTAATAAAGTTTTATCACCACGATGAGCGCACGCTAAAGCAGCCTCGCTTCCAGCGTGGCCTCCACCAACAACAATAACATCGTAATTTTTTTGCATAGCGAATAGTATTTTATCTTTATTAACTAATTAATGCAAGAAAGTGCAGGCATTAACCTACACTTCCTTCCATATCCATTTTGATTAATTGATTAAGTTCAACAGCATATTCCATTGGTAACTCTTTTGAGAATGGTTCTATAAAACCCATAACAATCATCTGTATAGCATCTTTTTCTTTTATACCTCTACTCATTAGGTAGAATAATTGATCTTCATCAATTTTACTTACAGTTGCTTCATGCTCTAAGTAAGAGGAATTATTTTGGCATTCATTTTTTGGAATTGTATCACTTTTTGATATCGAATCTAAAATTAAAGTGTCACACTCTATATGAGTTTTACTATTAGTAGCCTCTTTTTTAATTCTAGCTGTACCTCTATAGTTACTAATTCCACCATTTTTAACAATAGACTTAGAAATAATTGAACTAGTCGTATTTGGAGCCTCATGAATCATTCTTGCTCCAGCATCTTGATATTGACCTTTTCCGGCTACAGCAATTGAAATACAAAGTCCTTTAGCACCTTCACCTTTTAAAATGCAGGCTGGATATTTCATATTTATTTGACTACCAATATTTCCATCAATCCATTCCATAGTTGCATTTTCATAACAAACGGCTCTTTTTGTGACTAAATTAACGATATTATTTGACCAATTTTGGACAGTTGAATACCTACATTTAGCACCTTTCATAACAATTATTTCAACAACAGCAGCATGTAAACTTTCTTTACTATATATAGGAGCTGTACATCCTTCAACATAATGTACATCACTATCTTCATCACAAATAATAAGTGTTCTTTCGAATTGTCCTGTTTTTTCGTTATTAATTCTAAAATATGATTGAAGAGGTTTTTCTAACTTTACTCCTTTAGGAACATAAATAAAACTTCCTCCGCTCCAAACAGCGCCATTTAAAGCACTAAATTTGTTGTCAGCAACATTTATTACAGTTCCAAAAAACTTCTTAACCAAATCCGGATACATTTGTAGAGCCATGTCGGTTGAAAGAAATATAACACCTTTTTCTTCAACTTCTTTAAGCATATTATGGTAAACCATTTCACTTTCATATTGAGTGGCAGCACCACTTAAATATTTTTGTTCAGCTTCAGGAATACCTAATTTATTAAATGTATTTTTGATTGTTTCTGGAACCTCATCCCAATCGTTTTTATCACTTTTTACATAACGAGTAAAATAAGTAAAACTATCAAAATCGAGATGTGAAACATCAGGTCCGAAGCTAGGAAAAGGCATAACTTTGAATTTTTTATATGCATCTAATCGATAATTTAACATCCATTCAGGTTCATTTTTAGCTTTAGAAATTGCTTTAACAACTTCTTCATTTAATCCTTTTCCAGTTGAAAAAATGCTCTCAACATCATCTTTAAAATCATATTGATATTCTTTATCTAATTTAAGATTTTGATCTTTACTCATTTTTTCTCCTCGTGATGATGGTGATTACAAACTAATTCATCAACACCATTAAAGCCTATTGTGGCACATTTAATTCGTGCAGCTTGTTTATGAGTATTGATAAAAGCAATGAGTTCATCGAGACATTCTGCATCAAATTCTTTTTCAAAAATCATATTTTTATATTGCTCAATGATATATTTTGTCTCCTTTAAAGTTTTACCTTTAATTAATTCACAAAGTATATCAGTGCTAGCAGTAGAAATTGCACATGCCACTCCATCAAAACAAGCTTCAATAATTTTATCGTTTTCAATTTTTAAATAAATTGTAATATCATCAATGCATGAATCACTATCCATTCTAATACTTTCATATCCAGTTGGATCACTAGGCACATATTTATTTAATGGATGACTATAATGATCCATAATAATTTCACGCATCATGTTTGCATCAAGAGAAATAGGCATCTAAGAAATTTCCTCCATTTTTTAACGCTTCATATAAAGCGTCAACTTCTTCTTTAGTGTTATAAAAATATAAACTAATTCTAACGGTAGCAACAGTTTTTAATATATCTTTAAGAAGTTTTGCACAATGTTCTCCGCTTCTTACGCAAATTCCTTTGCTATTAAGATAACTTGCTTCATCTTGTGCGAATACATCTTTAACATTTACAGTAATAATTCCGGTATCTGCAGTTTCGTTATAAATGACTAAATTATCAATTGTTTTTAATTTAGATATAGCATAGTCATGGAGTTCTTTTTCATATAATTCAATATTTTCCATACCTATTTTATTTAAATAATCAATTGCAGCATTAAGTCCATAAATGCCAGCTAAATTCATAGTACCGGCTTCGAATTTAGCAGGTGGTTCTAAATATGCAACATTGCCACACATGTCAAATCTAGCATTATCTCCTCCACCAGTCATAAACGGCTCAGTCTTTTTTAATAAATCAAACTTACCATATAAAACCCCGATTCCAGTAGGACCACACATTTTATGACCACTAAAGGCAAGGAAATCACAATCTATATCTTTAACGTCTATTTTTAAGTGAGGTGCGCTTTGAGCGGCATCACAAACTATGATTGCTCCACCTTCATGAGCCACTTTAGATAAAGCTTTTATATCGTTTATAAAACCTAAAACATTAGTAACTTGAGCAACACTAACAACTTTTGTGTTACTAGTCATAGCTTTTTTTAGATTTTCACTAGTTAATCTACCTTCTTTAGTTAAAGGAATATATTTAATGACTGCTCCAGTCATTTCAGCAACTTTGAACCAAGGCAAAACATTACTAGCATGTTCAGCTTCAGTTAATAAAATTTCATCACCTTTTTTTAAGTACTTTACGCCATATCCATAAGCAACTAAATTCATTGACATTGAACATCCGCTAGTAAAAACAATTTCTGATTTATTAGCATTAATAAATTTAGCAACATTATTCCTAGCATGATCTACTTCGCTATCAACTCTATAAGCTAAATCGTAATCTCCTCTATGTGAATTGACAGAATCTTCTAAATAATATCTAGAAGTTGCTTCAATAACGCTTTGAGGTTTAAAAGTTGTTGCCGCATTATCAAAATAGATTAAAGGTTTAGAACCATCTTTAGTCGTTTTATTTAACATTGGAAAGTCTTTTCTTATTTCATAAACATCAAACATTAAAAATCTCCTTCCACATATTCAATAATCTTCTTTTTATCATCGTCATTAAAGTGTTCTTTAATAGGCAATAAATAACCAGTAATAATCAATCTACGAGCCTCTTCTAAAGAAAGACCTCTACTTAATAAATAGAAGATATGGTCGTTATTTAATGAACCAATAGCGCATGCGTGACTAGCAATAATATCATCACAATCTATCTTTAATACAGGATTAGCAATAGCTCTAGATTTTTCATCAAAAAGTAAGCATTTAACCTTTTGATGTGCTTCACTACTAATAGCATCTTTGACAATATGAGATACTCCATTAATTTTAATAAAACTATCTTTCATTGAAACAGCGTAGCCTTCAAAATTTGAAGTAGTTTTTGGAACTAAATGATTAAAAGAAATATCAAATTTCTTTAAATTATTTGCTTTGCCTAAAGAAGTAAAATTAACATTAGTTTTTGAGTTTTCTTCTTTTAAATTAATCATGCTTTTAAGGAATAAATTATCATTAGTATAATCAGCAAAAAACACGTTAAAACAAGCATTAAAATATAAATTTCCCTGCAAATCTATATCTTTTTTGTCGTTTTCAAGTAAAAATTTTAAATCACAAATAGCATCTTTTTCTAAATTAAAAGTAAGACTTGTTTTATCTTTAAATCCTTTTAAATTAATACTAGTAATAACTCCTTTTTTAATATTTAAACTTACATCTTGAGATATAGATGCTAAATCAAAAATATACTCACCATTTTTATCTATAAGTATTTTATTTGCCATACTAGTTGTTTGTTCCATTTTTTATATACTCTTTAGTGGCACAGACACCAATTGATACTTTATTCATTGGTTGCTTTTCTTTTTCTATATCTATGCCATATTCATCTTTAATCCATTCGTATCCTTCTTTATCAATACGCTTATAGATTTCTGGTCCGCCTTCGCAAGCAACCTTACCATTAACAATAACGACTGATCTAGTAGGCTTAACGAGTTCAAATAATCTAGCATAATGGGAAATAATTAAAAATCCAGTATGTTTTTCTTCAAATTGTCTATTAATGCAATCACTAACAATGTTTATAGCATCAACATCAAGTCCACTATCAATTTCATCAAGCATTGCAATTTGAGGATTTAATAAAATCATTTGCAAAATTTCGTTTCTTTTCTTTTCTCCACCACTAAATCCATCGTTCAAAGCTCTATTAAACATATCAAATGGGATTTTTACTTTTTTAGTAGCATCATCTAAAACTTTATAAAATTGATATAAAGAAATTCGTTTTTCGCTATGCTCATTAATAGCTGCTTTTAGAAAATCAGCACTATTAACTCCAGGAATCTCACTAGGATTTTGGAAACATAAAAATAACCCCTTTTTGCTTCTAGTAGGAATGTCCATTTCAAGGACATTTTCACCATCTAGAAAAATCTCGCCTTTTGTAATTTTATAGCGTGGATTCCCCATAATTGCGTTAAAAAGTGTACTTTTTCCATGACCGTTTGGCCCTAAAAGTGCAACCTTTTCTCCTTCGTTAATTTCTAAATTAATCCCTTTAAGAATCTCTTGTCCTTCTACTTCAACATGTAAATCTTTAATAACTAATTTCTTCATTTTAGTTTCCTCAAGTTTATTATATTAAATCAATTTTAGAATTAATGGAAATATTATGACCATTTTTTTAATAATTTTGCATTTTTCTGAAATTTAAACTTAAAAACGACTTAAAAAGCAAAATCATTTTCTATATTTTATTAAAAAGTTAGAAACTTCTTGTATAATAGTTAAGAATCAAAAAAGTTATTGTGTTATTTATACTTAAAGTATAAAATAATAACGCTATTTGATTGAGCAATATTTTTTTATTTTGAAAGGAAAACTATATGATGAAAGGAAAAAAAGCGATAAGTTTAGTGTTTACTGCTTTAGCTGTTGTTTCACTCTCAGGGTGTAGCGATGTTACTTCCAATAGCGAAGGTAAAATATTAACCTACACTTATAATGGTCAAAATTTAGATATTTCCACCGATGACATCATCCAAAAATATTTAAATGAGTCCAGAGATGAGCATGCAAAAGCATTCTATGATGCACTTTATGAAATCGTTGTCCGTGCTAGTTTTGAAGAAGGCGGCGCACTAGCAAGTTATAAAGATCTTGTTGAGTCAGACGCTACTGAAGCAGTCGAAAGCGCCAAAGATTCAGCAGACGAATCTGGTACAAGCTGGCATGATTATTTAATAAATCAAGGCTACGATGATCCAAACGCAACTGATTCAGAAAGAGAAAACGAATTGTATCTTGATAACCTCTACACTCAAATGACTAGTAGAGTTAATGATGAATTTGACAGCTTATTTAACACTTGGGTTTTAAGCGACGATGAAATTCAAAAAGAGTACAATGCACTTTGGGGCGAAAACGGATATATCAATAAAAAGCTTCCTTATCACGTAAGACATATTCTTGTAAAAGTTGATGCTTCTGATGATAATGGTTATTCTCGTGGCCATATTTCAAGCGATAACGCTGCAAAACTTTATAACACTATAACAAGTTTAGTTAAGGGTAATTCATTCAGCAACGTTGCTAAAAACTATACTGATGACTCAAGCAGTGCTAGTACTGGTGGTGAATACATTATGGATACTGAAGCTGGATTCGTTAATGAATTCCAACTTGGCATTTATGCTTATGACACACTACTTCAACCTAACTTCACAGAAGAAGAAAATTACGATTCAAAACTCGAAGTTTTAAATATTACTGAAGACGCTAAAGAAGAATTAACTGATTTCGGTGTTACTTTCATTCCTTATGGCGTTGTTCAAAAGTTAAACGATGTCAAAGATAAAACTACTACTGATAAAGGTTTAACAATTTATGATGGTGATGAAGATTACTATCCAAGAAACATTTACTTTAATAAATACTTCCAAAATCGTAATGTTGGATTTATTACAAATGAAACTGCATTTGAATTAAGTGATTTTGGATCAGATATTAATAACCCTACAACTAACGCTGTTGGCTATACAAAAATAGAAGATAAAGTATCTGGTGAAAAAGTTTTCACTGATATTGGTGACACTGGTCACTACAAGACTTCAGGCGAAAAAGTATTCACTGAAGGAACATCTGAAGCTAATATGTTCAAAACAATGACATTTAACATTAATGGCGAACAAGTTACAAAAGATGTCTTATGTGATACTGAAGGAAATCCAATATTAGTTGTTAGAAATCAAGAATCATCTGGTGGTGTCCACTTCATTATTGTTGAAAGATCCGCCTTCGATGAAAGTGATAAATATTTTGATCTTGCTGGCTATGAAGCTGCAGGTGCTGAAGGCAGTGATGAAGAAATTAGAGCTAATTACTCTACTACATTAAACGAATACTATGCTGCTGCTAACCCTAAATCTAAAGACGGAATAGATCAAAGCACTAATAAGCCATATTATGTCGGTGGAGATGCATTCCCTGCATATGAATATGCAAAGGAGAAATATGTTCCAAAGAAAACATATGTTCAACAAAATATTGTAACTCCATCTGAAAATAACTATGTCAACGACACAGTTCAAAATTATGATGATAGAGTGGGCACAATTAGTGAAGAAATTAGCGGTATGGCTTCAACTACCCAATTCAGTAAATATGAGTGGTTGAATAGCACACTTAATTTAAGCCTTAATGAATTCACTGATGATAAGGTTGATGTCCAAGGATTAGTTGATAGATATATCAGTACTCAAATGAATTCTCAAGAAAGAAGTTCTGCAAAATCAATGCAAGAAAAATGGACACAATATGTCGCTTCAATTAGAGAACAAACTTGGGAAAGAAAATATAACTTATTACCTGAAATCTTAGCTGCTGACTTTGGTAATCCTAATTTATATAAAGAAGGCGCTCCAGGTTATAATGCTAAATATTATTCAATTAATGGAAATTACAATGCAGGAGGTAACAACTAATGAAAAAGAGAAATTTACTTGTCACATTAGCTTGTTCAGCCTTATTACTCACTTCATGTGACAAAATTACAGCTACATTACCAAATGGTGATGATAAATTAGTTTCAAATATCGAAATTGACCACAACACTCTCTCTAGAATTTATGAAACAATTAAAGGTGGAGATAGCTATGCAAGCAATGTAAACGATATTTTAACTCAAGCAATTGCTGATGCTGTTTTAGGAAATTACTCTGTTGTTTTAGACTCTGAAGCAACTGGAGGATATAAAGTTGTATTAAATGGATATGATGGCGAAGACGATGCAACAAAAACTGCTTTCATTAATAGCCATTCAGCTTATAACAACTGGTCAAGCAGTTCTTACAAATTAACTCTTGATACTTCTGCTCCTTCTAAGGATGAATTTGAAGCAAGAATTAACATTATTAAAAACTTAATTGACAAACAAATCGTTTCTACTATGTGGAGTGAAGCAAATTCAAGTTCATATAAGAGAAACAATAGATTCTACGAAGTTTTATACGCTAGAAACTTAAGTGATAAACTTTATGACATCACAGATGGAGCTGGTAAAACCATTAGCGATGACATTATCTATGATGATCAAATCAATTATGAATATGGTGAAAACGCACTTTATAAAGATGTAAATGGCGATTTCGATGGATTCAACGAATATAAACCAGGTGAAAATTTATTTGGTGGTTACTTCTCACAATATATTTTAATTGATGGTACTTATGACTCTGCTACCGAAGAAGGTAGAGATAAAATTAAATCAGTACTTCACTTAAATTACTATACCGATTACATCAATTCTTCAATTATGCCAACCATCATGAAGAATTTACTTATCGAACAATATGTTTTAGAAGAACAATATATCGCAATCGGTAATACAGGTTCTAGAAAAGTTAACTACATTTCTATTACTAATAACGAAGCAAAAGATGGTGATAACTTCTTCGATAAGTTCTTAACAACTTACTTCACTGGTTCTGATAATGACAATTTATCATTATCAACTGATGAAAAATTCACAATTGCTAGTGATGCTTGGAAAGGTGATCCAGCAATTATTAACTCAAACGAAGATGTTTTAACATTAGCTGAAAGTGTATTTGGTGAAGCAACAGATTTAAACCCTTCAAGAAATGCTGATGGTCATAATGCTGGTGCTGAAGGAAATAAAGGTTACATCGCAACTTATGCTTCAAGTGAAACATTCAGTTACTTTGAGGATACACCATATGCTGATATTATTGAAGACTACTCAACTTTAACAAATAATATCGCAACAAATAATGCTACAAACTATTCATCATTTACTGAAATTGATAGCATCTCATACGAACCAATTGTTGGTTTAGCAATCAAGACAGATTCTAATAGAGTCACTGATTACACAACTTATGGCTGGCAAACTAGAGATTCATCTAACTTACCAGATGATATCAAAAACAAATTATTTGCTTATGGTTTCATCAATGAATGGAATTCAGCAATTAATAGTGATGATAGACAATACCAAGGCTCTTACTTATATGAAATCGGTAATACAGGTAAATACTTATTAAGAAAAGATACATATTCAAATTTAAATGAATCAATCTTATGGGAAGCAAGCGGAGCTTACTATGTTGTCCAAGTTGAAGACATTATTACTCCAGACTCAACTGCTATTACAGATACCTTAACTAAGGAACAAAAGAGCAATATCGAAGTTAATTCCAGAGAAGCAGCATATACCTTAGCAAGTGGGTCAACATACACTACTAACGCTATGATTTACTATCTTGAACAATGTAATATTAATTACCACGATCAAGATGTCTACGATTACTTCGAATCAACATATCCAAGATTATTTGAATAATCGTTAATTAAAACTGCTTCATTTTGAAGCAGTTTTTTATAAAGGAGATACAAAATGGATTTTGATAAAAACTGTATATTTTGTAAAATTGCAAACAAGGTAATTCCTTCTACAATCGTTTATGAAGATGAAGATGTTCTCGCATTTTTAGATGTTAATCCTGTAACATATGGTCACACATTAGTCATCCCTAAAAAACACTACGAGTCCTTCTTATCTTGTCCTAAAGATGTCCTTCATAAGGCATTTGATTTAGCACAAAGAATAGGTCAAGTTGCAATTAAACAACTTGGCGCAAAAGGAGTAAACATCTTAACTAATTGCTATGAAGCTGCTGGACAATCAATTCCTCACTTCCATATCCATGTAATACCTAGATATGAAGCAAACGATGGATTTAAACTTGAAATGAAAGAGTTAAAGAATGTGAATTTGCCTGTTCTAGCTCAAGAATTAAAAGATAGTTTAAATAAATAGACGCAAAAAAGAATCGACTGAATCGTCATAATTCGATTTATCGATTCTTTTTTTGTTGTTTTTATCTTATAAATTTCCTTTAAAGAAACTTCTATTATCTAATCCAAATATTCTTTCAGTATATTCATTATCTTTTGTTGTATCATAAGCTTTCTCAAGCATTACCATTTTGGCATCCATATCATCAATCATTGATAATAATAAAGCTTCTTTAGTAAGTGGTAATACTGGGGAACCATATTCAAGTTTGCCATGATGAGATAATAACATATGCTCAAGTAATAAAGGTGCATTACCAGTAATACCTAATTTATCTGCAGCTTCTTTTACAATAGTCATTCCGATAACTAAGTGTCCAAGTAAATTACCTTCATCGGTATATTTAGTTCCTTCGGTTCCACTTAATTCAACAACTTTTCCTATATCATGCAATAAACATCCACTTATTAATAAATCACGATTTACATTAGGATAGATATTTGAAACACTATCAGCAACTTTACACATAGTTACTGTATGAAATAATAATCCATTAATAAATTCATGATGATTTTTTACAGCCGCAGGATATTCTACAAACTTATCACCATATTTACTAAAAACTTCATTAACTATGGCTTTAAGTGATTTATCATTGATGCTATTTAAGAAGTTTTTATATTCAGCGACTAATTCATCTTTAGAAACAGGTGCGTGTCTATCAAAATCTTTAGGATCTTTTGACGACTTCTCAATTCGTTTAATAGTAATTTGATGCTTATTTTGATAAAGTCTAAGCTCACCTTTTACCTTAACTGTATTTCCTGCTTTAATCACATCTTTTTCGCTACTTTCATCATAATCCCATTTGTAGGCATCGATATCAAGTGAACCATCAGTTAAGATTAAATGAACATATTTTGAAGTTGGATTAGTTCTTGATGGTTTAGGATCATCCATTGTTTTTATCTTAAAATCACCATCAACTTCTTTTACATTATTTATAATTAAATCTTTAATCATTTAATTTACCCTCTTTATCTAAATTCATTACTTTACTAATTAAAGTAAGAGCATATCCTTTATCAATCAAGCGATTAACAATTTTGCTGTCCTTATCAACACCTTTACTTTCTTTAGCAGTAACTTTATTTTTTATTTTTTTATATTCTTTAATTAATTGTCGTTGTTCTTTTTCAACATCAATTTTTAATCCATCTAATACTTTTAAAATAACGTCTACACTAAATCCTCTTTCAAGCATTAGGTCGTAGAGTTTCCTTTTTTGCTTAGCAAATCCAAAATGAATATACTTATTTTGGATAGTTTCTAAGTAACTTTTAGCTTTTTCTAATTCATTATCATCATCAAAAACTAGCGATTTAATCGATACTTCTTTGACACCATGACTTTTACAAAAATTGATAATAAAATATTTGCCATAAAAATTTTTATTAAAATAATTTAAATAGTTTTTTAAAAAATCTTCATCATCTAAGATATTAGTCTTCTTTAATTCTTGTAAGGCTACTCTTAATTCTTTTGGGCAAGCGAATTTTCTATTAATTAATCTAATTAACTCTTTTTCACTATATGGTTTTTTAGATGATAATTTTCTAGCGTAACTTAAAATTTCTTCTTTTTTTTCGAAACTAGCGATTTCATAAGTTAAAGAATCACTTAAAACATCACCTACTTTAAGCTCAAATTTATCAAAAGTAGATTTATGAAGTTTAACTTTAGCTAATGGGAACTCAATAATATACTTATTACCTTTTTCCTTAATTGATAATATTTTTCTACCAGTATCTTCTAATAGCACGTTTATATACCTCAATTACATTTAAATAGAAGCTTTTCTCATCAAAACAATCGATGGATTTTAAAGCATTTTCACAAATAACGTCTAGTTTCTCTTTTGATAAGTTTAACACAAAATAAAGCTTTTCTGAAAAATCTTGCTCATCAATGAAGAAAAATCCAGTTTTATTGTTATTGATAACACCCACTAAATTGTTATCAAATCTACATAAAACAGGGACACTACTTGCCATTGCTTCCATAAAAGTTAAGCCTTGAGTTTCACTGATTGAAGCATTTAAAAATAAGTCAGAAATAAGATAATACTTATATACATCTTCATTTAATACTTTTCCAATAAATTTAACTTTTTTACTAATTCCTAAAGAAGAGGCTAAGTTTTCTAATTCGCCTCTTTCAGGCCCATCTCCAACAAAAAGTAATATTGTATTTTGATCTTCATATTCATCTAGATAATTCTTATAGCCTTTTAATATGACATCAAAACTTTTCTCTTTAGCGATTCTTCCTAGACAAAGTAAAACCTTTTTATCTTGAGAAATTCCTATTTTTTCTCGCAAATCACTAACTTTTTTTAAATTTTCCTCGTTTTTTAAAAATCTTTTAAATTCAAAACCAGTAGGAACTACATTTACGTATTTTTCTACTCCAATAGATTTAATATAAGTTAAAGTTTTATTTGATGGCGAGATAATTTCTGTTGC
This sequence comes from uncultured bacterium, assembly GCA_949299335.1. GTDB lineage: Bacteria > Bacillota_I > Bacilli_A > RFN20 > CAG-826 > Onthovivens. The sequence goes on along the minus strand of CASGAD010000014.1, from coordinate 20,083 downwards.
TCTATTCATACAAGTCTTATCAAATTCTCTAATTGCCCATTTAGAGAAACGGTCAAAATAACCTTTAGTTGCATAATAAGTATAATCTTCATACATTGTGTGATATGTATAAACTGATGGTATACGTAATTTTGAAGCAACAATAAAGCCAAATTGAGAAATGCCAAATTCAGTATTTATATGAACTAAATCTAAGTTTAGCCCTTTTAAAATTTTAAAAGCTTCTTTGTTATAGAAAAACGAAGCACGATATCCATATAGTTTTTTTAACTCTAATCCAGGAATACGTAAAACGTTGTCTTTGAAAGTGACATTTTTATCTTTACTAGTTGTAACTACATAAGCATTATGTCCGTTTTTTCTTAATAGTAAAAATAAGGAATTAACACTAGTAGCTACTCCATTAATTTCAGGGAGGAAAGTATCGGAAAAAATCGCTATATTCATTATTCATCATCTCCTATAACAATTTTATCTTCATATTCTTTTACTTCTTTTTTAGTTTCTATACTTGTGGTGTTCTTTTTTGTTTTGTCATGACGCATTATTTTTTCTAACACTTGTTTTCTTTCTAATGCTTTAGTTTCATATAAAGTATCACTACTAGCTTTTCTTTCAGTATAAGTTTCTAATTGAATAGTAAGCATTGTTTTCCTGTTTCCGACTGGAATAATTCTATCTTTAACAGGAAGACCTCTAGTTTTATATGTAGCAGCAAATATGCCATTAATAAAAAATGGAATATAGAAAGTGCCAAATCTCCAAACAAGTAAGATAATATTTAATCCTCCATGTAAATAGAAATCTTGACTATAGTAATTACTTGATGAGCCAAATAGAGAAGCAAAAACAATTTCACTAATACCTGCACTTCCTGGCAAAGGAATTAAACCAGTGACCATTTGGTGGAAATTACAAAACACAACGCAATCATATATTTTTTGAGCAACATTAATGTTTGATAAGTCAAAAGCATTTAAGGCTAAACCACTAAAAAATGGTGATAATTGGCTTATTACTAAATTTAAGAACATTAAAAATACAACAAGCGTTGTAAAAGGTATATTACTTTGTAAACGTCTAAGTTCTATACGATAATTTTCAACTTGTATACGAATGTTTTTGCGCTTTTCATCTGGATTTTTAACAAGTCTAATTTTCGCTAATAAATTAATAATATTATTAGAAACAAAGCCTAAAAAACGCTTAGAATAAGACATAAATAATAATAAGAATATTACAAGTAAATTTAATCCAAATCCTAAAATAATAAATGCCCAAATAGGAATAGAAAAACTAATGTCCCCAATTGTAATAGGTATTGCATTTAAAGTAATAATCAAATTAAAACTTGTAATTAAAGAAATTAGTCCAACAACAATCAAGACAGATTGGCTAATAATAAAACTCATTACAAAAATTGAGGCGCTATTACTAACTGGAATCCCTTGCTTTTTAAAAGTATAAACTTGAGCAAATTGACCTCCACTTGATCCAGGAGTAATTGCACTATAAAAAGCTCCAATCGCATTATTAGCATACGCTTGATGATATTTATAGTGACGAGTATACAACCTAGCAAATAAAAAGATAATTAATGATGATATTAGGTAATTTAATAAAACAAAACCAATAAATAAAGCAAAATACCACCAATTCATTGATTTAAAAACATCACCAATTGTTTGATAAACATAGATTGGTTCACCGGTTTCATCAGTCATTCCTGTGGCACTAGCTAAGTTGTACCATAAAACAAGCCCAGTAATTAAAAGAATAAGAAAAAGATAAATAAAATATTTATAATTATCATTTTTCTTTTCACCAATAGCAGTCTTTTCTTTTTCTTCTTTACTATGTAATTCTTCAACGACATCTTCATTAATAGATTCACCTAGATTTATCTCTTTTTCATCTTCTTCGTTGATTTCTATTCCATCTTCGCCTTGCACAATAAAATCATTGCTAAACTCATTTTCTTTTTTTTCATTTAACAACTTATTTTCTTGCAATTCTTTGTTTTTTTCTTCATTTATCATAATAATTCTTGCTTTATAAATTTTATCAAATAAGATTGCAAAAAACTATATTAAAAGTATAATTTTTATTATATGAAACGATACTTTAAGATGCTTCATATTATTACAGAAGGATGTCGATTTCTATATTACTCCTATTTTGTCTTAATGTTCTTCTCAGTTTTGTTTTCAATTACCACAACCTATATTTCAAAAATACTTATCGATATTTTGCAAACGCAGGATTATTTAGGTGGTATTGGTACTCCAATTGACAATTTAGAACAACTAGGGAGTGATGTAAATTTTTTATCGGCATTTTTTATTAACTCATTTGGTGGAATTAAGTTCTTAAGTACTAATATATGGTTTTTTGCCATTTTAATAATAGGTTTTGCTCTTTTATCTGCGATTGTTTCGGCAATTAGATTTTTCTTTAGAACAAAATTTATGAACACTATGAGTAAAAACCTACAAATGCTTTTATTTAACCATATAGAGCGTTTACCATATTCTAAAATTAAAAGCATGAAAAACGGCGATATCATTCAAACTTGTACTCGTGATGAAGATGTTTTAAAAAGATTCGCTAGTTTTGATACCTCGATGATTGTTTATACTGTTTTTATTGTTGGAATTTCTTTTGTTTTCTTATGGATTACAAACTATAAAATAGCTTTAGTAACTATGTTATTAATGCCTTTTATGTTTATATATTCCTTCTTTGTTATTAAAGAAGTTAGAAAAAGATATAGAAAAACTGATGATAGCGAAGGTGAAATGACATCAAAAATTGAAGAAAACTTAGCTAGTGTTAGATTAGTTAAAGCATATAATAATGAAGAATTTGAAATTAATGACTTTGAAAAATATGTTGATGACTATAGAACTAAGTATATGAACTGGGGAAAATTAAGAGCTTTCTTCTTCTCAAGCAGTGATATTTTTGTTTTTGGTCAAATCGCTATCACAACTATTGTCGGTTTTGTACTTTGTTACAATAAAGAATTTGGTGTAGGTACACTTTATATGAGTTTTACTTTTGTTAACTTCATGGTTTGGCCAATTAGAGATGTCGCAACTGTTTTAAGTAATCTAGCAAGAGCTAACGCCAGTTTAGATAGAATTAGCTTAATTTTAAATGAGCCACTTGAAGATGTAGATACAGGTGAAACACCTGAAATAAATGGAAATGTAACTTTTGAAAATGTTTCCTTTAATTATCCAGATAGTAATGACTCTACTTTAAAAAATATTAGTTTTTCTGTTAAAGAAGGTCAAACAGTCGCTATTATGGGTAAAACTGGAAGTGGAAAATCTACTTTAGCTTATCTATTAACTAGATTATATGACTCAACTAGTGGGACAATTTATATCGATGGCGTCGATATAAAAACCATTCAAAAGCATTATTTAAGGCAAAATATTTCTATTGTTTTACAAGATCCATTCCTTTTTTCTAAAACCATTAAAGATAACGTTCTTATCGCTAATCAAAAAGCAAATAATGATGACTTAATTAAAGCAACTTCTATTTGCCAAATTCATAATTCTATTATTAATTTCCCTAAAGGATACGACACCGCTGTCGGAGAAAAAGGAACTACATTAAGTGGTGGGCAAAAACAAAGAGTCGCTATTGCTAGAACATTAATTCTAAAATCACCAATTCTTGTTTTTGATGATTCTTTATCAGCTGTTGATACGGAAACTGATTTTAATATAAGAAAAGCAATGAAAGAAAGAATAGAAAAGTGTACTACTTTTTTAATTACTCATAGAGTTGCTACTGCTAAAGATGCAGATTTAATTATCGTTTTAGAGGATGGGAAAATTTCCCAAATAGGTAAACATGAAAGTTTGATTAAACAAGAAGGTCTTTATAAAAGGATCTATGAAATTCAAACTAAGATGGTATAAACTATGGCAAAGCGTGTATTCGAAGAAGAATCTATTTCTAATAAGATAAATATTGGCATTTGGTCTAAAGCTTTTAAGTATGTTTTGCCTAAATGGCCTCTACTTATTCTTATATTAATTACTATGTGTTTTACTTCTTTTTATGATGCAAGTTTTATACCTAGTATGAGTGCTGGATTAATTGATGCATTTAAAGAGTCCTCATTCCAACCTTCTAACAACATTCTATCTTTTGTGTTAAATGTTAAAATTCTAGGAATTAATATTTCAGTCACATTTTTAACATACGTCATTTTATATATCGTAATGATAGTTTTAAGAAGTATAGCAATCTTTGTTACATTCTTTTTAACTAACTATTTTGAAATGACAATCATGACAGGATTAAGACGTGACGCCTTTAAAAAGATACAAGAGTTAAGCTTTTCTTACTTTGACAAAACTCCTAGTGGATGGTTAATTGCTCGATTACAAAATGATGCTGCTAGTATTGGAGACGTAATTTCTAACTCGGTTTTGCGTATTTTTTGGATAGTTTGCGAACTTTTATTTACTCTTGTTACGATGTTCAGTTATGAGCGGAGACTTTCTTTAATTATTTTAGCAACCACTCCTTTAATTTTTGTTATCGTTTTATTCTTTGAAAGACAGATTTTAAAATTCTTTAGAATTGCTCGTAATGCATATAGCGAATTTGTTAGATGGCTTGCTGAATCAATTAATGGTAATAAAACTATAAAAACATTAGCAATAGAAGAAACTATTTATGATGAATGCGATGAAATCACTGAAGATGTTAAAAAGAAAAGAATTAAAGCTGGCTATGTTAGTGCTTTATTCCAACCATCAATCAATATTTTAAGCGCTTTAACCACTGCTTTAGTTATCTTATTATTCCCTATTTTAGGAATTAGTAATGAGACTACGAGTACAGTCGCTTTAATTGTTTTATTTATTGGCTTTGTTGGCAGTGTTTATAATCCTATTCAATCACTAGCTGAAATTTTTAGCGATTTGATGGGGACTCAAGCTAGTGTAGAAAAAATTTTCTTATTAATTGATAAAGAACCTGATTTAGTTGATACACCTGAAGTCATAGAAAAATATGGTTCAATATTTAAAAACAAAACAGAAAATTTTGAACCTCTAATCGGTCATATTCAATTTGATCACGTCTCATTTTCTTATAAAAAAGATTTAGAAGTTATTCATGATTTAAATATTGATGTCAAAGAAGGAACTAGTTTAGCCATTGTTGGTGAAACTGGAAGTGGAAAATCCACCACTGTCAATTTACTATGTAGATTTTATGAACCAACTATGGGAAAAATATTAATTGATGGGATTGATTATAAAACAAGAAGCGTAGGATGGCTTAGAAGTAATATTGGGTACGTTCAACAAACTCCATTTATATTTAAAGGAACAGTAAAAGACAACATTAGATACGGCAAGCATGATGCAACTGACGAAGAGATTATTAATGCTTGCAAAATTGTTGATATTGATAGCTTTATTCTCAGTTTAAAGGATGGATATAATACTTATTTGGAAGACGGTGGCAATGAATTAAGCCAAGGTCAAAAACAACTTATTTCCTTTGCTAGAGCAATTATTAGAAATCCAAGAATCTTAATTTTAGATGAAGCTACTTCTTCAATTGATACTGAAACAGAAAATACAATTCAAACAGCAATCAATAAAATTTTAAAAGGAAGAACTTCAATTATGATCGCTCATAGACTTTCAACAATTATAAATTGCGATAGAATCCTTGTTATGAAGGATGGCAAAGTCGTTGAAGATGGTAACCATAAGCAATTAATGGAACAAAAAGGGTATTACTATACCCTTTACATGAATCAATTTAAGGAGCTCAATATTGAAAATCAAATTTCAACATACGAGTCACAAATTGAAGCTAAAAATATCACTTTATAATTATTGATTTTCCATTTTAACTGCGGTTGGAACTTTTGGTAAGCCTGGCATCGTTAAAATATTTCCGGTTAATACAACAATAAATCCTGCACCATTAGACAAGCGAACATCTTTAATGTGTAAATCAAAATCTCTTGGTGCGTTTAATAAAGTAGGATTATCTGAAAAACTGGATTGAGTTTTAGCTATACAAATTGGAAGATTGTCTCTTCCTAACTTTTTAATATTTTCTATTTCTTTTAATGCTTTTTCTTCATATATGACATCTTTAGCATGATAGATTTCTTTAGCAATCTTGGCAATTTTATTTTCGATAGTATCTTCATAATTATATAAAGTATGATATTTAGATTTTGTAGTTTCTAATACCTCAACAACTTTATTAGCAAGATCTACACTACCTTCTCCACCATTTAAAAATCCATCTAAAAAAGCAAATTTAATTCCTTGCTTATTCAATAATTCTTTTAAAGTCTCTACTTCAAGTTTAGTATCATCTTTAAAGTGATTAATTGCTACAATAACTGGAACATCATATTTTCTTAAATTGTAATAATGTTGCTCAAGATTTTTAAATCCATTAGTTAATGCATCAATATTTTCGTTTGTTAATTCTTCAAATTTAACTCCACCATGAAGCTTTAATGCTCTGATAGTTGCAACTAAAACAATTACATTTGGAGTTAAATTTCCGACTTTTGCGGTGATATCTAAAAATTTCTCAGCACCCAAGTCAGCTCCAAAACCAGCTTCAGTAATGGTAATTGGTGAAATTTTTAAAGCTAATTTAATAGAAGTTAAACTAGAACATCCATGAGCTATGTTTGCAAATGGTCCACCATGAATCAAAGCTGGATTTCCTTCGGCGGTTTGAACTAAATTAGGCAATAAAGCGTTTTTCATGAGCTTCATTATAGCGTTTGAAATTTGTAAATCACCCAAATATACTGGCTCATCATCGTAATTATAAGCAACAATTATTCTTTTTACTCTTTCACAAAAATCTTTTTCATCAGTTGCAATACATAAAATTGCCATTAATTCACTAGCAACTGTAATTTCAAAATGGTCAATTCTTTTAATACCATTTTTATCGCTACCTAATCCTATTTGAATTTCACGAAGTTCACGTTCATTAATATCTAATGCTCGCTTCCGCATTATTTTTTCAGGATTAATTCTTAATTCATTTCCTTGATAAATATGATTGTCAATAATAGCAGAAATTAAATTAATTGAACTAGTTAAGGCGTGCATATCACCAGTAAAGTGAAGATTAATATCTTCTTGAGGTTCAACAGTTACTTTTCCTCCACCTGTTGCTCCCCCTTTCAAGCCAAATACTGGGCCTAAACTAGGTTCACGCAATGATAAAATTGCGCTTTGATTAATTTTTGCTAATCCATCTAATAATGCAATACTGGTAGTTGTTTTTCCTTCACCAGCTTTAGTAGGTGTAATTGCAGTTACTAAAACTAGTTTTCCATCTTTATTATTATTAACACTATTAATATATTCTCTAGAAATTTTAGCTTTATAATTTCCATATTTTTCTAAAGCACTTTCTGGAATATTTAATTTAGCTGCTATTTTTTCAATTTTTTGTAACCTCATTTTTATCACCATCCTATTATTCTTTTAATTACATAACTTGCTATATTTAATCCTGCTGAATTTGGAGCAAACGCTATGGAACTAATTGTCTTATCTTTAATTATAGGTTTTTCAAAAGAAAACGCCACGTCAATTTTAGATATATCTATATTTTCTTTCTTTAATAAATATCTAAATTTTCTAGCTAATGGATCATCAAAAGTTTTGTTAAGTTTTGTAATTTTGACTTCGCTAGGATCAATACGATTTCCCATACCTAAACTAGCAATTAAAGGTATATTCTTATTGAATGCAAATTTAGCAATTTTCACTTTTGCATTAAGATCATCTATACAATCTATAATATAATCTGCATCTTGCAATGTTAAAAAATCAAAGTTATCATCAATACTTTTAGCATAATTTGAAATTTCTATGTCATCTTGAATTTCAAATAGCTTTTCTTTTAAAGCATCCGATTTATATTTCCCGATGTCTTTCAAGGTATAAGCCATTTGTCTATTCAAATTACTGGCTTCCACCTTATCTTTATCAATAATCACTAATTTTTTAATACCGGTACGAACTAAAACTATTGGGATGATAGAACCAACTCCACCAAGTCCAATTACGACGATTTTTTTGCCCTTTAACCTATTAAAATCATCTTTTAATAATAATTTAGTTCTTGCATCGATATCCATTTTATAAACCTAAATAGCTTTCAGCTTCTTTTAAAGAATTAAACCATTTAACATTTTCAAATTGATGTTTAAAAAATGTCATTTGTCTTTTAGCATAGTTTCTAGTGTTCTTTTTTATTAACTCTTTTATTTCGCTATTTGATAAGTCACCTTTAAATTCTTTATAGCCAATAGCTTGGAAGGCTCTTAAACTACTGTCATAATAAGAAAATAAATTATCAACTTCTTCTTTTAAGCCATCTAAAAACATTTGGTCAACTCTATCATTAATTCTAGAATAAAGTAAATCTCTATCAATATTTAACCCTATAAATATAACATTAGGATAAAGCAATTTGTTTTTACCATTATCGTTTATATCACTTTTAGTTTTTCCATGAATCTTATAAACATATAATGCTCGAATAAGTCTTTTTCTATTATTTTTACCAATTTTATTAGCATCTTCAGGATCGATTTTTTCTAGCATTATAAAAAGTTCTTCATTACTATATTCACTTAAAAAATCTTCAGGCATTTTTTCTTCTTCTAGAAATTTATAATCAAATAATAAAGCCTTTAAATATAATCCCGTACCACCAACTAAAATTACATTATCATTATTAAAAGAAGCTAATAATTCTCTAGCATCTTTTTGATAATTCATTACATCATATGGTTCTAAAACACTTTTAAAACTATACAAAAAGTATCTTCCACTATTAATCAAGTCATTTGAAGGCTTAGCAGTACCTTTTTCAATTTCTTTATAAACCTGAAAAGCATCAAAATTAATAATTGGAAAATTCAATTTTTGGCTTAGTTTTTCAGCTAAATCGCTTTTTCCTGAACAAGTTGGACCTAAGATTGCACAAATCATAATTTCAAAAGATTCTTAACCTCTATTTTTAAGTCGTCGATTTCCTTTTTTAAACGATTATAGTTTGAAACAATTGGATTATTGTCGTACTCTTCTTTTAATTTTAAATATTCTACTTTTTCTTCGTCATTAAGGTCACATTTTTTCATAAAAAGTAACTTATTATGCATTTGTTCGAGTTCGTGATCATTTTCAATCATACCTTTATAATGCAAATATTCCTTAACTAAGGCTGATGACTCGATATTCTTTTTAATTTCTTCACATTTAGATTTAATTAAAGAATCTTCATCGACTAATTCTCCAAATAATGAATAAACATGACTTTCTAAAATTTTAACTTTAACAATTTGTCCAATTAACGATTCATCACCTTTAAAATGAACAACTTTATTATTTTCAGTGTAGCCACTTAATAATTCTTTATTTTTCTTAGACTCACCATCAACTAATACTTCATATACTTTGCCAACCATTTCATCAGCATGTTTTTTAAAGTTAACTTCTAAGGCACTAACAAGTTCTTTAAATCTCTTATTTTTTTCTTCATAAGTTACATCATCTACTAATCTAGCAGCTGGAGTTCCTTTTCTAGGAGAATAAATAAAAGTAAAAGCGCTTGTGTAGTCAGCTTTTAATGAAACATCTATTGTTTTTAAAACATCTTCATAAGTTTCATTAGGGAATCCTACAATAATATCTGTTGATAAAGCTATATTTGGAATTTTAGCTCTAATTCTATTAACTAAGTTTAAATATTCTTCACTTGTATAACGTCTACCCATTCTTTTTAAAACATCATCACTACCACTTTGAATTGGTAAATGTAAGTATTTCATAATGTTAGGATATTTAGCCATTACATCAATTACATCGTCTTTAAAATCACTTGGATAGCTAGTTAAAAATCTTAATCTAGGTATTCCTAATTTAGCTACTTCTTCTAAAAGATGTGCAAAAGTCACTCCATTTTTTAAATCTTTGCCATAACTATCAACATTTTGACCAAGTAAAGTGATTTCTTTAAATCCTTCATCTACTAAAACTTTGCATTCTTCAAGAATATCATTAATATCTCTACTTCTTTCTTTTCCTCTTGTATAAGGAACTATGCAATAAGTACAAAATTTATCACATCCATAAGTAATATTTACATAAGCTTTATAGTTTTCAATTCTAGTAACAGGCATTTTTTCAATGATATTACCTTCAAAACTAGATACATCTACATAGCGACTCTTTTTAGTAATGAATTCATCAAGTAATCTTAATAAATCTTGGATGTTATGAGTTCCAAAAAAGATATCAACATGAGGATATTTTTCTAATGTCTTTTCAATAATATGTTTTTGCTCTACCATGCACCCACATAAAAGTAAAACTAAATCTTTATTTTTAGCCTTGATGTTTTTAAATTCACCAATTTCGCCAAAAACTTTGTCTTCAGCATTTTCTCTAACGGCACAAGTATTAATAATAGCAACGCTAGCTTTGGTAGGATCTTCAGTTTTTATCATTCCAATTGAAGAAAGTAAACCCATCATCGTTTCTTCATCTCTTACATTAGCCTGGCAGCCAAAAGTTCTTATATAGGCGTATTTTCCCTTAAATCTATCGATTAATTTTTGACTAGGTTCATAGTTATAATAAATCGTTTTTATACTTTCTACTCTTTTTCTTGCTTGATTCATATCAGGCATATTTTCTATAACTGTTTTCTTCATAACTATTCTTGTACCTTTCTATTTAATATACTAATTGGAACAATTTCTTGTGGCCTTAACGTAATATCATCAAATTTTAATACTACTGCATTAAAAAGAGAATCATCATCCTCTAAAAGTTTAAACCTTGCTTTGTCATTATGCAAAATAACTCGCTCAACGACACTATTAATTTCATCACCTAACACGCTATTATAAGAACCACACATTCCTACATCAGACATATAAAATACTCCCGTATTCAATATTTGCGCATCATTAGTTTGAACATGCGTATGTGTACCAATTACAGCACTAACTGTATCTTTTAAAGCATAAGCAAAGGCCTTTTTCTCTCCAGTAGCTTCAGCGTGAAAGTCAATTATATGAATATCGCTTACATCCTCACTAATAATTTTTATAATTTCTTGATATGGATCCTTGACTTCGAATTTACTAAAAGCACTACCAAGTAAATTTGTAACTCTAATCTTTATGCCATTCACTTCAAAAACTTTACTTCCTTCTCCAGGATATTCATCTTTTAAATTTAATGGCCTCACAACTTCATCAGCAAAATTAATATAAGACTTAATCTCATCTCTATCATTATAATGATTTCCTAAAGTGATACAGTTCACTCCGTTTTGCACTAAAAAATTATAATGATTTTCATTCATTCCTCTGCCGTTTGAAATGTTTTCGCCATTAGCAATTGCAAAATCAATTTCAAATTTTTCTTTAACAAAAGAAAGGTTCTTTAATAGAGCCTTTCTTCCTACTTTTCCAACAATGTCACCTACAAATAAAATATTCATTATTTAGCAGTCTCTTGTGCACGATATTCTCTAATGACATTGACCTTAATTTGGCCAGGATATGTCATTTCTTTTTCGATTCTATCTTTTATATCCTTAGCAAGTTTAAATGCTTGTAAATCATCAATTTTTTCTGGCAAAACCATGACTCTAACTTCTCTACCACTTTGCATTGCGTAGCATTGACTAACTCCATCATAAGATTTTGCAATTGATTCAAGTTGTTCAACTCTTTTAATGTATGTTTCTAATGTTTCGCTTCTTGCTCCAGGTCTAGCAGCACTTAATGTATCAGCAGCGATTACTAAATAAGCAATAACTGATTTTGGAGGTACATCTCCATGGTGAGCTTCGATTGCATTAACAACTAAATCATTTTCACCATATTTTTTAGCCATTCTAGCGCCTAACTCCATGTGGCTACCTTCAACTTCAAAGTCTAATCCTTTACCTAAATCATGAAGTAAACCGGCTCTTTTAGCTAATTGTTGATTTAATCCAAGTTCAGCAGCCATAGCTCCACAAAGTTTTGCAGTTTCTACACTATGTTCAAGTTGATTTTGGCCATAACTTGTACGATATTTTAATCTTCCAACAAGAGCGACTAACTCTTTATTCATATTGCTAATTCCAAGCTTAAATACAGCATCTTCACCAGCTTTTTTGATTGTGTCATTTACTTCTTTTTGACATTTAGCGACAACTTCTTCAATACGTCCTGGTTGAATTCTTCCATCTTTAATTAAAACATTTAATGCTCTTGTAGCAACTTCTCTTCTTATAGGATTAAAGCAAGAAACAGTAATTGCTTCTGGTGTATCATCAATAATAATGTCAACACCTAACATTTGCTCTAAAGATTTAATATTTCTTCCTTCTCTACCAATAATTCTTCCTTTCATTTCATCGCTAGGAAGAGCAACGGTAGAAACAGTACGTTCAGTTGTAACTTCTTGAGCGTGTCTAGCGATAGCATTACAAATAATATCTTTCGCTTCTTCATCAGCCTTTGCTTCAGCTTCTTCTTCACGCTCTTTCATGTACTTAGCAATGTTTTGTTGTTCTTTTTCTTCAACTCTTCTAAAGATCTCATCTCGAGCATCTTTTTCAGTCAATTTTCCAATATTTTCAAGTTCAGAAAGTATTGAATTAATCTTTTCATCCAAAATTTTTGCTTTCTTCTTGTTTTCTTCGATTTGTTGATCAATTTGTTGCTCTTTAAGTTCAAGATTATTTTCTTTCTTTAATAGAGCTTGATCTCTAGCATCGATAGATTGCTCTCTTTGAAGAAGTTTTGCTTCTTGTTGAACAACTTCTTGCTTTCTTTCTTTAATATCTTTTTCAGCTTCTTGCTTCATTTCGAATACAGTTTGTTTTGCATCGATTTGAGCGTTTTTTTGAATTTTTTCAGCTTTAATATTTGCGTCGTTAATAATCTTTTCTGCATTGTTTTGCGCTCTTTTTGCTTTTAAATTAGGTAATAATATACAAATTACACATCCAATTACAATGCCAACAATAGCACAAATTACAATCAGTAAAACCCACACATAAGTAGGTAATGAATTATCAACTAGCGTATTAAATCTGCCAGTTAAATCAATCATTTTAAAATCTCCTTTTATTCAAAAGGTATCACTAGACACAAATCAATAAAATAAAGTTTATTTATCTATATTTAACAAATTATATTCTTAATTAATAAGTATCTTCATGATACTCATTAATTATAACTTAAATACCACTTGTCTTCTACATTAAAAAATAGGATTTTCTGCTGGGGTAGTTTGGATTACTCCATTAATAATTTCATCTTTAAGTTGTTTAAAAATATCTGAGTTTTCTCTTAAAAATTGTTTAGCAGTTTCTCTGCCTTGTCCCATTCTTTGGCCATAAACTTCATACCATGAACCACTCTTTTTAACAATTCCTTTTTCGATCGCTAAATCTAATAGTTCACCTTCTTTTGAAATTCCCTTGCCATAGATTATGTCAACTTTACAACTCTTGAATGGTGGTGAAACCTTATTTTTAACTACTTTAATAGTAACAACGTTTCCTATAATGTTTATTCCATCCTTAATCGCTTCACTTCTTCTAATGTCAATTCTGACACTTGAATAAAATTTTAGAGCTCTTCCTCCAGTAGTCGTTTCATTGTTTCCATAAATTACACCAACTTTTTCTCTAAGTTGATTTATAAAAATAACAGTACATCCATTTTTATTTAAAACACCTGTTATTTTACGCATTGCCTTTGACATCATTCGCGCTTGTAATCCTACACTTGAATCAGTCATTTGCCCTTCAAGTTCAGCTTGAGGTACTAAAGCCGCAACACTATCAACAACTATTAATGAGAAGACACCACTTTTTGCTAATCTTTCAACAATTTCTAAAGCCTCTTCTCCGGTATCAGGTTGACTTAATATTAAATTATCAATATCAACTCCTAAAACTTTTGCATAATCTGGATCGATACTATTTTCAGCATCAATATACGCCGCATAACCACCTTTTGCTTGTACTTCAGCAACCGCAGTTAATGCTAAAGTAGTCTTTCCACTACTCTCAGGACCATAAATTTCAATTATCCTGCCTTTTGGATATCCTCCAACACCTAAACAATTATCTAGTAATATACTTCCACTAGAAATTGAATCACAATCAACATTTGGATGATCTCCTAAACGAACAACTGAGCCCTTTCCAAATTCTTTTTCGACTTGGAATAAAACACTTTTAAGTGCATCGTTACTTACAGTTTTTTTATTTTCTTCGCTCATTAAAAACTCCTTTCACTATGCACAACATACTCAATAATAATTTTTTTCTATTTTTTTTAAAATTATTTTGATTGAGTGATAATACTTAAAACTGTAGAAATAACTGCCTCTACACAATATTGTTTTAAAGTGTTTCTTTCCATTTCAAGTTTTAATGGGATTGGCCAAGCTTGACCATGATAAACAATTGACATATAGCAAGTACCAACTTCTGTACCTTCTTCACATACAGCTGGTCCAGCATTGCCTGTAAAAGCAACACAAACATCGACACCTAAAAGTTTTTGACCTTTAATCGCCATTTGTTGACAAACTTCATAACTAACAACACCATGTTCATCGATGTATTCTTGAGGAATTCCTACAACATTAACTTTAACTTCTGGTGAATAAGCAACTATACTTCCTTTGTATACTTGGCTTGCTCCACTAACATCTGTAATGACTTTAGCAAAAAGTCCTCCAGTAAACGATTCAACAGAACCAATAGTTAAATTTCTATTAGCTAATTCATCAATAAGTTTTTGGACATTATTCATTATTTTCCCCTCCTAAAACATTAATGTTTTGTTTGACATAAATGATACCACTTAAAACACTAAAGAATGTGGCAATATAACAAAGCCAATCACTAATATGTAGATACATTGGCCAATTATAATCAAAGTATGAAAATGGGAAACCATTAAGTAAAACAATCAAAATAGCAAACATTTGAGTAATCGTTTTCACTTTCCCAAAAACATTAGCAGCAATAACAACTTGTTTTTGAGCCGCTAAAAATCTTAATCCATCAACAACTAAATCTCTAACAACCATTATAATAACGCAGAAAAAAGGAAATTTAACATCGTCACTTAAACTTACAAAATTCAATGCTAAAAATATCATTACTGAATTTACTAGCATCTTATCAGCGATAGGATCTAAAAATTTTCCTAAATCAGTCACTTCGTTATTTTTACGAGCTAAATACCCATCAAGCGTGTCAGTTAAACTAGCAATTGCAAAAACAACAAAGACAATAATCATTATCCAATTTATTGTTGGGGGATTTATTCCATCAGTTAAAGCAATATTGCCAATTGAAGCAATACTAATAACTTTAAATTCATCTAAAAGGTATAAAATAATTAGTCCAAAAATTAAAACAACTGCCAAGATTATTCGACAGATAGTTATTTTTGTAGGTAAATTAATTTTTTTCATAATAATTTTACTTTCTTTAATGAGTACTCAGTCCGTAAGCCATGTTATGTTTTATGCAATCATTTATCTAAACTTTCGTTTACTAGTTAGGATTCGTTTCTCCTTCCCAATCTCCTCTACCAAAATTTGAGTTTCTCGCTTAAGGGGTTTACCAACGTTTCATTTTGCCTTTTCAAGCAAATTCGTCACTGTGGCACTTTATAGATTCCAATCATGAGTTTCCTTTTAGATCTTCATCTGCCGTTACTTTCTCCAAAGTACCTAGCCTTATTTTTTAGACTAGCATAATCACTACTTCCATCACAGGAAGTGCGAGCATGGACTTTCCTCTAATTCATAAAAGAACCAGCGATTGCATGGACTGAAGTTTATTTAATCTTGCTAGGATCAATGCCCATTTGATAAAGTTTTTTCTCATAAGCACTACAACGTTGTAATAGTTCTAAATTATCTAACGATGATTGATGAGATGTAGATAAAGCAATGTTTTTGCTTTTTTGAATTGAAATCACGGTATCTTTTTCTCTTAAAGAAGCTTTAAGTGTTTCATTATCTCTTTTTAAAGAAATAATTTTGCCGTTTAAGGAATCAATCTCTTTATCAAATGATTCATAATCTTCAAGAACTTTATCTAAAAAAGCATCAACCTCATCAGGGTCATAGCCCTTTTGATTTTGTTTGAACTTTTTATTTAAAATATCTTTCCAATCTAAATTGAGTTTCATTGTAATTCCTAACACATAAATTATATTAAAGAACTTTAATATTATCAATAAAATAAGGGCTAATTTGACTACAAAAATTCGATGAGCATCGCAAAATATTTCTTCTCTTTTCACTAAATTTAATAAAATTGAAAAAAAGATAAATAAACTAGTTGTTTTACTAGTGTTGAAAGAGAGGTCAAAAATTTTTATAATTCTTTTTATGAAGTTTTTAAACAAGTTACTAAACGATGCAAATCAAATTATCTTCATGGACTTTGAAGGTACTCAATTGACTCAAGAAATAATTGCAATTGGGGCCATAAAAGTTGAATTAGACAATAAAAAAAGAATAAAAAAGTCGCATAAACCATTTAAAATTTTTATTCGAGCTGAAGGTGTTGTTGGTCCAGTTGTTGAACAATTAACTGGGATCACTGACCTTTATCTTTTTCAATATGGTGAAAATTTTACTGATGCCATACAAAAATTTAGCTCTTATTGTGGAAATAATTTAAAGCAAACTGTCTTTATGACTTATGGTAATTTTGATATGCGTTTATTACATCAAACTTCTTTAATTAATCATGTAGATGATGATGATTTTATTCATATGATTTATAAAAAGAACATCGATTTTTCTAATGTTGTATCTAAATTTTGTCGAAGCAATAGAAATGAGATGATTTCTTTATTAGATGCCTTAAAAAAGTTTGAAATCACACCTTTAGGAGATGCTCATGATCCCCAAAGCGATGCAATTAATTTATCTTTACTTTATAACGCTTTCATTACTGAAAAACGAATTTTAAAGGAAGAATATTTAAAAGTTTTACTTCATAACCCTCATTTGCCAACTCCAATATTAAAAATTATGACTAAGTTAGTTGATGAAGGAACTGTAACCACTGATGACCTCTTAAAATATATTGATGAGGAAATTCAATGATTAAATTTAACTTTGATGTTAATGACAATAATGAGATTATAAATTATAAAAATAGAGGGATGACTCTTGAAAAGGAAATCAATGATTCTAATGATTACTATTTAGAAAATAGTATTGCTTTAATATACAAAAAAGCTACTCCAATTAATATAGTTAAATGTCAAAATAATAAAATAATTGAGGCTTATTTTGAAAGTAAAAGCACCACTGATTATAACGGCTTATATAAAGGAAAATACTTAGATTTTGAAGCTAAAAGCACAAATTCTAAAACTAGTTTTCCATTAAAAAACATAAAAGATAATCAAGTTTTGCACGCAAAAAGAGTAATTTTGCATGGTGGAATATCTTTTTTTATCATAGAATTTGCTTTATTAAATAAGTATTTTATTTTGCCTAGCAAAAGCTTATTTGAGTTTATTAAAAATAACTCAACTTCTTCTATTCCTCTAAGTTACTTTTTAAAAAATGCCTATGAAATAAAAAGAGGCTTTATGCCTCCTTTAGATTATTTAAATGTCTTAAAACTTCATTTAGATAACTTTTGAAATTTACATATTCCTTCTAATTTACATCCCTGACATTTAGGAGAAATGGCTTTACAATAATATCTCCCAAAATGGATAAATTGATGGTGAAGTAAAATCCATTTTTCTTTAGGAAAAATCTTTTTTAATTTCTCTTCAATAGTAAAAGCATCATCTTCTTCTAGAGTCAAGCCAAGTCTTTTAGAAGCTCTCATCACATGTGTATCTACTGGAAATTCAGGTATTTTAAAAAGCTCAACTCGCACTACATTACTAGTTTTATTGCCAACTCCAGGTAAACTCATTAGTTCATTTTTGTCACTAGGGACTTTACCATTAAATCGAGTCAATAATTCATGAGTAATTACTTTAATATTTTTAGCTTTGGTTTTATATAATCCCAAAGATTTAATGGTTTCTTCAATATCACTTAATGAGGCTTCATCAAGTTCTTCTAATGATTTATATTTGTTAAATAAAATATCAGTCACTTTATTAACTTTTTTATCTGTGCACTGAGCACTAAGCATTACGCTAATCAAAAAACCATAATCGCTATTATAAGTTAACTCACAACTAGCAAAAGGTAATATTTCATCAAAATATTTTTGAATAATATAAGCTTTATCCTTTAAGTTCATTACCAAAATTATCTTCTTCTCTCATTTTTTTAACAATTAAGCGGTCAATTTGATTAATATTAGTTATATTTTTAGCTTTTGCGTCTTTTAAACTATCTAAAATGATTTTTTTAGATGTTCCACTAGTAATCCACCCTTCTACTCTAGTAATTTCTAAAGGAGTTAAAGATCTATCAAGCAAATCTTCCATGGCATCAAAAACTTCAGTTCTAGCGTTTTCAAGTTCGGTATTTTGTTCTAATTCCGCTTCAGTAAAAATGGTATTTTGAAATAGTTTATATAATATTTTTTTAATTGGTTCTAAACTAGTATAGGCAGTATTTCCATCATTACCTATATCAATATATTTTTTTAAGAATAAATTAGAAAGATGTTCATCAACTAAATCATGAGCTAAAGTTGTTTTTACACATATATCATCTGCACTTACAAATTTGCACTCTTCAGTTGTTAAATGATCAATCATTAATAAAACAACTAGATCAACTTCATCTAGATTCATATATTTATAATATTCAAGTAATAAATATTGAAAATTTATGGCATTAGCATTAAACATCTTACTCAATCTCCTTTATTAAATCATATTTTCTATTTTCTTCTTTAACTTTATCCTTATTTAAGCGCTCGATTAGGTACTCATTATCTTTAAGAATTTTCATTAAAGAATCATCAACTTTCAAACCATATTCTTTTATAAACCTTTTAGCTCTTAAAATTCTTAAAGGATCTTCTTTTATTCTAGTTAAGGGGTCACCAATAAATCTTAATGTTCTATTTTTAAGGTCTTCTACTCCTAAAGTTGATATTTTTTCTACTTCATAATTTTCATTAATGTAAATCGCATTAATTGTGAAATCACGACGATAATAATCTAAAGATATATCTTTAATAAACTCTATTTTTTTAGGATGTCTAAAGTCTTCGTAATCTTTTTCTATTCTTAAAGTTGCTATATCAACATTTTTATTATTAACTTTAAGTTTTAAAACTCCAAAACGTTTAAAAGTTTCATTGGCTTTTAAAAATTTTAATGATTCGCTAGGCGTAGCATCAGTTACAAAATCAAAATCATTAATTTCCCTACTAAGCAAAAAATCACGACTGGTACTACCAATCATGTATAGCCTATAACCATTAGAGTTATATATCTTTTTAAGCACATCAAAAATCTCGATGTTCATATCAACTTTCAAAAAAGAGGCATATTTAAAGCCTCTAATATTCATCAAGAATTATTTAACTGATTCTTTTAAATTTTTACTAGGTTTGAATCCGACAGTTTTAGTTGCAGGAATTGTGATTCGACCATGGTCTCCTACTGGACTAGTTCCTACTCTTTCTTTTCTAGCTTTAACTTGGAATACACCAAATCCAGAAATCTTAACTGAATCGCCAGAGCGTAATGCGTTTTCCATTTGATCGAATAAAACATCAACAACTCTCTCGACTTCCTTTTTACTAAGTTCGCAAATCTCGGATACAGCAACCACTAATTCAGCTTTATTCATACTACCCTCCTCTTTCGATTTTATTAAAACACAGAAATTTTATTTTATCAATATTTATAATGTGAAGTGTAAAAGTTAATTCAACAGTAAACCCGCGAAAATTGATTTTAGTCTTTCACAATATTCAAGTTTAATTTTCTTTTTCATAACAAATCAGAAAGTTGCATTTAGTTGTTCATAACTTATGATAAAAAAGGTGT
>CASGAD010000013.1 GCA_949299335.1 uncultured bacterium | reverse complement strand
GATAACGTCTAACTAAGCTAATTTTAAAAGCCTCAGGATAAGTGTTTGTAATTACTCCCATAATTGTCTCCTTTATTTATGAATACATTATGAGGCTCAAGTGTTCGAACGAAAATAATGGTATATCTTTTACGCTTACATATAATTATCATCTATATTAATATCAATTTCGTAATCTTTATATTCACCATTTAACTTGGTTTTAATGTCTTGAGTCAATTTGTCTTTATCACATTTAGTATCGATAGGTAAAGCTATATCAAAACATATTCTATTACCTCCATGGGTTTTAACAATTCTTAAATCATGAAAAGTAAAATCCTTATTGATATCTAATAATACATTTTTTAAATCTAATGAAAGTTTTTGGTACTCTTTTGACTCAACATCAATTGGATCAATGTGGACTGTAGCATCAATTGAAAACTTCTCTTTAATAAAATGTTCAACATTGTCTGCAATATCATGAGCACTAAATAAATTTAAATTTCCGTTTACTTCAATATGTAAGGTTAAATAAACTTTAGTTGGGCCATAAGAATGAAAAAGCATATCATGAACACCTATTACTCCATCAATTTTTAACACTTCTTCTTTAATAGATAAAACATTACTTGCTTCTGGTCTTACTCCGATTAAAGGTGCACTAGTTTCTTTAATCATTTTAGCTCCTGCAAATAAAACAAATAATGCAACTACGATTGATACTGAGGCGTCTAAATACCATAAACTTGGATAGAAATATTGAATTATTGATGAGATTAATACAAAGGAAGTAACAATAACATCATTTATCGAATCTTGCATTGCAGCTTTTAAACTTACAGAGTTTATAGCCTTCCCTAGTCCACGATAAAATAATCCAAGTAATAATTTAACTAAAATAGAAACACCTAAAATAATAAAAGTATAAATATTTATACTAATCTCACTTTGACCTTCCATTAAAGTCGAAACACTTGAATAGATTAATAAAAGACCACAAGCAACAATGACAAATGAAATTATTAATCCAGATAAATATTCAATTCTTTCATGTCCAAAAGGATGATTTTTATCAGCGGGTTTACTCGCAACTTTAAAACCAATTAAATTAACTATGCAAGAGAAAAAATCAGTCAAGTTATTAATAGCATCACTAATAACAGACATGGATAATGTAATAATTCCTATAACCAACTTAAAAGCAAATAGTATTAAGTTAATTATAACACCACCACAAGACGCTAATATTCCATGAGCTTCCCTCACTTTTGGCGAATTGGTATCTTGATAATTTTTAATAAATAGTTTTCTTAGAAACGTAATCATATTAATTATAAATAAACTAAATTAGAAGCACTCTTCTAAAATAGTTAGCACTTCATCTCTAGTTAAATTATGATAACCTCCTCCTAAATCCGTAGAATCAGCAATTAAAGGTAACATTTCTTTAGTAGCACCTAATTCTTGAATTGAAGTTACCATTCCACATTCTTTAATGTAGTTTTTTAAAGCCTCAATACCTAATAATGCAAGTTCTTCATCGGTTTTATCAATCGGACTGACTCCCCAAACGTTAATTGCAAATCTAGCAAACTTTTTAACTCCATATTTATAAACTAACTTGTAATAAGGAATTGAGATTGCAGCAAGTCCCATTCCATGAGCACAATCCGTATAAGCTCCTAATTGATGTTCAATACTATGAACTTGCCAATCTTCCGTTTTAGATTGTCTTACTAATGTATTTAAAGCAATGGTTGCGCACCACATTAAATTGCTTCTTGCTTCATATTTTTTTGGATTTTTAATAGCTTCTTTTGAAGAATGAATCAATGAACGCATTAATCCTTCGATTAAATAATCACTAACATTGTCATCATCACCAGAAAAATATTGTTCCATTAAATGTGAGAATATATCAAAAATACCCGATTTCATCTGATAAATTGGGACTGTATATGTAAATTCTGGATTTAAAATTGAAAATTTAGGGAAATTAACGCTTTCGTAAACATGTCCTTTTTTAAGTTTCTTGTCTTCGTTAGTAATTACTGAACCACCATTCATTTCTGATCCAGTACCAACCATTGTCAAAACTGAACCTATTGGAACAAGTCTAGTATTAACCTTTTCTCCCCTAATGTAATATCTTTCCCAAGCATCTTCTTTACAATAAGCGGCTGCACTTATTCCTTTAGCGCAATCGATTACAGATCCTCCACCAACAGCTAAAATCAAATCAATATGATTATCTCTAACTAATTTAGCTCCCTCTAATACCTTTTTATAAGTTGGGTTAGGCATTACTCCTTCTAAAATTGTGACATTTTTATTAGTTGCTTTTAAAACATTCATAATTTTGTCATATAATCCACTTTTTTTAATTGAATTTCTTCCAAACATAAATAAAACGTTTGGACCATAATTTTTTAATTCAGTCTTTAAATTTTTAAAAGCTGTTTTGCCAAAATAAATTTTAGTTGGATTATAAAAAGTAAAATCGTATTTCATGTTTCTTTCTCCTTATTAAAGTAATATTTCTAAACAAGTCATAATGGCAAAGCCAATCATAAACGCCCATAAACCAAAGTGACTATGTTCGCGCCTACATTTAATCTCTGGAATTAATTCATCAATTGTTACATACATCATTGCTCCAGCTGCAAATGATAGTAAATAAGGTAAGGCCGAGTCTAAAAACGCTGCTAAAAATATCGCAATAAAAGCAAAAATAGGTTCAACTACACCTGTAAGGGTACCAAGAAGAAACGCTTTTGGCTTTGATACACCATCTTCAAGTAAAGGGATACTCACTGCACTTCCTTCAGGTAAGTTTTGAATTGCAATACCAATCGCCAAGCTTAATGCTCCTAAACAGGCAGTTTCTATATTATCCGTAGCCCCTATTGCATATCCACAAAGTAAGCCTACAGCGATGCCTTCAGGAATATTATGTAACGTTACGGCGAGAATAAACTTAAATCTTCTATTAATTTTATCGGTCTTTATACCTTCAGCTTCCTCTGAGTCTTTATGCAAATGAGGGACAACTTTATCTAAAAAATATAAAAGCACTCCTCCAAGAATAAATCCTAAAACTACTGGCAGGACCGCAAGTTTTTCGCCATAAATACTTTTACTTTCTTCAATAGAAGGAAGCAATAATCCAAAAAACGATGTAGCCATCATAATTCCACTAGCAAGTCCAACAATCATCGAACCAGTACGAGCCGAATATGTTTTCTTACAAACAAAAACTAAGCTTGAGCCTAACGTTGTTGCCCCAAAAATCAAACATAAACAAATTACACTAATAATAATTGGATCCATGATTTAAATTATAAATTTCTTATCTAGGCTTTTAAAGACTTTCGTAAAATTAATTACATTAATTTTCTTTTAAAATGTATTTATTATAAAATCTTGCGATTAGTTCGCTTTCATTATGGAACTTTCCTAAATCTACTAAGTTTAAACAATCATCTTTATTAATAAAGTAAGCCTCTTCTTCATTAAAAATTATTATGTCTTCAACTTTTAATTTTTTATAGATATCTAGTAGTTTTTCTTTACTAAATTCTAAGCCTTTATTAAAAGCATAAACATTTTTAAGCCTATTAAAATCTAAAAATAAATAATTAACATATTTACTTATTTGATTTAGCACTATGAAAGATTGCTCGTCGTTCCGAAAGAAATTATTGCTAGTGAAGCTTAAAGTTATCAAACATTCTTTCTTTTTAGCTAATTTTAATGCAGAAACTAAATATTTATAAGAATCTATAGAAATTGAAAATGAATCCATACTCAAATGAAAACTATATGATTCATCTAACATTTTTATAAAGTCAAAATCCATCGCCGAAGCAAAATAGAAAGCACTATATTTTCGATCTAATATAATTCCTCTTTCTTTAAAGTCAAAAATTATACCTTGTCGTCCATCTTTTCTTTGATAATTTATCTTATCAATATCTAAAGATCCTAGATAGCTAATTACTTCATCTCCAAATCTATTTTTTGGTATTATCGTTATAAATTCCTTTTGGCATTTACTGCTTTTAATCATGCTTAAAGCGTTTGCTTCATTTGAATCAAACGCTTTTTCATAATTACTTTCGTTTTTCTCTATTAAATATAATAGCACTTCGCCTATAGAGCCAATTTTTGTTTTATTCATACTTAATATTTTATATAAATAAACGATATTATTCGACTGATTTTAACGCTTCAGCCATTTGAATTCTCTTAATCTTTGGATAGAAGCAAGATGTTGTAATGATAACAAACCCCATTGCTAATAATATTGTATATAAATAACTTAAAGGATTAATTGCTTCGCCGAAACATAAACCAATACTTGTAATATTCATCATTACATATTGATGTAAGAATACACCTAAAATAAGTCCTAAACATATTCCTAAAATTGTCATAAATATAATTTCTCTAAATATATAGAGCAAAGATTCTCGTCTTGTATAACCTGTGACACGTAATGTCGCAATTTCCTTAATTCTTTCCGTAATAATGATATCTGTTAAGTTATAAATAACTACAGCAATTAATGCTCCACTCAATAAAACCAAGATTGCAACGACAGAATTTAAGTTATTTAAAATATTTTCGTATGTATACTTGATATCGCTTGTTGATGAAATTGAAACAACATTTTCATTAGTTAAAAGTTCCCTCATATAAGCCTTCAATTCATCATTAGTTAAATTATTTTTAACTAAGAAAGCGTTTTTTGAGACTGTCCCAAAATAATTTTGGAAAGCTCTTTCTCCTAAATATACATAGTTATTTATATAATTAGTTGTAATTCCTGTTACTCTTAATTGAACAAAGATATCTAAAGTTGGACATTCAACAACGATATTTTCGCCGACTTTAAGATTTAATTCATCTGCAATTTGATTAGTGACAATAACCGAATCAGAAGTAAATGTATTATCAAATAAATTTATATAATCAGGTATATTGTTTGAAGATAGAATTGAAACATCTATATTTTCATCTTGAGTTAATACTTCTCCACTAAAGTAATATATAGCCTCGCTTTCTCTAGAATCATCAATTGGATTTTGGGTTATATCATTAACACTAACGATTAAATCATATTTAATAATGTCATTATATTGATCATTTTGAATGACGCTTAACGAATCTTTTAGGCCGAAACTCGTCAATAAAATGCCTGTACATCCACCAATTCCGATTAACATCATAATTAGATTCTTTTTAAATCTAAAGACGTTTCTAAGCATTGATTTTAATTTAAAGCTTATATGCTTCCATAAAAATGGTATTCTTTCGAGCAATATTTTTTTACCAGCTGCAGGTGCTTTTCCTGCAAATAAGCAGGAAACGTGTTCTCTAAGAACTGAGAAGGAAACTAAAGCGATACATCCTAATATCATTACAATCATAATTGACGAGAAAATTAAGACGCTTGTATAGTCAAATAAGAAAACCATAGATGGTATATCATATAAACTTCTATAAATCTGCATAATAACAAAAGGCAAGATAAAAACACCTAATGCTGAACCAATTACGCATCCAGAAACTGTCGATATCAAGCCATAAATTAAATATTTTTTAAAAATAGTTGTTTTATTATAACCAAGCGATTTAAATGTTCCAATTTGAGGTCTATCTTTTTGAATAATTCTTGTAACCGAACTTAAACTAACTAGCAAAGCAATTAAGAAAAAGAATACTGGTAAAATTCCTGAAATTGTATCAATTTTATCAACATCTACGTTTGCCAAATAATAGCTAGGAATTTGATTTCTAGTCATTACATACCATTTTAAAGCGGTACTACCAATAAATGTATTAAACGCTTCTTCAGTGGCTGTTTCCACATTTTCCTTAAACATATCAGTTGTAGCAATATAATCGATAATTGTATCTAAAATAGTTGTCCCTTCTAAACTAGGTATAACACTTAAAATTTGTGTTTTTAACTCTTCTTTTGCAGCAACTTCTGCTTGTTCTACAAACATTTCTTTAATTTCTGTTTTCCTAACTTCTAATCTTTCGGCTGCCACATTCTCTATTTCATCTACTTTGGTATTAACATAACTTTTATATTCATCATCATAGCAACTATACTTATCAGTTTCTTTAAAAGTAATCTTAATCATAGTTACTTCATAATCCGTTACAAATGATTTATCAAAATAAATTACTCCATCCAAAACACCATTACCAATAGTGGTATTTTCAGGTTGATTTGAAATATAAAATGGATCATTAACTTTTCCAACAATTGTGTAACTATTATCATCAATTTTTATAGAATCGCCAATTGAGTAGCTAATCATTGAATTTTTAGGATTGAGCATTACACATTCTTCAGCAGTCGTAGGTAAATTACCTTCTACCAATGTTAATTTATCAATACTATCATTATTAAAAGTACGATAAATTACTCTTCCTTGAATTCTTGTATCATTTAAATATAAATATTCATCGATTTGATAATAATCCTCAATTTTCTTGATGCCATCGATATTATTTTGCAAATAGTCTAGATCATCATTAGAGAAGCCAATAGTGGATTGAATATATACATCCATCAAATTTGTTTCGTGATAATATTTATTAAAACTTGCTCTTAAATCTTTTGGGCTACCCATAAAGCCTGTTAAAAATCCAATGCTTAAAAGAACGATTACGAAAATAGCAATCAATCTACTTAAATCGTCTTTTATACATTTAAATATATATTTAACATGCGTTTTCTTCATACTACCACTCAATATCTTCAATCGCCATTGGGCTTTCGTTAAATTCTTCTCCTACTATCATTCCGTTTTTAATATGTAATACGTGGTCAGCCATTTTTGTTAAGGCTCCATTATGAGTAATAATAATTACAGTCTTTTTGTTATTTATACAAACATCGTGTAATGTTTTTAAAATCTTCTTACCTGTTTGATAATCCAAAGCTCCAGTAGGTTCATCACAAAGCAATAACTTTGGATTTTTTGCTAAAGCTCTAGCTATTGCTACACGCTGTTGTTCACCTCCAGATAATTGAGTTGGGAAATTTTGCATTCTATCTTCTAATCCAACACTTTTTAAGGCGTCTTCTGATTTTAAAGGGTTTTCACAAATTTCAGTTGCAATTTCCACATTATCTAAAGCTGTTAAATTAGGCATTAAATTATAAAATTGAAAAACGAATCCTATTGAGTTTCTTCTAAACATTGTTAATTTTTTATCGTTATATTTACTAATATCTTCACCGTCGACAATAATTTCGCCATGTGTTAATGAGTCCATTCCGCCAAGCAAATTTAAAAGTGTGGTCTTACCACTACCAGATGGTCCAA
Source organism: uncultured bacterium (assembly GCA_949299335.1). Classification (GTDB taxonomy): domain Bacteria; phylum Bacillota_I; class Bacilli_A; order RFN20; family CAG-826; genus Onthovivens. The sequence continues at coordinate 49,697 of CASGAD010000013.1, read as the reverse complement.
CAATAATACAAAACTCCCCTTCTTGTATGTTGAAGGACAAGTTATCGTTTGCTTTAATTGTTGTTTCACCAACTTTATAAAATTTATCTACATTCTTAAATTCAACAATGTTCTTCATTTTTATATTCCTCTTGTAATATAATTGTAATAGACAAGTGTTGCTTTAACAACAAACTGATTACTTAAATTTGGCTTAAAATTCGACACTTTAGCCAAAAATGTTGCAAGGAATTTAAATATGGAAAATCAAAGAGTATATTTAACTAAAAAACTTTTAGAAAATGCTTTAATAAGTTTGCTTAAACAAAAGAGTCTCTATAACATTTCAATTAGGGAACTGTGCGATGTAGCTTCAATAAATCGTTCTACTTTTTATAAGCATTTTAATTCTCAATTTGAGCTTTTTAACTCTATGGAAGACAATTTATTAAAAGGCATAGACTCAATTCTTGCAACCCCACAAAAAAACGAACAAATTTTAGAAAAGAATCTAATTAGAATTTTAAAATACTTAAAAGAAAATAAGGAATTTTCTAAATTACTTTTAAATAATAACTTTGATGCTTCCTTTCCTCAAAAACTATTTTCACTTAAAGGAATTAATGACGCGATTAAAAGTTCGATTCCTAATGATCAGCCAGATCAAGTTAAACAATATGTTACTTCTTTTTTAATCTCAGGATGTTTTGCGGTTATTAAAAGTTGGCTAAACGAAGATTGTGTTGTTAAAGAAAATGTTATAGCTAAATTATTAGTTTCAATAAATATAAAGGCTTAAATTATGAAAATATCAATATCAAGCGAAAATGGTGGATTTAAATTAAAAAACCAAATAATAGAATACTTAAAGTCAAAAGAAATTGAAGTCATAGATGTCGGCGTTTTTGAAGAAAAACCATGCAATTACGCAGAATTTGCTTTAAAAGCAGCAAATTTAGTTAGTAAAAATAAAGTGGACTTAGGAATTGTTATCTGTAACACTGGTGAAGGTGTAACAATGATTGCTAACAAAGTAAAAGGCGTTAGATGTGCTTTACTTTATAATGATGTGGTCGCTGAAGAAGCAAAGTCACACAATAATGCGAATTGTATTGCATTTGGAGCTAAATTTACCACAATTGAGGAAGCCACTAAACGAATAGATATATTTCTAAACACTAAATTCATTGGTGAACCTCATACTTCTAGAATTAAATTTATTGAAGATTATGAATCTTCTAAATAAGTTCATCTCCTAACAACAAATCATCAAAAAATTCACTAAATACACTTTTTAAATTATTCTTAATTGATAAGGTGTATTTTTTTATTATTTCTTCTTTTAAATCAATTAATCTATTAAATGCTGCTTTTCTTAAAAACACATAAAGATAAAGATTAATTCTCTCTTCTCCTAACATTAAAGAATTATTTTTAAATTCGAATGAGCCAACTAGCAAATTATTAGTTAAATTTTTAAAGTCTTTATTTTTGTTAAAATCATTTTCATCCATTGAAAAATCAATAACAACATTCCTGAGTTTTTCATTATGTTCGTTTGCTACTTCTATTAAAAAGGATGGATAAAAATTAAACTCATTGAGAGGATGAACATATCTTCTATTTTTCAAAATAGTAATTTTTGCTTTTAAATTATTACCTTTAAAATAGAGATCTTTTTTTAAAGTGTAGTCGCAGTAATAATAATTAGTATTATTAAGAGAGATGAAATTATGTTTAATAAAGTTATCTTCAATTTCTTTAAGAACTAAAAATTTAAATAATTCTTTACTACTTACCTTACTCAAATTATAAAAGTTATAAAAAGAATTTAGCTTGTTTGAATAAGATATTGTTCCGCTATTAATTAGTTCTAAAAAATAGTCTTTATAACTGTTAACATTAAAAAAAGAATAAGGAATAGTAAGATCATTAATTGGCTTTACTTTTTCTTCTATTAATTTCCTCTTTAAAGTTTCTAAATCTACTTTATATTGACTAGCTATAGAAAAGAACTCAGTGATAACTTTGTCACTAACTTTATTGATTCTATTTAAAATAGCAATGGTACATATTTTAATCTCTAATAACCTTAAATTTTCTTCAATCAAACTAACTAAGTAAGAATTAATAATATTATTGAAGTTTTTAGCTTCATAGAAATAATGCTCATTATCTACTTTTATTAATTTAGAAAGATTAAAATCATTTTCCTTTTTAAGTTCATTAAGTTGACTATTATTGATTAATTTTTTCTTTATATCATAATACAAATTTTCACTTAGTAAATGGACCTTATAACGTAATTTATATAAGTTATCTAATGCAGCTTTAATTATTTTTATTTCTTCAGTATGACTAGCTTTTTTATTAGGCTTAATGATTAAATTTAAAATGCCTAAGTCTAAATTATTAAAAGTAACTTCATCAAAGTTAATAAATAAAATAAATATAATTTCGTTACTTTCTTTTTCTTTTAAAGCTACTATTATTTCTTTATTTTCTATATTTAACTCAATAACTTCTTCTTGAATAAAACTATAATTAAGAGTTTCATTAGAACTTATTAACTCATAATTTTTTTCATTAAAATTATGAAAACATAAGGTTTTTGCGTTGTTTAAAGTCAAAATACTACTAAAAAAATCATTGCTTTTATGAAAGTATGTATCAATATTATTGTTAACATTAATTACTTCGATAAATAAACTTTTCATTATTAATACCCACTTTCGATTAACGAATCAAGTAATCCTTCATAAAAATTTTTAACAATCTCTACATTTTTAAAATGTAAATAATTACAAATTTGTCTATGCGATATTGATTTATTTATAGCATCTCCTTTATATATTCCATATTTCATGGAACTTACTCTAACCATTCCATCATTAGGCTCTTTATTAACTGTTTTAAATATCATTCTAATTAAAGAAAAGAAAAAATCATCTCTATTTCTTTTTAGGCATGTTGAATAGGAATAATAATTAACCTTATCGCTAGGAGGGATTTCTTTATTAAATTTTTCCATAGAGTCCACCTTAAGTTGACTTCCAGCTACTATAGCATTAGGTTTATTATCTCCATATATTTTAGAAAATAAATTAATAAAAAAGTTTAAAGTTTTTAAAACAAATCTGGGTGCTTTGAATATATCATCAGCTAATTAGCTTCCATAATGGGGAGTCGCTATTGTAATTAAATTAGCAACTTTATCTTCCATATCCAATTTTGTAATCATATATCGTGAGTCTAACCCACCTTTAGAATGACTTATAATATTAACTTTTTCTGAATTAGTTTTTCTTAATATTTTTTCTATTTCTTCTTTTAATATGTTTGCATTATTTTCAATAGTTCCAAATGAATCCACATCTGAAAAATAGGCTTGGTATCCATCTTTTTTTAACAATTTTGGTAATTTTCCAAATGCTTTAATTAAGCCAAAATCTTTTACAAATATACCATGAACAAAAATCGTTGGATAGTTTGTTCTTTTAGTTTTAACTTCTTCTTTCATAGTTAAAATTATAAATTAAAATTCTAAAAGTTCATATTTCTAATTTTGTTAGCAAAATATATGTCTGCATCGGATAAATCCATTTTTGCTATTTCTTCATAATTACACCATTTAATCTCGCTATGATCGATTAATTTTAAATGTTCACTATCTAATTTACATATATAGCCATACAAAGTTACTGAATATTCATCTTTAGTACCTTTATTATATGTATATTCACTTTTACCTATATAATCATTAACCTCAATGATAAGACTAAGTTCCTCTTTAATTTCTCTAATTAAAGCTTCTTTATGAGTTTCTCCGTTTTCTATTTTTCCACCTGGAAATTCCCACCTATTTCCTTGGCTTTTATTACTTTTCCTTTTACATAGAAGGACTTTATTTTCGTTATTAATAATAATTGCACAAACTACTTCAAAATGTTTCATATTTTTATTTTTCTTTCTTTTATTAATATATAGCAAAATAATTATTAATAAAAATATTAAAGCTAAACCTAGTTCACATAAGGCTAGTATTCTAGGGATAGTCAATTCAAATATAAAACTAATAATCATAAAGTACACCTTCTTTTAATCTATATTTCTTAGTTGCGATTGAAAGAGTAGATTCCTTATGAGAAATCAAAATAATTATCATATCTTTACAGTATGTTTTAATTGAATTTAATATTATATATTCATTAAAACTATCAACATTGCTAGTAGGTTCGTCCAATAAAAGGATTTTAGGATTTCTTAAAAATATTCTTGCTAATCCTAAGCGCTGCTTTTCCCCTAAACTTATGTTTTGGCTATTTTCGCTAATTATAGTTTCTACTCCATTATTTAAATTAGATACAAAATCATAAATTGAAGCCTTCTTTAAAGCTTCGACTATTTCTTCATTAGTTGCATCGTGTTTTGCTATTAACATATTTTCTTTAATAGTTGTATTAAATAAATAAGTTGATTGAGAAAACATACAAACATTTTGATAGTAATATTTATCATCAATTGTATTTAATTCTTTGTCACCTATTTTTATTGATCCATTATATGGAAAATATTTCATTAATAACTTTAAAATAGTAGATTTGCCTACTCCAGAATCTCCTACAATTCCTATAATTTCGTTTGATTTCCCTGCAAAACTAACATTTTTTAATATTCTTTCGCTTTCGTAACTAAAATTTAAGTCTAAAATAGATAAATCATGAAAATCTACTTTTACATCATTTTTAATATGTTTTAATAGAGGCTTTTCGTCCAAAAGTTTGAATAATCTTTTGGCACTAGCTAGTGTTTGATTTAGATTTCCAGGTAGATTACTTAAAGCAATTATTGGACCAAAACTTGATATATATAATACCATTACAATTATTAAACTATAGATGTCAGAATTCATAACCTTATATAAAAAGACACTTATTAAAATGATAATAATCGCTCCGATATATATAAATAGATCATTTATACCTTTAACAATCATTCCTTTTTTATTTAGACTCTTTTTCTTTTGAATTAGTTTTTTACTATCCTTATCAAACTTATCTATAAATCTTTCTTTTTTATTTAAGAATTTTATATCTTTTCTTCCACTAATAACATCTAAAGAATAAGCACTTAAAGATGTTAATTCCTCCCTATAAATTTTCCCTTCTTTTTTAACTAGTCTATAGTACTTTAAAGGAATTAATGCTCCAATAAATAGGTAGGATATTAAAAATAGAATTGAAAATAACCAGTTAAAAAATACTCCAACTAAAACTATAATTGTTCCATTAACTATTAAAGCAATAAATAATGGAGATATAGTATGAGCATAAAACACTTCAAGAGTTTCTACATCACTTGTAATTTGATTTAATAAAGCTCCTTTTTCTTTAGAATCTATTTTAGATGGTGAAAGTTCAGCAAGTTTTTCAAAAATTATATGCCTCACGTGAGCTAATATTTTAAAAGCTATAAAGTGATTACTATATTGTTCAAAATATCTTAATAACCCACGTAAAACTCCTAAAGAGATCATAATTATGATTATTGAATAAAATACAAAATTAATTTCTCCTTTGATAAGCAACACTAAATCAATTGCAGCTAAAGTAGAAATACTAATCGCAAAGGCGTTGCCCATAACCCCATTAATTACAGCCAAAAAGATAATTAAGCTAAATTTTTTAACAACTAACAATAATTTTCCTATTAATTTAAATTGTTTCATTAATTCTTTCACCTTTCATTCTTGCTTGTAAATAATATAATTCCCTATAGCCTTTTGAATTATTTAATAAATCTTTATGACTACTAATTTCTAAACACTTTTCACTTATATAGCAGACCTTGTTAGCCTCTATTAAGTTTTCAAGTCTATGAGAAATCAATATAACAATTGCTTTTTTAGATATCTCTTTAATACAATTCATAATTGCAACTTCAGATTCATAATCAATATTACTTGTCACTTCATCAAATATATATAAATCACTTTTTCTACTCATGTAAAAAGCTAATAATAAACGTTGCTTTTCTCCTCCACTTATATTTGTAGCATTTTCTTGAATTTCATAATCTAGAGTAAAGTTTTCTAACTTAACTTTTAATAGATATTCTTTCATTTCTTTTTTAGAAAGCGAGTCATTTACAATCAAGAAATTTTCTAAAATCGAACCTTTAAATATATGAGATTCATAAGATAAATAAGAAATGTGCTTAAATAAACTTGTCTTATTTAAACTTTCTAACCTATTGTTATTAATTAATATTTCGCCGTTTTTTAATGGAATTTCTCCAACTAAGGCTTTAACGATGCTTGATTTTCCTTTTCCTGATTCGCCACATATGCCATATAATCCTTTTGAATTTATAGATAAATTTAAATTGTTTATAACGCTTTTATTTTCATAACTAATATCTATATTTTTAAAACTAATGTTTTTTATGTAGTCAAGATCTTTACTAGCATTTATTGTCTTTTTTGAATTTAAAATTTCTAAAATCTTTCTTCCAGCGGTTGCTCCATTCATTGATAAATGAAAAGCACTTCCTAGACTTCTTAATGGCATAAAAAATTCTAAGCCTGTTAATATAAAAATTAAGACAAAGTAAGGACTTAAAATCATTCCATTACTTAATAAAAGTAAAGATGAAACTAGTCCTGTCGCTAAACCACCAAAAGCACATAAATCCATAATTGATGTGCTATATAATTGCATAACAAGGACTTTCATAGTGATTTTTCTAAATTCTTCAGCTTTTTTATCGATTTTATGTAGTTGTAATTCACATGAATTAAATATTTTAAGTTCTTTTAAACCTTTTATACTATCCAAAAATTCATCACCCATAGATAAATATATGTCCCAATATTTATTAAAGATTCGCTTAGCAAATTTACTTACTAAAATTATAGAAATAGGTATAAGAGGAACAAAGGCTAAAAAGATTAATGCAATATAAAATGAAAAAAATGAATACATAATAAATAAAATAATAGGAGAAATTAAAGCATAGAAAAAACTAGGTATATAGATCGTATAATATAGACCTAGTTGCTCAATTCCTTCGACACATAATTGATTTAAAGCTTCAGTCTTATATTTTTTCGCCACTTCATTATCTAGTAATACTTCATTAATAAGTCTACTTCTTAAATCTATTTCAACTTCTTCGCTTACTTCATTTTGTAGTTTATTTATTAAACCATTTAACTGCAATTTTATTAAAATTAAAACTACCACAACTATTAAATAATAAAGCGAATTAAAATCTTTATGTTCTATTACTTTATAAAGCACATACACCAAAATTAATGAACATAATAAAGTAATTATTAGTCCTAAAGTTTGAGTCAAAATAATCCAAAGCAATTTCCTTTTATTTTTAGTTATTAGTTTAAATAAGTTTTTATCAAGCATGTTTATTACCTCTTAAAATTTGATACTCTTCTTTACTAACTGTTTTGATTTTAAAAATAAAATACAAATATTTAAGGACTATTAAAAGAAGTAAAACACTCGAAACAACTATATTATTTACGAACCACATAGAAACAAATAACATTAAGGAAACTAAACTTAGTAAAACGATTTTCCCTCTTAATGTCATTACTCTATTTTTCAAAAAGTTTTCCATATGCTTTTTATATAATTTTGTACTTTTAAACCAGTCATCAAATCTTTTTGAGCCTCTAGAGAAGAAAAAAGTTGTTAATAAAAAGAAAGGTACAGTTGGTAAAATTGGTAATATTATTCCTATAATACCTAGTCCTAACGAAATAAAACCTAGCAAAACATAGATAATTCTTTTAATTTTCATATTTATCCTCTAAATTGATGTTTAATAAATAATATTGGGTGATAGATGATAATTCTTGGTCCAGAATATCTCATTACTTTTTTAATTTTTTCTCTCATTGTTTTCTCATAACAATGTATTTTACATATAGAACAAAAAGATTTCTTATCTTTAAAAGGACAATGATCAAGACGCTTATAAGCATAATTCAATAGTTGAAGCATCTCTTCATTATCTTTTAACTCTTTTTTATCATGATGTTTAGAGTAGATTTCAATCATCAAATAAACTATTTTCTTTTCCTTTGAGACTTTCATATTTCACCTAGGTTAGTTATTGCTAACCTTTCCATAAAAATAATAGTTAGTTTCCACTAACTATTATAAATTACCATTATCTTTTGTTTCTTGCAATACTATTTTATTTTTTAATTATACTTAATGCCCACTCTTTAGCACGCAATAAATCATCACTGTCTGGATGAGATAAAGCTTCATCAAAATTTTTAATACTAACTAAGAGCTTCTTATCTTCAGGGTTCTCTTGAATAAGTTTTACATATCTTTCTCTTACGCTCATAGGCATTTTACCTTGACAATAAAAATGACCTAATTTTTCATTAGATTCGTCAATATTGGAATATGCTCTATTAGCTAAAGTTTCAAAATAAGCTTTACTACCACCAAATCCAGCAGTACCAAAAATAGCAATTTTTTTGTTTTTTAATGATTTAACAAAGTTAATTATGTCTATAGTTTCACTTCCTTTATCAGCCCATGAACCTATAAAATAGATGTCCCCATCTCTAACTTCATTGGTTGAATTATATATTTCTATATCAAAGTCTTTTAAAGCATCTTTAATAGCTTCAGCAACTAACTTTGTATTACCTGTCCTACTAGCATAAACTATATTGATTTTCGTAACTAAACCTCCTTTAAATTAAGTTAATTATAATCTATAAGAAATAATTATAAATGACTCAGTGATTTTTTTATCTTAGAACACAATTTTTCATGAATAAGTCTTGTTTAAAGTTTATTCAAATAATATATAAACAATTCCTTACAATAAAAATCTAAATTTTCTTTATTAATTATAAATTTTCTAGAGTCTTTTTTCGCTTGATTAAAATCGACTTCATCAAATTACTCTCTTAACATTTTTTAAATTCCGATATTAAAATCAAGATTTTCAGGGATTTTATTTGACTCTAAAAGTTTATTTTTAAGTACACTAAATTTAGTTTAATACCTTTATTAATGTAAAAAATAAAACAAAGTAAACTCTTCCTTTTGTATTGCTTTATAAAATTGATTGTGGCATATCAACATATGTTTTTATTATTAAGATTCAAAAATAATTTTTGTGTGCACATTTTTAGTTAATTTCTCTTTGAAATTGCTTATTTAAATATCCCTAAGAAACTAAACGTGGTTTAGAAAAGCAAAAAACTGTATTTAAATTAAACGAGTTTCCAAAATCCGACTTTATCTGTCCCTTCTCTTTTGATTTTTTCAGACATATCTAATTCATTAATAATCTTACGAGCAGAACACTCTTTTTTATTAAGAACTTCACATGCTTTCGCATTACTTTCTAAAATTCCATCATTTTTATACATGTATTCAAGTATTTTTTTAGCATCAGATGACAATGAATCTTCATCTTCACCAAGATTATTTCTTAGAAATATAAAAGTAAAGCCAAATGGATATTTTTTATAGTCCCACTTAACATTTGATTCTTTACAAAATTTGTCCATTCTCTTTAATCCTCTTCCTAAAGTTTCAATATCAAAAGCTTTAAAAAGGATCCCTTGTATTACTTTGTGTTTTGTTCTTGAAGGAATTGTACCGTTTACATAATCTATCGGGGTATAGTCTTTAAATACTCCTGGATTATAAATTTCTATTTTTGAAGGGTCGAATGTTATTTGATGTTCTGTATCGCTAATATAGTCACAATGAACAAAAGAATTAATTATTATTTCTCTAAGTGCGACTACAGGAACCTCTGGAATTTCTTTTCTCTCCACATTGTCAACTACAACCTTCCAACTCATTTTTTGATTAATATAATTTATCGCTTCGTGTATTAAGTTAAAAATATTTCCTTCGTATCTTTTTAAATAGATAGGATTTAGTCGTTCTTCAGTAGGATAAATCGCTGCCTTTAAAACTAAAGGTGATTTATTTGAAAATAAAAAATAGCCTGCATTTGTTAATTTTTTATCAACCATTAAATTTAATTGTGTTAAAAGTTCTTCTGAAGTATGTTTATGTTCTACGATTCTCCCGATTGCTACAGATTGCTTATAAAAATTTTCTAAAGCGTTTTCATCAACATCTTCAATGCCATAATTGGTCAACTCATTTTCCCATTTAGTGTTATACTCATTTCCTTCTTGTATTAATTTTCTTAATACTAATGGATCAATAGGAAGTGTTTGATCTTCTACTCGTATATAAAAAGCCCCCTTATATGCATAAGGTTTATTTGTTCCTTTAAATGACACAGATATTATTGTTTTGCCATCATATTCTTCTTTTTTCACAGTTGGATATATGGAAGGTCTAATAGAATTTCTAATTCTATCTGTCAAAGTAGAAAGAGTGTCTTTCCCAACAATTTGCCCAATTACATCCCCGTTATCTTTCACCCCAAAATAGATGATACCTTCATCACCTCTATTAAGTATCCCTACTATAGCTTTACATGCTTTATCAAATTCAGAAGTTGACTCTTTGAATTCTATTTTTTTCGTTTTCTCTGCCTAAATTCAAGCAATTTTGCCGGGTAAATGCCGGGTAAATGCCGGGTAAATAACTTTATATCTTTTTATAATACAACAATCTTAGCGCTTAATATTTTTTCATATTTTATTTTTACGAATGCTTTTGTATCTTCGATAATAAATCGTCATCGATAAAATACTTTTTATAAATAGCGAAAAGTAATTTAATCTACACGATCTTTCCTGAACCAATTAATTCAAGTATATAATTTAAAAATTTTTCAGGATAAGTTATCACATCATATGCTTTTCCATTATTACTTACTCTATGTAAAACATATATACCAGAATTCTTACCTTTATTTGTGATACGCTTTTTACCATTTTCTAGGAAAAGGTAATCATTTTGAATGAGCCAATTAATCAATACTTTTCTATTAAATTTCTTCATTTTTGTTCCAGAATTAACCTCGTTTATTTTCTTAACAAAAGTTGAAATATTCATTGGCCCGTCTACTATTCCTTCTTTTCTTAAAAGGGTAAAAGGTTCTTTTTTAGTTTTTTTATTTTTAATTTCATAATCCATGAAATTTCTTATTTCATAAAGAGCTCTAACCATATTAACATCATTAAAAATGGATTCGTTCTCTAACTTTTCTCCGTTAAATGGATTAAGTCCTTTTGCCAAACATTCTAAAAAATATAAAGCTTCGTTCTTTGTCATATATAAATCCTCTTATTTAATTTTGCCTAAAAGATATATGAATTCATTATACTTATTTTTTATAAACTATCACAAACAACTGACACAGTCTCTTTTAAATAGTCTATCGACTTCACAATTAGTAAAGCTTAGTTTGTTTCATATTTTGCTTATTAAGCTGCATCTTTATTAGCCTAATTATTATTTTCTATAATACCTTGTATTTTTGCCCTCGCTTATTTTAGATTTTTTGATTCTTTAAAATCCTGCCTAAAATATGTTCAACTCTTAAAGAAGAAATATCAGGCAATATTTCGCATATTTATTTTTTAAAAATTGCTGTTGCTTATTTAATGCAGTTAATTCAATTATTAAAATTTTATTGACTCTTTGCTATAAAATGCTGCAAATTTACAGACTAATTCTTGATAACAAACAAATAAAGCAAATAAAAATTACTAGTAAATAAAATAATATTTAAATTATTTTCTAAGCACTAAACAGCAAACTGTCTCAATATGATACGTTCTAGGGAACATATCAACAAACTTCACGCCAGTAATATTGTATTCTTTTTTAAGTATAGAAAGGTCTCTACTTAATGTACCAACATCACAAGAAATATAAACAATTCTTTCAGGTTTGCTCTTTAATAAGCCATTAACAAAATTAGCATCTAAACCTTTTCTAGGTGGATCGACAAAAACACAATCAAATTTATTTTCAACTACGTAATCGCTTGCATCCTGACATTCATAATGACAGTTATTAATGTTATTTAGTTTGGCATTATTTTTAGCATCTATAATAGCTTCTTTAACTATTTCTACTCCATAAACTTCTTTTACTTTTTTTGAAGCAATTAGTCCAATTGTGCCTATTCCGCAATAGGCATCTAAAATAGTATCAGTTGGCTTAAGTGATGCTCCTTCAATAGCTAAAGAATATAATTTTTCGCATTGATCATGATTTACTTGATAAAAAGACTTAGATGAGATTTTAAATTTTACACCTAGTAAATAATCATAAATAAAACCTGGGCCATAAGCAACTTCTTCTTTTTCTCCTAAAATAACATTGGTTTTGCGAGGATTTTCGTTAATTACGACAGTTGTTATATTATTACACTCTTTAATTAAAGCTTTGATAAAATTATTTCTTGACTTAAATCTAGAATTTTTAACAACAAAAACAACCATCACTTCTTTACTAACTTTGCCTACCCTAATTAAGACATGGCGTATATCACCTTTAAATGTGTCTTCGTTATATGCTTCAATTTTCATTGATAGCATTAATTTCTTTATAGTTTTTAAAATGTCTACATGTTCTTTAGATTCTATTGCACATTCTTCAATAGGAACAATGTCATGACTCTTAAATTTATAAAATCCATAAACAAGTCGTTTTTGCTTATCGTAGCCAAAGGGAACTTGAATTTTATTTCGATAATAATAAGGCTCTTCCATACCAAAAACAGGAGCATCTTTAAAATTAAATCCACCAATTTTATTTATAGTTTGAAGAGCTCTATTCTTTTTATATTCTAGTTCTTTAGAATATTCTAAATTTTGAAAGGAACATCCTCCACAACTAGTCGCACAAGAACATTTAGGCTTAATTCTATAGTCAGAAAATTTAGTAATTTTAACTATTTTACCTACATCAAAGTCCTTTTTATGATATAAAACTTCTACATCTGCTTCTTCATCAATTAATAATGACGGAACAAAAATAACTCTTGATCCAGCTTTACAAAGCCCTTGTCCATCAAAAGTAAAATCAACGCATTTTACGTGAAGCAATTCTTTCATAATTTATTCAAGTACTTGGTTAATTAATTTAACATCGCCCATCTTATTAATAAAAGACTTCGATGAATATAATTCATTTTCATGCTTTAATTCATCAACTTCTAAAAATCCATTATTAACTTTAACAATTAATTTATAAGCGAATAAAGATTGGATTCCTCCATTAGGTAAAAATTGTAATGTGATAGGTCCTTCATATTTTTTAAAAGATGTAAAAACAATCTTTTCCCCGTTTAAATATGTGTAAAAGCTCTCTTTGCTATCAAAATCAAAATCTTTTGAAAAATCTAACTTAATATCTTTATTTCCCATTATTGCCCATCAATCCTTTAATATACTCGACTTCTTTATTTACATCTAATCTAGGGAATAATACTCCGTCTTTATGCACAACTTTGTTGTCTAATAAATGTTCATTTCCTAAATTGTTATAATCTGTTTCTTCATCATTTAAGCCAATTGAATTATAAATTTCTTTAGATTTTCTAACTAAAACTGGCTCTAAAAGTTTAGTTCCAACAAAGATTACTCTAGCTAAGTGAGTTAATACGCTATCTAAATTCTCTTTTTTAGATTCATCTTTTGCTAAAGCCCAAGGGGTTGTTTCTTCAATGTATTTATTGGCTCTAGCAAGTAAATTCATTACATCAATATAACCTTCGGTAACGTGTAAATCATCTTCTTTTGTTTCATAACTCTTAATTGTTGAAGCGCACATTTCCTCAAGTTCTTTATCTAAGTTTTCGTTTACGTTTTCTTTAAATTCAGGTATCACTCCATTACGATACTTTTCAATCATAGAAACAGTTCTACTAACTAAATTACCTAAATTATTAACTAAATCCATGTTAATTCTTTCAACAAATTGTTCTGGAGTAAATTGTCCATCTTGTCCAAAGACAACTTCTCTTACTAAATAATATCTAACAGCATCTACTCCATATCTATCAATTAACGGATAAGGTGAGACAACATTTCCTTTAGATTTAGACATCTTGCCATCTTTCATCATAAGTAACCCATGAACAAAGACTCTATCTGGAAGTCTAGCACCAATACTAGTTAAAAATTCTGGCCAATAAATTGTGTGGAATCTAGTAATATCAGCTCCGATAATATGGACTATCTCACTTTCTTCACTTGCCCAAAACTTTTGATATAATTCATCGTTTTCTGTTCCATACCCTAACGCACTAATGTAATTACATAAAGCATCAAGCCAAACATATGAAACATGTTTTTCATTTTCAAGTAATGGTACACCCCAAGAAAAACTAGTTCTAGAAACACATAAATCTTCTAGGCCTGGCTTAATGAACGTGTTAATCATTTCGTTTTTTCTACTTTCAGGATAGATTGAATTTGGTTTTTCATACCATTTTAAAACACTATCAAGATATTTTTTTGTTTTAAAGAAATAACATTCTTCAGTAGATTTTTCTACAGGTCTATGACAGTCTGGGCAAAGATGATCTTCTCCAACTTGAGTATCAGTCCAAAATGATTCACAAGGTGTACAATACCATCCTTCATATTTTCCTAAATAAATGTCATCATTTTTATACATTTTAGAAAAGATTTTTTGTACGGTTTTGATGTGCCTTTCATCGGTGGTTCTAATAAAATCATCATTTGAAATGTCTAATGCTACCCATAGTTTTTTAAAAATAGAAACTATATTATCCACATATTCTTTAGGTGTTAACTCTGCAGATTTGGCGTTTTTTTCTATTTTTTGACCATGTTCATCTGTACCTGTTAAAAAATAAACTTCATAATGTCTCATTCTTTTGTAACGAGCTAAGACATCTGCTAAAGTAGTACAATAAGCGTGACCAATATGTGGATTGCCACTTGGATAATAAATTGGTGTAGTTACATAAAATCTTTTCTTTTCCATAATAATAACCTCAACTAATATAATTTACCATTTTATGAGTCATTTTTCATTCGTTTATAGAAAAAATCACCCGAAGGTGATTTAGTATTCTACTTTTTAATTCCGTATTTTTTGTTGAAACGATCAACTCTACCATCAGCTTGTGTAAATCTTTGTTTACCTGTATAGAATGGATGGCATTTTGAACAGGTATCAACTCTGATTTCTTTTAATGTAGATTCTGTTTCAAATGTTTGTCCACATGAGATGCAAGTAACTTTGCACTTTTGGTACTTTGGATGAATATCTTTCTTCATTTCATTAACTCCTTCCGCCTTAAGAAACATGCGTTCTTAAAGAAAGCATATGTAGTATTATTTTATAGATTTTAGATAAATAAATCAACTAGAAGATTTTTACCTTTTCTTACTTCTACCAAGCAAATATTCTTTAATTTCTTTACTTCTCCAAATTAATTCAGGTTCTCCTTCAAAAGTTACCTTTAATACCTTAGTTTTTAATCTTTTATAATTTAACCAAACATTAAATAAACGTTCAGACAAAAAGCCAAATACTCTTTTTTGATATTCAGTTCGATTATCAAAATCTACTTTTGGTTCAACATAATCAAATATCATAAATAGCCACTTGGCATATTCATCAAGTAACTCTTTTTTAGTTATAAACATATTAAAATAAGTCATATGATTAGAATGCATGGTGTAATTAAAAGCATCTAAATATTCTGGGCAAAGGTTTTTAATAGCTTCCTCACATAAATCCATATCCTCTTTTATGTGATTATCAGAGTAAATAGAATATACATCTCTTCTTTTAAATACATCGATAATATGTTTTTTTGGTAATACTATTTCATAGCCTTTATTAAATAAACTAAGAATATATTTTTCCTTTAGAGGTTTAACACTAAATCCTTTATAAAAATATCTTCTATAATGTTCAAAAGAAATGATATCGCTTTTATCATTTTTATATATCCAATATAAAGCGGTTAATTCACAATAATACTTATTTTTACTTGAGATATTGTCTCTCGTATTATCATAAACTTTTACGCCTTCAATTTCTTTAGACCCCACTCCAATATAAGTCTTACCTGGAAGGTAATTACATTTTTTATGTGTTACTACATAACTTGTTATTTTCATAACTTGACCTATAACTATTTTTACTACTTCTTCTTAGTTATGATATTATATTTTTATGAAAAAAAGAATATATTGGTGTTTTCAACAGTTACAAAATATCGGCGGTACCGAAATGGTAACACTCCAAATTATTGGTTTACTTGCTAAAGAGTATGAGATTCATATCATTCCTTTTGCTCCAGTAGATAAAAGTAAAATTATTTATAACATACCAGAAGGTGTCATAATCGATGACATAGGTTTTCCTAAAGAAGTTTCTCAATTTGATATGAATTTTGCAAACAAAATAAAAGAAAAACACTATTTAAAAGCTTTAGGCCTCCTATTTAAAACTATTCATATTTATACTTTTGGTCGATATAAATATAAAAGAAGGATTTCTAAATTAACTACTAAAAAAGACATTATAATTATCGCTTCTACTGAAATTATGCTATGTGCTCCAAATGATAGATATGTAATTCATCATTTCCATTTTAATAGCAATATGTATAATAACCCTTTCTCTAGACTTCTACATTTAATATCTAGAAAACCAGATAAAGTTATCTTCTTAACTGAAGCAACTAGAGATATTTTAAAAGATAAAGTCCATGCTCCTAGCGCAGTAATGTTAAATCCATGTAGATTTAAACGTGAAGAACATTATGACTATCATAACAATACTTTAATTACTGTCTGTAGATTTGAACTTCAAAAGGATCCGTTACTTTTATTAAGAATTGCTAAAGAACTCGATAATAGAAAGTTTAACTATACATACAACATCTATGGAACAGGTTCCTTAAAAGAAAAAATGTTAGCTTATATAAAAGAAAACAATCTTAAAAATGTCCATTTAATCGAAGGAATTCAAGATTTAGCGCCTTATTATGCTAAAAGCGATTTATACATAATGGCTTCTAAATTTGAAGGTTTGCCATTAACTTGTATCGAAGCAAACTCATTAAGCATTCCTTTAGTGTGGGTTGATATTGGTGATCCAACTTCTTCGTTTATCATTGAAGATAAAAACGGATACATAATCCATTCTAGAGAACCTAAAGAATTTGCTGATAAAATAATCGAAGTTTTATCTAATAAAGAAAAACTTGAGTCACTCAAAAAGTCAACTTATGAAACTAGTAAAAGGTTTGATGAAGAAGAAATCAAAAGTAAATGGGTTAGTTTTTTAGATGAAACTTTTAATTCTCTTTAGTTATTAATTTTGTATATATTTCTTTTAAAGATTTACCTATATTTTTAATGTCTCTAGCTTTAGCAATCTCATATGCTTCTAATGTTATATTAGCAGTGTCTTCTTTTATTATTGTATTAATTATATTAATAAAATCTTCGTTGGTTTTACCTTTAAAACAATTCACTTTATCAGTTAACCAATCACTATAAGTAGGAATATCTCGAATAATTAGTGGGGTTTTGCCGGCTAATGCTTCTAAAACAACGATTCCTTCAGTTTCTAATAAACTAGGGAAAAAGACTGCTGTTGAGCTCATAAAAGCACCTTTAATTACATCACTATCAATATAGCCAGGCATAATCATGTTTTTAGGAAGATGACTCATGTAATATACGTTTTTCTTAGGCAAAAGGATTTTTTCTAATCCACCAAACCAAATAAATTTGACATCACTCATCTTTTTAGCGACTTCAATGAAATCAAAAAAACCTTTTCTTTTAAAAGGTATCCCTACTCCTATTACTACTTTTTCACCTTCTTTAAGATTAAAATAATCTTTAAACATTTTAATTTTATTTTCATTATAAGCGTATTCTTCTAAGTCAATTCCATTTGATAACGGGGTGACTTCGCATTTCACACCTTTATAATTTCTTATCACATCACTTGAAAATTTTGTAGGAGAGATAATGTAGTCAGCATTTCGATACATTTTTAAAATATGAGGTTTAGTATATAAGTTTGCAAGTTGCCAGCAAGAAAAACTTCCTGCCATATCTTCAACAATTGAGTGGCCATGTACTATAACTGGGATATGCTTCTTTTTACATTTTTTTAATACTTTATAGGATTTCTTCCAATAAGTATTAATATGGGCAATATCATAATTATCGTTTGGGTCTAAAGTATATTCTACTCCATTACTTTCTAAAGCTTTTATTTGTAATTTTAAAGCCCTGCCGATTCCGCTTTTAGTAATCATGTCATAATTTTGAAAATATAATAAAACCTTCATTTTTATCTCCCTTTTTCATTATTATATAGTAAATAAACCTATTTTTATTAATTTATTAACTTATTACTTTAAATAAAAATTTAGTAAACATCGTGAATGACAAAAATTATTTACCCTTTATAATTATTTAAGGAGGATAAAATATGTTAAACAAAAAACTTGCTTTAGATGTTATTAACGAAGCCTCTTTAACTGGAGCTGACTTCGTTGAAATATTCTATGAAGATACATATACAGCTATAATTTCTGTAGAAAACGGCAAAGTAAATAATGTCATTAATGGAAATATTAGTGGTGTTGGTCTTAGATTATTAAAAGATAATCGCAGCGTTTATGGTTCAACTAGCGATGTTTCAAGAAAAAGCTTATTAAAACTCGCTTCCACTTTATCTAAATCTTTTAATGGTGAGAGAGTTCTTTCTCCAGTTGAAAGCTTTACTAAAGTTAAAACAAAAGAACGCTGCAAAGTCAAAACTCACCTTACTGATGTTCCTAAAGAAGATATTATTAAGTTATTAAAAGAGACAAACAAAGATGTTAAGGATTTTGATCCACGTATAGTTAGAGTTACCACTAACTTATCTATTGAAGTCAATAGCACTGAAATTTTCAATAGTAACGGCAAATATATTCCAAATAGAAAAGAATATGGTCGTTTAGCTTTACTTAGTATTGCTAGTGAAGGAAATAAAATGGAAACTCGTTTTGATGGACCAGGTGCTCAAGCTGGATGGGAATTCTTCACTGAAAAATTAGATTTAAAGAAGCTTGCTCACGAAAATGCTTCAAAATTAATTATGATGCTAGAAGCTAAAGAATGCCCTAGTGGTAAATTCCCTGTAATTATTGGTAATGGCTGGGGCGGAGTTATTTTCCATGAAGCTTGTGGACATCAATTAGAAGCCACTTCTGTTGCTAAAGGTCTTTCTGTATTTAGCAATATGAAAGGTGAAAAAATCGCTAATGATATCGTAAGTGCTTATGACGATGCTACTATTCCTAATGAATGGGGAACATATAATATTGATGATGAAGGTAATGTCCCAGAAAGAAATGAACTTATTAAAGACGGTGTTTTAACTGGGTACCTTGTTGATGATTTTAACGGTCGTAGAATGGGTGAAAAAGGAAATGGTGCTTGCCGTAGACAATCCTATAAATTCGAACCTACTTCAAGAATGGGTAACACCTACATTGCTAATGGTAAATCAACCAAAGAAGAAATTATCGCAAATACCAAACTTGCCCTATATGCCGTTTCATTCAACGGGGGAAGCGTCAATCCATCTACTGGAGACTTCAACTTTGGTTGTAGCGAAGCATATATTGTAAAAGATGGTAAAATTTTAGAGCCTGTAAGAGGTGCAACACTTGTTGGAAACGCAAAAGATATTCTTAAACACATTGATATGGTTGGAAACGATTTAGCTTTTGGACAAGGTATGTGTGGTTCTTCAAGCGGAAGCATTCCTGTAAACGTTGGACAACCTACTATTAGAATCGACGAAATTGTTGTCGGAGGAAGAGGAGGATCTATCGATGAATTTTAAAAAGTTTTTTGCCTTAGCTAAAGAAAACGGTGTTGAGGTTAGCGAAATTAGTGAAGGAAGATCCAGTGATTTAAGCATTGAAATCTTTAAAAAAGAAATCACTTCATATTCAATTAAAGAAAACATCAAAATTATCGCTAGAGGAATTTATAACGATAAAATGGGCTTTGTTTCGACAGAGAAAGATGATAAAGATACTCCTTTATACATTATTAATTCAATAAAACAAGGTGCTTCTTTAAATGAAACCGATGATGAAGCAATTATTTTTAAAGGTAGTGAAAAATATAAGAAAAAGAATGTTTTTTCTAAAGAATTGGAAGCTTGGTCAACTGACGATATTTTAAAAACTTTGTTTACTTTAGAAGAAAAAATGTACGAAAAAGATTCAAGAGTTAGCGATGTTCAAGTATATTTTTCAAAAGTCAACGAAGAGTCTATAATGGCAAATTCCTACGATCTAGTCCTTAAAAATAAGACAAACTATTTTTATGTAGGAGCTGAAGCTACTATAAAAGATGGTGATGAAGTAAAATCAACATTCAATTTATTCTTGAGTAATAATCCCGCCGAAATTAATTTAGATTCTTTTGTTGAAGAGACAGTTAATAAAGGTATTGAAAAATTACATGGTGTAACTATTGCTCCAAATTCTTATAAAGCTGTTTTATCAAGAGATGTTGTTAGTAGCTTATTAACTGCTTTAATTTCTAACGCTTCTAGCGAAGATGTTCAAAAGCAATCTTCCTTATTTGCAGGAAAATTAAACACTCAAATTCTTTCACCAAAAATTACTATTGAAGAAAAACCATTAGAAAAGAATATTTTTTATCAATATTTTGATGATGAAGGTGTAGCAACTCAAAATAAAGTTATTGTTGATAAAGGCGTTTTGAAAACTTATTTCTATAATTTAGTTACTGCTAAAAAAGATGGCGTAGAATCAACAGGAAACGCCCATAGAGCTGGAAGCAAAATGGGCATTGGTTTTTCTAACATTTATTTAAAACCAGGTAGATTAACTGAGGAAGAATTAATCACTAAAGTTAAAAATGGTGTTTATATTTCAGATGTACAAGGTTTACATGCAGGCTTAAATCCATCAAGTGGTGACTTCTCATTACAAGCAGAAGGCTTCCACATTAAAGACGGTGTTAAGGGCGACGCATTAACCTTAATTACAGTAAGTGGAAATTTATTTAAACTATTTAATGATGTAATTGCTGTAGGAAATAATACAAAGCTCTTAGTTAACGCAACATGTGTTCCTTCAATTGCTGTTTCTGATGTAAAAGTTAGTGCAGAATAGGAATTTATTCGATTGCAGGCTTATAATAAAGACATCAAAAATTAATTAACCAATATAAAAGCAGAGGATTTGATTACCTCTGCTTTTATATTTAGCTATTACTTTATTTCTCTTCTACTGGATGTTTTAATATATATAAAATACCAATCGTTTTAGGTCCACAGTGACTAGAAATAACACATCCTGCATGTGTATGTTCAATAATATTCTTATCTATATATTTAGAGAGTTGTTTAATTATATATTCATCTTCGCCATCCATATGACCACTATCTGTAACATAAACCTTATCTAAATCAATGTTCTTGTCTTTTAAATCTCTAACAAACTCATCAATTTGGAAATTCACTGCTTCACGATATGCGCCTCTAGGCTTTTTATAAACTTGAAGTTTATTATCTATAACTTTTGCTACTGGGTGAATTTTAAGCATATGAGCAAATATTTTTGTCATTCCGCCGCATCTTCCGCCTTTATATAAATAATCTAATCTATCAATACAAAACTTGGCGCTAACTAGTGGAACGTGTTCTCTTACTCTTTTTGCGATTTCATGTATATCAAGTCCCTCATTTCTATAAATGACCATTTTATTTACAAGTAAGCCAATTCCAGTTGATAAATTTTGACTATCAACTACTTCTATTCTTCCTTCAGGGAATTCTTTACTTGCTAAAACTGCATTATTATAAGTTGAAGATAATCCACTTCCAATACCTGTATAAATAATGTCGTAACCATCTTTAATATATGGTTCAAAATCGCTAATAAATTCTGCGACATTTCTTGCACCGGTCTTTGGAGTGTGGCCGTATTTTTCTACTAGCTTATACACTTCCTCACTAGTTAAATTTACGCCATCTAAATATTGATTAGGATCTCCATCAATAGTAACGTGTAACGGTATAATCTTAACATCATTGGCTTCTACATATTCTTTATTTAAATCACATGTAGAATCAGCCATTATTATAATTTTATTCATGATTAGTTCCTTTCGATTTATATTAATATAATATCATTAATGCGGCTTTAATTGATACTTTTGATTGAAAAGAAAGTATAATTTTGATAGCATTTCATTCGAGGTAATTAGATATATGAAAGCTAAAAGAAAAGAACTTGTTGAAGAATTTAAAAAGTTTATAACTAAAGGTAATGTAATTGATATGGCAATCGGTGTTATTATCGGTTCTGCTTTTACCGCTATTGTTAATTCGTTAGTTAAAGGAATATTAATGCCAATTATTACTTTCGCTATTCCTAATGGCGGCATAGATGGATTAGTCACAGTTTTAAATCCTAGCGCGGCTATGGTGACTGAATCTACTCAAAATACAGTGCAATATCGGGGAGTCACATATGACGCCGATGTAGTAAATATTATCGATTGGGGAGCATTTATTAACGCGATTATTAATTTCTTTGCTGTTGCTTTATTCTTATTTGTTCTATTAAAAACATTTACATATTTAAAGTCTAAAAAAGATAAACTTAAAGCCGCAGAGCTTGAAAAGTATTATCAAAAGCATCCAGAATTAAGACCTGTTACTAAAGAGCCTGAGCCTAAAAAACCTACCGAACTAGATGTTTTATTAGAAATTCGAGATACATTAAAAGCTAAAGAAACAAAAGAAGAAACTAAATAAATTTAACCTAACTTTTTTCTTTTATTATATTAACTAAGAGTTAATTATTAAAATTATATTAACCAACTTAAAAAGGAGCCATCTAAGCTCCTTTTTTTACTTCCTCTAATTCAGGGTATTCTGAGTAAACTTTATTAAGTGATTTTTTAATTAAGACGTCCTCGGTAGCGGCTTCTCCATCACTCACACGATTATCAACTTTCTTTTTCTTTTCTAAAGCAAACTCTATTTCGCTTATAGTTTTTTCAACTAATCCTGCATATAGAATATATAGCCTAATTTCAGGATAATCCTTGCAAGCTCTAATTTTATTTTTCAAATCTGAATTAAATGTGTCCATATAAAATTTAGTTGCTTCTTCTAAATCTTTGCTTAAAAAATAAATATATGATTTAGTCATTAAGATGTAATTTCTCGTTGAATGTGACATCTTTTTAGGTTCTTTTAATGTGTTGTCAATTATTGCAAGAGCCTCTTCATAGTTATCATTATTTAGTTTTAATGTTGCGATTTCTAAATTAGTACGGGCTGTAAAGTCTGTTATAACCTCAAATGGTTCCATCGCCTTGCTTTCTCTATTAAAGAATTTATCTGCTTCAACTTGTAACTTCATATTGTATGCATCAACATTAACTTTTTTATTTAATAAGACTAGTCTATAGCCATCAGTTAATGTATCAATTCTTGCTGGGAAATAATTATAAACTATAAAACATCCACCAATTGCACTTAAAACAATTACGCCATATTTAATAAAAAGTAAAATCGAATCAGTTTCTTTTGAACTTTCTATAAATGTTAAAACACAATATAAGGCAACAAATTGTAATAAAAGCAAAATTAATGGAACAAAGACATAAAACATAGGATTAGCTTTTTCTTTTTTAGGTTCAATGATTGTTTCACCAGTAAATCCATCAAATGATTTAAATTTAAACTTGGTTACATATTTACCATTAACTTCTTGTTTATAAAAGCAAAATCCAAGGATATTAAAAGACAAAACATTATATCCACCCATTTTGGCTCCGATATAATGTCCAATCTCAAGTAAAAATACATTAATTAAAATTGCAATTAATAATGATAAAAGTAAAAAAGCAAAATTACTACCAGCACTAACAGCTAGATATCCATCTTCCATTGCAGGTCTAATAACAGCAAACCCAGTCGCTAGAACAATAATTGCCATTAATACATAGATCAATATGCTATAAAAATCTTCTTTTGTCATACATTTCCTCCCTATTGATCAAACGTCTAATAAGAAGTTTTGATATTTAATTTATTTTAAAAGCCCAAAACCCTTATGTAAATAATTAATTAAGTTGCTTATAGTTTTTAACCACATAAGCAATAATATCCTTATTAATTAAATAAGTAATCTTTTGATATATTTCATCTTTTAAATAGTCTTCATGACCAAAATAATAAAGAATTTGTGAACTTGTAGCCTTACTTAAGTATCGACTAATATCTTTAATTCCATCTATTCTTAAGTCATAACTTTTAAGTAAATTATTTAAAGCTCGATATAAATAACTAAAGGAAAACTCCTCTAAAACATCTTTAGCACTGCTCTTTAGTATCTCTCTATTAAAATCCTCGTTTAAAAATAAATAATTAATTAAGTTAATAATTATGGTATCAAAATCATCTGTTTCATTTATTTTCAAATCATTACTTTCAAAGAAAGAATATATAACATCATATATATTTTTATAATGATAATAAAAAGACTGCCTTTTGATATTTAATGAATCACAAATCATTTTGACATCAATCGACTCTATATCATGCGTTTTTAATAAATTAATAAACGCTTTTTTAATTTCTTGTTCTGTGTTTTTCATGTTTAACCTTTTTTAACATTCTTGTAATTATATTATCATTTTTATTCGTGATTAGATAATTGATAAACCATTTTAATACTAAGATTACAAATAAAATTATTACTACAATTAGTATTGTTAAAATCGCTTCACTTCCTAAATATCTAGGGGCTGTTGTTGGGTATAAATCTAGCCAGTTTGTACCATAAATTGACCAAGCAAATAAAGCTATACACATTAAAAACGCAATTCCGAAGACTATACTTCTATATTTATTTAATGGGAAGCACACTTCAAATAAAACCATCATAGATCCGATTGAAATTACATAAGTTGCAATTGATCTATAAATATTTAAGTTATTATTAAATACATCTGTATAAGCAAAATATGTGTAAAGTAGCATAATTGTTAAGGCTAAAACTACCGCATTAGGGATTGCTCTTTTAGTAATATTTTTAATAAACCCACCTTTAATTCTTTCATTATTTGGCTCAAGAGCAAGAAGGAATGCACTTAATCCAATAGAGCAGAATTCCCATGCATAGAAGCTTGATGGGGAGAATGGCCATCCATATCCAGTAGCAAAGCTAAATATTAGGAAGAAAATATTTAAAATTATTGAAAATGCAGTTTTAACTAAAAATAAAGAACATGTTCTTTGAAGATTATTAATAACGCGTCTACCTTGAGCAACGATTGAAGGCAAAGAACTAAACATATTATCTATTAAAATTAAATTTGCTAAATCTTTAGCTGCCCCAGCTCCGTTTGCCACACTAATTGAAACATCGCTTGCTTTAAAAGCTAAAATATCATTAACTCCATCGCCAAACATTGCAACGATATGTCCTTCTTCTTTAAGTGATTCAACAATAAATTTCTTTTGTTCAGGTGAAACTCTTCCAAAAACAGTATTGTGCTTAGCAAGTTCTTTAACTTCTTCTTCACTTTTATCCATTAAAGATACACCTTTATCTGCATTTTTTAATTTAACCTCTGTAGCGATTTTTTGAACAGTTAAATAGTTGTCACCGCTAATAACTTTAATATCTACATCGTTATTTTTAAACCAATCTAAAATTACTTTTGCATCATCTTTAATATGATCTTCAATTACTATGATCGCAATACATACTAAATCATTAGGTAAATTATCGTTTTCATCAATTGAATTTGGTGAATACCCAACCACAAGAGTCCTTTCGCCACTTTCACTAAGCTTATTGATTTTATTTTCTATAAAATCATCTTTAGGAAAAGGAATAAATCCATAAGCACCTATTGCAATTGTTCCTAAGTTTTTTAAAGTAGCAGCGCTATATTTTCTTTCACTATCAAAATTTATAACCCTATCTTTTTTATAGTACGCTTCATCTCCAAAACGTTTTAAAAGAGCTAATGCTGTAAAGTTTGTATCGTTAAGTGCAGCGTTAAATGACGACATTATGTTATTAAAATCCTGCAAAACTGGGTAATTTTGATCTATTTTAATATATTCTTTAACAGCCATTGTGCCATCTGTAATCGTACCTGTTTTATCAATACATAAAGTGTCAACTCTAGCTAATGTATCTAATGAATACATGTCATTAACAAGGACTTTATTTTTAGATAAATTAATAACGCCAACTGTTAAAGAGGTAGAAGCTAGTAAATACATACCACTAGGAATTAATGAGATAATAGCTCCAGCTAGTGGCTTAATTAAATTCATACTAACTAACTCAAAAGTTATTTCAATGTGAGAATTTAATAACCTTATAATACCTGTTGTGATTTGGGCAGCCCCTAAAATAATAACAAAGATGGTGATTACTTTAAAAATTTGGTTTAGTTGAATATAAAGTTGCGATCTTGAAGATTTAAATTCTCTTGATTGCTTTTGAAGTTTATTAATGTAATTATCACCAGCAATTTTATCGATTCTACAAATAACTTCTCCACTAGTAATATAACTTCCGCTTAATAAAGTTGACCCAACTTCTTTTTTAACTGTTTCACTTTCTCCAGTTAATATAGATTCGTTACAACTACACTTTCCACTTAAAACAACCGAGTCGCAAGGGACTAAATCATTACCTTTTAAAATAGCAATATCATCTAAAAATAATTCATCACTATAAACTTCTTGTTTTCTTCCTTCTCTAATTACCGTGATTTTATTTTTTTGAACTAAAGTTAATTTATCAACTATGATTTTAGCTCTTATATCTTGAAATAAACCAATAATTAAATTAGCAAACAAAATAACTAAAAATATTAAGTTTGTCCATAATTGGAAATACATTAATATCGCTGCAATACAAAAAAGTAAAATATTAAAAAAGGTAAATACATTTTTAAAGATAATTTGAAAATAATTTATCTTTGTTGCGTGTTTCTCTTTATTGATTGCGTTATGATTTAATCTTTCTTGAATCTGATCATCATTTAATCCGCTTTCAGGAGAAACATCGTAATATCGAATATATTTTCCCTTAATAATCTCCATTATTCACTCCTTAACGCAATTACAGGATCCTTTTTAGCTGCTGCTCTGGCTGGTAATAAACTACTTAAGAATGTTAACGCTACCGAAATAACAATCAATAAAATTACACTTCCATAACTTAAATCAGCAATATTACCAATATTATATGAAGGATACAAAGCATTAATAATTATGTTAATTGGAATGGTAATTAAATCAGCAACTAAGCAACCAAATACACCACTTCCTAATCCAATAAACACACATTCTGCCTCAAATAGGTTTCCAACATCTTTTTTTCTAGCTCCTAAAGCTCTTAAAATACCTATTTCTTTAGTCCTTTCTATAACACTAACATAAGTAATGATTCCAGTCATTACACAACTTACAACTAAAGAAATCGAAGCAAAAACAATTAATACTACTGCTATAATATCAATCATTTCGGTAATTCCAGAAGTAAATGAACCAATTAAGTCTGTATAAATAACAACTTCATCGCTATTTGCGGCATGATCAGGTACATCTGAGGAGTCAATTTCATTAAAAGAATCTAAAGCCTCTAAAAGCTTAGTTTTACTAGATAAATCAATAGGGAAAATAATTACATTTTCAATGTTATTATAACTATTCATATAGCCAATTAAGCTTACGATATAAGGATAAGCTTTATAGAGTGAAGATTCTAAGCCAAAGGCATATTCAGCAATAAACTTAATCGAAAGTTCTAAGTATTCTGCTAAAGCAGTTACTCCTCCACTTTTTAATTCGTCGTCAACTATATCTGCTCCAATCGAATGAGCCCAAGTTAAATAATTACTAATCGTGTACTCACTATTTTCTCCACTAGAAGATTCACCATTAAAGATAGAATAAAAATCAAAATATTTATTAAAAAGATTATTAAATGAATTTGAGAAAGTTGAAGAATTTGAACTATCAGTAATTTGAGAAGCTAAGGCTTGGAAATCTGTAATAAAATCAGTTGCCGACATTCCTTCTTTCCAAGTAACATTATTTCTAATGTTTTCATAAATTGAATCACTAGAATTCTTTTCAACTAAATAATCTTGTAATGATTTTTGATAACATAATCCAGCAGACATCGTTTGTATTAATGTGCCTTCTTTAGGTCTTAAAATTCCAGTAATTTTTAGTTCTATACCTTTAGAGGAATCATTAAATAATTCATCCAAGTCATTTTGAGAATAATAATAAACTTCGTTTTCTGAAAGAGGAACACTCTTATGATTTTCAGTATAATATTCGCTATTTGCAAAGACTTTATATTTTTTAGAAAGAATTTCATCAAAACTTATTGGGTGTTCTGTAGCATAATCATCTGTTATTGAATCATCATCTTTATTATAAAAGCCTAATTCTTTAAGTGCTTCTAAAGGGATTTGATTTCTACTATCAACCACAAGCATTAATTCGTTTTTATTATTTGGATCAGCGTATTCTCCAGCAATAACATCATACGCTTCTAAATCTCCATAAAGGACATGAAAAAAATTAGTTGGTAGTCCTGTAAATGAAGTTATTACATCTCCTAAAGATATAAAGCTACCATTAGTTACTTTATAGCACTCTTCGGTAACTGGATTTTCAGTTGTTAAATTAAAAGAATACTCATCAGAATAAGAAATAATGTAATCGCTAATTATTTCCTCTTCGTTTTTTAATTTATCTAAATAATTCACATACTTTTGAGTAATGTTATTATATGTAATTTCTGGAGTTCCTACATTTTCTTTATAAGGCAAAACTACCTCTTTATCAGTATATTCTTCGTTTGCTACATAATCGGGATCTTTTTTATAAGTGATTGAATAAGAAGAAATATTTATTGGCATTTGACTTGCGGTTTCTTTTTCAATATTAGAAATATAATTTCCAAAACCATTATTGACACTTAAAACTAAAGCAACGCCAATAATACCAAAACTTCCTGCAATAGAAGTCATGATTGTTCTACCTTTTTTAGTTAATAAGTTTATAAAAGACAACTTTAAAGAAGTTCTAAAAGACATTGATGACTTCTTTTCTTTTGGGCTTTTGTTTCTTTTTTTGTTTTTTTCGTCGATTATTTCAAAGTTTTTTAACGAGCTTGTATTTATATATTCTTTATCTTCTTTTTCTTTAATAGATCCAATAATGTTTGCGTAAGTATCTTTTACTACAAGTCCATCTTTAAATTCAATAATTCTATCGCTATATTTTTCAGCAAGTTCTCTATTATGAGTAACCATTATAACTAGCTTAGTTTCACTAATTTTCTTTAAAATTTCCATTATTTGAATACTAGTGACACTATCTAAAGCACCTGTAGGTTCATCAGCTAAAATAATTTCTGGGTCATTTATTAAAGCTCTAGCGATAGCGACTCTTTGCATTTGACCACCACTTAATTGATTAGGAATTTTATTATATAAACCTTCTAAACCAACAGCATCTAAAGCAAGTTTTGCTTTTTTATTTCTTTCTTTTTTAAATACGCCATTAAGAGTTAAACTCATTGCGACATTATCTAAAATATTTAATTGAGGAATTAAGTTATATGATTGAAAAACAAAACCTATTCTTTTATTTCTATAATTATCCCAGTCTTTATCATCATAGGTTCTGGTAGATAACTTTTCTATTAATAAGTCTCCAGTAGTATATTTATCTAATCCACCAATGATATTTAACATTGTGGTTTTACCACTGCCTGAAGCTCCTAAAATCGAGCAAAATTGTTGCTTTGGAAAATAAAGGCTTATTCCTCGTAAAGCCTTGAATGGTTTTTTATCTACATAATAATCCTTCGTAATATTGACTAGTTCTAACATAACCCCACCTAAAAGTACTAACCTTAATAGATTACAACATTATTAAAATAAATTTTAATAAAAATTAAAATTTTTAGTATTAATTAAGAAATTTTACTTATCTTTTATCTTTAAAAAAGGAGTTAAGTAATTCTTTACATTCTTTTTCTAAAGTTCCTTGTTTTATTGTTAAGTTTGTTGTTTGATGTTTAGTTAAATCGATATTCCCACCTAAGCCACCCATTATAGGGTCATAATTAGAAAAAACTACTCTTTCAAGTCTTGATTGAATAATTGCGCTAGCACACATAAAACACGGCTCTAAAGTTACATATATTGTGTGATGATCAAGTCTCCAATTATTTAATTTTTTAGCAGCTTTCTTAATGGCTAAAATTTCAGCGTGAGCTGATATATCTTTTCTTGTTTCTTTTAAATTAAAAGCTTTTGAAACAACTTTGTGGGTTAAATTATCAACAATTATCGCTCCAATTGGAACTTCACCATATTTAATAGCTTTTTTAGCTTCATTTAGAGCCAAATTCATATAATATGCATCATCTTTAATCATATTTAAATTTTAGCATCTTTATTTAGAAAATATTCATCGTTTTTTAAAATTAATTAAATTCATTCGATTAAATCGTGTTTTTGTAAACAAAAAACCATTGCACAGATGAATAGAAATCTTAAGGCTGCTATGTTTCCATCCTGACCTGGTTCGAAGCATTCACTCGCAATGGCTTAATTATTATACAATAAAGTTAAATTATTTAATAGGTTTTATTACTTTTATTCCACTCATGAAAGGTTGTAAAACTTCAGGAACTAAAACACTACCATCTTCTTGTTGATATTGTTCTAAAATAGCTGGGAAAATACGTGATGTAGCAAGTCCACTTCCATTTAATGTATGCATATAATGGACTTTACCATCTTTATCTCTATAACGCATCATTCCTCTTCTTGCTTGATAACTTCTTGCGTTAGATACACTACTCACTTCTTTATAAATATCAATTGATGGTAAGTAAACTTCTAAATCGTAAGTTCTTGCCATAGAATGCGAACAATCTGCAGCAGCTAATTTAGAAATTCTAAAGTGTAATCCTAATTTTTCAAGTAATGTTTGTGCTTTATGAACTAACTCTTCAAAAGCTCTATCACTATCATCTTCTTTAGTGTATTCGACCATTTCAACTTTGTTAAATTGATAGCCTCTAATCATACCTCTTTCTTCTGTTCTATAAGAACCTGCTTCTTTACGATAACAAGGTGTATAAGCAAAAAATTTCTTAGGTAATTCGTCTTCATTAAGAATTTCATTTCTATAATAATTGACTAAAGCTGTTTCTGCAGTAGGAAGTAAGAATTTCATTGGTTCCATTCCTTTAATTTCAAAGACATCTTCTTCAAATTTAGGGAATTGACCTGCGGTAAAGCCACTTTCATAGTTTAATAAATGAGGTGGGAGCATAAATGTAAATCCATCTTTAAGATGTTCGCTGATAAAGAAATTAATTAAAGCCCGTTCTAATCTAGCACCTAAGTTAGTATAGAACCATGTTCCGTGTCCACTGATTTTAGCAGCACGATCATAATCAATTAATCCTAAAGATTCTGCTAATTCAACATGATTTTTAATTTTAAAATTGAAGTTTGGTTTTTCCTTAAAAACTTTAATAGGCTTATTATTTTCTTTTCCACCTGGTAATAAATCTTCATCAGGTAAATTAGGTAAAGCAAATAGGACACTATTTATTTCTTTTTCAAGCTTTTCTAATTTCGCTTCGCTTTCTTTATTTTGTGCAGCAAGTTCCTTAACTTTAGCAAAAATCTTATTTACATCTCCACCTTCTTTTTTAACTTGTGGAACTGACTTAGATAATTTGTTTTGTTCAGCTTTATTGTCTTCAACTTGTTTTTGAATCTTACGCTTTTCTTCGATGTTTTTGCATAAGTCATCTATATCAGCTTCATATAACTTTCTTTTTAAAAGTTCTTTAACATGCTCTTTGTTTTGCATGATGTAATTTACATCTATCATAAACTTTTTTTCTCCTTTAACATACTTTCGTATATTTTAACTAACTTTTCACCAACTACTTGAATACGATTGTTAATTGCAAACTCATATTCTTTTTCTGATAAATCAGTCATTTCTCCAGAAATTAATTCATTAATTCCTTTTATTAATGGCGCAAAATCATTATAGACATGACTATTGATTTTATCAATTGCTACATCTTCAAAAACACTGTTTTTAAGCGCTAAAACAGGCTTTTTACAAGCAAACGCTTCCATTATTTCTAATAAAAATAATGGTGTCTCATTTAGTAAAATTACTCCTGCTGATCTATATAAAGTTGAATAATAAATATCTTCCTCTAAATTGCTGGCAAGAATAATGTTTCCTGGGTGTTTTTTAAAGATCTTTTTTACGCCTTTTGCTTCTTTCAAACTGAGTTCTTGTGAGTAGACTATAAAACGATAATTTTTAAACACGCTGGCTAGTTGTAAAACCTTTAAAGCAGCCTCTTCATCAGTATAATCAAGTGGTACTAAAAAGAATTTACTACCCTCTTCTAAATGAAAATAAATATAAGCAATGTTAGCGATTTCAGTGTTTTCTAAATTAGTTTTACTTAACTTAACTGAAGGATTAAGAATCTCGATTTTTGTAGTTATACCTTCACTTTCCAACAAAAGTTTGGCGTTATTAGATGGGGCAATAATATAATCAAATCCATTTAAAATATCTACATCTCTTTTTAATATATGGTATTCAAATTGCTTAGATTCTTTATTTTTTGTTCTATGCAAAATTCTCCCCTTTTTATCTCCTTCAGTTGATAAAACACTGGCAACTTTAATAAACTTTTTATTTCTAAAATAATTAAAGGAATTGTAATCCTCGTAGTTTAAAAAATGGACGATTTTTATATTATCATCAATTGGGTTATTAATATACTTTACATCGTTGAGTTCAAGAGCGTTTTTTAAATTTCTTCTTAACTTAGCTTCTTCAACATTAGCAAAGTAATTTCCCTCCTTTGAAAACAAAAATACATCGATTTTAAGTTGGTTTTGCATAGTTTTTAATTAATTTTGCTCGTTTTTTATAGTGTTTTCTGTTGCAGTAGTTTCTTGGGTTTCGCTGGTTTCGTTCTCTTCTTCAGGTGGTAAAACCGTGAAACTAGAAACTCTTTCGTTATCTTTTAAGTTAATGATTTTTACGCCACTACTATTTCTTCCACAAATTCTTACTTGTGAAATTGGTGAACGTATTACTTGACCGTTATTAGTAATAACGATGTAGTCTTCTGAACCATTAATTACTTTCATACCAACAAGGTTTCCGGTCTTTTCTGTAATCTTAATAGTGATTACTCCTCCTGCGCCTCTTTTAGTTAATCTATAATCTTCTATATTAGAAATTTTGCCTAAACCATTTTCGCTTAATGCTATGACTTTATCTCCGTATTGATCTGTAGATAAATCGACAAGTTCAGCACCATCTTCAAGGTTCATACCTCTAACACCGGCAGCAGTTCTTCCCATTGCTCTTACATCTGTTTCTTCAAACATACAAAGTTTTCCTTTGTTGCTTGCAAGGAGAATCTTACAACTTCCGTTAGTTACTTTAACATCGAGTAAATTATCTCCTTCTTTAAATGTAATTGCGTTTTTACCATTACAATTTATTCTTCTAAATTCCTCTAAATCAGTTCTCTTAACAATACCGTTTTTAGTAGCGAAGAATAAATAGTGGTTCTCATATTCTTCTACATTAATAATAGAAACAACTTTTTCATTCTTTTCTAAATTAAGTAGGTTAATTACAGGGATTCCTTTTCCTGTTCTACTATACTCAGGAATTTCGTGTCCTCTCTTTCTATAAACTCTGCCTAAACTTGTAAAGAATAATATATCCATATGAGTTTTAGAGAATATAGCCATAATAACTTCGTCGTCATTATAAACACTCATTCCTTTAACACCTGTACCACCTCTATTTTGAGCTCTGAACTCTGTGGTAGACATTCTCTTTATATATCCTTTATTAGTAAGAGTAATAACAAGATTATCTTCAGGTATTAAATCTTCATCATCGATTGACATGATTTGATTTGAAATTTCAGTTTTTCTATCATCACCATATTTTTCTTTTACTTCATCAAGTTCTTTAAGGACTACTTCTTGTAAGTGTTCTCTTGACTCTAAAATATAGTTATAGTTTGCAATATTGACTTCTAATTGGGTCTTTTCATCCTCTAATTTTTGTGTCTCTAATCCAGTAAGTCTTCCTAAAGTCATTTGTACAACAGCTTTTGCTTGAACTTCGCTAAAGTCATAACGTTCCATTAAGCGTGTTGCAAATTCATTAGGGTTAGCACTTGATGTCGCTAAATCTATGAATTCATCGCGACTTTCTTTACCTCCTGGTTTTTTGATGTCTAAAATATCATGAACTTTTAATAAAGCTTCTACAATGTGTTTTCTTGCTTCATCTTTTGCTTTTAAGAATTTTGTTCTTCTTTCAACTACTTCAATTTGGAAATCTAAATAACAGTTAATTAACTCTTTTAAGCCGAGAACTTTAGGAGCTCCATTAACAATACAAAGGTTAATAATTCCATAACTAGTCTCAAGTTGAGTGTTTTTAAATAATTGATTCAAAATAACTTGTGGAACAGCATCTCTTCTACATTCGACTTCAATATTAACATCTGTTTTAGAAAAATCTTTAACTGAAGTAATTCCGTCGATAACTTTGTCTCTAGCTAATTCGCCAATTTTAGCAACTAAATTAGCTTTATTAACTTGATAAGGAATTTCAGAAATAATAATTTTTGATTTTCCGTTAGCTTCTTCCTTAATTTGAGTTTTGCCTCTTAAACGGAATGTTCCTCTACCAGTCAAATAAGCATCTCTTATTCCGCCTAAGCCATAAATTATTCCCCCGGTAGGGAAGTCCGGACCTTTAATTACAGTCATTAATTCTTCTATTGAGCAATTAGGATTTTCTGCAACCATCCTAATTCCATTAATAACTTCAGTTAAATTGTGTGGTGGCATTTTAGTGGCCATCCCAACAGCAATACCATCACTACCATTAACCAACAAGTTAGGAATTCTTGAAGGTAATACTGATGGTTCTTCTAAACTTCCATCATAGTTAGGAACAAAATCAACTGTGTTACAATTAATATCTTTAACCATTTCAAGAGCTAATTTAGCCATTCTTGATTCTGTGTAACGCATAGCTGCTGGATCATCACCATCCATAGAACCAAAGTTACCATGCCCTTGAACTAAACAATATCTCATTGAGAATGGTTGAGCCAATCTAACTAGAGTCATATAAATTGCAGAGTCGCCATGTGGGTGATATTTACCCATAACATCACCAACAATTTTAGCGCTCTTTACGAAAGGCTTATCAGGAGTATATCCTCCATCGATCATGCCAAACAAAACTCTTCTATGAACTGGTTTTAAACCATCTCTAACATCTGGGATAGCTCTACTAACAATAACGCTCATTGCGTAGTCAAGGAAGGCTGTTTGAACTTCGTTAACAATCTCAGTATCAACTAAAGCAGGTACTATACCAGCTTCTAATTCAGCATTTTCTTGATTTATTTGATCTTGATTTTCTTCTTCTTTTTCAGAATTTTCTATCTTTTTTTCTTCGTTTTCCATGCAAATACCTCATATTTTTCTAAAATTAGATATCGAGATTCTTAACAAATCTTGCGTTCTCTTCTATAAAAGTTGAACGTGGTTCAACGTCTTCACCCATTAAATCATTAAACACTTGATCAGCTGCGATAGCATCATCAACCGTTACTCTAAGCATTTTTCTTTCTTTAGGGTCCATAGTTGTTTCCTCTAATTGTTGAGGATCCATTTCACCAAGACCTTTGTATCTTTGATATGGATATCCAGGTTTTAAATCTAGTGTTTTTCTAATTACATTAAGTTGCTCATCGTTATAAGCGTAATATGCTTTTCCTTTATACTCGATTTTGTATAAAGGTGGTTGAGCAATATAAACAAATCCATGATCTATTAATGGTTTCATAAATCTATGGAAGAATGTTAAAAGTAAAATTCTAATGTGTGAACCATCAACATCAGCATCAGTCATAATAACGATTTTATGATAACGTATTTT
Organism: uncultured bacterium; assembly: GCA_949299335.1. Lineage (GTDB taxonomy): Bacteria > Bacillota_I > Bacilli_A > RFN20 > CAG-826 > Onthovivens. The sequence continues at coordinate 13,614 of CASGAD010000013.1, read as the reverse complement.
ACTTATATCAAAATCTTCACCGAATCCAGCACCAATCGCACTAATCATATTTCCGATTTCTGCGTTCTCAAAAATACGATGTGCTTGAGCTTTTTGAACATTTAAAATCTTACCTCTTAAAGGCATAATTGCTTGTGTTCTTGGATCTCTACCTTGTTTAGCGCTTCCACCAGCTGAATTACCCTCAACAATGAAAAGTTCGCATTCTTCAGGATTATTTGATGAACAATCGCTTAATTTACCTGGTAAAGTTGTTGGTTCTAATCCTGTTTTTCTTCTAATATTTTCTCTAGCAGCTCTAGCAGCTAATCTAGCATCATATGCTCCTTTAACTTTTTGAATTATTTCAGTAGCGATATTCTTGTTTTCTAATAAAAATCTATTTAATTGTTCTCCAAAAATGTTAGAAACAATTTTCTTAACCTCTAGATTTCCTAATTTTCCTTTTGTTTGACCTTCGTATTGTGGGTTAGGGTGTTTAACTGAAATAATAGCTGTTAATCCTTCTAAGCAGTCATCTAATGTGATTCTTTCTTTATCACTATCTTTTAGAAATTTATTATCACGAGCGTAATTATTGATAACACGAGTTAAAGCTAAATTAAAGCCTTCTTCATGCATACCTCCATTTCCTGTAGAAACATTATTACAATACGAATAGACGTTATGGTTATATCCGTTTGTATATTGAAGTGCTATTTCACAATAAATAAGTTCTTCTACTCCATTATCATCAAATTTTTGAGCTCCTTCAGAATAAATAATTTGAGGGAATAGAACATTTGCATTTCTATTAATATATGAAACGTATTCTTTAATTCCGCCATCAAATTTGAATTTTTCTTCTAAATTTGGTGTAACTCTTAAATCTTTTAATATAATAGTAATTCCTTTATTAAGGAAAGCCATTTGTCTTAAACGAGTTTTAATTGTTTCATAATTGAAAACTGTTGTTTCTTTGAAAATGGTTGGATCTGGTTTAAAAGTAACGATTGTACCGTGATCTGTACAATCACCTATTCTTTTAAGTCTATCTACAGCGTGTCCGCCGTTTTCAAATCTAATATAATAAACTCCACCATCTTTATGGACGGTAACATCAACATAAGTAGAAAGGGCGTTAACAACACTAGCACCAACGCCATGTAATCCTCCACTTACTTTATATCCACCACCTTCGCCGAATTTTCCTCCAGCGTGTAAAACTGTATAAACTGTTTCAACACCACTTAATCCTGTCTTTTTAACTATGTCAACAGGGATTCCTCTACCGTTATCAATAACGGTGATGGTGTTTTCTGGATTGATTAACACTGTGATAGTATCACAATATCCTGCTAAAGCTTCATCAATACCGTTATCAACGATTTCCCAAACAAGATGATGTAAACCAGTAGAAGATGTGGAACCGATATACATACCTGGTCTAGTTCTGACCGCTTGAAGACCATCCAATACAGAAAGGTTTTCACTAGTATAATTTGCATCAGCTTTTTCTAATGATTTTTCATCAGAAACCTCAATGATTTCATCACTGATTTTGCTATCGATATTTTTTTCTTGTTCATCGAAGCCTTCTTTGTCACTTATTTTTTCGTTAGCAACTACTTCGCCATCTTCTTTAGTGACATCAACTTTAGTCTCTTTTTCTTCCATCTTTCTACTCCTTCTTTATATCGTTATCCTCGCAAATGAAGTAATTATCTTTGCAAAACTCGCTTTTTTTCGTGTTTGTGATAAATACTTGATTGAGTTGTTTTAAGAAATTTAATAAACTCTCTTCTCTTTTTTTATCTAATTCACTAAGAACATCATCTAGTATAATTACTGGCAGCTTATCCTCGTTATGAACTAAGAAATAAGGAGCGAGTTTTAATGCTATTACAGACATTCTATTTTCTCCTTGAGAGCCATATAGAGCGACATTTCGTGAATTTAGATACATTTCGAAATCCTCTTTTTGAACACCACACGAAGTCATTTTTCGTTTAATATCATTAGGCAAAGAGGATTCAAATATCTTTAACGCTTTTTCTTCGTAATCACTTTCTGAATCAATAAACGCTTTGTATTTAATAACAAGTTTTTCATCACTTAACGAAATCTTGTTATAAACATTACTTAAGTGCTTATTTAATTCTTCGATAAACTCTTTTCTAGCGAGATAAATCTCTTTCGAGAGTTTAACCATTTGCCTAGTTAAGACATCGATCAAATTAAGATTTAAATTAATATCTTTTAAGGCATCGTTTCTTTCTTTTAGTAATTTTTCATAATTAATTAACAAGTAGAGGTAACTTTTATTAAATTTTGAAATTGTTTGATTTAAGAAATTTCTTCTTAATCGAGGTGAATCTTTCAATAACGAAGTGTCTTTAGGAATGAACGATAGAACATTAATTACATCGGCTAATTCACTTAATTTACTAACATTTTTCTTGTTCAAGAAAACTCTTTTACCCTCTTTTTTAAATTGAATTTCTATCTCTTTTCTAGCATCTCCACTTTCAATAATCGCCTTGATTGTCGCAAATAAAGCCTCGCTATTAATCATTTCTTCGTTTTGCGTTGCTCTAAACGATTTAGCAAAACTTAAAGCGTAAATGGCTTCTACGAGGTTTGTTTTGCCTTTAGCGTTGTCTCCAACAATATAGTTAAAGCCATCATAAAAATCCACGTTGAGTGATTTATAGTTTCTGAAATTAATAAGTTCTAAGCGTTTAACCTTCATTATCAATAGCAAAAATATAGGAGTTATCGATATTTATCTCGTAACCCTTATATAATTTCTTTCCTCTCATTTTGCAATACTCGCCATTGACAAAAATTTCGTGCTCTTGAATATACTCTTTTGCCATAGCTCCGTTAGAAATAAGGTCAACATATTTTAGCAATTGACCTAAAGTTATGTATTCAGTGCTAATTGATATGGTTTTCTTGCTTGTTTTACTCATATAAAAAACTCCTTTAATATTATATATTAAAGGGGTTTTATTTTAAAGTTTTTTATATAAGTTAGTATAGGTATACGAGAAATTATTTTTGCGCTTAATACGTTCTTACAGGAGTAATTAATTGAATTACTGTTCCATCGTTATTATTTGTTACTGTAAATGGCTTCATTTCACCAACAAAACTTAATAAGACGTCTTGACATTTTAATGATCTAATCGCGGTAGATACAAAGTCACAATTAAATGACATTTCTAATCTTTCGCCAGTATATCTAAATAAATCTAATCTAATGTCACTACTTCCGTTTTGTTGAGATTTCGAAGTGATTGAAACTTTGCCTTCTTCCATGATTACTTTAACGACGTTTTCTCTTTCATTACTTGTAATAGCACCCATTTCAATCGCTTTTAAAAATTCATTAGCGTTAACTTCTAAGAAGTAATAGAAATTACGAGGGATTATATTTTTAACATTTGGATAATCACCAAAAATTAAAGCTGTTACTAAAATTGTATCCTTGAATTCAAAAACAACTTTTTTATCACTGATGTATAAATTAACTGTATCTTCATTTGTGATAGTTCTGGTAGCTTCTGATAACGACTTAGAAGGAATATTTACACTAAATAAATCTGTATTAGTAACAGATAATTCTTTTCTTCCTAATCTTGCTCCGTCTGTGGCTGTAAAAGTTAAAACTTGTGAATTACATTCTAAATTGACCGCAGCAAGGATTGGTCTAGATGATTTTTCACTTGCGCAAAAAGCAACTTGATTAACTGCATCGTTAAATTCATTAGCTTTTAATTCAACTTTAATTCCATCAATTGATAAGTCTAAGTCTCTATATTCATCTGCTCTCATTGCACCGATTTTAAAACTAGAATTATCACTTTCGATTTTAGCTAAAGAATCATCTAAAATCTCAAAATAAACTTCTTTGCCTTCTAATCTTCTAACAATTTCAGTAATAATTTTTCCGTTAACTAAAGTTGAACCTTCAATAATATTACGAATATTTTCTTTATCATTAGAAATTGCTGGAATTGAAGTAGCAATAGCTAAGGTCCCGTTTGAAGCAGTAATAGTTAATTTATTTTCAAATAAATCTAATTTTAAATTAGCTAGAATTGGATCTACTTTATTTTGAGTAACACGTCCAGCATTCATTATGCCTTTTAAAAATTCTTCTCTGTCAATTGTAAATTTCATAAATTAAGCCTTTCATTTAATAATTTTAAATTTATTTAGTAAGTAATAATAATAAGTGATGTGGAAACTGTGGAATTGTGGATTTTAAATTTAAATAATTTTGAATTGTTACGATTCTAATCGCCTTTTTAATTCATCAACAACAGTTTTTAATTGAGTATCAGTTTTCAACGTTTCTTCAACTTTTTCAACACTGTGCATGATTGTTGAATGATCACGTTTTGAGAAAATTTCACCAATTTTTTTATAAGGAGTGTTGAGCATTGTTCTAATTAGATAAATCGCCACATGTCTAGCTGTTACTATATTAGCTGTTTTAATTTTTCCTGTAATTTGAGGAACGCTAAGGTTATAGTAATTAGCGATTGTATTCAATATCTTTTGCTCGGTGATTTTTGTTTTAGCATCTGAACAATCAATCATTCCTTTTAAAGCATCGAGCGCAAGATTTATATCAATATGTTCAGCTCGATTTATAGAAGCATAGAAGTTAAGCCTCATTAAAGCACCTTCTAAACTTCTTATTGAGTCCTTAAATTTATCTGCTAAGAAGAAAATTACTTCATCATCATAATTTGATAAATTATAACCACCACGAGTGATTTTCTTTTTGAGTATCTCTATACAAGTCTCAGTGTCAGGCTTATAAATCGGAACAGATAACCCACTTGTAAATCGGGTAATTAATCTAGAATCAATTCCATCTAATTCGCCAGGAAGTTTATCGCTAGTAAAGACGACTTGCTTGTGATTTTGACGAAAATGCTCGTAAATGTTAAAGAAAAATTCTTGAGTTTTCTTTTTATCTTTAAGCATTTGAATATCATCAATTAAGAAAACATCAAACTTTCTAATATAATTTATAAGTTGTTCTTTTTTACTATCACTATTAACAAAATCTAAATATTCATTGACAAAATCTTGGCTAGAGCAAATAAGAATTTTCTTCTCTGGAGTAATGTCTTTGATGTAATTAGCTATAGCGTTTAATAAGTGGGTTTTTCCTAAACCACTACCTCCATAAATGAATAAAGTTTCATATAAGGTTCCTGGAGAAGTGGCGACAATTAAACTAGCTTTATGAGCTTCAGAGTTACTTGCTCCAACAACAAAACTATCGAAAGTATAGTTAGGATCGATGAAGTTTGAAGTGAAATATTCTTGGGATGTGGATAAATCATTTTTAGAAGCAGTTTCAATTTTGTCGTTTTCTAAATAAAATCTAACGTTATAGTTACTAGATGTGCATTTAGACACAGTAGTTTCAATAAAATTTAAATACTTATTCTCTAAAACAGTTTTCGTTAACTTCGAATCACAAATAACGTTTATTGTATCACCATCAACGTTATTAATTTTTGTGTTTTTGAAGAATGCATCAAAGATCGTTTTATCAATTTCATTCGATATAGTCGATAAAACGTTAGTCCGTAAAGTGTTAATTTCTGTAATTCCTGCGTAACTCATAATCTCTTTATAATACGTAAATATTGTATTCCAAAACACTTATATTATAAATAAGAAAAAATTAAAAAATCACTTTTCCACAGGAAATAATCCAAAAAGTAAAGATGGCAGTAAAAGAAAAAAAGATATCCACATTTTTAGTGTGGAAAACTATGTGGAAAAGTTTTGTACACGTTGATAGTGTGGTTTAATGTGGATAAATTTCCACATAATAAAAAGTTATAAACACGAAAAACTATGATAACTATGGCGTTATTATAACTTTTCCACTAGAAAAAGAGGCCTGTTTCACAGCCTGAGGAAATAAATATTGTTTGAAATAATCGAAAAAATATTGTATTTCTTAAAAGACAATTTAATTGACTTATATGTATTTATACATATATAATTTTCATTGCATATTTAGGAGGAATATATTTATGAAAAGAACTTATCAACCTAGCAAATTACACAAAGCTAGAGTCCATGGTTTTAGAGCAAGAATGGCAACAGGACACGGAAGAAAAGTCTTAGCTTTAAGACGTAAAAAAGGAAGAAAAGTCTTAACTGTTAGCAGTAAGTAATGAAAAAAGTTAATCGAGTAAAGAAATATCGTGAATTCAAAGAAATTATGAATTTGCGAAAGTTTAAAAGAAACGAAATCTATTCAGTCTATTTTAAAGAAAAATCGCTTGAATTCTCGAGAGTAGGTATCTTAGTTACTAAAAAAAACGGCAACGCAGTCACAAGAGTTAAGATTAAAAGACAAGTCAGATCTATTATTGACGAAGCATTGGATTATAGAAACGAAAAATACGATTACATTGTCGCGATAAGCAAAAATTATTCAACTGAAGAATTCAATAAAAACAAAACTTTACTCGTTAAACTATTGAACTCTATTAAGGAGAAATAAATGGACAAAAAGAAAAAGAGAATATTCGGACTTTTTATCGTTTTGGGCGGAGCAGTACTTTTATCGAGTTGTAACTCGTTTTGTTCTGATGTAGATAAAAGCAACTATTTATATAGCACAGACCCTATCAATACGACTTTTTTCGACAGTATCGAACACGGTGAAGATTATCTTTTAGAAACTTTTAAAAGCCAATCTAATTTCGATACCACTCAAAGCATCACCACTTCTACTATTAAAATTAAAACTTTTAATAAAGAAACAAATAGTGTTGAAGAAGTTAATTATGATGCAGATTTAGTTTTTGAAAAAGTTAATGATGGACTTTATAAATTAAATCCTGTTGATATAGTCGCAAAAAACGCTACAGGAGTTGATAGTAATAACAATAGAAGCGATATTACTTATACGTTTGGATTAAGTAATTTTACAAAAACGTTAATTGCAAATGCAGAAGCAAGCGGAATTATCACTCCAAGTTATGATTACTTTAAAGCTCTTGATACAAAAACTCTCGAAGAAATGCAAAAAAGTGCTAAAGATTATGAATGGTTAGCAGGCATAACTTTAGAAAATATCACATATAATCAAATTTATGGTTATTCTTATGAAGATTTAGTTGAATTTAGAAAAGATGAATCCAACACAGATTTATTAAATTCAATGCTTGATGGTGATTTAAATAACGGGGTCCCTAGTTCAGTTAATCCAGGTAGAAATTATAGTTTTTTAGTAACTTTAGGTCATGTTAAATTCTATGATGCTAACGAAAGCACTAACTATTATTCAACTATTAAAGAATGGACAAATGAATTAGTTAATGAAGGTGCTATCACTGGTGATGATATCCCTTCAATAAACTTCCAATCTTATTATGAACAAACTTTAAATACTAAGATTAGTTCATTTAAAACTTGTATTACAGTTAATGATGGATTCTATGGTCATATTAGCAACGATCCACTAAATGATACTATTTTAATCGAAGGAAAAGGCGAAAACTTCTATGAAGGATGGGGTCAAGCTTTTGCTGAACATGGTGTTTTAGAAGGATTATTAGTTTATCCAATTGGAACTTTAGTTGAAAATTTGTCCCACTCTTTAGGAATGAATGGTTATGGACAAATCGGAGCTGTTTTGATTACAACTTTAATTGTTAGATTATTGTTTATGTTAATTACACTCCCATCTACTTTGAGTCAACAAAAGATGACATTTATTCAACCAGAGCTCGCAAAAATTCAACAAAAATATCCAAATGCAAATACAAATCAATACGAAAAGCAAAAATTAGCTCAAGCTCAAATGGCTTTATATAAAAAATATAAGATACATCCATTTGGTTCATTGCTTGTTGTATTTATTCAATTCCCACTATTTATTTCTGTTTGGAATGCATTTAGTGGTAGCGCATCACTTTCAAGAGATGCTGTATTAGGATTAAGACTTAGTGACACTATCTGGAGTGCCTTAACTAACTTCACTTCTTGGCCATCAAACCCAGGATGGTGGACTGCCCTTGTTCTTATTATATTAATGAGTACAGGTCAAATTCTTTCTATGTTTATACCTCAATGGTTAAATAAGAGAAGAACAAAGAATGTAAGTAAAGTTGGTGTTAATCCTGCTTTAGACAAGCAAAACAAAACTATGAAAATTACTTCATGGGTTATGACAATTATGATTATACTTATGGGCTTTACCTTACCAAGCGCACTTGGTGTTTATTGGTTAGCAGGTGCTATATTTAGTATTATTCAATCATTAATTATGCATTTTGTGTTTGTTAAAAAGTCCAAGAAAGGTCAATTATGAGAAAGTATACTAAAAAAACATTAGAAGAATGTTTAAATGAAGCAAGTAAAGATCTTGGAATCGAAGTAAAAGATTTAATTTATACTATTGATGAAGAAAAGAAGGGTCTTTTTGGAAAGAAAGTTACTATTTCAGTTCAAGAAATCGAAGATATTATTGAATTTGCTGAAAATTATATTAAAGATGTTTGTCATTCTTTAGGATTAGATGCAAGTTTAAAAACTTTCTATAGAGATGACATTATTAAAATTTTGATTGAAACAAACCACAACTCTGTATTAATTGGCAAAAATGGTTCCTCACTTCAATCATTAAATGAATTAACAAAACTTGCTGTATCAACTAAATTTAAAAGAAAATTCAAAATTCTTTTAGATATCGGGGATTATAAGGATAAAAAATATTTTAGAGTTATCTCGGTTGCTAAAAAAGCTGCTAAAGAAGTTTCTAAAACGCACGTTGATATTATCCTTGATCCAATGACACCAGATGAAAGAAAGAAAGTTCATAACGCTCTATCATCTTGGAAAAATATTAAAACTGAATCAGTTGGCGATGGAAAAAGTAGAAGAATTGTAATTAAATATGTCTCCACTTCTAACACCCCAATTGAACCTCAATCAAGTGATGATGATGTTAATTTAAGCGAAACTACTAGTGAAGAAAACTAGTAGTTTGCTTTTATTATTAATTAATTTATATATAATTAAAGTATATGTTTGAAACAATTGTTGCCTTAGCTACAGCTCCAATAAAGAGCGCATTATCAATCGTTAGACTTAGCGGCGATGATTGTTTTTTTATTGTAAATAAAATGTTTACAAAGGACCTTACTGCAATTGAAAAATCAACTATTTTATATGGATATATAAAAGATGAAGATGATATTGTAGATGAGGTTATTTTATTAGCTTATAAAGGACCACGTTCATTTACTGGCGAAGACAGTGTTGAAATAATTTGCCATGGTTCACCACTTATTTTTAATAAAATTATTGAGGTTGCTTTAAAAAACGGAGCTAGACTTGCAACCGGAGGCGAGTTTTCAAGTAGAGCTTATATGCATGGTAAACTCGATTTGATACAAGCTGAATCAATTAATGATTTGATAAATGCTGAAAGTGAAGAGAGTAAGAAAATTTCTTTGATGGCTTTAAAAGGTGATACAAGTAAATTAATTATGCCTTTAAAGAAAAATCTTGGGGATTTGCTAAGTTTAATTGAAGTTAATATAGATTATCCTGAGTATTTAGACATAGAAGTAGCAAATCATGAAAAAATACTCCACTTTTGCAACGAAAATATTGAATATATCAGTTCTTTAATTGAAAATGGTAACAAAGGAAGAATCATTAAAGATGGCATCTCTGTTGCCATTGTTGGTAAACCAAATGTTGGCAAATCTTCTATTTTGAATGCTTTGATAAACGAAGACAAAGCGATTGTAACCGACATTAAAGGTACAACTAGAGATATCGTTGAAGGAAAACTTATTATTAATGGAATTGTCATCAATCTTTTTGATACCGCAGGAATTAGACAAAGCGACGATGTTGTAGAAGGAATTGGTATCAAAAAGAGTGTTGATAAGTTAGAAAAGAGTGATTTAGTAATTGCTGTATTTGACTCTATTGAATTAGATAACGAAGACAAAGAGATATTAAATCTTGTTAAAGATAAGGATACAATAATTGTCTACAATAAGTCAGATAAATTAAAAGAAAGGGACTCAAATAATTTATACATTAGTGCACTTAATAAAGATATTGAGCCTTTGAAAAAAGAGATAATAAAAAGACTAGGACTCTCTAAGAAAAATTATGACAACCCTTCTATTGCTAACACTAGAGAATTAGGGATTTTAGAAAACATTAAAGAGATTTTGACTACTGTAAAAAAAGATACAGAAAATGAACTACCAATTGATTTAATTAATTCAAAACTTAAAGAAGCGTATTTAAAAGTTTTGTCTTTAACTGGTGAAGATAACGACTTTGATATTGCAACAGAAATATTCTCCAGATTTTGTGTTGGAAAATAGTTATGATATTCGATACACACATACATTTAAATGATGAAAGATTTTTAAGTGATCTCCCCCACTATCTAAATGAAGCTAAAGAATGCGGAGTCACTAAATTTTTATGTGTCGGATATGATATAGAAAGTTCAAAATTAGCAATCGAACTAGCTAATAAATATAAAGAAATTTATGCTGCTATCGGTGTTATTCCAACAGAACATAAACAGTATAATTTAAAATGCTGTTCTCAAAATAAGCCTACAATCGAAGAAATTAGAGATTTAGCAAAAAACAATGAAAAAATTATTGCCATTGGAGAGATAGGCTTGGATTATTATTGGGAAAATGATCCTGAAATAAAAGCGAAGCAAAAACAAATGTTCATAGAACAAATAAATTTAGCAAACGAACTAAATCTTCCTGTGTCAATTCATTCTAGGGATTCTATTCAAGACACATTTGATATTTTAAAAAACTATCCGGTTAAAAGAGCAGGAATTATGCACTGCTACTCTGGCAGCAAAGAGATGGCAAAAGAATTTTTGAAGCTCGGGTACTATATAGCATTTGGAGGAGTTTTAACTTTTAAAAATAGCAAAGAAACCAAAGAAGTTTTAAAAGTCGTCCCTTTAGATAGAATAGTGTTTGAAACAGACGCCCCTTATTTAGCACCACACCCATTTAGAGGAAAACTAAATGAACCTAAATATATATTAAACACAGTCAAGTTTGCAGGAGAATTTTTAGGAATAGAGTTGGATAAATTAGAAGAAATAACTTTTTCCAATTCTTTGAAAATTTTACACGTGAAAAATGAAAACTAGTATAAATGCACTGATAGTTGTCGAAGGAAAAACCGACATAGATTATTTGGAAAGTTTTATAGATGCAAAATTCTATAAAGTTAATGGTTCTGCAGTTTCAAAAAAAGACATTGAATTTTTGAAAAACGCAAAAAATACGCTTGACATCGTTGTTTTAACGGACCCTGATTTTCCTGGAATGAAAATTAGAGACTACTTAAATTCACAAATAGATGGGTTAAAAAATGCTTATGTAAGGAAAGAGTTTTCGATTAAAAATCATAAAGTAGGCGTTGCTGAGTCTACTAAAGAAGAAATACTAAATGCTTTAGCAAATTGTATAACTTTTAATAAAAACACCTACACAAAAAATGTTACAGAAAACGACTTATTTGAAATAGGATTGCTTGGAAAAGAAAACTCTGCATTATTAAGAAAAAAAGTTGCTGAAACTCTTCGCCTTGGGTTTGGTAACGCTAAATCGTTTTTAAAGAAAGTTAATATGGTAAATATTACAAAAGAAAAATTAAAGGAGATTGTTAATGCTCAAGACTGATGAAATTATAGATTTCTTTAAATTAGAAAGATCTCACGCCAAAAAAGAGCTTGGTCAGAATTTTCTTATTAATGAAAGCGTTGCGAAAGGTATAGTTGATTCTTTAGAAATTAGGGAAAACGACAAAGTTTTAGAGATTGGACCTGGATTAGGTGCATTAACCGACTTTTTAGTAAATAGCACAAAATATTTAACTTTAGTTGAATACGATCAAAAATTTGTAAATTTTCTTTCTAAATCTTATGAAAATAAAAATGTAAAAATTGAAAAAAATAACATTCTTAAATTTAGAGATTTCACATATAACAAAGTAATTGGTAATCTTCCTTATTATATAACAAGTGATATTGTGGAATATGTTTGCTTGAATTTTACAAATTTAGAAAAAGCGGTTTTTATGATACAAAAAGAGTGTCTTAAAAGATTTACTTCAAAAAGCGGTAAGGATTATAACGCACTAAATGTTTTAGTTTTATATTTATATGAAGTAGAAGAACTCTTTAAAGTTACAAAAGAAAACTTTTTCCCTATACCAAATGTAGAATCAATCGTTTTCTCTTTAAAACCAAGAGAAGGAGTAGATAAAGAACTAGGTAAAACCATTTATAAAGTATCAAAAATCTGTTTTTCGAACAGAAGAAAGACCATTCAAAATAATTTAAGTGCAATCTCAAAAAATAAAAGTATAATTAATGGTTGTTTAAAAGAATGTGATTTAGTTGAAACAGTCAGAGCAGAGCAACTTAGTATTGAACAATTTGAAAAATTAACTAAAAAGTTGCTTGAGAAAGGTATTATTCATTAGGAGAAGAGTATGATTGAAAAAGCTTATGCGAAGATTAATTTATCACTTAATGTAAAGTCAAAAAGGGTAGATGGATACCATGATTTGGAATCCATTATGTTACCAATAGAATTACATGATACGATTGATATTTCTATAGATAAGACACAACGAGATGATTTTGTTGTCTGCGATGATTTTTCTATTAAAATTACTAAGTATAATTTAGTCCACAGAATTATTGAAGCTGCAAGAAAAGAGTTTGGTTTTACAGAGAAATTTTCTGTAAACATGCATAAAAATATTTTTTTACAAGCTGGTTTAGGCGGTGGTAGTGCTGACGCAGGAGCAGTGCTAAGAGCCGTTTTGAAATTATTAAAAATCAAAGCTACGAAGGAACAATTAATTAAACTATCAATTGATATAGGCAGTGATGTACCACGGGCTGTTTTTAGTCGACCAGCGATATTATCGCAAAAAGGTGAAGTACTCGAATTTTTAGATCATGTAGCACCTTTTTATATTTTATTAGTTAAACCTGTGGAGGGATTATCTACGCCTGATGTTTTTAGTGCAGCAGATGCTATGCAAGAAGAATTAGAGCACGGAGATATTAAAAAAGTTTTAGAAGCATACTTAAATAATGACTTAGATGAACTAGAAAAAACAATGTTTAATACTTTACAAAAGCCTGCTATTAAATTGCTTCCTGAAGTAGAAAAAGTTATCAACAATTTAAAGGAAGATGGCTTTAGATGCGTAATGATGAGTGGAGCAGGAAGTTGTGTTTTTGGATTTACAACAAGTAAAAAAGTTCGGAAAACGGCAGAGAAGAAATATTCATTATTAGGGTATCAAGTGGAGGCGACAAAGTTTTTAGAAGACAAGGTAAAATTTTAGAAAACACTGCAAAAACCTTGTAAAAAGTGAAAAACCAGCCGATAAGGCTAGTTTTTTGTACAAAAAAGGGGCTGTTGAATAACTAAGATTTAAAAGGTTATCAGCAGCCTTTTTGTTTTTTCATAAAAAAACGCCAATTTGCGATATTTTATTGGCGTTTATATAATAATCTTTGCTTAGGAGATTATTATATATGGGTTATTT
>CASGAD010000012.1 GCA_949299335.1 uncultured bacterium | reverse complement strand
CCCTCTAATGTCAAGAGGTTGATAGGATAGAGCTGTAAGCATTGTAAGGTGTTTAGGTGACTATTACTAATAGCACGAGGACTTAATTTCATAAGATTTTTAAGAGATTAAATAAAATTTGGGTAAGAAAGAACAAAAGAAAAATATCTAGTTTTCAGAGAACAACATTAATGATATCATTCTCCATGAGTCTGGTGACGATAACACAGTGGACACACCTCTTCCCATCCCGAACAGAGAAGTTAAGCACTGTAGTGGTGAAGGTAGCCGAAAGGCAAGAATAGCACGTTGCTGGGCTCTTTTTTTGTATTTTAATTACTATTTTACTAGGTATATTTGTCTTAAAAACTTATAATAAAAATATGATGCAAAATCGCAAATTAACTAAAGAAAATTTTATTCTTGCTATTGAATCTTTAAACTTCAAGTTTAAGGAGGATTACGATTTTTTATATGAAGTTTATGTATTTGTATGTGATGCTATTTATGAAGTAATAAAAAATACTGATCTCCCTTTTACACCAATTAATGACTACATTGTTATTTTATATATCTTAAATGAATATACTTATTCATTGTCAACGGTTGGAGCGGATAAAAAAGAAAAAATTAAAGAAAGTGATGATTTTTTTAATATTTTATCTTCAATTTGCGCAGATAAATATTTAACAAACGAAAAATTAAATTATAAATCAAAAGCTTTTATTAATAGATTTAACGTACCAATTTCAACTTTAGATCTATATTTGAACTTTATTTTGAGAAGTTTAGAAAATAATTCTCTTCGATCACAAAGTGATAAATTAATTAAAGACATGTTAATCAAAGGGTTTTCAATGTCAAAATGCATTTTGTCATTATTAATAGGCGGATTCGAAACTGAAGCATTTTCTACATGGAGAACGTTACATGAAAATGAGTGTATATTAATTTGTCTTATGAAAAATGGAGAACCAATGTTTAAGGAGTATTATAAACATATAAAATATGCTTTAGCATATCGTGGTCAATTCAAATCAAAGGAATATACAGACAAAATTTTTGTAGATATAAAAAGTGAAATGAAAGAACACGATCTAAAGAGTAAAGATATGAAGAAATTTATCGAATATGGGTATCTTTATGTAGCTAAAAATTTAAATGAATTTCCTAATTTTAAATTGAATTTTAGAGATGGTGTTGAATCTATCGCCGGATTATCAAATTACTCTAAAGTTTACGAGATGGCTAGTGAGATTGCTCATTCGTCACCAGTCTTATTATATTCAAATAAATCATATTTTTATGAAGTCACAATGCTTAATTTATATGAATCGTTCTTTAGACTAGAAACAATATTTGAAGCATTTTATAAAGCTTCTGTGAATGAAGACATGTTTAATAAATACCTACAACTTAAAAAATTATACATGTCTCAATTAACTAGTATATATAAAAAATACAAAGTTGATTATTTAAATAAGTACGCAAATAAGCCAGAAAATTAAAAAAAATTCACTGCTTCGAGCAGTGAATTTATTTTGCATCTCTATAACAGCTTCCACCAATAAATTCTTTTAAAATAGAAGAACATGGTATCCACTTTTCATCGATTGGCTTAAAGTATTTAATTAAACTAATAAGTCTTTCAGCATCTGGTCCATATTCACTATCTGGATCAATTTTTCTTAATAGTGGGAGGGCATGTTTGCTTAAAACACATAATTCGTAATTTAAGAAACTATCAAAAACATAATTAGCATATTCTTGAGTTGCATAAATCCATTTAAATTCACCCTTTCTAACACTTGGCCACATGCTTAATGTTTCAACGGCGCTACTGCCACGATATTGGTTATCTCTAACAATTCTACGCAATAATCTAATATCAGTAAGTGAAATTGGATTTTCGTTGTCGAGGTTTATTTGAGCTTGAGGTGAAATATAAATCTTAAATTTTAAATAATTAGGAATTGAAATAGTCATTTGTTCGTTTAATGCATGAATTCCTTCAATAATAATTGGATCTTCAGGCCCGATTTGAACTTGTCTATCAAAAGTTCTTAAATTTCCTTTAAAGCTAAATGTAGGTAAATTAACCACTTCGCCATTTAATAAGCTTAAGATGTTTTCGTTAAATAGATCTACATCAAGCGCATCAATTGACTCAAAATCATAATTGCCATCTTCATCTAGAGGGACATCCTCTCTTCTTTTATAGTAGTCATCAATTGAGACTCTGATTGGATTAATACCTCTACTTTTAAGTTCCATGGTTAATCTATCAGCAAAAGTTGTCTTGCCACTACTAGAAGGGCCGGCAATACAAATTAATCTAATTGTGTGAATTTGATCTTCAATTTTTTGACCTAATTCACAAAGCATTCTGTTGTGCTTGTTTTCACATAAATTGATAAGTTCAACGACACTTAATTCATTATCTTTAATTTTCTTATTAATATCGCTAACTGTTGATAAACCGACTAAAGAAGCCCGTTTTTGCGCATTAATTAATGTATCTGAAAAGGTTGGTTCATCCTTAAATGGTGGAATTTTTCCATCATATTCACTTCTAGGATATTGAATTAAAATTCCTGGAGCATAGAAACGAAGTTTAAAGTTCTTTAAATACCCTGTAGAAGGAACCATACGGCCATACATATAATTAAAATAATTATTGCAATTATAAAAGTGGACAGTCTTTTCTGGTCTATATTCAAGAATGCTATCCTTGTCGAGCAAGTCAAAATCTTTATAAATTTTGCTTGCTTCCTCGTTTGTTTTGATTAATCTTTCAAATTTATAATCAGCTTCAACGATTTCACGCATTTTCTTTTCAATTTTTTCAACCATTGAAGGAGTGACAAATAGTTTTCTATTTGAATCTTTTGAAATTAATTGAGCAAAAATAGATCTTGAAACACTGTAAGTCATTTTAAATTTGATGCCAGGGAAGACTAAATGACTTGCCATGACAAAAAGGAAACGGATACCCTTTTCATATATACCCATGGCATCATGGTCTTTTAATGTTAAAAAAGTGATATTTGCATCGTAATAAACGTCGTAATCTAATTCTCTAATTCTGCCGTTTACATTTGCACAAATAATATTTTTATCATTATTTGTTAAATCAATGAGTTTTACTTTCTTCTCAAAAGTTTCACTCTTACCGTTATAAGTAATAGTAAATTTCATATTATAAATTGTCCTTTTTTTGTAAAAATATTGTACCACTTAGGGGCTAGTTATCAAACAAAAATTATATATATTTTTTAGATATTGTCTTTAAGGCAATTTTTATTGATTTAATTTTTAAAAAAATAAGATTTACTGATTTAAGGTACAATCTGAGTGTTAATTACTTAATAATTATAAAGTTAAATGTTATAATTTTTTCATGTCGTGGAATGAATTTTGGACAAAAGTTGGTGAAGCATTTAAATCTACTTGGAGTGAATTAGGAAATTTTTGGTTTGGTGGAGGAGATAATACCTCACCATACATTGCTAATTTTGTTTTTGCGATTCTAGTTTTAATATTTGGATACTTCTTAATTAAACTATTTTTAAAGTTACTTAGAAAAATTTTTAAAATCGACAAAAAGATTATTAAAGAAAAAACAATTAAGAGTTTTATACTCAATACACTTAAGGTAGTTCTTTATTTTGGGTTGTGTTTAATTGTTTTAGCAATCTTAAGAGTCAATTTAAGTGGATTTGCCGAAATATTCTCAAGTGCTATTTTAGCAATTGGTTTATCCTTACAAGATGTTATTTCAAATTTTGCTAGTGGTATTATTATTCTTTCTAGCAAACCATTTGTTATTGGAGACTATGTTAATATTGGTAATGGAATTTGCGAAGGGACAGTCGTTTCAGTTAAATTTTTAGTAACTTGTATTGAAACTGTTGATAAACAAAATATAACATTGCCAAATAAAACCATAACTTCTTCGGTCGTTATGAATTATACTCAAAATCCATTACGTAGATTAAGAATTGATATTGGTGTTGATTATGATACTGATGTAAGTAAAGTAAAAGAAATCTTAATTGACTTAGCAAATAACGATAATAGAATTCTATTAGAACCTACACCAGTTGCTTATTTAACGGCCTTTCAAGCCAGTTCTATAAATATTTCTTTAAGATGCTTTGTTCCAAACGAAATATATTGGACAGTTTATTTCGATATGAATGAAAAAATATTTAGCGCATTTAAGAAGAATAATATACAAATTCCATTCAATAGAATTGTTGTTTCTTCGAAAAACAGCAACGATTTATTAATTAGGGAGGATAAATAAGTATGATAAAAAAGATTTTTGCAAGTAATTTATATACCATGCTTGTTTATGTGGCTATTTCCTTAGTTTTAGTTGCCTTAAGCTCTTTAAGTTTATTAGCTAATTCTAGTTTTAATTTTTATCCAATTGTTGTAACGGCTATAAGTTTTGCTTTTGGTGGGGTTTATTTGTTATTGTCTTTAATTAGTATGACAAAAAAAGTTGAATTAACCGGAAGTAAAGGCATTGATACAGCTCGTATGATGGGTAGTAATTTTTTGCGTTTTAGTATTTTGATGCTTTCGATTGCTGTTAATTTCCTATTTATTTATTTTTATCCACATGATGGTGAGCTTGAAAAATGGGTGTTTTTATTATTGCTTATTTCTGGTGTTCCAATGTTTTTGAATATTTTTCTATTTTATATGAAGGGAAAATATGTTGAATAATGTAGTTTTATCTAGTGGATTTGAAAGTGTATTAAGTACGGACTTTGAAGATATTTTTGTCCCAGAAGTATTTTCTAGTTTAATAGTAATGGCTATAATTGCGATTATTGTTTTTATTGTTTACTTTAAATTTAAAAAAGCTAGTAAAAATCCATTAGGTGAACAAAAAGGAATAGTCCTTGTATTTGCCTATTTTGTAGAATTTATTGAAAAATTTACTGTAGATATTATGGGTGAAAGAAATCGTCGTTTTAGCGGTGTAATTTTAGGCATTGCGATGTATGTCTTTTTGGCCTTTATTTTCGGACTAACAGGATTTCAGACCCCAGTAACTTATCTTGGTGTAACATTATCACTAGGATTAGTAACTTTTACCTTAATACATTTTACAGCTATTAAAGAAAATCACCGGGGTTATTTTAAAAGATTCGTAGATCCTTTCCCAGTCTTTCTACCTATTAATTTATTAACAATGTGGGCACCTTTATTATCTTTATCACTCCGTATGTTTGGTAATGCGATTAGTGGATACTGTATTATGTCAATCATTTATTATGGATTAGAAAGCATTTCTGATATGATTTTTGGGCCACTTTTCGTTGGCAATTATTGGGCAAACGCAACTGGTGCTGTTGTAAGTGGAGCAAATGGTCCTGCAGGAATTTTCTTAGCACCATTTATTACCCCAATATTACATATGTATTTTGATTTATTTAGTGGATTTATACAAACCACAGTATTTACAATGTTAACAATGATTTTTGTTCTTCAAGAGCAAAACGAAGAACCAAGTCAAGTTATAGATAGAGTTTCACAAGGTATAGGAGGATAAAATATGATCGAGGTATTCAATAACTTAGTGAATGTATTAGCAAGCGATCCAACTGGTATGGTTTATATCGGTATTGGCTTAATGTCAATTGCTTTAGGAGCTAGTGGTATCGGTGAAGGATATGTTTGTGGAAAAACAGTTGAAACAATGGGTAGAAACCCTGAAATGTATTCTAAGCTAAGAACATCTATGATTTTAGGCTGTGCACTTACTGAGACAACAGCTATTTATGGTCTCTTAATGTGCATTTTAATGTTATTCGTTGGATAATTTTAAAATGAAAAAGAGGATAAATAAGAAAATATTTTATTATTTCTTTACTTTTGCCTCATTATTTACATTAACTTCATGTGATATGGAGTCGTTTGGAAGCGATTTGGCAAGCGGGATAGAAAGTAAACTTTTTCCAAATATTTGGGCTTTTTTGGTTCAACTTTTGGCTTTGATAGTTTTACTTATTATCGTTTTTAAATTCGCTTATAAACCTGTCCATAATTTTTTAGAGAAAAGGAAAGAGCTCTTAGAAAACGAAGTTAAAGAAACAAAAAAGAACAATGCTAAATCAAGTGAGTATTTATTAGAAGCAGAAAAGAAATTAGCCGGAACTAAAAAAGAAGCTAGTGAAATTATTGAAAAAGCTAAAATTGATGCTTCTAAAGCCGGACAACAAATTATCGATGAAGCTCAAAAAGAAGCTATTATTTTAAAAGAAAAAGCTGCAAAAGACATAGAAAACGCTAAAAACAAAGCTAAAAAAGAACTTCATAATGAGATTGTTGATGTTGCTTTAAGCGCTTCTAGTGAAATTCTTTCAAGAGAAGTTTCATCAGAAGATAATTCTAAAATTGTCGATAAATTTATCGATGATTTAAATAACGAAAAGAGTAAATAGTTATGAAGTCAGAATTAGTTTTTAATAGATACGCAATTGCTTTATTATCTCTTTCTGTTGAAAAAGGTAAAACTTTGGAATATAGAAAAGAGGTCAAATGTATTAAAGAAATATTAAAAGAAAACAAAGAATTTATGATGGCATTAAATGATGTCAACCTTACGCTTAATGAAAAGTATCATATTGTTGATAAGGTTTTTAAAAGCGTCAATGAAGATATTATCAACTATATAAAGATTATTGTTAGAAACGATCGTACATTTTATCTTTATGACATTTTTAAAGAGACCTTATATAGATTTGATGATTACTTGCATATTGAAGAAGGCTCAATCTATTGCTCGAAAAATTTTAATGATGAAGATATTGAAAAAGCAATAAAAGCAATTGAGGCAAAAACTAATAAGACACTTGAATTGGATAAAGTTATTGATGAATCTCTTCTAGGCGGATTTATCATTAAAGTTAAAGATAACGTATATGATGCTAGTTTAAAAACTAAACTAGAGAAAATGAAAGAAAAATTGAATAGTTAAGAGGTATTTTTATGGAAATTAAACCAAATGAAATAAGTGCTTTAATTAAAGAACAAATTAAAGAGTTTAAAAATACTACTGAATATACAAAAGATGTTGGTACTGTTGTCACTGTTGGTGATGGTATCGCAGAAATTTTTGGATTAAGACAAGCTATTTTAGGTGAACTTTTGGAATTTTCATCTCTTAGCTATGGAATGGTTATGAACCTTGAGGAAGACAGTGTTAGTGCTGTTTTGCTTAGTAACACAAATGATATTAAAGAAGGTGAAAAGGTTAAAAGAACTGGAAAAGTTGTCGAAGTTCCTGTTGGAGATGCTCTTTTAGGGAGAGTTGTTGATTCTTTGGGCAGACCAATTGACGGAGAAGGAAAAATCGAATTTACTGAAACTCGTCCAATCGAAGTTAAAGCTCCTTCAATTATGGCAAGAGAAAGTGTTAATTCGCCAATTGAAACTGGAATTAAATGTATTGATAGCGTAATTCCTATTGGAAAAGGCCAAAGAGAATTGATTATTGGAGATCGTCAAGTTGGCAAAACAGCAATCGCTATTGACACAATAATTAATCAAAAAGGCAAGAATGTTATTTGTATTTATGTTGCGATTGGGCAAAAAAATAGTTCAGTTGCATCGATTGTTGATAAATTAAGAACTTATGGAGCGATGGATTATAGTGTTGTAATCAATGCTTCTGCAAGTGAGATTGCGCCATTATTATATATTGCACCATATGCTGGTATGTCTATGGCTGAGTATTGGATGTACCAAGGAAAAGATGTTTTAATTGTTTTTGATGATTTAAGTAAACATGCTGTGAGTTATCGTACTTTATCATTGTTGTTAAAACGTTCTCCAGGTAGAGAAGCTTATCCAGGAGATATCTTTTACTTGCATTCTAGACTTCTTGAAAGAAGCGCTAAGTTAAATGGAAAAAATGGTGGGGGCTCAATTACAGCTTTACCAATTGTAGAAACATTGGCCGGTGATATAAGTGCGTATATTCCTACAAATGTTATTTCTATTACAGATGGACAAATATTTTTACAAACAGATTTATTCAACGCTGGACAAAGACCTGCTATCGATACAGGTTTAAGTGTTTCCCGTGTTGGTAGTACAGCTCAATATAAAGCAATGAAGAAAGTCTCTAAATCAATAAAAATGGATTTAGCTAACTATCATGAACTTTTAAGTTTTGCTCAATTTGGAAGTGACTTGGATGATAATACAAAATATATTATTAAACATGGTTCAATAGTTATGGAATTATTAAAGCAAGATCAATATGCTCCTTTAACTCTTGATAAAGAAATTATTGAGATTTTTGCTGCAACAAGAGGATACCTTGATGACCTTAAAGTTGAAGAAGTTAAATCATTTTTGGAAGATTTATATAAATATTTTGTGAATTTTGGACAAGATATTTTAGATGAAATTAATCGTGTACACGATTTAAATGAGCCACTTATTAAATCAATCGAAGATAAGATAGTACAGTTTAAAAAAGAAAGAAATATATAGAAGATGCCACAAGGATTAAACAAAGTAAAAAGAAGAATTTCAACTGTTGAAAACACGAAAAAGATAACTAATGCTATGAAATTGATTTCTAGCGTTAAAGTTAGACAAATTCAAAATGGTTATGTCACACGTGTTGCTTTTAATAATGAATTAAATGATTTGCTTAATATTATTTGTAATTATGCTTCTACAAAATTAGATTCTCCATTATTAAAAGTAAATCAAAAAATTAGTAAAAAATTATATATTGTTGTATCTTCTTCATTAGGGCTTTGTGGATCTTATAATTATAATGTTGCTCGTTATCTTAGTGAAGTCTATAAAAACGGGGATGAAATTATTACTATTGGTGAAAAAATCGATAGAGAAGTACTAAAAAATAATGAAGTTAAGACATATAGAGACTTTAAAGATATATTGAATAACTTAAATATGTCTAATTGTCGTGTACTTCAAAAATTCATTATTGAGAAGTATATGTCCGGAGAATATAGCGAAGTTATTTTGATTTATACTAAGTATATCAATCAAATAGCTTCTAAAGTGGCTGAACTTAGATTATTGCCATTAGATTATAAGAAAAATAAAAATTTAGAACTTAAATTCCCAGATTTGGGACAAGACATAGATGAGACTTTATTAAAATATACAAAAAAATATATAACTTCTGCATTGTATATTAAATTATTTGAGAGTTTATTAAGTGAACAATCTGCAAGAAGAAATGCAATGGATAATGCAGATAAAAACGCAGAAGAATTAGTTGATAAGTTAAGACTTGAATATAACAAAGCTAGACAAACTGCTATTACTCAAGAAATTACTGAGGTTGTTAGTGGTAGCGTAAACAAATAGAGGTGCTATTTATGAGTAAACAAAATGAAACAAAATTAAAAAAAGGTGTCCTTGTTCAAGCTGTTGGACCAATTGTTGATGTAAGATTTACAGATAGTAATTTGCCTCAATTATTAACTGCTTTAAAAGTTAATATTGGCGATGAAGAATTAGTTCTTGAAGTTGAACAACATATTGGTGATGATACTGCTAGATGTGTTGCAATGGGACCAACTGATGGTGTCTTTAGAGGTATGGAAGTTATTAATACTGGAAAACCAATTTGTGTTCCTGTTGGTAATGCCACTTTAGGAAGAATGTTTAATGTTTTAGGAAAAACTATTGATGAATTACCTGCAGGTAAAGAACTTTTAGAAGCACCTTTATATCCAATTCATAGAAATCCACCTTTATTTAAAGATCAAGAACCTCATACAGTTATGCTTGAAACTGGAATTAAAGTCATTGATTTACTTTGTCCTTATGTTAAGGGTGGTAAAGTTGGCTTGTTTGGTGGTGCAGGTGTCGGTAAAACAGTCTTAATTCAGGAGTTAATAAATAATATTGCAACAGTACAAAAAGGAATTTCAGTTTTTGCTGGTGTTGGCGAAAGAAGTAGAGAAGGTAATGACCTTTATAATGAAATGAAAGAAACAGGTGTTTTAAATAAGACATCCTTGGTATATGGTCAAATGAATGAAGTTCCTGGAGCAAGAATGAGAGTTGCTTTAAGTGCTTTAACTATGGCTGAATATTTTAGAGATTCATTACATCAAGATGTTTTATTCTTTATTGATAATATATTTAGATTCACTCAAGCAGGTAGCGAGGTTAGTGCATTAATTGGAAGAATGCCTAGTGCTGTTGGATATCAACCAACTCTAGCTACAGAGATGGGACAATTACAAGAAAGAATTACTTCTACTAAAGACGGAAGTATTACTTCAATTCAAGCGGTTTATGTTCCTGCTGATGACTTAACTGATCCTGCCCCAGCTACAACCTTTAGCCATTTAGATGCTAAAACAGTTTTAGATAGAGGAACTGCTGCATTAGGAATTTATCCTGCTGTAGATCCACTTGAAAGTAGTTCAAATATTTTGGATCCAAAAATTATTGGCGAAGAACATTATCAAGTTGCTAGAGGAGTTCAAAAGATTTTACAAAGGTATAAAGAATTACAAGATATTATTGCTATTTTAGGCATGGAAGAACTTTCTGATGATGATAAGAAAATTGTTAATCGTGCTAGACGTATAAGAAATTTCCTTTCTCAACCATTCCATGTTGCTGAAGCTTATAATGGCTTTGAAGGAAAATATGTAAAAGTAAAAGACACTATTCGTTCATTTAAAGCTATTTTAAGTGGGGAATATGATTCTTATCCAGAAAGCGCATTCTTATATTGTGGAAGTATTGAGGATGTAGTCAAAAAAGCCGAGGGACTTAAAAAGTGACAGATAAATTAGAAATTAATGTTATATCAATAGATGGTAAAAAATACCATGATTTTATTGAGGCAATTTATATAGATGTCCCTAATAGTGGGGTCATGGGAATTTTGCCAAATAGAATCCCTTTTGTTTCATTACTTTATGTTGGAAATTTTTATATAGTAAAAAATAACATTAAATATTATTTTGCTTATAGTGGTGGAGTAATAAATTATAAAAATTCTAAAGTTACAATTTTATGTGACACTTTTGAAAAAGATGATGAAATCGATAAAGAAAGAGTGCTTAAAGCTAAAGAAAAAGCAGAAGAAGTTTTAAGAACTATTGATGCTCCAAAAGGTGCCATATATGATGATGCCTTATTTTCATTATTAAAAGCTACAAGTAGATTAAAACTTTTAAAGTAATGAAAATTTTATGAGTATTTTCTGAAAATACAGTAAAAATTAGAATGTGGAGAATGACTTAATAAAGAAATTCTCCTTTTTTAATGAAAAAATAATTAAAATGTAAAAAAATAAACACAATTATAATAAAAATTGTATATAATTAAGACGATAATTAACGCAAGTAAATTATCTTTACGTCTCAGGAGAGTATTAATGAAAAATTTTATATTTATTTCGCCACACTTCCCACAAAGCTATTGGCGTTTTTGTCTTGCATTAAAAAATAATGGATTCAATGTTTTAGGAATTGGAGATGCTCCATATAATGAGCTTTCAGATGAGTGTAAATACGCTTTAACTGAATATTATTGTTGCCAAGATATGGAAAATATCGAGAATGAAAAAAGAGCAGTTGAATATTTCAAGAATAAATATGGACCAATTGATTTTTTAGAAAGCAATAATGAATACTGGTTGGAAAAAGATGCCTTATTAAGAACTGAATTTGGAATTCCTAATGGACCAGATAGTGAATTTATTAAAAGATATAAGTTTAAGTCATTACAAAAAGAGTATTACAAAAAAGCTGGTTTAAAAACAGCTCGCTTTGAAATGATTTCAGATCCTGAGGCAGCGAAAAAATTTATAGAACTTGTAGGATATCCTGTTTTTATAAAACCAGATAACGGAGTAGGAGCTCAAGATACATATAAAATTTCAAATGAGGCCGATTTAGCAGAGTTTTTTGCGAAAAAAGATGCTAAAAAAGCTTACATTATGGAAGAATATATTGATGGTACAATCGTATCATTTGATGGCGTTACAAATAGTAAAAGTGAGCCATTATTTTATACAAGCAATGTTTTCATGAACGATAATTCTCAAATTGTTCATGAGAGTTTAGATGATATGTATTATTGTATTCCACAAAAGCTAGTTCCTGAAGATTTAGTAGATGCAGGGAAAAGAACGCTTCTTGCTTTTAATACTAAAAATAGATTTTTCCATTTAGAATTCTTTAGATTAAATAAAGACCACCCTTATTTAGGAAAAGCGGGAACAATAGTGCCTCTTGAAGTTAATATGAGACCAGCAGGAGGCTATACTCCAGACTTAATTAACTTTGCTAATTCTATTAATTGTTATAATGTTTATGCTTATAGCATTGCATATGACGAAAATAGAGAACCTAGTGATTACGAAACATATTATGCTTGTGCATGTTCTAGAAGAGATATTTTTAAATATGTTCATACTTTAAATGAAATTTTAGAAAAATATAGAAATAGTGTTTGTTTCTATGGTACCTATCCATTAGCAATACGTGATGATATGGGTGATAGTTTTGTCTTTGCAAAGTTTAAAACACTAGATGAACTATTTGAATTCGATAATTTTGTAAGAGAAAAGGCTGAATAAGCCTTTTTTAATTAAATATCTTGCTTTTATACTTTCAACAATTTACACTTATGCAATAAAAAGGAGAATATTATGGGAAATCATATCGGAGAAAAAAGACTTTTTGCTAGTTTTTCTAAAGATTCCGTTACTGAAGATAAATTTTTAGCAATTATAGAAATTCCAAAGGGCAGCAAAATTAAATATGAGTTAGATAAAGATACTGGCTTAATTAAAATGGATAGAATTTTATATACATCAACTCACTATCCTCATAATTATGGATTTATACCATTAACTTTGTGTGAAGATGGAGACCCATTAGATGTACTCGTTCTTTGCAGTGAAACTTTAGCACCTTTTACTCTTGTAGAATGTAGGCCAATAGGAGTTCTTGAAATGTTAGATGGTGGTAAACGTGATTCTAAAATCATTGCTGTCGCTTTAAACGATCCTTATTATAATGTCTACTATGATACTAAAGATTTAGCCTCTCATATAGGCGAAGAAATTAAACATTTCTTTAATGTCTATAAAAATTTAGAAAGAAAAACAATTGTTACAGGGAATGTCGAAGATAGTACAGCTGCAAAAAAAGTAGTAAGAGATTGTATTAGTCTTTATCAAAAATCAGAAAGATAGATGTCTTTCATTTCCATCATTGATTGTTTAATTCTATTTAACTTATCTAAGGAGATCGAATAAAAAATTTGATCTCCTCTTTTTTTATACAAATATAATCCCCAATAATAGAAAAGAATATCCAAAAATTTAATAAACGAATCGACAATCTTCTTTTTCCTATTGGTATATTTATAACCGAAATATTTACTTAAAAAGAATATTTCCTGTTCTTCGGACAAATTATTTTCACTAACAAATGAGGCTAAATCAAAATAATATGAATTCATCGAAGCGTATTCCCGGTCAATTATAGTAAGCCCATTGAACTTAAAAAGAAGATTTCCTTTAACTAAATCATTATGGCAAAGAACCTTATCTTCTTCACTTTGGAGTTTTTGAAATTCTTTAATAATTATTTTTTCATATTTTTTGTCTAATAAAAAGTCTTCAGGCAAAATCTTTTTGTATATTTGTAATTTCTTTAACGGATTATAGTCATATGGGACTTTTAAGCCAGATTTGTGGAGTTTTTTTAATGTTTTTACTACATTTAAAATTTCTTCTTTAGTAGGAGTGGATTGATATTTCCTTGGATTATGAACATATTTAGTAATTTTAATTCCACTTTTTGAATTAAAGTATTCAACTTTTTCACTGATATTAAGTGGTTGAATCACTTTATATACTTCTTCCTCGCATTTACGTGAAATAGTAGGGTCAGCGTTAGGTAATGGTAATCTTAAAACATAGGCATCATTAACAAGAAAATTTTCATTACTAAAACCCTCGAATATTTGAACAATATTGCGAGCTTCTTTTTTAGTGCATTCCTCAAAGACTCTTTTTATACCTTGTCGCATATGAAATATTATAAAAAAATTTTATCATTTTATGCTATGATTATTAACATGCTAGGAATTATTTTATTTAGACCTGAAAAGCCAAGTAATGTTGGAAATATTATGAGAACTGCTATGGCAATAGAAGCCAAACTCTATATAATTGGTCCATTAACTTTTTCTTTATCTGACAAAGATTTAAAAAGAGCTGGGATGGATTATATTAAAGAATCTGATTTTGTAATTTATGATTCTATCGAAGACTTTTATAAAGATTTTAAAAACGCCAATATTTATTATGTTACTCGATATTCAAAAAATGTTTATTCAAAAGTGGACTATAGTGATGTAACAAAAGACATTTTCTTTATGTTTGGCAGAGAATCTACTGGAATCCCTCACGAAATATTATTAAAAAATTATAGCCATACTATTCGTATTCCAATGACTCCTAGTGCGAGGAGCTTAAATCTCTCTAATAGTGTAGCGATTGTACTTTATGAAGCATTAAGACAACGAAATTTCTTCGGACTTGCTACTCATGAAGCAATAAAAGGCGAAGATTTCTTGTTTGAAGAAAAAACTAAAAACGACCAGCCTTAGTTATAATTTCTTCAAAATCATAATCGATAGATTTAATGTTATAAGATTCGTAATTGGACAATTTAACTAAACCAGGTTGATTGCCCTTTTTTATTGTTTTAACTTTTGCATAAATGACTTCGCCATCTTTTTGATGGGATAAAAATACACAGAATTGAAGAGCAAACTTAATTACTTCATCTGTTGGATTACTATCAAAAATTATGACATGGTTCCCGTGATTATTTTTAATGTGTAAGAAATAATCATCTTTTCTAGCGTAATCAAAAGTTAGTTTATCATTTTGCAAACTGTTTTTGCCAAATCCAATTCTTATATTATTAAACGAAATAAAATAAGGTTTTGCAGCGTTTTTAATGTTTTTAGGCTTTTTTTGGCCATGGTTTTTAACTATTTTTTTATCTAATAGTTCAAGTAACAATTCTTGATAATCATCATCATTTAAATAATCTAATGAAGAAAGTATAGAGTTTAAATATGAAATTTCATCTAAGGTTTTATCAAGATATTCTTTGGTTGACTGAATCGTAAGTTTTGCTTTTTTATATGTTTTATAAAGATAATTTAAATTGTCACTAGGTGAATATGTTTCGTTAATTTTTACATTCGTTCCGTAATAATCAAAATATGAATCACCTCTTTTTACTTCACTTAGGATTGTTAAAAAATAATCACCATAGTCTTTATATACTAATTTATTTTGGGCCTCGAGTTGATCTTCTTTTATTTTTTCAACTTTTTTAGTTAAAGACTTTAACTTTCTTTTGATTTCGACATTAATAAATTTATATTTATCAGATAAATATTTTTGTTCAAGTGAAGCGACATAATTTTTCCAATAAGTAGTGTCTTTTTCTTGCAATTCTTTAGAATCCCCAACTTTTATAGGAGACTCATAAATCATATTTTTTACAATTGGATGATGAGTATCTATCCCTTTAAATCTAAATGCTTCTTCAATTTTATTGTCATTTAATAATATAAGATTAGGATTAGATTTAAATATTTCAAAAATTAGTTTGTAATGAACTTTATCATATGTATCGGTTGTTTTATTAAATTCTAGCACAATAATATTGTCGTTATTTAAAACATATGCATTGGTAAGACAAGCGTTTAAAAGCTTTGCCTTTAATTTTATATAAAAAGAGGATGAACTAGAAAAGTTGTATTTTTTCGTTAATAATTCAATGAATGGATTTCTAACATTTAATGAAATAAAAATCGATTTTTCTTTTGCTCTTGAGAATCTAAAAATATAATCGTATTCGTTTAAGCATTCAATACGATTTAAATAACTTCCTTTTAAAAATTGATTAATTTCATTAACAATTAAATTTAGGCGATCAACAATTAACATGATAATTATAATAACTTAATTTCTTTTAGTTTTCATTACCATAATTTATTGATCGCCATGTATTTTTATCAGTCCTTATATGACTTACTACAAGCTAGAAGAGTTTATCTCTTCTCATTAGTACAACAATAATCACAATTAGTTTTTTTCAAATTTGTTTAAAAATTCAACTTTTTAAAAATTATCGCCAACTGACAAACTAAATGCAGGTTCATAAGCAAATGCGCAGTTTGCCAGACCAAATGCAGTTTTTTGCATTTCAAAACTGCGTTTAGTTCATTAATGATATTTAAATAAGTCATTTTAAAAGAAAATTAAACAAAAAT
>CASGAD010000011.1 GCA_949299335.1 uncultured bacterium | reverse complement strand
GCATTCATGCAATTCTTTTTGTGTGCGCATTTTTGTTTAATTTTCTTTTAAAATGACTTATTTAAATATCATTAATGAACTAAACGCAGTTTTGAAATGCAAAAAACTGCATTTGGTCTGGCAAACTGCGCATTTGCTTATGAACCTGCATTTAGTTTGTCAGTTGGCTCCACCTAACTTATTACTAGCTAAGTAAATCGCCACTAGTTATAAAAATAGCTTCAATCATATTTAATTCTTTAAATTCATAATCACTAGAAAGAAAAAAACTAGCTTCATTATGCTTGTCATTAATAAATTGCCTTTCAATAAACTCTTTTAAAAGTTTATTAGCTTCTTGATATACTAAGTCACATTCATTACCGTTTATTGCTAATTTATTATTATATAAACTTACTTTGCCAATACTAAATAAGCCACTATATAAATCTTTTTTAAAAACATTTTTGGCCATTAACTTATTCTCTTTTCCAATAATTTATTTATGTTTATATTATACATTAAAATAGCAAAATATGTAATTTTATTCGACTTTTGCAGGAAAATTAATAATTTTACTAGATTTTTAAGTTTAATTATAAAATAAAAAAGGCTATCCATTTTATTTTTGGATGGCCATTAAATTAAGTTTAATAAAGTTATTTTGTTTCAATAGAATCTATTACTTCGTTATTTTCATTTTCTTTATTATTTTCTTTTTTATCTACTAAAATAACATTTAATACAATTCCTAAAATCATTGCAACTGCGACTGAAGTTATAGTAATTACTGGTGAAGAAGGATCTCCAAATTTGAATGCAAGTCCACCAATTCCACTTACTAAGATAGCACTAGCAATGAAGATATTTTTTTGACTATTGAAATCAATCTTTTCGTTAATAAGCATCTTAACACCACTAGAAGCAATGAATCCATATAAGATTAAGCTAACTCCACCAGTGACTGCTGCTGGAATTGTTTGAAGTAAAGCTGTAAATGGAGTAAAGAAACCAATTACAATACTTAAGATTGCTGCAGCTAAAACAACATTAGTAGAAGCAATTCTAGTCATACCTATAACAGCAACATTTTCTCCATAAGTTGTGTTTGCTGCTCCACAAAGTACACCACTTACTGCTGTAGCAATACCATCACCAGATAATGTTCTTGCCATACCTGGTTCATTATTTAATAAGTCTCTATCAATAATGTTTCCTAAATTTTCGTGATCTCCTATATGTTCACACATAGTGACTAATGATACTGGAATAAAGAGTAAAGCAACTGTTCCAATTGTTGCCCAATCAAACTTTGCAATTTCTTCAAATCTTAAGAAAATGAAGCTTTCAGGATCATTTGGTATAAAAAGTTTATAGTTTATAAAGCTTGCAAGTCCAAAATTTTCTTTAGAGAAAATATTAATAAATGCACTAAAATCAACTACATTAAAGTATGAGTTCCCACATCCATAATAGCCAATTAAAGTCATGACTACTGCAAAGATGTAACCACATCCCATTCCAATTACAAATGGAATTAATTTAATCATTTTCTTTCCATAATGGCTTGCAATGGCTGTTGCAAATAAAGCAACTAATCCAGATAAAAGTGCAACCCAGTTATAAGTTGGACTGTTAGAAACTGAGGCGGAAGTAATATTAGTTATTGCGCTTCCTGCTAAGGATAATCCAATAACCATAATTACTGGTCCAACTACTACTGGGGGTAAAATTTTATTTAACCAAGCCGTGCCAACTTTTTTAATGATTAATGCGAATACACAATAAACTATGCCAACAAAAATCATGCCAATAATAACAGCTAAATAGTTCATTCCAGTGGCTCCTCCAATTAAGCCAACTGCAAGAGCACTAATCATTGGTGAAATATATGCAAAGGATGATGATAAGAAAACTGGTGATTTTCCTTTTGTCATTAAAATATAGATAGAAGTACCTATACCAGCGCTAATAATTGTTGCAGCAACTGGTAACCCTGTAAGCAAAGGTACCGTAATACAAGCAACAAGCATTGCTAAAACGTGTTGAATAGAGAATAAAAGCCATTCATGAAGCTTTTTAGGACTCTCTTCAACATCCAAAACGAGATTTTTAGATTTTTCCATAATTCCTTTTCCTTTCCAAAAAAAATTCGGCACGAATGCCGAATTTTAATTAACTAAATAAGAATATTTGGGGAATAAAAGAGAAACCACTATTATATCTCACCTTTTTAGATGAAATTAACTTATTGGCTTTTTTAAACTTTTTTCTTCCCATAACCATAATTCCTGCAAATAACTTTAATGGAAAGCCAGCAAATTGTAAATAGTAAATTTTAAAAAATAGAAATTAATTTATAAAATTAATATTTTCTTAATTTTCATTATTCATCCTTTAAACATTCTACAGGATCTTTATTAGCAGCACTATATGAAGGAACAATTGCACTCACTATTCCTAATAACAACCCGAGAAAAATAAGCAACATTATATGCCACCAACTTAAAACGCAAATATTTCCAATTTTATAGTAAGTCTCATAATATATCTTAACAGCATAATTAACAGGAAATTCCAAAATATAAGTTAAAATTACACCCATCACACCACTAAGTATACCAATAATGCTTGCTTCAAAAATAAATACTCGACTTACATCAAATTTTCTCATACCTACAGCTCTAAAAATTCCAATATCTTTCTTTCTCTCTAAAACATTGTTATAAGTAAATAGGATATTCATTACACAAGCAACAACAACTAATACCGCGACAAAAATTAATAAGACGAAACTAATTAATGACACCATATCTCCAACTTGTTCAATCATATAATTTGAAACATCTAGGTAATATATTTTAGTAGATTCACTTTTTTGAGAATCGTTATATTTATCAAGTTTTTCTAAAATTTTAGTTCTTTGACTTAAACCAGTTGGAAAAATAGCAATATTTGTTATGTCACTATAAGAGTTGACATAAGCAATTAAAGATGCAAAATGTGAGTAAGCTTCATTAGCGGTTGCTGAATATTTAAAATACGAAAATACCTTATCTATATATTCAGAAATAGAATTAAAATCTCCACTTGACATTACATTTTTTGTCTCATCTAAAATCAAATTGGCCCCTAGTTTTTTTGCTTGATTCATAAAATACGAAAAATTTGAATACGAAAAAGAATAGGAATTAGAAACATCATTACTACTCGTACTAATTAAATAATATCTAAAATATTTATTGGCAAGCTCATTTATTTCAGTTGCTGAAATAGCACTTAAATCATTATTATATGAATCAAAAAGATCGATAAAAGCACTTATAATATCTAAATTACTATACGGATTGTCAGACAAATATACCAAATTTCCTAAAATATCATTTGAAATCATACTCTCTTTTTTATTAGTGTTTAATTCTTCTTGTAGTTCGCTTAAAAAACATAAACTAGGAGAAATTAAACTTAACGTCGAATCGCGTTTAGGTCGAATAATCCCACAAATTTCTAATTCAATTCCCTTAGAATTGTCTTTAAAAAGTTCCTCATAATTATTAGTCCCATATAAGGATATAGTCCTAGTATGTGCATTAGGAATATTAACTCCATTCTTATAACTAAATTGGTCTTCTACTTCTTTAGACACATTTAACTTTGAGTATAATTCATTATTAGTATAAATCTTATACTTTTTTCCAATAATATCATTAAAACTAATAGGTTCAACTTTGCTTTCTAATGTGGCGTTTTTAACATCATCACTTGTATCATACTTATTATAAAAGCCTAAATATTGTAAAGTTGAAAAATTAATAGAGTTATATTCATTAACGACTAAAACAAGTTCATTTTTGTTAGTAGGCAATTTGCCTTTTAGTAAATCGTATCCTGATTCAATATCTCCGTATAAAACATGGAAAATATTTGTTGGAATTCCATAAGTAGAGCTAGTATAACTGCCTCCAGCACTTAATGAAGTAACTACTTCATCAACATAACCTTCATGTTCTCCATCAATTGATTCAGGAAAAATAGTTGTTAAATTATATGAATAGGAATTGCCATAATTAAATAAGTATTCGCTAGCTAATCCATCTTCAACTAAACTATCAAGTAATTTATAGTAGGAGGAATTAAAATTATTATAAGTATATGTAATGGTGCTAGAAGTATTTACATAAGGGTAAATTTCTTCATTATCTGGATACTCTTCACTTTGATTAATATCTTTCCAACTCTCAGTATCAGTTTTTATGGAATATGCTGGAACATTAATTGGCAAATTACTAGCTGTTTCAGCATCTACTTTGTCTTTATATATAGTAAAACCATTGGTTAAAGCCAAAACGAATCCTAAGGCAACTAAGCCAAAGCAGTTTGCTACACTAGTAAGAATAGTTTTGAATTTTTTAGACAAAAAAGACTTCGTACTAATAATACAAACATTCCTAGTCTTCATGAATTTATGTCTTTCATCAATTATGGGTAACTTAAGTTGTCTAGTATCATCTTTTAAAATTAATGAGTCATTTATTACCTCACCGTCTTTTAAAGAAATGATTCTATCACTATAACGATAGGCTTGCTCATCGTTATGAGTAACCAATAGAACTAATTTTTCTTTGGAAATATCTTTCAAAATTTTTAAAACTTCTTCACTATTTTCGCTATCTAAGGCACCTGTAGGCTCATCAGCCAAAATGATTTTAGGATCATTAATTAAAGCTCTACAAATTGCAACTCTTTGCTTTTGGCCACCACTTAATTCGTTGGACTTTTTATTAATAAACTCAGCTAAACCAAACTTTTTTAATAAATTTATAGCCTTTTCTTTAGCTTCTACATATTTTAACTTATTTTCAATTTCTAAAGGTAAAATGACATTATTAATTAAAGATAAAGTTGGTATTAAATGATATGATTGAAAAATAAAACCAATCTCTTCGTTCCTCAATCTATCCATATCAATAGCTTTTAAATTTTTAGTAGAAATGCCATCGATATATATATCACCTTCAGTTGGTCTATCTAATAAACCAATTAGATTTAATAAAGTTGATTTACCACACCCGCTCGGTCCTAAAATTGAAATAAAGCCCTTATCTGGAAATTCAAGATTAATTTTATTTAAAGCTGTAGTATGTCCATTTTTTCCATACTTTTTTATAACGTTTTCAACATTAACCATAGTTACATTATATTTTACTTTAAATAATTTATATATTTAAATTTACCTATATTAAACAAAAATGCACTGAAAATCAGTGCATTTTCAATAAACATTTATTTGCTTTATTCAAGCTCAAAAGCGCCTGTATAAAGTTGATAGTA
Organism: uncultured bacterium; assembly: GCA_949299335.1. Lineage (GTDB taxonomy): Bacteria > Bacillota_I > Bacilli_A > RFN20 > CAG-826 > Onthovivens. Next base: position 117,763 of record CASGAD010000011.1, on the reverse strand, counting down.
CATTCCTTTTTTAGCGATTAAGTCTTCGTGACTACCTCTTTCAATAATCACACCGTGATCCAAAACCATAATAACATCGCTATTTTGAATAGTAGATAATCTATGAGCAATTACGAAGACAGTTCTACCTTTCATTAAATTGTCCATTCCTTTTGTAACAATAGCCTCTGTTCTTGTATCAATCGATGAGGTTGCTTCATCTAAAATCATAACAGGAGCATTATGAACTGCCGCTCTAGCAATTGATAAAAGTTGTCTTTGCCCCTGGCTCAAATTGCTTCCATCATTATGTAAAACGGTATTATATCCTTGAGGCAAACGTTCAATAAAACTATGAGCATTGGCTAATTTAGCAGCTGCAATACATTCTTCATCAGTCGCATCCAATTTACCATAACGGATATTATCCATAATTGTACCTGTAAATAAGTTGGTGTCTTGTAAAACCATGCCTAAAGATTGTCTTAAATCTTTTTTTGATATTTTGTTAATATTAATACCATCATATCTAATCTTCCCATCAGCTATATCATAGAATCTATTCAATAAGTTTGTGATGGTTGTTTTACCAGCACCTGTTGCACCAACAAATGCAACTTTTTGTCCTGGCTCAGCATATAAAGTAACATTATGTAAAACAATTTTGTTTGGCACGTATCCAAAATCAACATCAAACATTCTAATGTCACCCTTTAATAAAGTGTATGTGACACTTTGATCTGCAGAATGAGGATGCTTCCAAGCCCACAAGGTGGCTTCTTTTTCATTGCATTCGACGATTTGCCCATTTGAATCATATTTACCTCTTACCAAAGTAACATATCCATCATCAACTTCCTTCTCTTCATCAAGCAAATCACAAATTCTTTTACTTCCGCCGATCGCTAAAGCAATAGTGTTAATTTGGTTAGAAACTTGAGCAACTGTATTCGTAAATTGTCTAACTAATGGTAAAAAGCTAACAATTACACCAACAGTAATCTCATTTACCCCAACTAAAGTAACATTAATTGAGTTGGTGAGGAATAAAATTGTCCCGACAAATGCAACTAAAACATAAAGGATATTTCCAATGTTTCCCATAACAGGCATTAAAATATTTGCATATGATGTTGCTTTAGTGGAAACATCATTCAACTTTTTATTTATTTTATCAAATCCTTCAATACTTTCTTTCTCATGGCAGAAACTTTTAATGACTTTTAAGCCATTCATCATTTCCTCAATGTAGCCTTCCTCTTTACCAATAACATCTTGTTGGGCAATAAAGTTTCTACTTGAATGTCCACCAATATGTTTGCTAGCAAAGATCATACATATAGCTCCACCTATGACAAACAATGTTAACCATAAAGAAGAAAATAACATTATAAAGAACGCGGTTAAAAAAGTACAAGTGCATATCAATATTTCAGGAATTGAGTTAATTAGCAATTGTCTAACTGTATCAACATCATTTAAATAGACCGACATTATGTCACCTTTATCATTAGTGTCGAAATATTTAACTGGCAAATCTTCCATGTGAGAGAAGATTTTCTTTCTTAAGGTGTTCATATAGCCTTGGCCTATTACAGCCATAATTTGAGAATAAGCAAAGGCTGCTGAAATTGAAACAATATAGCAACAAACGAGAATAATAACGTTCATTCCGATATCTTTTAAAATTTGAGGATTTACTTGACACAAATCTTCTTTAATCCAACTAGAGAGTCTATTAACAATAACTTGAAGAGTTAAAGGAGCAGCAATATTACCAACAGAAGTCAATAATATACATCCAATAGCACAAGCAAATAATATCTTATTTGATTTAATAAAATCAAAAATTATTCTGAGAATTGCAGGTTTTTTACTATTTTTCATATTATTTACCTCCTATTCTATTTTGGATTTCATAAATTTCTTGATAGACTTTATTATTCTTTAATAATTCATCATGGGTTCCGATTCCATCAATCTTCCCATCCTCCATAACAATAATAAAGTCAGCATCTTGAACACTATTAATTCTTTGAGCAATAATAATTTTTGTAGTATTAGGTAAAGTATTTTTTAAGCCTTCTCTAATCAAAGCATCTGTTTTTGTATCAACTGCGCTTGTAGAATCATCCATTATTAAAACTTTTGGCTTTTTAAGAATTGCTCTAGCAATACAAAGTCTTTGTTTTTGACCACCACTAACATTGCTGCCACCTTGAAGGATCCTTGTTTCATATTTATCAGGGAAACTTTCAACGAAAGAATCAGCTTGTGCAATTTTACAGGCTTCAACTATTTCTTCATCCGTTGCACTATTGTTACCCCATCTTAAATTTTCCTTAATAGTTCCACTAAATAAAATATTTTTCTGTAGAACCATTGAAACTGCATTTCTTAGCGATTCAAGATTATATTCCTTAACATTTTTTCCACCAACTATAACTTCACCTTCGGTAGTATCATAAAATCTTGAGATTAAATTAACTAACGTTGATTTAGAAGAACCTGTTCCTCCAATTATTCCAACAGTCTGACCATTTTCAATAGTTAAGTTAACATCCTTTAAGGCAAATTTTTTAGCTTCTGTTTTATATTTGAATGAGACATTCTTAAAAATAATTTCACCATCTTTTACTTCAGTTTCACTTCCTTCTACTGATTTAATAGTTGGAACTTCTACTAATACTTCATAGATTCTTCTAATTGAAGCGATACTCATTGCTAACATAACAAAAACCATAGAAATCATCATTAAACTACTTAAAATTTGAGCTCCGTAGGTAATAAGACTAGATAAAGACCCAATATCTAATGCAGTAACTATTTCATCATCAACTATTGAAGTGGTATTAACAATAACCATACTTCCAAAGTAAATTATCAAAATCATGGAAATATCCATACTAAACATCATTGCAGGATTTGATAAGCCAATTAATCTTTCGGCAATAACGAAATCTTTTTTAATATCTTCGCTTCTTTTATTAAACTTTTCTTTCTCATATTCTTCACGAACATAAGTTTTAACAACCCTAATTCCTCTAACGTTTTCTTCAATAGATTCATTCAAACTATCATATTTCTTAAAAACTCTAAAGAATATTGGCAAACATTTCCAAATTATAACAGCCAAAATAATAATAAGAATAGGAATTGTAACTAAGAAAATCCAACTCATCTTAGGAGCCATAATTGCAGACATTATAATTGAGAAAATAAGCATTAATGGGGCTCTTAAGCAAATTCTAATAAACATCATATAAGCATTTTGCACATACCAAACATCAGTTGTTTGACGTGTAACTAAGCTTGAAATACTAAATTTATCAATGTTGTTAAATGAGAATGATGAAATTTTAGTAAATAAATCTCTTCTTAAGTTTGTCGCAAAACCAACACTTGCTTTAGCACTTAATTTACCAGCGCTAATACCACAAAAGAAACTACAAATCGCTAAAGTCAATAAAATACCTGAATAAATAAACACAGTGTTTAACAAATCAGTGTTATTAACTTCTTGCATCACATTAATAAGCTTAGACATAACGAATGGTATCACACATTCAAAACATGTCTCAAGAGCAATAAATAGCATAGATAAAATGGAACTAGTTTTATATTCGCGGATGGATCCGACAAAAACTTTTAGCATTTCTCTATAAGTAGGACCAGTATTAACTTTTTTACTCATGATATTCCTCTCCTTCCAAATTAATAAGCATCTGTCTTAACGTAGCAATCGAAATTAAAAGGTCTTCCTCTTTTATTCCTTTAGAAGCCTCTTTTTGCAAGTAACTGACATCATAATAAGTAATTTTGTTAAATTCTTTTCCTTTGTCAGTTAACTCAATGGCTTTATGTCTAGAATCTTTACTAGATGGAATTCGCACAATTAATCCTTTTTCTTCCATAGAAGTTAATAACCCGCTTATAGATGATTTTTGCAAGTTAAATACCGACTCTAAGTCTTTCTGATTAATTTCTTTATTTTCACTATTAGCTCGATAAATAACATGTAAGCATCTAATTTGAGAGCCACTAAAACCATATTCTTTATTCTTACTGTCAAGGATACGCTTTACAGAATTAACTAAGCAAATACAACTTCTAATTAAATCTCCATCCATATTTCACCTCAATAGTTCGATTACGAACTATGTTATTCTAAGGTGGAAAAATTAATATGTAAAGAGGAATTTGAATTTTTTTTATAAAAATCTTAAAAGAGTTATTTTAGCCATTTTTTAATGGCAAATTATAAGTCACTATGATTGCTCCAAGATAATAAATCATATATCTTAGGTATAAAGATAATTAATATTTGTAAGCCAATTGCTATATAGAAAAATATATATAAATGATATTGACCTAAGAAAAAATACAACCCTAAAAAGAAAAGCCAATTAGTAATGGAACTTAAAAGTAATAAATACTTTTTATATTTAAAGAAAATATTTATCAATAAAAAGAAAAAAGTTATTCCTGCAAGTGATAAGAGAATAATTCCAAATGGATAGGATTCTAAATTAATAACATCGCTTAATGCACCAATAGTTATACTAATAATTAAAACTGGGACTAAAGTAATTTGAAGTGATAATAAAATTTTTAAAATAGTAGCTTTCTTTTTAAGCTTTTTAAAATTCTCTTCACTTATTTCATCATACTTATGTTCTTCAAATAAATAAGAGATATTCACATTAAAAAGTTTAGCGATTTCATAAAGCATTTCAGCATCAGGCAAAGACTCAGCTCTTTCCCGTTTACTGATAGCTTTATCACTATAATTTAACTTGTCAGCAAGCTCAGCTTGAGTAAGATTAGCCTTCTTTCTTAATCCGCTAATATTTTTAGCAATTATCTCTCTAGTTGTCATGAATTTATTTTATCAAAATAAAATTTTTTAATGTACTTCTTAATTTTACAATTTACTTGTTTTTTTGAAAAATATTAAGGTTTTGCGCCTTATTTAGACTACAAAAAATTTTAAAAGTCTAAAAATTTAAGTTCTACAATCTGTAGAGTTCATTCTACTTTCTTTCCATTTAGTTTTTTGTTGACTAATTTTAAACTAAAATCGGAGGTAAGGGGTATGGAATTCAATAAAGAACTCGAAATCAAACAACAAAACGAATTATCTGAAAAAAAGGGATTCGCTCGTAAAGTCATTTTCTTTAGCTTTATAGCTGTTTACGCTTTATTAATTGCCTATGGGGTCATTTCAATGTTTAATCCAAATTACGACACTGCTCAAGCTAAGTTAATTTGCTTATCAGGAGTCAGTGGACTTTTACTTACCATAGCAATTCCTTTATTAGATTTATTATTTGGAGTAAAGACTTCATCATTTGTTCAAATTACTATTCATTTACTTGGATTTTTATCATTAGTACTTGGTGAAGGATTTTGCTTATATTATAAAATAAGTTGGTGGGATACATTCTTACACTTCTATAGTGGTTTATTATTCTCGATTATTGGTGCAGGTTTAGTAAATGCAGTATTTAGTAAGCAAAATATCAAGCACAAAACCTTAATTGCTATCATTGGTGGAGTTTTAATTTCTCTATCAATTGGATTTATCTGGGAAATTTATGAATTCACTTTAGATTCTTTATTTGGAACTAATATGCAAAAAAGTATGCCTGAAATTGATGGAATATTTAATGGTGGAGACACTACCTTACCTTTAATTGGATCAAACGATATAATTGCTGAATTTTTTAAATCACCTGAAGGCTATAGATATGCTTTAATGGATACAATGGAAGATATCATTTGTTGCTTTACTGGAACGTTATTATTTATCGTTTTAGCAGCTATTCTAACAAAATTTATTCCTAACATATTTGATAAATCAATTGAATTCACAGGTAATAATATTATAACAAGAGTTAAAAATCATAAGGCAAAAAATAGCGATTGAATCGCTATTTTTTTCTCCTTTTAGATTTTTTATGATGTTCCTTGAAAGAGGAATTTCTTTTTTATATTATTAAATTATGAAGTGGGAACAAATATTAACAATAGTTTTATCTTCCTTATTTTTAATTATAGGATTCATTAGCTTATATTTTTGTTATATCAAAAATGAAAAAGCAAGAAAGATTTTTAAAGCTATCCCAATTTCGATCTTACTTATCCTTGTTATAGTTTTACTTTATAATCATCCTTTAATTTATATAGGGTTACTATTTGGCTTATTTGGTGACTTATTTTTATTAAGTTTTAATAAAAAACTATTTTTAATTGGTGGAATGTGCTTTTTAGTTGAGCATATTTTAAATTTTTATCTTATATTTTCTTTAAATCCAGACACTTTTTCTTATTACTTACTGCTTATTTATTTTGCATTAATCTTACTAGTTCTATTAGTTGGATTTTCATTTTTTAGAAAAAGGATTAAACCTATTTTTTTAATCTTTAGTGGAATTTATTTACCTACTTTATTAATTAATCTAATCGGGTCAATTTATTTAGTCTCCACCACTCATAACTTAATAATATTACTTTATGTTATTGGCTATTTTATTTTTATTATTAGTGATAATTTAGTCGCCTATAAACGCTTTATTAAACCATTTAATAAAGTTCAATTTTTAATAATGAGTACTTATTATCTAGCTCAATATTTACTTTACTTATATTTTTTATTGATTTTAGTTTTATAATTATTTATAAAATTAACTCTATTTTTCTACTATTTTTTGAAAAAGGTATAATAATTTATACATTTATTAGTATTAGTATAAATATTAGTGATATAATATTTATATATCGAGGAAATAAAAATGAAATTACAAAATGTTGTTGTCGCTGGTGGAGGCGTTTTAGGCAGTCAAATCGCATTTCAAGCAGCATATTCAGGATTTAACGTTACTATTTGGTTAAGAAGCGAAGGAAGTATCACTCGTACTCAACCTAAATTAGACAATTTAAAAGAAAAGTACTTAGAAACCATTACAAAAATGGCTAAAAAAGAAATGTGGGCTAATGGAATTAGTGATTATGACACTTTTAATGAAGAAGAATGTCGTGCTAAAGTCCTAAAAGCCTATGAGTCAATCAAACTTGAGTTAGATTTAAAAAAAGCAGTTAGCAATGCTGATTTAGTAATTGAATCAATGGCTGAAAACGTTGAGCAAAAAATAGAATTCTATCAAAAACTTGCTCCTTTACTCCCAGAAAAAACAATTGTTGTTACAAATTCAAGTACTTTATTGCCTTCAAAGTTTGCTAAATATACTTTAAGAAAAGAGAAGTTCTTATCATTACACTTTGCAAATACTATTTGGGTAAATAATATGACTGAAGTCATGGCTCAAAAATATACTTCTAAGGAAGCATTTGATGAAGTCATGAACTTCGCTAAAGAAATTAGAATGGTACCTCTTCCAGTTCATAAAGAAAAATCTGGCTATTTACTTAATTCAATGTTAGTTCCTTTCTTATTTAGTGCGATGGATTTATATGTTAATGGAGTTAGTGATCCACAAAGTATTGATAAAGCCTGGTTACTTGGGACTGGAGCTCCTAAAGGTCCTTTCCAAATCTTAGATACTGTAGGATTAACTACTGCATATAATATCGTTATGATGTATGTAAAGATTCCTTCATTCTTGGCTCCATATAACTTTAAAGGCATGGCTAAGATGCTTAAAAAGTACATCGATGAAGGAAAACTCGGCATATCGACAAAAGAAGGCTTTTATAAATACTAAAAACCTCCTTTTCCTCCTTAAAAGTTCACTTTTCTCTCCAAAAGTGAACTTTTTCTATTGCTTCTTATCTTGACATCTCAAATATATTTCAACCCCAAAGGTTACTAAAATAGAAGATAAAATCACAAAGAAAAAATAAACTGAATTAAATCCAATATAGATTAAACTTAGTGCTAAAGCGATTCCTGAAAATATAAATCCGCTCACACATTGAGTATTATTTAATATTTTCCAATTGCGATCATTTTTTAAACTATATCTAGTTCTATACCCAAAATAGGGATTCACTTTTTTATTAAATAAAGAGGAAACAAAAATTGAAATAACCATAAATAATAAACTAAATAAGGCTATTAAAATATTAAAGGCAACTTCAGTTAAATTTTCAATTACCATAAAGCTAAAGACAAAAATTAAAGTACTAAAGACAAGTGAAATACATAAAAACATAATCTCTAAGCCTAAAAGTATCCCACTAGTTAATCTATATGCTTTTAAGGTGTCTTCATTAATAAATCTAAATATTGTAGCCATAATTAAAGGTAGAAATTGAATTAAACCAACTAAAATCATTTCATATTTAGAGCCATATCTATTAACATTAAAGTTAATATCATAATGTAAAGGAATAGTATCGTTCATAAAGCGAAGTAAAACGAAGATACTAAAGAAAGTAAAAATACATAAGCCTACATTGACTAAATAAATTACTTTACTCGCTTTATACTTTTTATCTTTTTCTTCTTTAATTGCGATTTCTTCATCTAATAAATAAGAAACCGTAGTATTTAAAGCTTTAGCTATTTCTTTTAAAGTAAAAACATCAGGCACATTTATTCCTAATTCATATTTAGAAATTGTTTGTCGTGTTACATTTAATTTTTCAGCTAATTCATCTTGAGTTAGCCCTTCTTCAATTCTTTTATTTTTAATTTTGTCTTTTAGTTCCATAACTCACCTGCTTTCACTAATAACTTATTAATTCTTACTTTTTCATTCAAGCACTAGCTTCGCACTTTTACGGTGCTAGTGTAATTATGCTTTATTTATATTAAAAAGTACGCAAAACATATTAATTATTTTCAAATAAACAAATTTCTTCTAATTCAATCAATGATTTTTCTTCTTCACTTAATTCATCATTTAAGACAAATTTAATTCCCTTATTTAATTTAGATATTAATTCATCTTTATAGGGATTCAAGTTACTTAATATCATTTTTCCATTAGTAACAACATTTAAAATTATTTCACTTTTTTTAGTAGCAATTCCTTTAGCATAGTCACCAACTAAATATATTTTTTTAATAACTGTATTTTTAATTAAACTACTATTAATTAAAGCTTTTTTAATCTCAAAAATATTTAATAAGATAGATGGACGAGCTTCATTTAATTTAGATAAAATATTTAAAGGCAACTTGCCTTTATTTACCACATCTTTAATAAAAGTAACTAAAACATCACTCATAGTAAAATCATAATGAGCTAATAAGTCCATAAAATCTTTTTTTAAGTTATCATCAATTCTAATAATAATGTTTCCTTTTTTCATATTCGCCTTCCCTACTTTATTTTAATTTTATCAATCTTATTCTCTAGATAATATAATAGAATAATCGAATAAAGATATGAAATTTTCTCTACTTGACTATCAAGATTTAAGTTAAATTGTTCTTTAATTTTATCTAGTCGATACAAAATAGTGTTTTTATGTAAGTAAAGTAATTTACTAGCTTCACTTAAACTTCGATCATTAAGTAAATACACATAAAGAGTATCAATTAAACTAGAATTATTTAAAGTATCATAGTTATATATTTTCATAATTTTAGAGTTCATAAAACTAAATAGTAAGGTTTTATCATCAATTTCTAAAAAGGGCAAAATCATCTTATAATCTTCTTCATTAAATAATCGATACTCCTTTAATGAATTAGTTAATCTTTTTAATAGTTTAATATTTAATTTATATACTTCATCTAATCTGTATAAATCTAATATTCTAGAAGAAATTAAGCCTTCGATTTTATAAGTAAAAACAAGATTATCAAGTTTATCTAGCGTTTCACGAGTTAATTCTTCTTCACTATAAGCAATTAAGTAATTATCTTTATAAACTAAGATAAATTTAGAATAAATATCTTTAACTTTGCTTAATAACTCATCTTCTTTTTTACTTTTAATGTTACTTAGATCAAAAAGTAAGAGAAATGAAGAATCATTTTGTTTCAAATTAGTTCTTTTTAATCTTTCTAAGTAACTTTGTCTATTTTGATATAAGTGATTAATTAAATTAACAATAAAAGATTCATTAGAAATATCTCGAGATATTGGATCAAAAGTATATATTGATTTAGCAAATATAATGGTTGCAGCCTTTAAAAAATCCTTATTAATTTCTTCTAGTTTACGATTAATTTCTAAAACTACACAATATCCTATAAAGCGATTTTCATAGGTTAATTTAATAAATAGTCTTCGATGTTCATTAATAAAATCAATAATTTTATATTCACTTCCATCTTTAAATTCATCATAAATTCGCTTAGAAAAGCTTAATGGCCAATAACCCTTTTTAGTTGCTTCATCATAAAAATGGTCATTATATAAATCGTTATCACTATAAGCTATAATTTGAAAATTTTCGTTAACTAGCGCTATAGGATTATTAATTTCACGTGTTACATTTTTAACAAAATCATTTATTGAAATACTTTTAGTATATATGTCAAATAGTTTTTCGTATAAGTCCATACTAACCTCTTTTTGTGCTATTAGCACAATTATTTATCGCATTTTTATTATACCAATATCTATTCATTAGTAAATCATAAGTCTAAAATTTTTGTGTCGTTGGAGGTAAGAAAATGAAAAACTTATTACTTATGAGAGCACCACTTAAATATATTCAAGGTGCTGATGCGTTAAAACACTTTTATGAGAATATTAAAGAATTTGGCTGCAATTTCCTCTTTATTTGTTCAAATAGTGCTTATAAATCTACTCATGATTTAATCGAAGAATCTTTTAAAGATTCTAAAACAAAAAGAATATATAAGATTTTTGGCGGGATTTCATCTACTGGTGAAATTGAAAAAATGAGAGAAATTGTTAGAAATGAAAATATCGATGTTGTTGTTGGAGTTGGTGGCGGTAGTGCTATAGACACAAGTAAAGCCACTGCTTATTATGAACATAAACGTATTGCTATCATTCCTACAGTTTGTGCTACAGATGCTCCTTGTACTGGATTAAGCGTTATTTATAACGATGATCACACATTTAATTCCTACTTATTCTATCCTAATAATCCTGATTTTGTATTAGTTGATAGTAATGTTATTGCTAACGCTCCTACTAAATTTTTAGTTGCTGGAATGGGAGATGCATTAGGAACTTACTTTGAAGCTAGAGAATGTTATAAAACTAGTTCCTTATCATTAGAAAATGGTGGGATTACCCTTTCTTCTTTAGCTTTATGTGAACTTTGTTATAAAACATTATTAAAATGTGGTAAGGAAGCAAAAATTAGTTCAGACAATCATATTGTCACTCCAGAACTTGAAGCAATTATTGAAGCTAACACTTATTTAAGTGGAGTCGGAGCTGATAATGGTGGATTATGTGTTGCTCACTCATTTTATAATGGGGTCACTTCTTTAGGAAAAAAGACTGCAATGCATGGAAGTTGCGTTGCTTATGGAACGTTAGTCCAATTAATGCTAGAAAACGGTGATAAAAACGAATATAAAGAAGTTAGAGAATTTATGCATAGCGTAGGACTTCCATTAACCTTAGAAGAAATAGGAATTACTAAGGAAGATGTTCATCAAGTTGCAATCGCAAGTTGTGCTGTAGGTGAATCTATTCACAATTTTAGTGGAGATGTTAGTGTTAAAGAACTTGAAAATGCTATTTTATTAGTTGATGCAATTAACCATGATTATTTATTAAATAAATAGAGGCGATATTAATGGAAAACGAAGTAAAAAAGAAAAAATTTAATGGAATAGGAATTTGGAAATTTCTAAATAAAATACCTGCAGGTACAATGTTTGTACCTTTAGTAATTAGCGCAATTATTTCAACTTTAACAATTGAATTCAATCTAGGCGCACCAAGTGGATCAAATGGTTTTGGAAATGGGGTTACTTTATGGCAATATTTAGGAAACCCAATGCAAGATTTATTTGGTTCTACTGGTCAAATGTTATTAATAGGTTTAATGCTATTTTGTACAGGTACAATGATTAAACCTCATGACTTTGTTGAAGTTGGTAAAAGAGGCATATGGATAATTCTTGCTCGATTGATTCCAGCTTATGTTATCTCGGCAATTGTTTATGTAGTTTGTGGCTTAAATGGGTTTATAGGATTAGATTTTATTACTTTAACCTGCATCTTAACTAGTGCTAATGCTGCTTTATATATGGGAATTGTTCAACCTTATGCAGATGAAAGCGATTTAGGTACCTTCCCTATAATGCTTATCTGTTCAATGCCTTTATTACCATTTATATTTATTAGCTCATTTGGAGAAGGAAGTACCTCTATTACTCAAAAAATAATGCAAATCTTCTCTTTATTAATTCCTTTCTTACTTGGATTTTTACTAGGTAATCTTGATAATAAAATAAGAGAAGTATTTAAAGGTGGTAATACAATTATTCTTCCTTTCTTAGGTTTCCAATTTGGAAGCACTATCAATTTAACTAAATTATTTGATGCTCAAGTACTTCTTTCAGTTTTAATCGCTACTTTACTTTTCTGGGCAGTAACAATGATTATTCCTTATATTGTTGATCGCTTTGCTTTAAAAAGACCAGGCTATGCTAGTATAGGAAGTTCATCGTTAGCTGGTGTCGCTTTATCTATTCCTGCAATGTTCCTAGGATTTTCATTTAACGGGGAAACATATACTCAAGATATGATCTCTAGATCAGTTGCAGTTCTTGCAATAGTTTTACTTATTACAAATATTCTTTCTCCATTCTTCACAAAATGGTCAATGAATTTCTACTTTAAAACTCATCAAAAAGAAAAGATGGAAGAGCCAAAACGAATTTTTGAAGCCTCTCACCCAGAATTATTGTTAGCTGTTTATGATGAAAAAGGTAATTATAGAACTCATCATCATAACCATAACTATTTTAAAAATATATTTCATATAAAATCACATAAAGAAAACGAGGATGAAAACAATGAAAATAAATAAATTATATCAAGTATCAACTTTAAATGATTTAATGCTTGGAGATTATAATGGCACATGTACTGTCGAAGAATTATTGCATCATGGCGATACAGGTATTGGCACTTATAATGGACTTGATGGAGAAGCTATTATAATTAATGGCAAATGCTATAATGGTCGAGCTAATGGTGAAGTTAGTTTAATGTCAAATAAGGACACTTTACCTTTTACCACAGTTACTTATTTTGACGAAAATTCTAAAGAAAATTCAATTTCTTTTGATTCTATCGAAACTTTTAAAGCATTACTTGATAAAAAATTAGAGTCAAATAACTATTTCTATATGATAAAAATGGAAGGTAAATTTACAGTAAGAGTTAGATCTTGCTTTAAACAAGAAAAGCCTTATGAACCACTTTATAAAGTCGCCAAAGATCAAAGAGAATTTGAATACCATGATATAGAAGGATATGTTGTTGGGGTTTATTGCCCAAATTATGTAGAAGGAATGAATCTCCCTGGATGGCATATTCACTTCATTTCCAAAGATTTTACTAAAGGTGGCCACATTTTAAAATTAGCAGGTGAAAATGTTAAATATAAACTTAACAAATTAAACGGATGGGAACTTGTTTTACCTGAAACTAATGAATTTGCCACTAATAATTTAAAAGAAGATTTATCACAAAAAACTCAAGCAGTTGAAGGTTCTTCTCATAAATAATAATTAGTTCTACTATAAATAAAAATGCCTTTTAAAATGAGTTAACCCTATAAGTTGGACTAGTAGAAAATACTAGAAATTCTTATGAGATTCATTCTAAAAAAGGCATTTTTATTTATTTAAAAAGAAAAAGCATTAAATTATAATAACCTCATGGAAAAAGAAGGTTACTTAAGATCTCAGATACTAGAAAAAGCTAGAAAAGTCAGCTTAATAGATACTTTACTTTATACAAAATTTTTAACTTTATCCGAGCAAAATGATTTTTTTAAAGTTCTTAAAAATGAAGGAATTTCCTCTTTAGAGAATTCTATTTATGGTACTCCTTATTTTTTATATGGTGGTTATGAAGACAGTGATAGAAAATTAATTTTCTTTTTGCCTAGTTACTTAACTAATAATGAATTAATTTATGATATAAATAATAATGGAAATATAATTACTTGCTTAAAAATTGAGCCTAAAAATATAAAATTTTCTGACTCATTTACTCATCGAGATATTTTAGGTGCCTTAATGAATTTAGGTTATGCTAGAGAGGAATTTGGAGATATTTTAACCGATGGAACAATTTCTTATTTATTTTTACTTAAAGAAATATCTACTGAAATAGTATCTAGTCTTACCAAAATAAAACGTACCGATGTCGTAATTAAAGAAATAAAACCTTCCGAATGCCTTTATCGACCAAAATATGAAATAAAATCAATTAATATTTCTAGTAATCGACTTGATGCAATTATTGCTGAAGCTTTTAATTTAGCTAGAGGAAAAGCTCAAGAATTAATTGAAAAAGAATGTGTATTTATAAACGGAGAAACTAAAACCAATAACTCCATTTCCTTAAAAAATGATTCTCGAGTCTCTATTAAGGGAAAAGGAAAATTTATATTTTTAGAAGAAATTAACCAAACTAGAAAAGGTAGAATTGTTGCAAAAATTAAAAAATATCTTTAATTTGCAGACTTTTTAAGCAAAAATCGTATTTTCACTAACCCACTTTTTAATTTTGTAAGGAACAATAAATATATAAATACCTAAAGTTGCAAAGATTAATAAATACCATCTAATATACTTTTTAAATAAATCTTTCCATTTACCAATAAACTTAAGTTCCTTACCCATAATAATGATGTTTTTAGTAATAAAATTTTCTTCATAACATAAAGCGTAAGGATATAAAATACCTAAAGAAGCAATCGTAATTGTCTTAACAATTAAGCCATTTATAAAATTAGAAATAAAACTAGCATTAAATTTACTCTCGCCTTTAATTAAGTAGGTTTTTTCTAAATCTAATTTTCTTCCTTTATAATAATCAAAGTTAATGGCTCGATTATTAAAATCACTTTCTAAATGCTTAATTGTACTTTCATATTCATTTTTAATTTTGATAGGAACATCATAAGTATGCTTATAAACCCACCTAGTAACATTAATATTTAACTTAAAAGTATATAATCCTAAAGTAATAAAACTTAAAAATAATCTAAGTATATACTTTCCAATTAATTGATGAGTTCGACCATCAAAATATAATTTACGCCCATTTATATATGTATTATTGATCTCGTATTCTTTTTCTAACCTAAAAGTATAAGGAAAAGCTAAACCTAATGTAAAAATTGAAGAAATATAGGTTAATATATTTAATCCAACCAAACTAAAAAAGTTCCCACCATAATAACTTTTATTAATTTTTCTACTAGGAAATAGCTTAAGACATTCTAATTCATCTAAATCAACAATAGACATACTTATATTTTACATTAATTCATCATTAATCAAATTAGCTTCGTTTTCTTTTTTAACTTCTTTTTCTCTAGCTTTAATAACTCTAGGAAAAGTAATAAAAATTACTATTCCAGTAATTGTTCCAGCTATTAAATCTGCAATTCCTTCAGACATATATGTTCCTTTAAAACCAATCGTGTAAGTCAATAAAAAGCATAAAGGAATTAATAAAATCACTTTTCTAAAGGTTGCTAGACAAATTGCTGTCTTACCTTGTCCTAAAGCAACATTAATATTTTGCAATGTCATTTGAATAGAAAACATAATTGTTCCCATTAAAAATAAAGGCATATATTTTTCTATTAATACTTTCACTTCTTCACTTGCGCTAAATACATAAGCGTACACTTCAGGAGCACCCATCGAAACTGAATATAAAATAATAGAGAATAATAAAGCAATAACAAAAGTATATTTAATTCCTTTTTTAAGTCGATATGAATCTCCACTACCATAATTATAACTAATAAAAGGTGCAATTCCGAAACCAAGTCCATTTAGAGGCAAAGAAATTAATTGCAAAGCACTTAACATTATTGTTAGAGCTGCAGTATATTCACTAGACTCTCCGCCTGTAGAAATTTTTAAGCAGACATTAAAAACAATTTGAATTAAACTTTCTGTAAAAGTCATAATAAACGGTGATAAGCCTAAAAATAATATCCCTTTAACAATGAAGCTTTTAATAGCCATTTCTTTTAATTTTATTTTGAATATAGAACCTTTTAATGCGAAAAAAGTCATTACATAAATAAAAGAAATAAGTTGAGATATAATAGTTGCTAAACTAGCTCCATTGACTCCAAAGCCTAAATTAAAAATAAATATTGGATCTAAAATTATATTAATTAAAGCTCCAATTAAAGTTGTACACATTGCTACAAAGGCATGACCTTGAGCACTTATAAAGGGGTTAAGCCCTTGTACTAGAATAATAAATATCGTTCCTAAGGCATATATTCTTAAATAATCTGAAGCGTATTTAATAGCATTTTCTGGGCAGCCAAATAAGACAACAATTTCTTTAGGAAAAGAAACCAATATAATTGTTAAAATGCAACCAATAATAAGCAAAAGAAAAAAAGAGTTATTAAAATATTTATTTGCTTCTACAATCTTATTCTCTCCCAACTTCATAGAAGCCTTAGGACTTCCACCTAATCCTATTAGGTTAGCAAACGCTTGAACAATAATTGTAATAGGCAAAACAATTCCCAAGGCTGCTAAAGCCTCTGTTTTAATTGTTTCGATATTTGAAACATACATTCTATCAACAATGTTATATAAAAAAGTAATTAATTGAGCTATAACAGCAGGAATCGTTAATTTAAATACTAAAGGTAATATTTTGCCATTTCTAAATTCATTAGTAATTTCTTTCACGTAGCGATTATATCATACTTGCTATCTAAAATTATATGTATAACTCTCTACTATGCTATAATTTTTATGAGGTGAATTTATGTGTACAGTATTTACATACAAAAATAATGATTCGTATTTTGCTAGAAATATGGATATTGAATATCATTTTAACGAAGAAGTTGTTATTACTCCTAGAAACTACCTTTTAACTTTAAAAAAGGAAAATCCATTAAAGACTCATTACGCAATTATAGGAATGGCTAGTGTTGTTAATGACTATCCATTATATGCTGATGCCTTCAATGAGTGTGGCTTAGCAATGGCAGGATTAAATTTTCCTAATCAAGCAAAATATGTTGATCCTAATAATTCAACTAAACTAAAAAAGATTACACCTTATGAATTTATTCCTTACATTTTAGGATTAGCAAAAACCATAGATGAGGCTAAAAACCTAATAAAAGATATAGACATAATTGACATTAAATTTATGGATAATCTTGAATTAGCGCCATTACATCGGATAATTTCGGATGGAGAAAAAAGTATTGTAGTTGAAACAAATGAAGGCGCTATTAAAGTTTACGATAATCCAATTAATGTATTAACTAATAATCCTCCTTTCCCTTTTCATAAAGAAAACATTAGACAGTTTTTAAATCTAACTAATGAATATCCACAAAATAGATTTTCAACAGAGTTAAATTTAACCCCTTTCTCTTTAGGAACTGGGATGTTTGGCATTAATGGAGACTATTCTTCAACCTCTAGATTTATTAAAGCCGCTTTTTTAAAAGAACATCTTCCTAAAGAAGATAATGAAATTAAAATGACTATTGATTTGTTTAATGTCTTAGATGCTGTAAAAATGATTAATGGTTCTATTAAAACTAAAGAAGGCAAATTTGATACAACTATATATTCAGCAGTAATGAATTTAACTGAACTTTCCTATCAATATAAAACATATTTTTCTAATACAATTAATAAAATAACTTTAACTAGTGAAAGAAAAGAGGGTACTAAATTAATTACATTCCCTATAAACGATCATCCTTCTTTTTTGATAAATTAGATTATTTATCTTTTATAAATGCAGATAGTAAATTTACAGCAATAATTTGATGTTTTGCAAAATTGATTGTTACTATTTTCTTACACTATAAAAAATATGTCATTTTTAATTTCAAGTGTTATTTTATTGGTATTTTACATTGTAGATATATAAAAATGTATTGAATATACTTTATTACAGTTTTCAAATATTATTTTAAAAAAAGAACGATTTAGTCGTTCTTTTTTTTAAAAATCAATAAATTATAAGGTTAAAATATAACTATCTACAAAGTGTCCATTATCTAGCTCTAGGGTATAAGCCAATGTACTATCTTCATTTGCATACGGCGAACAATACCAATATCTAGCTTCATTAAACCACCCTTTCAATACATCGCCATTATTTGGCTCTACAGAGGAAGAATCATAAATAAAATTATTAAAATCAAATATAAATTCTTCATCCGTTATCCAGTGAAATGAATCATCTTGATAGTAACCACCAATCCAAGAGTCATAATTAGGTGTTTCATCTAATAATCTGTCTAAGATGTCCATTTCTATCTTTTCATTAGTAGTGATTAGATGTCCACCAAGTCTTTCACATTCCACTACACTTTCATACCAACCTATACCTTTTTTTGCAAATATCGCATAAAGTTTATTGTTCTCAACAATTACATCCATTGCCCCTAATTTTAAATAATAATAATCATTAAAAACATATTCTCCATCAAGCGTAGAATATCCATTATCCATTACAGCAAGACTACGTTTACCATATCCATCTTGAAGGGTGTATTCGTAAGTTGCTCTTATATGATATTTAGTATTTGATATTAAATTATTAAATGATCCGCTTATCTCGCCATTATTTGCACTTAGAACATCATTTTTTTCATCCAACAATTCTATTTTTGTTAAAGCACCAATTTCATCACCATTTTTAATCTCTATGTTGTAAGTAATTGATGAATCGGTAACATCATAATTCACGAAAATATTTGGTTTTTCTTCTTCTAAAGTTGTAAAAGAAATGCTTTCTTTTAAGTTATCGAGCATAGGAAAATTATTATCATATCTATATCTATAGTTGTAATAGTATTCTAAGACATATTCTTTATTAGAATATAGATCATTTAATTCAATCGTAGCGTTAGATACACTATCAAAAACAAATTCTTTAATAGGGTTTTCTAAATCATTTTTATAATATAAGCATGCTCTCTCAATGGTGATAATGGAATCTTCCTCACTAAATTTGTTTAAGTTAATTGTTGCCTCATTTTTTCCTAAACTAGTAAGCTCAGCATTAACTCCATAATAATAGCCTGTATAAATACTCACTTTATTTGATTTTAAAATCTCATCTCTATATCCATTACCATCGCATAGGTCATAGTAATATTCCATTTGAATATAATAGTTTTTTTCTCTTTCTAAGTTTTTAAAGATGTAAATTCCAGTTTCATAGTTAAATTCTGTAATAGTTTGACATAACTCATCTTCTTTATATAAATTTAATGCTATAAATTTAACTTTTGCTGGCCCATTTGTATAAACACTAGCAACAATAAAATTAGCACCACTCCTCAAATATCCAATGCCTACTTCAGGTACATTTACCTTAGGCGTTCGATAAACTTTTTGAATACAATGTTCTTCATCTAAGCCTTCATTATGATATAAAGAATATGTAAATTTTATTAAGTATTCATGGTCGCTTATTATGTTATTAAAATTAACATAATCATTTCCAGATGATATGGTGCAATTATATACTTTATAATCTACAACCTCATCTGTTTTTAAATCAATTATTTCTAATTTTTTAAGATAAACTGGGGAGCAATCGCCTGTAAAATTTATATAAATACCAATACTAACTCCATTTGAGCCAATTTCACTTAATTCAATTTTATAATTATCATCCATTTTTAAAGTTTCAAATGTTTGTTCTTTATAATCAGTAACTACGCCTTTTCCATCATATAAATTATATGAATATATAACCTTAATAGAGTACTCAGAATTAGGGTCCAAAGTAGTTATAATTATTTCATTATTAAGTTCTAATTCTTCAGAATAATATACTGATTCATTTGTATTTAAATTAGTTATTTGCGTAGAAATTAATTGAAAAGTACTATTTCCTGTATTTTCGTATATCGTGAATCTAACGGTTTTATAGGCTATATAATTCATATATATTTCTACATTTGGTTTTGAATAAGCGTTAGTACTAGTGTCTGTATAGCAACTTGAATATACAACACCATTACCATCTTTTAAATCATAATGATAATTAACAACAGCTCGATAATAGGTATTGGATTTTAAGTCGACAAAAGTTATATAGTCACTTACATATTCAGTGAAATAAATAGGCGTTTCATTACCGATTTCATATAACTCTATATTGTCAATCACTAATAGGTTATCATCATCAACATTATTAATTATAAAATCAAGTGATGAAAAACTATAATTTTGTAGAGCAATCGAAACACTAGGTGCATTAAAACTCTTTGTTTTAAAAGTATATGTTTTTGAGGCTTCAATAACTCCATCACCTTCATTTAGATCATATTTATAATTGAGTTTAATTACATATTTAGAGTTAGTAAAAAGATTTTGAAGTCTTTCATTTAATTCTTCAAATCTGTCAAAAGTATATTCTGGTGTAGGATTATCATTTCTATAAAGTTCAAATGAGATGATTTCTCCTGTTCCATCGCCATCATCTTCGTTAAAAAATATCTCAGCGGTTGTATAGTTAATTTCCCCACTTTCAAAAGAATAACTAGGCTCTCTTTTACTATATGTTTTAAAAGATTTAGAAAGAGTCGTATATGAATTGCTTGTTCCATCATTTAAATTATTATAGTAAATAATTTTAATTGTATAGCTATGATTAGAATATAAATTATCAAAAGTTAAATTTGTAGTATTTGAAAGAGTTTGAACTTTTTTCCCAGTTTCATCATCATATAAGGCAATTTCAGTTACTCCAGTGCTTAAATCTTCATCACTTATATTTAAACTAAAACTAACACTATCACTAGTTGGGGAAACACTAGCAATAGAATATGAGCCAGGTTGCTTAGCTAATGTTTTAAACTCAGTTTCAATTGTTCCATTGCTTTTATTATCATTATAATAATATTCGGTAAATAATTTATAGTTTCTATTTGAATATAATCCACTAATAGTTCTTTTATTCGAATTAAATTTTGTAATAATATTATTGGTCAAATCTTGATAATAAAGATTGGAAATGACTATTGAAGGTTCCTTAAGATCATAGTCAAAAGAATATGAAGTTGATGTTGAGGAACCTTCAACAAGTTCGATGCCTAAGGTTGTCGTAAAGTTACCCTCTTCAATCACGTAATCATTAGTTCCATTGCCATCTAAAAAGTCAAATCTACAAATAACTTCGTAACGATAATCATATTCCATTTCAAGTTCTTCAATAAAAATATCTAAAGTATCGTCAAAATATTTTTCATAAACTACTAAATCATCTTTATCATAAACCATAAAATGATATAGGCCTTTTACATCAACATCTTTTGAATCAGAACTCAAAGTTGCTTTAAATGTTGTATAAGAAGCTACTGGATTTATAACATCACAAGTAGGCATTTCTGAATAAGAAATTCCAACATCAACACTTCGCTTTGCACTACTTAAATCAACATCTTTAATGCTTTCTCCATCAACATATTTAATGGATGAAAGATTATAAACTTTATTTCCTGGGGTAGATGGAGCCACTGCCTCTAAAATCAACAACTCAGAGTTAGAGCCTTTATTAAATTCATATGCTTGATATTTAACATCATTTAAAGTAAATGAAAGGATTTCATATTGACTAGGGTTGTCTAAATGTATTTCAATATAAAAAGTTTGCTTTGCCTTAACATAAAAATCATATTTTTGATTAGCTGCCTTCTTAATTTTGTTTTGGACTCCAATTTGAGCAGACACATCATTAGTAACACTCATCCCAGTATATGTAGGAACTTGTTTGTCATCATTATTTTCGTTGTCATCAGCATTAGAATTTTCGTTGCTATCTGGATTCTCGGTTTGACCTGGATTTTCTTGATTAACATTATTATTGTTACAAGAAGTAATTAATAAAGGAAATGCAAAGAGTAAAAACAATTTAATAAATTTCATAACTTTAGTAACCCCCAAAAAGTCCACTTGATTAATACATTATATGTATTAATTTTTCACAAGATAAGTGACAATTTTAGTCATTATTTTTTTATTAGAGAAATAGTATTAAAAAGAATTAAAAACATTGCAAAAGTTGAATATAAATTTAATTTGTTCACAAAACTTAAATTTCAACTTTACTTAATATTTTTACCAAACTATTATAATTTCTTTTTTTGGATACAAAAAAGATATAGCAGAAACTATATCTTTTATTAAACTTTCATATTTAAGGCAACTTTGTAATTACAACATCTAAATTTCCTTTTATAGAGATGTCTTTATTTGCTTTAACAAAGTAAGAATGGTATTTTTTGACTTTAAAATCATTTATAGTTCCTTCACCATCTTTTATTGTAATAACGCAAAAAGAGTCTTTAAATAAAAAACATGTCTCTACATTTATTTTACAAGGTATTACTCAGATTCATATTCGATTTCTTCCAAAACTTTTTCTAAAATTTCATTTCCTGATACTTCATAAGTGTCTTCACCAATTGATTTAATTGTCTCTTCCACTTCATCAGATTCATCAAAAATTTCACCAACAAGTTCTTCAATAATATCTTTTAAAGTAATTAATCCTAAAGTAGAATCAAATTGATCTAAAACTATTGCCATATGCTGGCCTTTTTCTTTAAAAAGCTTAAAATAGTTGAGATTCGCATATCTTTTGAAATAAATAAAGGTTTTTGCATGACATTAAAAATATTAAAATCACTCTTATTACTTATTATAAAAGAGTAAAAATCTTTAATATAAAGGACACCTACAATGTTGTCTTTACTTTCATTATAAACAGGGATTCTAGTAAATTTAGACTCTTCAAATTTATTAATGATGTCTCTAACACTATCTTTCGTACTAACACCAACTATATCTTTTCTAGGAGTAACAATATCTTTAACTTCTATATCATCAAATTTAATAGCTGAAGTAATTAAATCTTTTTCATATGGCTTAATAATTCCTTCATCCTCGATTTCATCAATAATAGTTAATAATTCATCTTCAGAAATCGAATCTGGTTCGCTTTTCTTTTTAAATAACTTATTAACAAGTTTAGACAATTGTTCAAATAGCCAAGACAAAGGGAAAAAGATATAAATAATAACTTTAATAATTGGGTTAACAAGTTTAGCAATTCCTTCAGCATGTTTTTTAGCAAAGCCTTTAGGATACACTTCTCCAAATATTAAAACAATAACAGTCATTACAATAGTAAAAATCCAGCTACCATTATCATTAAAAACTTTAGTGAACAAAATCGTCGCTAAAGAAGCACTACCGATATTTACAATATTATTTCCTATTAAAATTGTTGAGATAAGCCTCTAATATTTATCAATTATATCTAAAACTGCTTTGGCTCTTTTATCACCATCATCAACTTGCGTTTTTAATTTAATTTTATTTACTAAGGTATAAGCTGTCTCAGAAGCTGAGAAAAACGCAGAAAAAATGATACATACAATAATAATTATTATATACGGCAAACCATCCATTTAAGTAACTCCTTCTTTATTTAATAAAATATTTATTATTAGAAAGAGGTATTTTCTTCAAGGAAATATTTAATATATTAATCTTAATTAAATCTATTTAAGAACTAATTTTATAATTTATAAGTGAAAATTGAATCGCTATTATCAAAGTTTTCATTAGAAACAAAAGTAGATTCTAAAGTTGTCAAATTATATAAAGTTGACCAAACAGTAATGTTATTACTATCAGCATTAGCTTCATTAGCGCTCCACTTTCTTCTTCCAACTGTTTTTAAAATGTTTAAGGCTTCCTCGTTAGTAATTTTACCTTCTGTATTTTCTCCAGTTGGATTAATCATGCTTTGAATTTGATTATATCTATCAAGTCCCTTCTTTTCTTCATTACTAGAATAATAATTAGGCGTAACAATAAAATTAGTAATATATTGGAAATCATCATTTGCTTCTTTTTCTCCTAAAATAGCATCATCATCATTTCTATATATTTTTAATTCACGTTTTGTTCCATCTAGATCATTTTTAGAATCACCAGCAACCCATTCAAAAATTGCACTATCCCCTGATTTATCAGCGACCATATAATGAAATGAAGTTGTAGCTGAATCATGTAAGTCGTACTTTTTTACTAACTCAATAGCCTCATCAACACTACCTGCATAATCTAAAATCATTCTTAACATTGTTGTTGAAGTCAAATCTGGTTTATCAGTTGTTTGATTAGTTGAAACGACTGTACCATCACTATCACCTTGATAGGACATATAAATTCCACAACTCACTCCCGCATCATTAATTCCATCAAGTGGTGCATAAGGTGCTGCTAAGCACAATGCTTTTTGCATAATTGAAGTTAATTCAACTCCATCAGTAATTCCTAAAAATTGTAAATCTACTGAAGAAATTGATTTATGCCTACCATTTCCGGGATTGGTATGAACAATCATTGCAGTAGTTTTACTAAAATCATAGTTTCTGCCAAAAAGTCTATCACCTTTTTCATTAATTGCTGTAAATGAAGAACATCCAATTGTAGGTGAATTAAGCGAAATAGGTAAAATACCCTTTGAAATATTATCAACAATAAAATCAATTAATTCTGAATCACTTGATGCTCCACCATTTTCAATAAATTTATCAAAATAATAACCTCCAGAAACAGTCATTTCATAAACTGGTCCGGCATTATTCTTTTCACTAGCATCATCAATCTTTTTAATTGAGCAAACTGTGCTAATCTCATTTCCCCATAAACCAAATATTGTGCTTACGCCAGCAACAAGTATTACTAATAAAGTAGTACCTGTAATAATTAATATTTTTTTAAATAAACTCTTCTTTTGTTTTGCTTTAAATTGCTTCATACTTTCTCCCTCTCAACCTTAAAAATTTAATACCAAAAGAAAATAAAAAGCAACATTGTAATGAAAACTAGGTCTGCTTTTAATTAATAATCACTGCAAAACTTATGTTTTTTTATTAAAAAATGGATATTTTCCAATACCCATTTTTTAATAAAGTTTCTAATTATTATTTTATATAATCAACACTAGTTGATCCAATATTAATAAAATCACCTTCCACATAAGTCATACCACCACTTGATGTTTTTAAATAAACATCTAAAGTAGCTTTACTTAATGTTGAATCACTACTAAATATGGAAGCAAAAGGTGTGTGATTAGATAAATCGCCATATATTATCTTAAAGAAATTGGCTGTTAATTCTTTTGCTGCGACTGTATTAAAGTTAATATAACCTCCATAATATGAAGATGTATAGAAAGAAGTAACTTCACTTTCATCAAATAATGAATAATTATCAAAGTTATAAATACTATCTTCAATAGAGTTTAATCCACTTGATTTAGATCCTAAAGTTAAAACTTTATCAGTTATAGTAAAGTTATATACTCCATCATCTCTTTCGATCAATCCCGTTCCACTACCTTCTTCAAAAGCATCTTCAATAAAAACAAAAGTTGGGGTGACATAAATATTAAAACTGTCTTCAGCGAAAGTATAATTGCAGCTTCTAAAGCCACTAACTAATGTATCAACGGTTGTATTTTTAATTTTATTAACGCTATGAGTATGATTTAAATAAGTTTCAATTCTTTCTTCTTTAGTTTCACCAATATCATAGATAGCTCCAGTAAAAGTTAAAACTAATCCGTTATTTAATTTTCCATAAATTACATAAGAAATGGCATCTTCTTCTACACTTAAATTTAATTCAGAAGCAACTCCATTAAATCCTAAAGTATTATTCCAAAATAATGTTAATAAATCTTTATTAGAAAAAGTGTATGTACTTCCACTTACTTTTACTTCATCATAATAACTATCTTTAAAATCACTTAATCCGATAGTTGATGAAAAAAGCCCGACTACATCGTATAAAGTAGCATTTTCTACATCATCAAAATAGCCATTACTGGTGACAATTGAAGCTGTTGAAGATGTATCATCACTATATTCAAATTTAAAAACTCCATTATTATCTTTAGCAAAGTAAAGATCCATATAGGTATTAATAAAGTAATTTTGATTGAATAATAATTTACCTTCAATTGTCATTAAAGAATTATAATCTGCTCTAAAACTAATAGTATAATTCTCATTTTTAAACATATTAGTAAGTCGTTTTAATGGATAAAGCTCATTTTCTACAACTTCTATTTCATAACTAATTGGGGTAAGTTGAGGATCCAAAGTTGAAACATATATTGTTCTTTTGCCAATTGTATCTAAAGTTGTACCCTCTTCAATTGACAAAAACACTTCATAATCATCAAGTCTTAAAGTATTAATTACATTTTCGCCTTCCTTAGTAACTAAGGCAACTTCTAATCCGTTTCTAGTGAATGTTTCTCCAAGCTTATAAGTAGTTGTGCCTTCATTTAATATTGATAATTCAGTAGTCGTTGTTTCTTTACTAACGACTACTAAAATATCTTTAAAAATTGTTTCATCACTTTCTTTATATATTTTGATTCGACATGTACCACTATTATTACTAGAAGTGAGCGTAAGCTGTTTTTCAAAATAAGTTGCTGAGACAATATTTGAATTATCAATTGAAATTGCGACATCATCAAAAGAAACAGTTACATCAATAGTTTGAGTAGAGTTTATACTCATGTTTAAATAAGGTTCATCTAATTTTATTGATATTGAATCTTCAGCAATAACATTAGAACTGCATGAACAATTTGTTAAAAACCCTGCAGAACTACATAATAATGTTAAAATTAATAAATTTTTGATGTGTCGCATTTTTTTATTCTCCTTCTCCAGCGAAGACCATTGTCTTAAGTTGTGCACTAGGAATTGCATAAGTTCCATCTAACACAACATTTTTCCATTCTTCCTCTGTACCTTCGTAAGTAATAATTAAATTTTTATTTGATTGGAAAGCATAGTTACCAATGTATGTAACTGATTTAGGAATGTTAACTGATGTAAATTTAGTTCCCATCCAACCAAATGCTCTTAAACTAATAGTTGTAATTCCAGATGGAATATGAGCTGTAGTTACACTAGTACAATTTCTAAATATTTCTTCTGGAATGGTCTTTGATTCACCAAATAATGTTTGAATATCAATACTTGTGATTTTGCTCATGTACTCAAAGGCGCCTAAGCCGACATCTACACAACTTTCAGGAATTACTAATTCACCAGTTACTCCAGAACATCCATCAAAAGCATGTGCTCCAATAGATTTAACTCCATCTAAATCAATAGCTGTGATAGTTTTTGTATCCAAGAAAGCATAGCTTCCAATTTCGACTACACCCAATTCTTTAAAATTTAAGGTTGTAGGAACAACTGTCTTATCTAAAACATAAGTAATCTTAGTTCCATCTTTTGAATATAAAATTCCATCTTCAATTTTATGAGTAGTATCATCTTCTTTAAACTTTATACCACTTCCGCCATCATTTAATGCCGGAACATTTTTTAATGAATCTTCACCAAAATCAGATGTTTCTTTGCCAATTGTAATAGTTTCAAGTGCTGTACATCCTGAGAAAGCTCTATCACCTACTGTTGTTAACGTATCTGGGAAAGTAACTGAAGTCAAAGCAACACAACTCATCGCAAATGCCATGCCCAAGGAAGTAACGTTTCCTTCAAAATTAATAGTAGCTAAATTTTTACATGATGAGAATAAACTACTAGGTAAATCAGTGATGTTTGCCTTAATTGTTGCACTAACTAAATTGCTACAATTTGAAAACGCACTAGCGCCAATCATAGTTATATTTTCAGGAATAGTAATTTCTTCTAATCCGCTCATAAAGAAACAGTTCTCACCAATTTCTGTTAAAGTATCTGGTAATTCAATATTCTTTATAGCTTCACAGGCTTGGAACATACCTGAACTAAGTTTATTAACACCTTCTTCAATTGTAACGGTAGTTAATTTTTTGCAATTGTAGAAGATTTTATCTCCAAAAGTGTAAACACTATTAGGTATTGTAACTTCTTCTAAATTTTCAGTAGCTTCAAAAGCATTTGCCTCAATTGTATCGATTCCTTGAGGAATGACAATCTTTTTAACAAAAGTATTGCCTGCTAAAACTTTGCTACCAATAGATGTAACAGCAATTCCATTAAACGAAGTAGGAATAACTAAAGTTTCATCTTCACCACTATAGCCAATAAATTTATAAGTTGTGCCGATATTTTCAAAGAAATAGTCGCCAAAATCACTTTCTGAATAGACAGCTTTAATTACTGTATTAGCACTAATATCAGTTAAATCTTTATCCCATCCGATAAATTTATATAAAACGCTAGCTGAATTTAATCTAGTTGGTTCGTTTCCTTTATAAGTAGCTGTGCCACCCTCTTCAACATAAGTTTCATATAATAGAGTTCCATCATAATCAACAAAACTAACTTTATATTTACCATCAAGATCTTTAACTACTGTTACTTCGTAACTAGCTTCAAGGGTTAAATCTTCGATAGAAGTAGCTTTAATAGTGACAGTGCCTGGAGCAATACCAATAACTCGGCCATCTTTAACTGTAGCAACTTTAGTATCTGAAGATTCCCAAACAAATGAGCTTCTTTCTATTCCAGACATTTTTAAAGATAATTGAGTTTCTCCACCAACTTCAATTTTATTAGTACCTTCAATAGCAATTGTTGCAGCTGGAGTTTTATCGACATCACTAGTTTCATCATTAACAGGAGTCGTCGTTGAACAACTTGCCATAAAGCCAAGAGATAACGCACATAATCCAATTAATGTAATCTTATTTTTTAGTTTCATAACTCTCTCCTTTACTCCATATCAACATTGTAATTAATGACTACTGAGCCACTATTTACTAATTCTAATAAAGTTGAATCTTTAACAGTAACTTTAGCAAAAGCAGT
Source organism: uncultured bacterium (assembly GCA_949299335.1). Lineage (GTDB taxonomy): Bacteria > Bacillota_I > Bacilli_A > RFN20 > CAG-826 > Onthovivens. Next base: position 88,795 of record CASGAD010000011.1, on the reverse strand, counting down.
TTCACTTCCTCTAAAATTAATTGTCTTAATATTTGAATCATCACGAAATGTATTAGCTGGAACTGTCAATGACCAAGAACCTAACTCATCATCGGTTAATCCAGGTCCGAAAGTAATTTCTTCTAACGCTGTACAAGATCCAAATGTATAAGAGCCAAATGCAGAAGTACCACTTAAAGCAGTTGGTAAGGTAATGGATTTTAATTCAGAACAGAATCTAAATGCATTGTTATTAATCTTTGTAACAGTATTAGGAATGACAAAGTTTTCAAGTCCACTATAACTAAATGCACTGGTGCCAATAGAAGTAACTTTTCCTAAAAAAGTAACATTCTTTAAATTGCTACAACTATAGAAGACACTAGAATTAATTACTGTGACTCCACTTGGAATTGTAATATCCTCAATACCAGTATTATAGAAAGCATATGTTCCGATTGAAGTTAATCCACTTGGTAATTCAATTTCTCTTAATCTGGAACAATTATAGAATACATAAGTTCCAATGCTTGTAACTTTATCACTAAAATTAACTGTCTCAACTGATGGTGTATATCTAAATAAATTATTAGGAATTGCGGTTAAATGATCTGGTAAAGTAACAGTTGTGAGCTTATCACAACCTTGGAAACAATCTCCTGACATTGTTAATGTAGTTCCACCATCTTCAAATGTGACTGTTTGTATTTCTGATAACCAGAAAGCCCAAGTTCCAATTTGAGTAACTGATTTAGGAATGTTGATTCCAGTTCCAGTAAATTTATAGAAAGCACTACCCTTAATTTCTTGGCAGGTATCTAAAACGTTATAAACCCCAGTAGCTATAGGAGCAACTGCGTATAAGATAGTTCCATCTTTATTATAAATAGCAATGTTCTTATCAATCATAAAATTAGGATTAGATTCGTCAATTGTAATTTGATATAAAGAAGTACAACCTAATGTTAAGGCTTGATAACCACCTTTTTCATAATCAATTGTTTCTAAGTTAGCTGGTAACTTTAATGTAAATAAACCAGTACAATGACAGAAAACACTTTCACCTAAATAAGTAATGCTATCTGGTAATTCTAGATAAGACAAGCATCTATTTGCTTCGAAAGCAAATGCATCAATATGATTAATCTTGTCTGTAAAAGAGAAGACTAGTGCATAACAATTTCCGAAAGCTGCACGTCCAATAGTTTCTAAGTTCTTGTGTCCTTCAATTCTTGATAATCCAGCACAATGATAGAAACATCTAGCAGGAATATCGACTACATTATCATTGAGAGTAAGAATTGTAGTCCACGATGAGCATTCTTCAAATGAGCTTTCTCCTAAAGTAGTAACCGTTGAAGGAATATTCATATCAGTAATAGCTTTACAACCATAGAAAGCTTTATTACCTATTGCTTTAAGTCCTTCTGGTAAGGTAACTTTAGTAAGTTTTGTATTATTTGCAAAGGCTGAATCGCCAATTGAAACAACTTTTCTATAAGCGAATGTAGCAGGAATTTGAATCTCAGTTTTATCGCCTGTATAACTAACGACCTTATATCCGCCATTAACGGTGTCAACTGCAAAAGCAAATTCGCTTAAAGGAACTACTTCATATGTTGCAATATATGTTGTATCCTCATAAACTGCACCAAATTCTTTATCCCATCCACTAAAAGCATAACCATTATTATCATCACTAATTCTAGTTGGTGTTGCTCCTTCATAAGTTGGGGTTTTTCCTTTTTCAACTATTTGTTGATCAATTACTGTTCCATCATAATTAACAAAAGTAACTTTGACGTATAAGGTTGTATCTTCGAATTCTTTATAAACTTTGATTTGACAAGTAGCTCTTACTTTAGCATCTTCAGTAGCTTGACAAATTATAGTCGTTTCACCTTCATCCACTGCTTGAACGACTCCTTCTTCACTAATAGTTGCAATTTCTGGAGAGGTTGATAACCATTTAATGGTTTTCGCAGTACCCTCAAAATTAGCAGTAAGCGTGCAACTTTCACCTACTTTTAATGTTTTCATTCCACTGATAACAATTTTATCAGTCTTTTCTACCTCGACAACTTCTTCTTGAGTTGCACATGACATCATTGGAAAAGCAGTAAAAGCAATTAAGCTTGATAATGCTAAAACTCTAATTTTCTTTTTCATACTTTTTCTCCTTTACTCCATCGCTGCCATATAATCTTCAACTAATTCATAGGATGTATAACCTAAATTAGTTAAATATGTTGCTAAGGCATAATATTTGCCACTCATATCAAATACAATTTCGATTAAAGCTATTTGATCTAGAGCTTCGACTGTACCTTTATAATGATATAAAGCGAATTCAGCAGGAATAACTCCAAATGTTTCAAGTGATAAACCTAAATAATCATAGAAGTCATATGTTAACGAATCGCCCGTAACAACATAGCCTTCAGATGTTGTATTTGTAATAGTTTCATGAGCATACATGTCAATATTTGCTTCATCTAAGGCATCAAATGTTGAAATATAACCACCATTTAGATAGAAATCTTCAATAGTATCTGTTGAGGCATTTACAGTTTCGATAACTGGCTCATTATTATCGTTCTTCCCGATTGTAAAATCATAAACAACATCATCTTTTATAAATTGTCCACAACTTGCAATCTCTTTAGCGGTTTCTCCAGCGTTTGCATTATAATACTCAATATATTCATCTTCATATAAGTAAACATAATAGTTTTCTGTGTAGTACTTGTATCCAGCATTCTTTTCTACTCCTGAAGCATTTGTAAATGTACCAAGAGCAATTGTGTAATTATTAGCGTTTATTTTATTGAAAATTGTAGTTAATTCACTATCGATGGCAATTTCATCACCATTATCAGTCAAATATTGTTCAACTCCGTTAACATCAGCTGTACCAATATCGCTATAAGTGACTTCTAAATGTCCAACGTTTCCACAATCAACAACAAATTTGAATGCGGTTTCACTTATTACATAGCCTTTTACTGATTTCATATTGTTATAAACAATTGATGCGTTACTATCGGCTTTACTGACAATATCATTAATTAAATCGTTGTCAGTAACTAAGTAATATCCACTAGTTTGCCTTAATGGGAAGCCTTCAAGAGTTAATACATTTTCATCTTTATAAGCACTGACTTCTCTATAATCATATTTTTGATGTGATTCGTAGCAAATTGGAGTGACAATTTCATCTACAATTTTATACTTCATAACACCTTTTTCAGTGTTTACATAGCCAAAATCATAATCCTCATAAATTTCATCTAAAGCAGTAAATTTTAAATAGAATTTTGTTTCATTAAATGTATATGAGTATTTGAGTGAACCATCTTGAATTGTCCCATCACTTCCTTCAATTTTTCCAAATAATTCAACATCATACTTATAGTTTTTGGTTGTGCTTAATTTTTCAGCCAAGTCGTATAAAGTTGTATCAATTGGATTTTCTTCTACTTTAATAGTAAATGAGACTGATTCGCATCCACTATAAGAAACAACTACTTCCATCTCTCCAATAACTTGTAAAGTAGTACCATTTCTTGGATTAGTTGAATAATTACTAACTTCTGCTCCATCAACAGTAACAACAAGTCCAGTTAAGTCTAAATTTTCACCTAACTTATAATCTGTTTTAACATTTGTTGCATCAATAGCAAGCTCGTTAATAGTTTCTCCAGCAGTTGCTTCACTAGTAACAATAAATTCAACATACGTATAATCATCAAAATTTTCTTTTGGATAAGCATATACTTTTGCTTTACCTTCACCAACAGCAGTAACTGTTCCTCCACTTACTGTGACAACGCTTTCGTCTTCACTTACCCATAATAAAGTTGTCTTATCATAAGTAGTGGAAACTTCAATTGTGGCTGTTTCGCCTACTTTTAGTGTATTAGTAGTTGCACTCAAACTAATTTCGTCTTCAACTTCTTCAACTACATCAGTTGAGGTATTACAAGAAGCCAACACAAGTGTGCTAAATGTAAGACATAAAGCACTACTAATCGCAAGTATCTTTTTTCTTTTCATATTCCCACCTCACTTTATAAAATTATCAATACTTTCAATGTAAGTATTTCCTACATTGGTTAATGTTTTAGAATAACCATATAGTGATCTACTTACACACATTAGAATTAAATTTTTATTTCCACTTTCATCTACTGCTGAAAGCATTGCTCCATTAATATAACCATAATTCATAGCGTTAGTTCTATTATCTGACTCACCTTCACCAAAGAAGTAATTCATAAACGTTTCTCCAACATCTGCGTTAGTAGAAAATAAAGCATTGTTCGTCCCTTCTACTACTTTAAATGTTGCTAAACTTAATGGATCATTCATTAAGGATTTAAAGGAATTAGATAAATACCCTGGCACAAATTGGGTAAATAATGAAGAATACTTAATTAAAGAAGTATCCTCATAAACTAACGTCAAACTTGATTCATCTAAAGTCATTACACTTCCATTTTCATTAACTTTAAATGAATAAATTCCTGCTTTATCTAGTTCTCCTACTGGCTCTTCAACCTTTAAGTAACCAATTGAAGTTAATCCAGCTAATGCGTAAATTGGATCATAATGTACATAGAAATAATTTGGGTTGTAATATTGAACTATGCCACTACCAGAGTTAAATGTGTAATTATCTAATTTCATTAATTCTAATATAGAAGTTACACTATTATTAACCTCTTCACTAAATGTAAAATCTTTGCTTTTTGTGGCGTTATTTATTAATTCAAGATCATTATTTTCACTTTGAGGGATTGTAGAAATTTCTATGTACCCAAAGTAATCAACGTTCACTTTTATATCGATTAAGCTATCTTTAACACTTACTTCATAACTAGAAACAAATTCATAAAGCGATAAATCTAACTTAGCTAATTTAAAGGCTCCTTCAATTATTGGATAAGAACTAATCGTTGAATCATTTAAAGTCCCTCTATTAATGAATTCTTTATAATAATGTTCATTATCTTTTAAAGTTATTAATGGGAAATCTTTACTTTCAAATACTTTGAAACTACTTATATTAGCGTAATCTAGAATGTCCCAAAGAGAAGATGTATTTTGTTTTACTAACTCATTAACTTTAATAGTCTCTTCATTTATTGAATAAGTAAAACTATTATTATTTCCATCTTTAAGAAGCCCGTATTCTTCATTAATTACATCAAGGGAATAATCTTCTCGACTACTCTTTTGATATTCTTTAATATCTACATAATTTTGTTTATAAGTTATATGCCTATTTAGTCCATAGACATTATCTTCTGTGCTAATTGTTGAATTAATGACTAAGCCAATATTTTTAGTATTGATATAGCTAGTAGCAACTTCCTTAATTGTTGAATCGCTTTCATAGACTGTGATATTAAATGAATCTTTAAATCCGTTTATTTCAACTATAATTTCATAAATTCCATTACTATCTAACTTAGTTCCACTGGCTAAAGAAACACTATAATTTGTTACTTCTGATTTATGCTCTTCGATTACCTTGTTATTAGTAGAATCTAGATAATACTTAGTCTTAATTTCATAAACTTTTAAGCCATAGGTTGAGAAAGAGGAATTCTTTAAATAACTTTTAGTTGCATTAGTTGTGTCTATTTCATAATTAGTTTCTTCATAACTTTCTAAAACACTAATTGTATAAGATACTTTTCCATATGGATCAGAGTTTATTACAACTTCGAATTCACCGAGTTCATTTAAGACTTCACCATCATTAAATGGAATAATATAGTTTTCTAAATAAAAACGATAATCTTCATTTTCTACTCCGTTAATGTATAAACTAGCGTAAACAACTAAACCTTCACTAGTAAATTCCTCACCTTTTAAATATTTTGTTTTAGTAGCTGAAGTATCTAAACACAATTTATATTCATATTCATCTTTTGCGGTATTTACATTAACCATTAAGGAAGTGATTATCTCTTCATCATCTTTATATTTTGCATTAACTATATAACTTCCTTCTTTATTTCCTTCAATATTTAGTCCGGTTTCGCTATTAGTTAATGTAAGTTCATCAGTTCCATTAAATGAATAAACAATGTCTTCAAGTAAATCGATATTTTCACTAGCTTCAACTTTTACTTCACATTTTTCGTTTACTAGAATATTTATCTCGCTTTCAGTAAATTCAAATGTTTTAGCTTCACTAATTTCATTAGTGCCACTACAAGAAACAAGCAATAAAACACCAAAAAATGACAAACAAAAAAACAACCTAAAATTTCTATGAATTCTTTCTTTTAACATAAAATTTCCTCTCGTAAATGATTATTAACTTAAATTAACTTTAAGTGATAGGAATATCGTAAACCTTAATACTATTTTAATTTTTTTAGTTTCATTTAAGCTTAGTTTTTGTTTATTTTTAATATTCATTTTTTTAAAAACTTATTTTTTTGTTAAAAAGAAAAAAAGTACCATATTTATGGCACTTTTTTGATAAATAATTTAGCTTTGTTCTTAACTTAATAATATTACACCAGTGATTATAATTGCTGCATAAGTCGCTATTGTAATCAAAAATGCAAATAAATTTGCTAATCTTTCCCTTGAAACAATAATCCCCATTAAAGAGAAAATAGTTAAAGCAATTTGGCAAATAACACCTTCAAAAAAGGCAGCTACTCCAATAATTGCTAAAACTATAATTCCAACGATATAAATAGCAAAATTAGTACCTGCATTACCTAAATTACTATACATTGTGTAAATAAAATAACCAGCAGCAAATGCAATAGCGACAATAATTGCATTTCCTATCGCATAAGCAATTCGCTTTCCTCCCGAAGCAGCACCCATTCGAACTATCTTACTAATAAAATGAAATAGTTTCATAGTTTAAACCTACTTTCCAGTTCCTTTTCCTTTGTATTCAGTTTTATAACCCTCATTTTCTTTAGGTCTTAACGAATTTGGATAATAAATATCAGTTTTAATATCGTTGGCAATGCCTTGAAGTTTTTGAGTAATAAATAAAGGATCCGTAATATCTTCTAAAACAATCTTTTGATTTTCATAAACAATATAAATATCACCTACGTGACACATTTTTTCTATAATTCCAACCTTTAAATTAACACTATTAATAGAAGCATAAAAGACACTAATAATAGTACTTCCAATAAAACCTTGTTTTACTAAAATTCTCTTATTTGTGAAGGCGTATTCTTCATTTTTTTGTCTTCTACTAGCTGAAACCATATTATAAATCCAGAACCACACTGGCATTAAATGGAATAGAAAGAAGACACATAAAAATATAATTAAAGGTATAGGTATTTCTTTTATATTTGTAAATAGCATCACTATAAAAAACACATCAAACACTAACCATATAATGGCAAAAGGAAGAAATTTAAAAAACGAATTAAGTATGAAAGATTTTCTTAAAGGATTGCCTTTCCACAAAATCTTTTCATCACTGTCTAATGAATCTTCAATTTTTGTTTTGTTAATATCACCACTAGGATTAACAAAATATTTTTCATCAATTTTTTTCATAGTTCCCCTCCACAATTAGAATACTAAAAATACTAAAATTGTGTTAGAAAAATAATAAATTATTAATAAATATGATAATAGCCTTAGCAACCGCTAAGGCTATGATTTTTTAAAGTTTTCCAGTTATTTTTTCAGTGGCTTTTTCATCAAAGGCAGTTGTAAAACTAATATCATCTTTACTACCCTTTTCAATATGAATCTTATATTCATTATTTATCATTGTTCCACCAATTGAATAAATTACCTTATTATGTACTGTTAATCCACCAGTCTCTGTTAGATATAATCTAGAGAATGTACTGATGTTTCTAAAATCAAATTTTAATTCTGGGCATGGTCCTAATTCATTAGCCACTTCTTTACGCATGCTTGTTTCAGCTGTTTGATAGTAACCATCAACTGGATTAAAAGTGAAAATCTCACTAGCGAAAGAATCAAAGCATAAACTTATACCTTCAATATCAACAAAATAGTAAGTCAAACCTGAGGAAGGAACAGTGTAATAAAAAATATTCTCTCCTCTAGCTATATTATCACTTTAAACTTTAAATCTATAAATTACATTTTCATCACTTGAATTCTCATAGTATCCAAAGTCATATCCTTTTGGATAAAGGAAAGCTTCTTTTCCTTCTTCTCTAGAAAGGAAGTACTCCATTCCATCACAACCTTCAACACTGGATTCAATTTTTATATTTAGATAAGGTTCAGTATTTAAAGCATTTAATCTTTCTTTTAATTTATCTGTGTCTTCATTAGATGTATATAAATTTTCCTCAAGATTTGGTCTAACAGGATCAACAATTGTAAATGTCCCACTATATTTATAATTATAGTTATAGACAACTTGGCTATTTTCAGAAACAGCTCTTTTTTTCAGCGTACAATGAAACATTATTATCATCATCAACAGTTAAATAAACATTTTCAGCTGTAAAAATCATTTCTTCAGTGAAAAATACAGAATTAACTATTGAATTAGCAATAGCGCTAGATGTACAAACATATTTTCCATCATCATTTAAAACAAAATTGTAACGTGAGACATCATCAAACGGATTGTCAAAATAATCATCAAAGAAACAATGTTGTTTATTTCCATATGCAGTAACGTACTCAGTATATTCGAGTTCATTTTTCATATTGACCCCAGAATACATATAAGGATGGTCTCCTTCTCCTCGTTTAAACGCGTAAGAAAATGGGTCTTCATAAACTACATCATCTTCAGTCCATCTTTGAAGTAAATCAAAATAAAATTCATCTTTAAAGTAGGAAATGAAGTGTTCGTCTGTTTCTACTCTAGCTTGGTCTTCACTCCATTCACCATTAAGATATAGTAACTTAATATCTCTTTGAACGTCATTTGAGTAAAGCCCTATTTCCCCTTGTAACTTTTTTAAGGCTGCCTCTGGTAAATAATTGTCCTTAGTGCTTTCGTTTGTTGGATTTTATTCATTAATAGATGAATTATCATCTGGCGTTTCATCTATAGTAGGCGGAACTTGTGCTTCTAGTGAACAAGAAACAACACCTAAAAAAATCGATGATAAACTTAAAAATTTCTTTTTCATAATCACCCTCCTGATAGATTAAGATTACTTTTTTCTATAAACCTTAAAATATTTAAATATAAAACTAATATAAAAATCAAAAATATCTTTTTCTTTATAAAATACTTAATTATTGCGTGTTTATTTATCAAAATAACTAATAAAATAAAGTTTATTGATTATATTTTTAATACAAATTTAATATGGTTAACTTTTATTTTTTTATAAAATAGAAAAACTTATTGAAGAAAGAAATAAGCAAATTCTATTCAATTAAACTCATAAATTATTTATCAAACATTTGAAAGCTAAGAAAAATAATTATATTATTTTTGCATGGACAAAATTAAAGCAATATTTTTAGATTTTGATTGGACTTTATTCGATCATAAAACAAGAACGTTTAACAAAAAAGGTGTTGAGGCCTTAAATAAAGCTCATGAAAAAGGCGTAAAGTTAATAATCAATTCAGCAAGAACTTATTACGCATTAAAAGGATTAAAAACATTTGATTTAATACCATTTGATGGCTATGTAGTCACTAATGGCGGGGCTTGTATGATTGATTCTAAAACTCTTTATGCTGATTTTATCGATGATGCGATTAAAAATAAAATTATCACTTTTTTAGACAAACATCATTTTGGCTATAACTTAATTACTCAATACAATACTTACATTAAAGAAGTTGATAAAAATATCATTAAAGAATTCTATGATGTTTTTTATGAACCTTACCCACTTGATTTTTCTAAGTATCAAAACGAAAAAGTTTTAGCTATTCAAATTTTTTCTAGAGCAACTGATGATCCATTACTTAAAGAAATGGCTGACAAGTACCACTTACTATTTAATAGATTTGCAGATACTAATATTGAATTAACTGCTAAAGAATTTTTAAAAAGTACTGGCGTTAAAACAATCTATAATTATTTAAATCTTAAAAAAGAAGAAGCCATGGCCTTTGGGGATGATATAAATGATATTCCAATGTTTGAGATGGTTAAATATGGAATATGTTTAGGCAATGGCAAAGATGAAGCTAAAAAATATGCATATTACGTTACTGATAATATCGAAAATGACGGACTATATAACGCACTTAAGCATTTTAAAGTTATAGTGAGTTCAAGCCATAAATAAGAAAAAAGAGTGATATTTTACTTATCACTCTTACTATTTTCTAATGGTGGCCCAGACCGGACTCGAACCGGTACGCCCGCGAGAGCGCTTGATTTTGAGTCAAGTTCGTCTACCAATTTCGACACTGGGCCGTGTGTTCGAACTCTATAATCATACACTAAAATTAAATAAATTTGAACTAAAGATTTATGTTTTTGTCAATAAACTCATAAGCAAGTCGAGGATCTCCGTTTTCTAAATAAATAATTCCCTGAAAAGTAAACCCTTCTTTAAGTATCGCCTTTTGCATAACAATATTATCTTTATGAGTATCAATCCTGATATGATTGGTTTTCGTTTTGCAAAATTCAATTACTTCATGAAAAACATTATATTTTATAAATGATGAAGCTATTCGATGAATTGTAAAATATGGTGAATCATTACGCCACGAACCATCATATATTTTTAAATAAGTATTATCTATACCACCAATAAAAGTAAATATAGCTAATATATCTTTATCGTCTTTTAAAACATAGAAGTTACCATTCTTAATATCTTCTAAAATAATTTCTTTTGATGGATAACCATTAATCCATTGATTCTTATTTCCACTTTTTATCATGAATTTACGAGCTTTTTCGTAAATTTTCATATATTTTTCTATTTCTTTTTCTTTGCCTTTTATAACCATATATTAATATAATTTGCTTCTTTCATAAGCTTCATCTAATAATGATTCGTCAAATCCAAAATCCTTATAACCTTCTTTACAAGTTAAAAAATATCTATCATTAGGAGTTTCTATTTTCCTAACATTATTCATTACATAAATAAAGCCTTCTATAACAGTATCTCCATAAATCACTTTAACATTTTCTTTTCTATATAAAGTTGGATAACCTTTATACCTATCAAGTCTTTTTTCATCACTCTCATCAACTTGATATATACCAACAGGTATAGTTTTACCTATACACTTTGAAAAAGTTAAATAAACTCTAAATTCAAGCTCATAATCAGGTAAAATACCTTTTCCAACTTTAATAGCATTTTTACATCTAGTTTTCATTTGTTCCAAATTTAAATTAGAACCATACGCAAAATAGTATCTCATATTTATTTTTATCCCCTAATTTTTAAAATTTTAACATAGATTAAATAATTAGATTTATTTAAATGCAATACTTAATATCTGCTTAATATATATTTTTGATATACATTAGCAAAAGGTGTTTCATTACTCACGTAATACACACCTAAAATCATTAAAATTAAGGCCATTAAATATTGAATAGTAATCTCTTCTTGAAAAATAATAATTGATAATAATGTCAATATAAAAGGTGCAATTGCATAAAAGGTACTTGTCTTAGCTGCCCCTATATATCTTTGAGCATATACATAAAAGAAAATAGACAATCCATAAGCCACCACTCCAACTCCCAAGGAAGCAAATACTGGCCAAGTAAAGACTATACTTTCTTGAAATATAAATCCTAATGTTAACGAAATTCCTCCAGAAAAAATACCTTTTAATAGGACTATAAATTTAGGATCAAGATATGATATTTTCCTTGTACAATTATTTTCTATGCCCCAACAGGTAGCTGCCAGTAATACAAAGATTGACCCCATGGAAAATTTTAAAGCGTCTAAACCCTCAAAGGATAAAATGCCACAAGATAGTGTCACTACAATTATTCCCAATGACAATCGAAAAGAAATATGTTCTTTAAAAATTATAAAAGCTATAAGACTAGTCATTACTATTTCAAAATTATTTAATAAAGATGCGTTAGAAGCTGATGTTATTGAAAGTCATAACATTAGTAAAATTGGAGCAATAACATCTAAGCAAATCATTAAAATTATATAAATTAATGCTCCTTTTTGAAAATTTAATCGCAGTTTTGCATGTTTTATAAAATAAATTGTGTATAAAATAACCATGCATAAGCCTGCTCCTAAATATAAAAAACCTGCCATTATCATAGGTGGTAAATAATATAATGACCATCTACTTCTAAATATTTTATTCTCTCTATTGAAATCTAAATAATTTCGTCATTGATACTTTTTATTAAAATTGTATTAGTAATATTTTTTGAACTCTAGAAATTATTCTAGACATTTTTAATTGTAAAGCGAATTTTTCAACGGGTTTAACGATATAATCTAGTGCGTCTACTTCGTATCCTTCGGTAGCGTATTTAGCTACATTTGTAACAAAAATAATAATTGTTTCTTTATCAATTACTCTTAGTTTTCTCGCAACATTAATTCCGTTTTCTTTTCCTAATTCAATATCCAAAAAAAATTAAATCATATTTATTCTTTTCGTAATTAATTAAAAAGATTCTCCACTTTCAAAAAAGAAATTATTAAAAATAACATTATAGTCAACTTCAATCGCTTTAAGTGCATTTTTTAAAGCATCAGCATCTTCCTTAATATCATCATTTATTGCTACATTAATCATGTTTTTATTATAACCTTATAAAATAATACAAAAAAGATAACTTTCATAAAATAGGAACATATGTCTAATTAATTTTAAAAATATGTTAGCATTAATCATGATATATTTCCTCATCTATTAAAATACTCTCCCATTTTTAAGGGAGAGTATTTTTAATAAGTAAATAATTATTCTAAATTTATATAGCTTTACTTAAATCAAAATCAGCATTGACTGTTGCAACATAATATTGATTTGGAATTAATATCGAGACTCTTAAATTATTAGTTCCATAAATTAAAGAAATATCTTTATAAGCAAAACCTTCGACACAGTTGTCAGATAAAAGCACGTTACTTGCAATAAATTGATTATTTTCTTTGTCATATTGATAAGTAAAAGTAAAACCACCAATAAAAACATTATTTGCTGAATATACTTCTAACATAGCATTTGTATCATCTAAGAATGATAAAGTAAATTTACTCATACCATAATCAGTAATAAACGCTTGTGTTTCAACTTTTTTACCTGCCAAGCCATCTAAATCAGCTACTTTGGTAAATGTGTATACATTATAACTATTATTGGCTTTATCGCCTTCAGCATCACTTCTAATTCTTAATTTGATTCCAACTGATGTAAAATCATCGCTAATTTCAATTGGTCCACCATATGCAGATTCAAAGTATCCGTCGGTTGATTCAAAGATTTGGTTAACTTTGTCTACGCCATCAGTGTCAATAGTTACTTGTCCTTCGTTAATTTTATATGAAATATGTTCTTCAACAGTTGTAACGCTTCCTCCACTAGTTGTATCTGCAAGATAAGTTGGCATTTTTAAAATCATGTCTGTTTCGGATGCAAAAGTTAATTCAAATTTACTTATACCAGTTGTGTATAAGTATGTATTGCCAATTAAATTGCTCTTATATTCATCAACACTTATAGGTTCTAAAACAGTAATGGTATAATTTTGAGTTTTAATTTCTTCATATCCTTCAACATAGAAGTAGAATGTATAAGTTCCAACTTTAATTCCGTCAATAGCATATGATCCTCTTGGGGCTCTATCCATATTAGCTGCATCTTCATATTTGGTTAATTTTATTCCACTTTCATCACCCTCAACAACTTTCATTCCGAAATTGTATATAGAATCATCAGGTATTGGGTTTAACCAAAAATATGCAGTGTTTTGATAGGCTCTAATAGATGGGAAAGTAAATGTGTTCTCTGGCATTTGACTACTATTAGAATATGAAAATTTAATTCCAGTTAAATCTGGTTTTATCCAATTGATTAAAACCTTATCTTTGCCGCCACCTCTAGTTTCGAATTCAACAGTTGTAGTGCATTCGAAGAAATCTCCATCCTCGTTCTTTGGTGCAGAAATAACAATTGAACCATCTTCATAAATATAATAATTTTTCGTTTCTGCATCAGTAGTTTTTGCTACAACTTTAGCAACATCAATTAAAGTGCTTCCTGTGTTAGGTACAATTTGTCTAATTTGTAATGGCAATGAATGATCATATGTTAAAGAATAAACATCATTGCCTTCAGAATCAACTTCGTGCGAAATATATTCATATCTAGAATTATCCTCAGGATAATAATTTTCGATATATTCAACATTAAAAGACTTAATATAATATAAACTTATATCAATGTCTTTATCGGTGTCGATTTCTTTATCACCATAAACAAAGTTACTACCATTTTCTTGATAATAAACTTTAGATTCTGTTTCACCATTAAGCTTTACAGAATATACAAACTCATAATCAGTTAATTCATAACTAGACGAATAATTAAATTCCAAAGATAAATCAATAGTGTTTTGAGATTCATTGATAAATTCACTTTTTATTACTACGTTATTTGAATTGAAAGTATAAGTAGCATTGCCCTTCGCATCAAAATTGCCAAAAGCATCACCGCCTTCATATGTATCATTAAACGACATTGAATTCAATAATGAACCAAATCCAAAAGATGGCAACTCTTTTCCTATAAAATGAGGCAATTTAGAATATTCTAAATAAATATCTTTTTCTGATACATCATAAACCTCATTCATATAAATAGTATCAATAGTTTTATCATTATTATAAGAGAATAAATAGAACGCATTGTTAGTAGCATCAACTGTCGAATATGTATTTTCCTTTGTAGTTTCATCGTCAATAGTTGTAGATTTACTACTATATACAGCACCATCATAAATTTCGAAGTTCTCGTTTATTTCACTTACTCCACTATTCGAAGTTTCATTTAAAGTAATAACTTTTCTATGAGCACTAGTTAAGCTTGACAATTCTTTCTCTTTAATATTTTCGATAATATCCTCAAGTTTTGCATCGTTATCACTATTTTTGTCGTAGCTTTCAACAGAAATAGAGTGTTTTAATTCTGGATTAATTGAAGAAGTATATCTTGCTGCGACAGTTAAAACACCGCCAGTAAAAACACTATTAAATTTAACTATAGCAGTTTGATCCTCTTGTAATTCAATATCACAAAGTAAACTTGTCGCAGAATCTCCGTTAGCGAAAGAAAAGGAATAAGCAACACTTGTTGGCTTACTTGCGCTTTCATTAGTTAACTTATAGCCAATTTTAAATTCCTTTCCACCAGGAATTCGATAAATGCCATTTTCGATTTTAATATCTGGATCATCAGATAAAATAACTAGTTCTATTCCTTCAGACTGTATACCTTTTATAGAAACTGTATATTTACCAGAAAATTCAGGCGCAGCAACTGATGTGGCTGTGACTTCAACTTCACCTTCACTAATACCAGTTAATTTTCCATCATTATCTATGGTAGCAATTGTTTCATCATTTACCTTCCAGTTAACTAAATCATCATCGCTTCCTATGACGTCAGCCTTCAATGTAATGCTACTGCCTACATTTACCCAAATTGGTCCAGAAATCTCAACACCTGTAATGTTATCTTCATTTTGAACATTATCATTGCTACAAGAATTAAGTACTAATCCAATTGGTGCAATAGCAACTAACAAACTTAAAGCTAAAAAACTCTTTCTCATTTTATTAACCTCACTTATTATTTTCTAATATAAAATTATCTAAATAATCAAAACTTGTACCATCAATATCATAATAAGTGGCCATATAAGCTCCAAATTGCGTGGCGTTTTCATTACTATACGAAAGTACTAATGTTACTCTTGTATCATAACTATCATCCCCACCATCACTAACCATAAATCCGCTACCTTGTGGTAAATTTACAGTGTTATTAGGTGAAAAATAATCTAGAATCTTTTGACTTAGTCCTGATGTTTTATTTCTCCAATAACTATATCCAAAAATATTATCTTGCTCATATTCATCATAGTCATATATGCTTTCATCAAAACAAGAGAAATAGAAAGCATCATCATCACTACCATAGAAGGCTCCGCAGCCAGGCAATTGCATACCTTCATCTACTAAATCTTTACTCTTGTCGATTGAAATATCAGTTATTTCATTGTCATTATTATAAACTAATGAGAACTCATATATCGAACCATCTAATTTAATGAAGCCATAGTTATTAGCTTTGCTTCCATAGGTTTCAAAATAATAATAATTTTCAGTAAAATAAGCTTTTGCTAATCCAAAACCTCCATAAATATCCATGGAGTAATTATTACTCTTAAATTTATTTAAAACTGATTTCAAAGTATCCAAATTTTGTTCGGAAGCCTTACCACCAATATTTAAGTAGCGCTCAACTGCAGGCATTGAAACATTGTTTACATCACTAAATTTAACCTTTAACTCACCTTTATCTAAATTTGTAGAACGATTATAAATATCAAAATATAATGTAAATTCATTCTTGTTCCAATCATCAACTTCTAAACGTAAGCTTCTAACGGCTCTATCTGTATCGTTAATTTCGTATTGGCAAATATAACTTAAAATACTAATTGTTTGAGAGTCAGTAATATAATATGAATTTTCTTTTGTATCATCAACATATCCAACGAAATTTGAAAAATTTAAAGAAGCCATTGAATATGTTAAATATTCACCATATAAATAAGTATAAAATTCGCCATCTTGTGTAGGAGGTGTGTATGTAATATCAATTTTATCAGCATCTATGCTATTCATTGAGAAATTACATACTAAGCCAAGGCCAGTTTGAAGGTCCCCAGTCACAACATTAGAATTGTCGCTTAAAGTATCATAAATTATGGCGTTCTCAGTAAAATACTGATCTTGAAGAAATGTTTCATACCCCATGCCATCTTCGGTTTTAAGGCTTCTAGCATCAATTGTTGTCTTATAATTATAAGATTCTAAATATGGCGCGATTAAATGGAAGAACTTTTGATCCAAAGGAGTTTTAGAAGTCAAGCCATCATCAAGGTATTTTTTAATTATAGTATTCTCAGTTTCTCCTACATCATAAGCAACAACATTACAAGAATCATAGGCATCTTGTAATTCATAATAATTAGTAATTGCACTAATTTGTAAATTGCCAGCAACAACTTTCATTGTCAATTCACGAGGCAAAGCAGATGGATTATAATTCATTCTTAAAAAGACTGAAATTATAAGTTCATCGTTTTTTGTGTTTTCACCAAAAACATAATTATATTCTTCACCACTTTTATAAGTAGAAGGCAATATTGTATAATCAAAATCTTCGAGCCCATCACGATAATCATAGATATCCTTAATCATGATTCCTTTATTATAATCAATAACTGGTACTCCACTTACGACTTCATTATCAACAATGTTATAAGAAAAAACACAATCATCATTTTGAGCATAGCCATTGAATCCTAAGTCACCGTTTGATTCAAGTGAATAAGTTGTATATTTAGTTTCTTGATTTCTTTTAATACCAATAGCAGCATAAGAATCTTCATAAGATAAAGTAAAATTATTATCTTTCAATTTATAAAACGCTTCTTGTAGAGCACCTTTTGGAGTAGGGTATTTACTTGTATCATTTCCGACATCACTATCTCCGCAAGAAGTTAAACTTCCAAAAAGTAAGAAAGAAAAAGATATAATAGATAGAAATTTTTTCATAAATTAATCTCCATAAATTGATGATAAGGCATCATCAACAGATGCATACATAGTTGAACCGAAATTAGAGAAATTATAATAAATTCTTTGAACACCAAAATGACCATTTACAGAAGCCATAACACCTAATCCTAAATCAATAGATTCAATTTCGTTATTAATATTCAAATTAACATCCATATAAGCTTCTGTAATGTAACCCATCCAAGTTGTTGTTGGTTGGAAACCCCAACCAAAAATTCCAGTAGCTAATGCAGATGTAATATCACTATTTGCAGTCTTAAAATTGTTATCATTTAAGTCTGAATGATCTGCGGTTTCAAAAAGCGAAGGAGCTAAAGCACTAAAAGCATTTGAACTTGGATAAAAAGTTGCTCCAGCATTAAATACATAAAAATCTCCAACCGTATCATACCATTCATAGTATTCTTTCCAAGTATATCCGTTATCGCCTTCACTATATTCATAAGCCATCATTTTTCCTTCAGAGTTTTTAGTGATATAAATAGTATTTTCATCACCAACTTCAGGTAAAGAATCAACGTATAAATACTTAGTTGTTTCTGTTTCTTGTGGCCCAATAAATTTAATAAATCTAACTTCTCCTTCTTCTGTGAATTTAAATTCATAACAGCTATCATAAGCAACACTCATTTCAGTATAACTATTGCTTATTCCGCTTTCTGTTTCTTCGTAAAGAGCAATGATAGTATTAGCTTTAATAAAAGCGAAGCCAAAATCAGAATAGTTTTCATCAACAAAATCACAAACAAAATAATCATTTGTACAATAAATTGTAGATGTAGGTTTATTTTTGTAACCATTAGATTCAATTAAAGTAACTCCACTAAGAGTAAAATTATTCAAATCAAACTTTTTAGAAGCTTCTAAAAGCATAGGATGTTCATTAATTCCTTTTAATCCATCATTAATAATTGCATCATTTACAAAATCGATTTTAGTACTCTCTTGAGGAGTAAAAAGGCCCTTAATAGATCCATAACTGCCTAAATCTAATGTAGTTTCAAAAATTAAACTATCTAAATCAATAATTTGTACATATAATGCAACAATATAATCAGAAATTGAACTTCCATATGTTGACATGTATTGAAAAACCGACATTGTTTCAACATCAGTAACTAAATAAGATTTATTACCTAAACATTCATATCCATCATTTGAAAGAGTATCTAATGTAGACTCTAGCATACTAATATTTGCAATAGTTAAAGGACTATATAATCCTTGAATAATCTCATTTGCATAATAACCACCGTATTCGTATACAGATGGGTAAACTTCAGTTGCTTCTTCATTAATATAAAATTTAAATAAATTATTTTCACTATATGTTTGGGCATAGCCAAAATCACTATCATCACCATATTCGCTATACCAAGCATTCTCAGTAAAATATTGTGTAAACTCTTCTTGAGTTTTGCTCACATTTACACTTACTTCATATGAATATTTTTGTAATTTCGCAGCGTTTTCAAAAAGCGTTTCAATATCAGTATCTTCTTCAACTATAAACTCATCATCACTGGCATCTCCTTGCAATCCCCCATCATAACTTGGAGTCTGTGGTTTATTTTCGTTTCCAGTGCCAACTAATGAATTGCTCACACAAGAAGATAGTAGTAAAGAAACACCTAAGCAGGATAATAGAAATAACTTTTTATTTGTCATAAATTAACTCCTACTGTATATGATAAGGTTGACCCATCATTTAAAATTGGGTCGCCATTTTCATCAAATTTGAAAAAAGCAGAATGAGTTTTTAAAGAAAAGCTATCCCCATTTTTAAAATAACTCTTAAGTGTTTGATATCCGCCATTTGAAAATGTATCCTTGCCATTAGCTTCAATCAATCTTATCTCATCAAAAAGATTAATTGTATTGTCCAAATGAAATATATTATTGTAGACATCATTATCTCGAGAATTCGAAATAGGAGTAACAAATCCTTCTTGTTTATTAATACCATCATATAACTGGATTGAATTATTGTTATTTAATTCATCTAGTGAAATTGTAAATAATCTTTTATCTATATGATATATTCTTACTCCTATACCTTGAGGAGCTAAAACACTATCGTAAATGTCATAGCTATCAATTTCATTTAGGCCTTCATTTGTATATAACTCTATTAAAATATATTCGTCAAAAGGATTAAAACTATTGCTTATTTCAGTGTCATCACTTTGAATAACAATAAAAGCATTTTCGTTTTGCATTGATTTTAAATCAATTTCAGCATTTCCGTACACTAAATATGGTTTAGTCCATCCTAATAGCATTTTAGAAAATGAGTTATGGTCAATAATGTTATTATCCATCATATCGACTTTACCCATAGGAGAATAATGTGCATTGCCATCCGTTGAATAATAATCAGAAAGACCTAAAAAATGCCCAGTTTCATGTATAAATGTATGAGAATCGATCGATGATGTTTCATATCCTTCATACATAAAATCAAAACTAGCCCAACCATAGACATTAGCAACAGGTTTATTAATATCGCCATCACTATCTTGATTTGCCCATGAAGTATAAGCCCAGTAGTTATAATCTTCTAAATGTGGACCATTATTTGTATAATTTGGTGCTGAATAGACTAACCATACAGCATCAATAAATCCATCATCGTCACTATCAAAAGGTGTCATATTATCCTTTCTAGACTTTCTATAATTTTCAACTGCTTTTTCTAATATAACACTAGTAACATCACTAGTAATTTCAGCAGCCTTGGTATAGCCTAACTCTTTTTCGACATCAAACCAACTAGTTATTGCACCATTAATATGAAGTTTATTATAACTAGATTCTTCGTAAAAAGATTTAACACTGCCAAATTTTAATCTATCATCTTGTTCAGGATCGCCAAAAAACAATGTATTTATATCTTCTAAAACTTTATCAGAATCATCTTGTCCATCGTTATCAAGATCAATTGTTTTATATTCAGGTATTAAAACAGGTACAACTAAAATGTTTACATTTCCAGTCGATGGCATAACTTGAGTATTATAATAAGCTTCATTCTCAAAGTCTTTCATTGTCATTGAAATTTGAACATCATCAGGATTAAAAACTTTATTCTCATTAACTTTATCATTTGAAATAGTAATTTTAGCCATTTGTTTATATTCTGATTCATTGCTACTCCCACAACTAGAAAGTGGCAAAATCATTGCAGAAAATAAGGCTAAAAAAGGTATATATCTTTTATTTTTCATATTTAACTCCTACTAGTGTTTCTACTTTCACCTTAAAAGGCATATTGCTGCCATCATTATAGGTATATTTACCATTAAAGAATTGATATCCAAATTTTAAAATATCAAAACTATTACTATTAATATTCCAAAGTGTTTCTTTGGTAGCATATCCATCATTTAATCCATATGATGCTAAATCAAACGAATTAATTCCAGAAGCTTCCAATAATCTTAGTCTTTCAAAATAATCAAATGATTGAGGTAGACCAAAAGAAGTAGATTCATTTCTTTCATTGCTAATGCAAGTCATAATAGCTTCATCTTTCGTTAATTTTTCGCCATTCCATTCTAAATCATCTTCATCCCGATAGATTTTTTGTCCACCATCATAATTAACAACGGTGCATTTAAAAATTCTTGAATCACAATGATAAATTCTTACTCCAGTGTCGGCTATACATGCTTCCCTATTATGCACATAATATCCATCACTTCCATATGTATCCTTGTAATTTAATCCTAAAGGAGAATATAAATCGATAATTAAGTATTCACTAAATGGATTAAATTCATAAACGAACGTTTCTTTTTCTTCCTCGGCTAAACTTTCAATTGTAGATGAAATTTCTTCATAATTAGAAGGTATTACAATTACTGAATGATCATCATACATATTATGAGTTAATAATATTTCACTACTTCCATAAACTACATATGGTGTAATCCATCCTAAAACAAGTTTTGAATATGGATCGAAATCGCCAATATTTTGATCCATCATTGTTGA
Organism: uncultured bacterium; assembly: GCA_949299335.1. Lineage (GTDB taxonomy): Bacteria > Bacillota_I > Bacilli_A > RFN20 > CAG-826 > Onthovivens. The sequence continues at coordinate 67,022 of CASGAD010000011.1, read as the reverse complement.
TGAACCGGTTGGACGACGACCATCGCTAGTATATAAATCATCCAATCCCAATAAGTGGCCAGTTTCATGAATAAAAGTATGTGAATCTAATTTTATAGAATCAAATCCATCATCAAAAAAATTAGGAATATCTTCTTCGTTATAGTCAGCATAACCAGAATATAATTGATCGAAACTAGCCCATGAAAAACCACTAGTTGTTGGAGACTCTAAAGATGGAGCATCTCCATACCAATCCCAGCTAGTATAATTCCAAAAAGCTTCGTTTAAATCCTCATCACTACTATTATTATCATATAAAAATTGATTAAAATAATTATAATGATCGTATATTAGCCAAACACCATCTAAACTACCATCATTGTTTTGATCATAATCTTTTCTATCAATGTCATAGTTTTCAAAAGCCCAATCAGTTGCTTTTCTTAATATTTCACTAATAATCGTACCATTTGTACCAGCAGTAATATCCCCAATTGATTTTATTGATGTATATTTTTCAACATCAAACCAATCAGTTACAATCCCTTGAAAATTCAATTTTCCAAAGCTTGACTCATAATAAAATTCACTTAAAGACATGTATCCATTGTCAGGATCGTCTTTTCCAAAAAAAGCTTTCTCGATATCTTCTTTAACTTTTGGTGTATTAAATGTACTTCCAGGCAAATGAACTGGAATAACTAACAAATTAACATCTCCGACAGAAGGGCAAACGTTTTCGTTATTTGACAAAGTTCCACTTAAGTCATTGTAAGTCATTGAAACTTTAACATTTTTAGGTGATATATATCTTTCCTTTGTCGTAGCCGACTCATCTTTAAAAATCCTTATAGTTGCCGTACCATTATCTTTGTTAGTCAAATAATTAACATCTGTCCCACTAATATCTTGTGTACAAGAACTTAATGCAAATAGCGGAATAGCAATTAATAAAAACTTTCTTTTTTTCATAAACACTTTCTTTCCTCAAAAATACACGTATTATAGCACAAAATCTGAGATTTTAAATCTCAGATTTAGTTTTTTAATTTTAAATTTATTATTTATTTTACTCGACAGTTACTGTAACAGTTATATCCCCAGTTACATCAAATACACTGGTTGTATAGTTCCAACTATATTGACTCTCTACAGTTTTACTATCTATAACTGTTTCACCAACCTTTACTTCATAAGTAATTGTTGTTTCTTCTGAACTCGAGAAGTATAAATAGAATCTAACAGCAGCTTTATCTTCTCCGATTATTAAGTCTCCATCAACATATGAAGTGTTTTCTGGCGTTGTAAGAGTAATTGTGGCATAAACACCTTGAGGAGCTGTTGTATTAACACTAAATTTATATGCTTCTAGTTTTGTAATTTCAATAACGAAGTTTCCATAAACAGTGTAAATACCTTGATAATCTTTCTTTAATTCCTCTTTTGTTGTTGCATCTAGCAATCTAACAATATATGCGAAACCACTACCCGCATCTTTAGTAGCATTAACTTTTAATTTAGCACCTTCAAAGACCACACCATCAAGCGAATCTACCTGTGCAGAATTAAGTGTAAATTCTAAGTCACCAGTTGTTAATCCATCTCCGGATTTATCATCTAAAGAATAAGTTAAAGCATCTAATTCATATACAACAACTTTAATAGCTGATAAATTCTCTGGTACTGGTTTACTAACGAATGAATATGTACGTGTTCCATTATATGTACTTATATTACTTACACTAAATGCTTCTTCGCTATTATCGCTTAAAACATAGCTAACTTTAACACCACAAGTATCATTCTTTAAACCAATACTAACTGAAGTACTAGTATTTGGAACAAATACAGCTTCTAAACTTTCACTATAAGAATTAATTGATATTCCACTTGCATAGTTACTAATATTAAATGTATTAAATAAGCTAGCAGTTTCTACTCCTTCAACCTCATTTATAACATTAATTGGCGTAACATCTACATCTAATTTTTCAACAACAGCTGTAATAACTACATCTTTAGCAGGCATCATGAAACTACCATTAATAGAAGATCCATTATTAACAAGATCAATTGTGGCATCAATCTTTTCTCCGTTACTATCAGCTAAATATACATCTTTAAAATTATATAAAGAACTTGAAGTTCTTCCATTAAATGTAACTTTAGCACCTTCAGCATAACTATTAGAGTATCCACTAACATTGAGTGTGTAGTTTTCGCCTTCAGAACAAGTAACTTTATAAGCTGCGCTTGTCTTAATTGACAAAGTAATATTTGATCCATCCTCAGGCATACGAACAATAGCATATGTTACTACTTTACTTGTTCCTGTTGTGTAATCATATTCGTTAGTAGTAATAGGACTATATACATTATCGTTTTCATCTACAACTGAAGAAATTGCAAATCCTTCTTTTGCTTGAATATAAAGATAGAAATTTGTTCCTGGTGTAGAAGCCTCAATCTCACTATATCCTAATCCGGTTTTATCACGAACGGAATAACTTTCAACACCTTCATCAGCATTAACAGTAATTTTACCATTTTCTTTCATTACAAATGTAATTGTGACAGGACCACTTGGCATTGTAAATGAATAAGAAGCATCACTATATTGAGATGCAGGAGTAAACTTCGCATCTGCTACAGGTTCACCATTACTTTCAATCGTTATATTATCAATTCTATTTTTGCTATCTTTAGCAACTAAATTTGTCACAACAACTGAAGTGCCAGCTGGTGCAGTTTTTAAGAAACTAACTGGTGATCTAGAGAAAGTTACATTTTCTAAACCAACATATTCAATATCATATGTCTCAACGACTTCTCCAATAAAGCTGATTACGACATCTTGGCTTATTGTTGATTGATACATTATTGCACCCGAATTAACATTATTTTGATAATAAATTGGTGAGTTTCCAGTAGATGAAACTTCAAATGTTTCGCTTGTGCCATCTGCATAAGAGAATTTAAGCCCTGTAATATTGTATCCTGGATTTTTAGTAAAATTAAATGTTGGGTAATTACCACTATATTTCTCGCCTTCTTCAAATCCAAAAACTCTTACATTTTCATTTTCTTCAAAAGAAATACTTATTCCGCTTTCATCAGTTGTAAAAGAATTATTCATAACGCAATAAATATTTGTATCTTGTGAACTGCTAATAAAATTATATGTTATCGTTGAAGAATCATCACTAATAGTAACGTTTTCATCATTGCCTTTTACAAAAGTATCATTAATATAGAAATAAAGTTTTTGTACATTTGTGCTAGTGAACCAACCATCTGATAATTCCAAAGTCAAAGATTGTCCTTCATAAACATAGTCTCCACTAGTAATTAACTGATCACCAGATTTTACAGATAAAGTATAACTGCAACCAATAGTTGCATAATTCATAACATATTCTTGGCTATATGAGATTGTTACATTGTTGGTGCCTTCTTTTGCTTCAAAGACAACTGGTTCACCTGTATATTCAATGGTCTTTTCGTTTACAACAACTGATGAAACTTTGCAATGAGCATTAGGTGTAATTGTTAAAGATACATTATCACCAGCATTACATTTCCCGTCAGATGAAGCCTCACCATTGATAGTTAATGTATATGTTCCTTTATCTGAATCATTATTAACAACAACTGCGCTATCAAAAACTTTTTCGGTGGAAATAGCTAATTTTGCGTTATTACTAGGCATTGAAAAAGCATAGTTTCCATCCTCGGTTGTTAAAGCTTTTTCATCTAAAGTCACAGCAGTAATTTTATAATGATTCTTTAATGTAACTCTTAATTCCAAAGAAGTTCCTTCGGCGATTGATGTAAAATCAGTAACTTCAGTATCTTCAGCGAAAATTTTGACAGATTCTACACCTTCATCTTTTTCAATAGTGAGCGCATAGTTTAAAATGATTTGGCTGGTTGTAACCTCTAAAGTTGCATCTTTACTAGGCATCTCAAAAACATAAGTTCCTCCAGTTGCGGATAAAGCAGTACCATCAAGAGTGACTGCAGTAAGTTCATAATTATCTAGTAATACAATTTTAGCTGTCAACTCAGTCTCTTCTTCAATACGAGTAAGATCTTTGACTTCAGTTTCACCGCTAAAAACAGTTACCGATTCTACACCTTCATCTTTATTAATTGAAAGTTTGTAAGAATCTTTCTCTACATCTGGCTCTTCAACATTATTACATGATGTAACTAAAAAACCACATGCAACAGCAGTTATTGCCAAAATACTTAATTTTTTCTTCATATTAAACTCCTTATTAACATTTAGTTATTTTAAACAATGTTAAACCAAAATTAATGAAAAAACATAAAAATTAATAAAATCTTAATGAAACTTGTATAAAATTATTAACCATTAGTAAAAAAACTGCCTTTAAAATAAAACAAATTTATTCAAACCACTCTTTCTTTAAAATAGCGTATTCAAGGGTCGTTTCGTATACTTTTTTACCAGTTTCATCTTTGACAAAAGAAATAAAATCTATGAACGTCCCTTCTTTTCTCATACCAAGTCTTTCGCATAGTTTTTGAGAATGAAAATTATCAATTTCTGTAAAAGCATATATTCTTCTTATATTCTTTATTTTGAATAAATACGATAAATATGCTTTGGCTCCTTCATAGGCGTAACCCTTACCTCCATATTTACTGTTTAATAGCCAGCAAATAGAAAAAGTTTCTTTATCATCTTCAAGATGACCAAAAAGTTCTCCAATTACTTTATTCGAATCTTTTAAAGTTATTGCAAAGTAAAACTCATCTTCTATTCTTTCAATTAACTTATCTTTTATTTCGTTAATTGAAGTTACTTTCATATCAAAAAAACAATGAGGCAGTGCTTTAGTTAAATACTCGTACACATCATTTAAATCATTTTCATTAAATCTTCTTAAGATTAATCTTTCTGTTTCGATCATAATTTTACCTATTGGTATTCTAATTAAATATGAAAAAATTATGAAGATATATTTAAGAACCTATTTAAAAAATATAGCTAAACTAGTACAAGCAAATAACAGTTTTAAAATAAATAAACATATTTTTGCCTCATTATTATTTAAAAGATGATTATAAGATTTTAAAACATAATAAAAAGCATTCTAATTTCACTATTGAATAATCTTTTCTAACATCTTTATATTGTGTAATTTTTTAAATCTGTTCCAATAAAAGGAACTTCAAAAAAATCTTTATAATTTTGTCTAATTATATAATCAATGTAATTTCCAATGGCTAAGGCATAAACATAATAACCCATTGCATTAGGATGAAATCCCATTGCAAATTTTTCTCTAGCCTTTTCATCATAAACAGGCCCATATGTTGTCATATCGATTAAATAAGTAAATGAATACATTTTTACTACTTTTTTCATTTCTTCTAATACGTAATAAGCCATTTCATCTTTTTCCTTAAATGTATGGTCAATTTGAAGAGACACCAAAAATATTCTTGCATCTTTTTCCAAACTTTTAAGTTTAGATAAAACTTTCCCCATATAGCCGAAATAAGTGTCTTTATTTTTAGAAGGATCTTCTAAATTAATGTCTTTAGCACTACCAACATTTTGTCTAAAAACAAATAAGTCATTATTACCTAAATCAACGATATAGGCTTGTCGTTTTTCCCAAAAGTTATTTTGCTTTGCCCATGATTCATAAAATTCTTTAAAACTCATTCCACCTCTAGAATAGTTATAATATTTTGTACCTGTAATTCTTTCTAGTATTGCTGGCCATGAATAATTGTACATATCATGGTAACATACCTTACCGTTTTCATCAGTAGACTCAAACTCTCCGCTAGATAAAGAATCGCCAATTACTCCAATTTCTTTAAAAATTCCTGCAAATCCACAAGTTTCTTTTATATTTTCAAGTGGCATTTCCCCTTTTTGAATTTCAAACATTTTAATATTCATATTATTCTTCTTTCTTATCAACCCTTTTAACTTTGTCCCATTCCAATCCTGTGACTTGTTTTAAATCTAATCCTTTAGTTTCGCCAACAAATTTTAACATAACAATTACAGCCCCTAATAGGCCAGGAACTGTTAAGCATAAGTAAAAATAACCAAAGCTACTTTCAGGAATAAATGGTACTACAACCATAGAAATTATTGAAGCAACTCCGCCAATTACTCCGTTTAATAAAGTATTAATAACAGTAACTGATGATCTCAAATTTGTAGGCGCACTTTCAGAAAACATAATTGATCCAATTGTATCACCAGCTCCCCAATAGCAGCCCATAAATCCACCAATAGCAAAACCAGTTAAAAATGGTGTCCATGATAACATTGCACTAGTAATAAATAAACTATAGCAAACCAATGAAGCTGTACCCATTGCAATAATTGTTGTCTTTCTACCAAATTTATCAGAGATAAAACCAGTTATTAAAGTCGCCAAAGCATTTCCAACTGGATATAAATATAAAGCATAAGTTATCGCTTCTTCACTCATATTAGCTGATTCTGCCATGACTGTATTATAAGTTGACGTAGCTAACGAAGCTAAATAGAAAAAAGTACATGCAATTATTAAGCATCTTAATTGCCTATGTTTGAAAGCAAATTTTAGAGCATTAATAATTCCACCTTGTGCATTATTGGTTTTCTCTTCTTTACTCTCTTTTTCTCTAACTTCGATAGGAGTTTTTAAATAATTAATTCTATTAGTTAAAAAAGTATGAGTTTCTTTAGCAAATAATAAAGCTACAAAAGATAGGACAAATCCAATTATCGCAGGAACTAAATAAACTAAATGCCATCTTGAACTAACATTTTGCATTAATGTAGCTCTTAATAAAGGTATCAACAATGTTCCTAAAATGGCAACAGCTTTAACTAATGAATAGTTTCTTGCTCTAGTTTTTTCGCTAGAACATTCTAAAATATAAACAGCTTGCATATCATGGGAAACCATAAATCCCATTAATGTGCCACCAATCATATAAACCACTATTTCTCTTGATAAATACACTATAAACAAGCCTAAAGCCATGCAAAAGGTATTAATAATTAAAAAAGGCTTTCTACCAAATTTATCCGCTAAAGGTCGATATAATACCATTAACAAAGAAACTGGATATGTAATAAATCCTAGTGCAGAAAATAATGATAAACCTTCCCCGTAACTCATATTTAAATTAGTTACAAAAAAATCGTTAATAATATTAGATTGAAATTGTATTGATATAGTCGATGCAATCTCATCCGTAATGAAAACTAACGAAAGAATCATAAATAAGTAAATTAAATAAAACTTATTCTCTTTAAACTTAAATTGTTTCTCTCTCCTAACTAATTCCTTAGCTTCTCGCTGACGCTGTTTTTCAATTTTTGTCATCTCCATTTTTACTTCCTCCAAATTGATAATCAAAAACCATGAAATTTTTAGTCATGTTAGTAGAAATATTCATTTCATCTTTTAAAGCGTTTAAGGCTTCCAAAAATCCTTTAGCTGTTTTACATTTCCCTAAAAGATTTTTATGTTCAATCATTTTTAGCCAAAAAATATTTAAAACCATTTCATCTGTAGTTAAACTCATTAGAGCGTGGTTTTTTGTATAAATAGAAATACTTTTATCTCCAATATTTTCACCTACTAAAGTATCTACATTATCAACAATTAAAGTTATTCTTCGGTATGGAAATAAGTTATTAGGATCTTCTACTTTATAAGAAAATACTTGTGCACCTTTTAAAGTAATATCATTAAAAGTAAAAAGATAAACTTTAACACCTCTATTAATAGCGTTAATTAAATCATCCTCAAGAAGTAAGAACTCTTCTTTCCGTAAAGACAAGGAAATTTCTTTTTTAGATGAAGAAATTAGCTCTTTAGCTTTTTCTATAAATTTAGTAAATCCTTTGATATTAAAAATATATTCCGAATCATGTTCTTTAATAGATAAGGTTTTTAATTTTTCTTTAGCCACTAATAAGTTATTCTGATTTTCATCATTAATCTTATCAATTATTTTTTCATAATCTAAAGCAGTATAAAAATTAGTTTCACCTTCACACTTAATTACATATCCTTTAGTAACTAATCTATCTAAAACATCATAAACTAGAGATCTAGATACTCCAGAAACTTTAGCTACTTCATATCCGTTCATAGCTCTACTTTGAATCAAAGCTAGATATACTTTAGCCTCATTAAGAGTAAAACCGATTTTTAATAAAAAATCATAATTATTATCCATAGTGTTTCCCTCTATTACGACTATTATAAAAAATCTATCTTTCTATTCAATAGTGATAATAAATATAACTAATTAAAAAAACTTAAGTAATTAAAAAAATAAACAATTTTATTATTGAATTTTTTTATAAAACTTATTTAATGGTAAAAAATAACTCCGCAAATCTGGTATTTTTTCATTTAATTGCATAACAATTTAACTTTATTCATTTATACAGAATTTCTTTAGTTTCTTCGATTGTTTTTATTTTAATTCCATAATCATTATATTCGATTAATACTTTGCTATTAGGAATAATAGATTTAATAAGTAGATATAAAACATTTAAAGTGATAAGTCCAAGTAAAGAGTTATATAAAATATTTTCCACTAAAGTAATGTTAGAATCTATTAATAAAATGTTTAATATAGTTATAATCACTATTAACATTATTAACATTCCTAAATATATAAAAATAAAACTAAAATTCTTAAATCCAATTGCCCTATATTCCTTACTTTTTTCGCTATCATTAATATCTAATAAACTATTCATACTAATTTTAAATTCTTTAGAGATTAAACGTAAAACTTCTAAAGAAGGATAACTTATGCCTCTTTCATATTTTGAGATAGCTTGTCTACTAACAAATAATTTTTTAGCCATTTCTTCTTGCGTAAAATTATTTTCTTCTCTAATTTTTACTATTTTTTCACTTAATCTCATAAGATCATCTCCTTATAGTTTATTTTAAATTCTATTATATAAAAATCACGCAACTAGTGGTTTCTTATTTTTATCACTAATAAATATATCTATATTAAAAATAAATGCCTTAATTATTGAAATAGTAAAATAATATAAATTTCATCAAGGAATAATGAAGTATTTTATCTTCTTTTAAAAGACCTTAGATTAAAAAAAGTAAAATATGGTTATAAAATATAGCTTTTGTGAATGTGGACTTAAACATGGTTATAAGAAAGTCATGGTACTCTTTAATATATATCCTTATATATATTAAGCGACTAACTTCTAAGCATTGAATTTAAAAGCATTCATTTTATTCCTGTTGGATACTATAAAAATTAAAGATGTGCCTAAAGACTTTTCTAGTACATAGTTTTAAATAACGCGTTAAAAGAAGGCAAGATTTTTTCTACCAATTTAAATAGCTGAATTTATAAAAATAAAGATGAGAAAGTATTTACAATACCTTTATTCTTTCCAAAACACTACTAATGTTTAACTTTATAATGAAAAAACTAGGCGCTAAGGCCTAGTTTTAAGCAAATTCTCTTAAAACTTGCTTTGAAAGGATTATTGATCTAATTGTTTATATTTTTTGTTAAAAATTACAACAATTTGAACAACCATACATATAAAGAAGATGATTGTAAAAGCTAATCCGCAAAAGGCATTACCGCCAATAAAATTAACTCCATTCCAAACATCACTTAAAGGAGGAAGTGTTGCTCTTAAAGCCTCACCAAATCCAAAAGCAAAAAGTAATCCAGGAATTATTGATAGAATGTCATACTTAATAAATATAGTTGGGAAAAATAGAATAGAGCCTACAAGCATTAAAACAAATGAAATTGTTGAATAGCTCTTATCTCCACCATCAATGATAATATAAAGAATTGAGGAGATTAAAGCTATAATTGAGAATAATAAGCCGATTAAATAAATAATTGTTTTGTCTTTTATATATTTTGCAAAGATCTGTTTCATACTATTTTAACTCCTCTTTTTCTTTTTTATTATTAATAAAATTAAGTGAGGTTGTAACTATAACTAGTGCGCCCAATACCCCAGTAATAGAATAGAAGGTAATATCCATTGCTTTCAATGCTGTTTTCCACCATGGAACAAAGTCTTCTACTAATGTATCATGGCTTAAACCATTTATTAAGTTTGAACGACTATAAGCATAGTAGAAATGTTTATTAGCTGTTCTTAATGCTTTTAATAAAGTTCCGTCTCTATCTGTTCTGATGATTGTCATTACATCAGTTGCTCTAGATGAATCATTATTAAACATATCAGTTCCACCAGCTAAACATTCTCTAGTGTGGACATAATCTGAAGCATCTTTAGAGGAATCAGTTAAATTAACTCCTTTAAAACCCCATTCATCTCTTAAAATCTCAATTTGAACAGGACCATAAGCTGCTCCAGCTGTTGCGCCAATTCTATTAAAACATGTCATAACGCCAAGACCACCACCTAAGTCATCACGTAATGCGCCTTCAAAACATCTTAATGAGCCTTCTCTAAATCCTTGCTCAGTGCTAAATGTTGATACGCCATGACGATTGGTTTCTTGATCATTTCCAGCAAAGTGTTTTGTTGCAGCAATAAGTCCACCTTCTTGCATAGCTTTAACTTGTGCAGCTCCGCAAAGTAAACTTAAATTTGGATCTTCACTATAATATTCACTATTTCTACCAGAATATTGAGTTCTATGCCAGTCTGCTCCAGGTCCAAAAACCATTGAATACCCAGAATATAAAGCATCCTCAGCAAATAAAGCTCCTCTTTCCTTTAATAAATCTAAATTAAAGGTGCTTGACATAGTGACTTGGTCAACATAAAGTGTTATGCCGCTTTTATCTCCATTAGCATAAATACTTCCTATGCCTTTAGGACCATCAGTATTGCTATTATATGGTTTATTAATTCCGCCCTCGCCAGTTCCAACTGCATCATTACCCATCTTTTCTCCTGTAATTGAAGCTAATTCAGATAATGTTAATTGATCTAAAAACTTATCCCATTTTTCGTTATCATCATAATCAACGTCAGCCATATCACAAAATTTAATATCGCTATTAACTGGTGTGACACTAGAATACTTATCTTCTTCATTCTTTTTATAAGTAAGACCCTTTAAAGCTGTTAATAATTTTTCACTTGCTTCTAAATTTTCATAAGATTTAGGGAATGTAGACCAATCGCTACGTGTTAAATAAGTAATTTTTTCTTTTCCTTCATAATAATTGTAATTAATATCTTCTAACTTATTTGAAATTATTTCACCTGTTACCTTTGATTTGGAGTGAGTAATGTTATCAAGTTGTTCAAGATTAATGGTCTCAACTTTATCGCTATCTCCTGCCACTTCATTACCCTTTTCATCATATAAAGTGACCTCGCTATTTTTAGCCCTAATGACATTATTTAAAGCATCATGGCAACTAGATCCAATTGCGAAATGATAATCTCCAGCATCTAAAACATAACATCCCTTTTTAGATGTATCACTACCATTAATGGCATTCTCATCATAACTAGCAAATAAATAGTCATCTGCTACTATTTCGATAGTTTTTGTTTCGCCTGTTTTAAGTTCTACTTTTTTAAACCCAATTAAATTAATTGCACTTTTTTCAGCTTGCCCTTTTTCATAAGGCTGTTGAACATACAATTGGACTACATGCTTAGCAGAATCTATCGCATAGTTAGAACCTTCTTTAGGTCCATTGTTAGTAACCTCGACTGTTGCCTTAACTTGATGATTATCCCAAGTAACTGATTTTAACGTTTCGGTAAAATCACTGTAACTTAATCCATATCCAAAAGGATAAGCCATTTCTTTTGAATAATCCCAAATTCCATTATCTCCTGCAAAAACCCCATAATTACCACTCGCATTATTTAATCCAAGAACTTGGTCTTGATATCTTGTTTCGTAATACTTATACCCTACATAAATACCTTCAGCATATACAACATAACTATCTTCATATTGTGTAGTGTTGTTACTATATTTAAAGTTACCAAAGTTTTGCATTGCAGGTGCACTTAAAGAAGATGTTGCATATGTATCACTTAAATGTCCGGATGGACTTGCTTTTCCGGTTAAAATATTAGCAATTCCAATAAATCCAACATCACCTGCTGCACCGAATTGTAAGCAAGCATCGATTCCATATTCTTCTTTTTCAATCCGTTCTAAATCCATTGCAAAAGGAGAATTAAACAAAACTATTGTTTTCTTGAATTTGCCACTATCTTTAATCATCTTAAGAAGATCTTTTTCTTGTTGATGAAGTGAAAGCATAGGGACTCCATCAATGTCTTTTACTTGAAGATCAACACCTTCTCCACCATATCTAGTAAATAATACAATAGCTGCATCATTATAATCATTCGCAAAACTTGCTTTTAATGTATCAGTATAAAATGAAACTGGCACTTCGCCAATCGAACCTTCGCCTACATTACTATTTGAAACACGTCTTACATTACTGTTAACATATGCATCATACATTGTCTTGTTAACTTTAAAACCAGCATTAGTGAAAGCAGTATAAATGTCTCCACCTCTTTCCTTTTTAAAAGAGGAACCGCCACCATTTGTTGCATAAACTGGATCAGCTACGTTATTTCCAAATAATGTTATTTTTCTTTCATTATCTGCAAATGGAAGTGCATTATTTTCATTTCTTAATAAAACAGCACCTTCTTCCATCGCTTGGATATTAAAATTATTTTCTTCTTCAATTAATTTTTTACAGTTTTCTGCATTAAGTTCGCCAAATCTACTTTTATAAACATGTTCGGCAGTTCCTGAAGAACCACTATTTGTAATGCCTAATCTATCATTAATAAAGCCTTCATATCTTTCTCCCATGTCAGTTAGCACAAGAAATAAAGATAAAAAAGCTGCAGAGACTACAGTTAGTCCCTGCCACATTTTTGAAGTTTTTCTTAAAAATGCAAAGCCTTTATTTGCCATAATTATTAACCAATACTAACAGTAGCATCTAATGCATTAACGTGAGCAAAAGAATATGTTGAAAGAACAATCGTCAAATCAACTCCTTCTCCAAATTTTTCTTTTTGTGTAGCCAAATAAGCCTCACTAGTAACTGCTTCACCACCTTCAGGAGTAACAGTTGTACTCATTTCTTCAGTCCAATTAGCTGTGTCAATCATCATAGAACCTTGACTAACAGTAGTAACTCTAGTTGGAGCAGATAATGTAACATCTTTAAAATCAGCATCTTCTTCTTTTATTGTATATGAACCATAGTATTTAACGATAGAATGTCCTTTTTCATTTGCTGTAAATTTATCAGAAGGAATATCTGGTCCAAATGTAACATTGCTATAAACAATTTGAATTGCATCGAAGCAATATGTATTATCGTCAAAAAGTTCAACACCTTGAGAATTAATTGTAAAAAAGAAATAATTGTATGTTGGTTGGAAATTTTGATAACTAATTGTTTTGTTTGCTGAGTAGTATCCTAATGATTTTGCGCTACTAGCCTCCCCACTACATGAAGCAACTCCTAATAAACAAGTTGCTGCTAAAACTGTTCCTAAAATTTTTGTGTTTTTCATTTTTAAAATCCTTTCAATTAATTTTTATGTTATATTTTTCGCCTTTAATTCTAAAAGCGTAATAACCATTATTATTTTCTACTTTTTCGTAATCATCGCCTGTAATAGTAATATTATTTCCTAGATTAACCGGTATTAATAAAGTTCCATTCTTTTTGATTGTATTTAAATCAAATACAAATGATTCGTTATCTTTTTTTGAAGTCAAAGAAATAAATCCATGCGGTGTATCTACTTTAGTATTCATAGAAGAAAAATAATCATTTAATTTAATTTCGTATTCTTCATATCCGATTTTTGTAGGAGTAATTCCTCCAAAATATTTAGATAAAGCTACTAAAGGTCCTCCAGACCGACCATGATTTTGTGTTCCTGCTTCTTTATCCCGCAACTCCCATAACGTAGAGCACGGATCATCAATCATAGGTCCATAACGATCAAGCATTCTTTTAATTGCTTCATCATAATTTCCCATCTGACAAAGAGCTTCTAAAACAAATTTTTCCATGTATGGACTAGCTTGTTTAACATTCTTTAGGACATTAAGTATGATAGGATAGTCCTCTTTTGTAGCCAATCCACTAACAACTGCCATAGCATTTGCTCTATCATCTAAAGACTCTTTACTTCTATAACCATTGTCCTTTTTATACTTACCAAAACCATTCTTTAACTTTTCAATTCTTTCACTAAAGAAAGTTTCATCGCTAGTTATGCCGAGTATATCAGATATTTCCTTTACTTTTGTTAATGCATAATAATAAAACTCATACTGTATAACTTCATCATCACTACCATTACCCCAATCTGTCCAAGGAAATGTTCCGCTTCTGTAAACCAACGTTCCGTCATTATTTAATGACCAAAGTTTTAGATAATTTATAGCTAAAGGATAAAAAAGTTTTAAAGTATCAACATCACCTGTATACATTAAATACTCATATGTTGAAACCAAGAAATTCAATGTTTGAGCAGGACATTCGTTTAAAACAACTGATGGCGATCTTAAAGGAATCTCGTTATTTTTTGATGTCCAACCTAACGCATTTAATATTGTTTTCTTAGTTAATTCATTAGAATTTTTATCCAAAGAATAAAATGTCTCACTAATTTGATTCGCACTATCACCAATATAAGGTGATCTTTCTCTTTCAGGGCAATCCATATATGAATCTCTCATACAAATCAATAATGTATTTACACATTTATTCCATAAACTATTGATTTCTTCGTTATCAACTTCAAATTGTCCTGTAACATTAGAAGCATATCTGCTTTCTCTAAAGCCAATTTTATTAAATGTTATTCCTTTTTGTGCTTCTATTATTAGTTCGTCCCCGCTTCTCCATGGATAGCTTTCATACACTTGTTTCCCTTCTTTTGCGATATAATCATCCTTAAAACTACTGATTCCTTGGGATGTATACGTATTTGTATAATAGGTAAACCTTGCGCCTGATTTTTCGCTTGTTAACTCAAAATAAGGTGAAAATTGCATATTTTCAGGTAGTTTTATAGTAAATACCGTATCTTCCGTTAAAGGTTTATTGATATATTCGCTAGATAAGAAAGTATATGTTTCATCAAAATAAAATGGAGGAATCATTGCGTTATATAAATCATTAAATGGTGCTTCTTTAAATTTAGCAACAACGCTTGCGTTGTCCCATGAAGAATCATCAAAATTAATGTTTTGATAGCCTTCTGTTGCATAGTTTGCATCATAATATACATTCCACTCTGCAAGCATAGAAGATTGTGGATATTCTGGATAGTCACCACCCAAGAGACCTCTATTACGATATTCTTTAAGCCTCATTGCTTTAAAAGAACCGTCACTTATTACTGTATCTTTACCAGAGTGTAACTCAAAAAGAATGCCTGCTTTGCATTTGTCAACACTTGAATTACCACTTCTTCCAATGTAATGAGCTAAAATTACTAATGTATTTTCTCCTTTTTTGAGATATTTAGTGATATCAATATCCTGGTAATATGAATCATAAAATGTACTACCACCTTTTACTCCGCCATCATAAATAGCAAGTTTCTCATTTAGCCAAAGATAATACTTACCTTCACAGGCTATTGTAGCAAGAGCGTTAGTTGGTTCTTCACTTAATGTGAACTTTTTTCTAAAAGCCACATATGAGTTACTTGTTGCTTTATCAATCCAAATCCAATTTGCTTTTAAATTTTCTTTTTTTGTTGAATCTAGTGATTCGATATAAGGATAATCGCTTTTATCAATTGGAGTTATTGGCGTTTCATTATTAGGATTTTGATCTTCAATTTCTTGCTCCCCACAACTCATAAGCATAAAAGGTAAACTACCTACAAGCAGAAATCTTTTATAAAACTTTTTCATACTAGCCGATAATATTCGATATATCTGAACAAGAGAATTCGATGCTTATCGCATTCCCACCTAAGTTATCATTATATGTAACTTTGGCACTCTTCCCTTCAATCACAGCTTCCATAGTTTTACTAGAATCAGAAGCATCTATAAAAGTTAATTTATTGTTTTCATATTTCCAATTGAAAATAGGTTTTAACATACCGCCATAAGCGACTAAATTAGCTTTTCCGTTTGATAAAACTGTTAATGTTGCAGTTTTATCTGCGCTTTCAAAAACAGCTAAAGTTTTAATTTCACTTTCAACAAACTCGGTTAATTTACTTAAATCATTACATATAAATTGCAAGTCAATATCATTTCCACCCAAACTTGCAGAATAATTAATTTGAGCTTTGTTATCAACAATTGTAGTTTCTAATTTTTTGCTCGAATCAACATTATCAACTAAAGTTAATAAATCACCATCAAGAGCCCAAGTATAATTTACATTTAAAGCTCCACCAAAAGCTGTCATTTTAGCTGAATGATCATCAAACAAGGTAATTGAAGAACTATTATCTTCAGTTAAAAATTTCACTAACTCTTTTGCAGTTTCTTCTTGACTACCTTCAGCCTCTAAAATAGGTGTTATATCTTCACAAACATATTTATACTTAATAGTATGTCCCATTAAGGATTGTTCATATTCAATAGTACCTTTTTTACCTTCAATTACAACTTCATGGTCAACTGTTCCATCATTAAAAATTAATTTATCACCATCTTTTTTCCATGACCATGTACCTGATATAACATATTTAGCTTCTTTTGTTGCAGGGTCAACCTTACCAGTATAACAAAGAGCTTTTCCTTCATCTTGGACATACAATCTAGCTAAGGAACCTTCGCTATTATTAAAGATTGCGATTGATTCTGGCTCTGTCCATGTATACAAATTCTTTTGAATAAATTCATCAAAATCTTTGTAATTTATTGTTGTACTCCCTGAAATTTCTTGCTTTCTTCCAGAAAAGACTGGAACGTCAATTGTAAACGACATTGAATTATCGGATTTTGTATAAATTTCGTAGGTAAATGATCCAGTTAAAGTATTTCCACCCATATCATTAATAGCATCACTACTATAACTAACGCTTAAATCAATGTAATTTAAATCTTCTTCATTAATAGCGTCTTTCCATTTTCCTACATACCATTTTTCTCTGAAACCACCATTATCCTCATATGAACTTGAATCCATTGAAAGAATATTATAGCCACTTCCTTTTACAGAGCCATCAGTATACAAATTCAATAAAATATACCAATCATAGCCGTATCCAGTAAGTGTTTCATCTGTATAATGACCTGAAAATTGATATTTAATTGTTGGCGTCTCAGGTTTTGTATTAGTATTATTATCCGTATTATCTTCTTTACTGCCTCCGCAAGACACTAAGCCACTAGTTGCCAAAATTGCGAGACTAGTTAAACATAAAAATTTTTTATTCATTTTTGCACTCCTTAAGCAAATGTAAGCGTTTACATTTGAAAAAATTATACAAAAATGACTATGCTAAACAATAAATGCTTCACGAATAGCAATTTTCATTGCACGAATACACTAACTATTTTTCATTTCTAATGGTATTAATATGTCAACACAAAATACATTATTAGAACATGAAAAAGTACACACCCCATTATATTTTTTTACAGTTTCTTTAATAGAATTTGTACCATATCCATGAAAAAGAACATCTTTTTTAGATGTAAATAATGTATTCTTTTCTATTTTCACATTTTCTTTGGTGTAATTTTCATTGTGTATCGATAACAAATTTCCATTTTTACTTACTATTAATTCATCATAACGATACTTTTCATCACATTGAACCAAAGCTTCTTCAGCATTATCTAGAATATTTCCAAACAAAGTATAAATTTCAAAATCAGTAAAAATATTTAAGCCATCAGGATTAACATTATACTTAAACCTAATTTTCTTTTTTTCGAAAATAAATATTTTTTCAGTTATAATCGTATCAAGTGAAGGAATGCCTATTTTGCTTCTTTTATCGTAATAGCTAATATGTTTGTCCAATAACTTTATTTCTTCCTCGGTTAAAATCGACTTTGAGTTACCAAATTTAGAAATAAATTTTTTTAAATCATGGGTTCTGTTGTTGATTATATCGATTGACTCTTTACTCATTTCATATTGATTTGCTTTTTTCTTGTCAAGTTCTTTAATGAACCTAAGTTGATTAAATAGATATGAATTATCAAACGACCGAAAAATAAAATAAAGCGATATAACACAAAAAGCTAATGCATAAAAATTTAAAAATAGCTCTGAACTTTTATTCACGTCATAAGGAGAATAAGCATTTAAAATAACAGAAACGGCAACAATAATTGCTAATGGAAATATAACACGAGGATTTCTAACTCTAGTATCGCCTTTATAAAAAACTTTAAGCAACATATAAGCCATTAGAGTAGTAAAAACTAAACAAAAAGTATTTATTAAAGTATATTGCCGACTATAGTTAAAATAATCTACAGTTATGTTCGAAAGTAAACATATAAAATATTGAATTTTTCCGCTTAAATGTAGCATAGTCCAACCAGCCATTACATATGTCATACATTCGATTATGTTGATTTTATAACTGATAAAATAGATTATAAATAGTTCAAATAATATGAAAAATGAACATAATGTTGCATATAATTGACGAGATTCTCCACCATATTGTTTAGAAACCATCCATAAAATAGTAGAGATAATAGATCCTAAAATTGCTCCAATAATAAATGTAACGTAAAAATAATCTCTTTTAGGAACTTTGCGAGCAAAAATATAAGTTCCGACAAAAGAAACCATAAATAATTGATAAGAAAAATATATATTAGCTAAAAATTGCATTATTCGACTATACCTTTTTTGCCCAAATATTTTGCAAGTGAATTAAGAAACTCATTCTTTTTGTACCTACTAATTTGTATTATGTCATTATCTAAATATAAATTTAATCCTTCTATGCCGGTAACATAATTAAAATTGACATAATAACATCTATTGCAAGAAGCAAATGACTCTGAATTTATTTGTGCTATAACATCATTTAAGGTTCCCCAAGAAGAAATCGTTTCATCTTTCGTATGAAATAAAATGTTATGCCCTATCACTTCAACATACTTAATATCTTTTAGTTTAACAATTTTATCTTTATAGTTTGTTTTGATTAAAATACTTCTTTCCAATTCAGATTTTTCGAGTTTTTTTAATATTTTTTGCATTTTTATATTAAACTCAATTTCATCGAATGGCTTAAGAACATAATCAAACGCACCTACTGAATATCCTTCGATTGCGTAACTTATTAACCTAGTTACAAAAACTATAATTACAAAATCATTGCGCTTTCTTATTTTATGAGCTACATTCATCCCGTTAATTTCGCTCATTTCAATATCTAGAAAAATTACATCAAAAGTATTTGTATATTTATTTAAAAATTCCTCTCCTGAGGCAAATTCTTGATATTCAAACGATTCAGGAATCTTATCAAAGCATTTCTTAAGCGCTTTAACTAAATCATTTCTACATTCTTCTTCATCATCAACAATTGCAATTCTAATCTTTTTCTTTAGCATATTACTTTAATTATAAACATTGATTTTGCTATTTTTAAAGCGAATTAAGGAAAGTGTTTTTTCTTAATAAATTAATTTATTAAGAGATTTTTATATTTTAAAAATTAATTTCATTCATGTCGCTCACTTCTTTAAAAAAATGAATTTTTAAAAGAAATATAAATTTTCGATCTTTTTATTTTTTTAATTTACTCATACTAAATGCTTTCTCTTTTAGTACCATCTAGATAATAAAAAAGTATTAAAACTTTGTTTTAATAAGTTTTTAGCAAATTTTTTTATTTAGAATTAAGAGAAAAATTAATGTATAAATTAATAAAAGAGAGGTATCTATATGGCTAAAATTAATTTTTGTAATAATTGGAAAGTGAAAAAATTAAATTCTAATGATGAGTTTAAACTAATTGATGTTCCTTATGATGCGATGATATTTGAAGAAAGAAAAAACGATGCACCAAGCGGAAAAAATTGTTGTTGGATTGATTGCCACGACTATGAATTTATTAAAGAATTCACTCTTAACGAAGAAGACTCAAAGAAAAATATCATCTTAGAATTTGAAGGAGTATATCATAACGCCACTGTCTTTCTTAACGGAGAAAAAATACATTTTAGACCTTATGGATATACTAATTTTTATGTAAATATCACTGGTAAAGTAAAACCTAACGTTGTTAATGAATTAAAAGTTATTGCTTATAATAGCGACCAACCTAACTCAAGATGGTATTCTGGATGTGGAATTTATCGTCCAGTTTATCTTTATTTAAAAGATAGTGAGCACATCAAAATAAATGGGGTGAAGGTCACTACTTTAGATTACAAATCTAAGATTATTCAAACTAATATAATAACTTCGTGTGCTGGCGAAATTAATGTTCAAGTTTTAGATTTAGATGAAGTTTTGCAGGAAATTACTACTAAAACTGATGGAATTATTGATATAAATTTCGATTTAAAAGATTTAGAATTATGGTCAAGTGAAAATCCAAAACTTTATAAACTAAAAGTTACCTTTAATAATGATGTAGAAACAATTAATTTTGGAATTAGACAAATTGAATACGGCAAAGATGGATTTTTAATAAACGGGGAAAGAGTCATTTTATATGGAGCTTGCATTCATAGTGACAATCAATTACTTGGCGCTTACACTAATAAAACAAGTGAATATCGTAGAATCAGAATTCTAAAAGAAAATGGATATAATGCTATTAGAAGCGCACATAATCCTATTTCTAAATGGTTACTAGAAGCCTGTGATGAACTAGGAATGTATGTTTTAGATGAATATGTTGATTGCCGGTATACACATAAAACCAAATATGACTATGTATTATATTTAGAAAAATATTGGCAAGAAGATTTTAAAGATATGGTTGATAAAGACTATAATCACCCTTCTGTAATCATGTATTCAACAGGTAATGAAGTTGGAGAAAGCGCACATAAAAAAGGAATCGAATTAACGAAAACTTTTACTGAATACCTTCATTCTTTGGATAAAACTAGACCTGTAACTTGTGGAATTAATATTTTTTATAACTTTATCTCAAGTATTGGTATGGGTTTTTACAATGATAAAAAAGCTGCTAAAGAAGAAAAATCTAATTCAAAAAAGAAAAAACATAAGGCTGTAGGTAGTGAATTTTTCAATAATTTAACAAACTTACTTGGCGCTCCTATCCTTAAAATGGGTGCAAAGTTACCAATGTGTGACTCTGCTACAAAAGGAACGTTTGCTAATGTTGATATAGCAGGCTATAACTATGGCATATTACGATACGAACATGATTTAAAAAAATATCCTAATAGACTTGTTTTAGGAAGTGAGACTTTCTGTGCTGATGCAAGATTATTCTTTAATTTAGCTAAAAAGCATAAACGTATTGTTGGTGACTTTGTTTGGGCTGGAATGGACTATTTAGGCGAAGTTGGAGTTGGAAGTGAAGTTGATGCTGACGATTGTGACGAAAATATGACCTGCGAAGCTGGATGGATGAGCGCTGGAAGCGGAAGAATAGATTTAATTGGATCTCCATTAGCTGAAGCAAGTTATACAAAAGTTGCTTTTGAAAAAGAAAAATTAAAAATGGCTGTTGTTTCTCCAAAAAGTCATAAGGCTAGATCAACTAAATCAAGTTGGAAATTATCTAAAGCTTTAGAATCATACACCTTCCCTCAATACGAAAATAAGGAAACAATTTGTGAAGTATATACCAATGATCCAATTATCAAGCTATATCAAAACGACAAACTTATAGCTACCAAGGGAAATAATAAAAACTCATTAGTTAAATTTAAAATTAGATATATTCCTGGCATAATTAAGGCTATCACATATACAAAAAATGGTGAAAAGCTACATGAATATTCATTAAAAACTGCGCAAAACTCAACTAAAATTGATTTAATTAATGAAAATGAGACTACTTCATTAGATGGCTTAATTTATGTAAAAATTAGAATTACAGATTTAGAAGGAATTTTAAAACCTTTAGAAAATAAAGATATTTCTATTAAAGTTAATAATGGAACTTTATTAGCTTTAGGTACAGGCTGTCCTTATGCTAAAGATGGTTACCATAAAGAACACATCAAAACTTATTTAGGTGAAGCTTTAGCAATTATTAAGCCACTTAATAAAGGCGAAGTAATAGTCATAGCAACTTCAAAGGATTTAATCTCTACTACTACAAGTAAGGTTATTTAGACTTAATAGTTTTACGTAACTCCTTTAATTTATCTTTATTCTCTTTAGTTATTCGATAGCTATCGATACACTTTGATATTGTTTTAAGTTTTAAAACTTGGTTTAAATTTGCTTTACTTAGATAATCATAAGTTTTATCAAAATATTCAATCATTAAATAAGAAAGTAACCATGCTTCAACCATCATGACATAAAAATATTCGCTAGTTTTTATTCTAGAAATTATTTTTTCATAATTCAGTGGATTCTTATAGTAATTAAAGAAAAGTAAATAACCATAGCGGATTATAAATTCATCTTTGGATGATAAAAATTTGTCAATTATGTCTATTTCGTTATCTAAGTTTTTATTAAGCTTAATAAAACTATATGTGGAATCTGTCATTGCCCAACAATCTATTAAATTGCTATTCTTGACTATGAATTCATAAGCTTCAGAAAGGTCTTTACATCTACCAAGACTTATTGCTACATAAATAAAATTAGTTTCATAAAACTCATTTAGCGTAAAAGTAGATAAATCACACGATTTATATTTTTTAATAATGCTTCTTAACTTAGGTAACTTTACTCCAATTATAAGTAAATTTGTATTAAGGATAGTCTTACTAAAATTAACGAACTTGTCTCCACTACTTTCTTTATACAATTCATTTAGAATTAATTCATAATCGCTCATAAGTCCTCCCCTATGCAATTCGCTTTAAAATTTACCATATTCGTTCTAAAATATAAATACTTAAGGGAGGAAAAATTAAATGGATAATTTACGTTTATTTAAGTGCAATAAATGCGGTAAGATCGTTGAAGTATTACCTAACACCCACTGCTGCCCAACAATTTGCTGTGGTGAACCAATGGAAGAACTCAAAGCTAACTCAGTTGATGGTGCTACAGAAAAGCATGTACCAGCTGTTGTTGTCGAAGGAAATAAAGTTAATGTACAAGTTGGAAGTGTTATTCATCCAATGTTAGAAAATCACTATATTACTTTTATTATCTTAGTAACAGATAAAGAAGTAAGAAGGGTTGATTTAAAACCTGGTGATGCTCCAACCCACACATTTACACTTGGTGAAAATGAAAAGCCTGTTGCAGTCTATGAATATTGCAATCTTCATGGACTTTGGGTTAAAACTTTATAAAGATATAACAAAGCATTTAAAAAGTGGTTTCGAAATTTACGAAATCACTTTTTTTACTAAAAACGGAAAAAAATAAAAATGTATATCTGTTGTACTAGTGAAAGGAGAACGAATAACTAGGCTTACGCCCTATCAAGAAATTTCTAGTAACTAGGCACTGTAAGGAATTCTACAAGTCGACATTATTGGGTTTATTTACTATAGTACTAAGAGATAGACAGATAGCAGGAATGACAATATTATTTAATTTCATAAATAAGGCGTAGTTAGGTAGACGAAAGTTTACGAATTGTCCGTTGAAAGTCTATGTTATTCTTCAAATTTCCAATATGATTAGGTAACTCTTTTTGTATTGCCACCTCTTGCTAGAATTCTCAGTAGGAGGTGGAAAGCTTATGCCAAATTAAATAAGTACAATCACTGAGTTTTTATGTGGAATTTTTTATAAATTCTTATACATTATTATAAGAACTGTTTTACAAACATCTCTACATTTGTCTGTAACATACTCAAAATATGAGTAAACTCTTTCACCAAGTCTTATGCTTTCATAATCTTTTAAATCTAAATAAAGTTTATGAACATAGGACTCGTATAATTTATCGACAGCTTCTTCAAGTTGCAATACCTTGTCAATCTTAGGTTCAATAATTTCTTTTTTATTGATGCTAGCAAAATTAGCGAAAACATCATATAAAGCCAATATTGCTTCTTTACTTTTATCTATAAATAAATTGATTTTATAAGGCAATTCTTTATAGTTTCTAATATAAAGTTTATAAGAAATTTCATCGATTGAATCAGATAAATCATCAATTTTATCAAGGAGGACAAAAATATCTTCTCTATCAATTGGGGTCATAAACTCTTTAGCGAGTTTTTCTTCAATTTCCTTTTTCTTTTTATCGGCAGAGTGCTCAATTTGATGCACTCTGTTTTTTAAGTCTAGAAGATTTGATTTATCAAAATTTGCTAATCCTTCAGATAATACATTTATTTCTTCTACTGCAAATTTAGTTAATTCAGTAAACGAATCAAAGAAATAATTGTTATTTTTCTTTTTAAAAAACATAATCTACACCTCACCTTGAAATTGCTATAAATATTAAAGTAAATATATATCCAATTAAACCACATCCTGGGAATGTACAAATCCAAGTCATTACCATTTCTGTAGCGATATTCCGATTAACTTTTCTTATGCCATTACTCGCACCAACTCCTAAAATCGAAAAAGTTTTAACTTGAGTTGTTGAAACAGGAACACCGAATAACGTCGAAATTAAAATTCCTATTGCACTAGTAAAATCTGTCGCAAAGCCTTCATAAGCTTCTAGTTTTACCATTCCCATTCCTACTTTTTTAATAATTTTATATCCGCCTATTGAAGTTCCTAATCCCATTACAAGAGCTGTAATTATAGCTAACCACCATAATGAAGAATCATTAGATAAAGCAACCATACTATTAGGATTTTGAGCTTTAGCGGCTAATTCAATAGCCAAAAATAAAACACCAATAAATTTCAAACCATCTTGTGCACCATGAACATAAGCCATCGCTGCTCCACTACAAACCTCAGCATATCTAAAAAATGGTCTTGTTTTATTTCGATCTATTTTCCTACATATACCTCTTATTGTTTGAATTACAAGATAACCAACTAAAAATCCAAATACACAAGATAAAATTAATCCATAAATTGTTAAAGCCCAACTTGAAGTTGGTCCAAAGGCAATTTTAGCATCTAATCCCATAGTCATTGCTGCAAGTCCAGCACCCGTAATTCCGGCGATTAATGCATGAGATTCGCTACTAGGAATTCCGAAAGCCCAAGCCAAAACTCCCCAAGCAATTACACCAACCATACCAGCGCATAAAGCATCGAGTGCTAATGCATATTGAGTACCAAAATCAACCATGTTTGAAATAGTTTCAGCAGTTTGCTTAGATATAAAGAACATAGTTAAAACGCCTAAGAAATTAAAAACAGCCGCCATCACAATTGCTGCTTTTGGTTTTATACAACGAGTAGAGATGCAAGTAGCAATAGCGTTTGGGGCGTCTGTCCATCCATTAATAAAAACAACTCCGATGACTAATATAATAGCCACAATAAGCATCGGGGTATTAGCAATTAGACTTATAATTTCACTTAAACTCATATGATAATTATAACTAGCCAAAAATTGTTTTTTAATAAAAATCTAAATAAATTGTAAATTCTAAATTATAGTTATTGAATTAAAATGAAAAAAACCATGTTTTTGCATGGTTTTTTCTTTTATTAAATAGTTTGTACCTAATGTCTAGAATAAAATTAATGTTCCATTGATTACAAATTATTTCAAATATTGTTATTGGTTTAATTGAGTAAAGATTACGGTTCCATCTTCTAAAACTTCTTTTTTATAGAAAGTAACGTATTCAGAATCTGTTTTATCGTTTTCAAGTTTGACTTTATAGACCTCTTCACCATTTTTAATCATCTTTTTAACTTCATATTCAACATCGTTAATTTCATACTCTATCTCATCATATCTTTGTTTATTTTCTAAGGAAATTGAGTAGTTTAATTCAACTTTTCCATTATTAACAAATGTATATTCAAATTCTGATTCAGTTTTATTTCTTTCTTCTTCAAACTCTTCTTCAACTATTACATATGAGGTTTCGCTCATATTAATCTTGAAATATCTTTCTTGTTCAACTTCATTCTTTTCGGTCTCAACTTTATTTAAAGCTTTAAATGTATATCTTTCTTCTTCGCTAAGAATGACTATACCATTAAGAATTGAAGTTTCTTCTTTTTCGTCTCTATCTTCTTCAACAAAAGTTTCCTTATTATAAATTAATGTGTAACTAGCATCCTTTAGTTCGTGATCTTTATAGTTAAGTACTTCCTTAAAGTGATAAATTGTTCCATTATAATCAGTCTCAACTTCATCAATAGTAGAAGTTACAATTGAGCCATTATTTAATAACATATCAATGGTAGGTAATATACTAGTCTCTAAATAATCATTATCAATATTAGTATCTTTAACAAATCTATTTGCGTAACTAACATTGCCTACACTACTAATTGTCTCTACCATTTTAATTGAAGTTAAAGCTTCAATGTTTTTCTTTTGAACTGAACTTAATGTACCTGAGCCATTTGTAAATTGGTCATTTAAATTATCATTTGAACAACTCACCATTCCACCCAATAAAACGATTCCACCTAACACGCTTAACATTGTATTTCTTAGTTTTCTCATATTTATCTCCTTTTTTTAATGTTCACTATAAATACGAACAATGTTTTACTTTTATTGGATTTTTTTAAATTTTTTATGAATTATAAATTAAACCATTTCTAGAAGTATATCGCTTAGCACCATTTTCTTTCTTTAAAGTTATATAAACATCTTCAACTTCAACATCTTCTTTTTCCATACTTGCTATAAAAGTTGTTGTGTCTCCTTTAATTTTGATATCTTCATAACTATAGTCACTATCTATTTTTTCTATTTCTAACTCAATAGCTTCTTCACCAAATTCTTTTTCTACTTCATAAGTAATTTTATAAAGGCATTCATCGTTCTTTTTATCATATATAGCATAAGAATAAGCTTCTTCTGACTCTATACCTTTAATTTCGGATTCTTTTTCTATTTTATATAAATAATCGTCATCATCTCTAGGATAAAAAATTAAGTTATAACTAGTTTCTACTTCATCTTCTTCGTTTTCAACTTCTTTAACAATTGTTAAATCAGAATATTTCCCATCGAGTTCATATAATGCCAAAAAACTTGTTTCAATTTCATCATCATCTTCAACTATTTTAGAATCGTTAAAATACAACGATGCAAAAGGTGTATCATTATCATTTACATATAAGAAATTAACATATTTATAATATGTGCCTTCCTTTTCTTGATTAAATTCATAACCTTTAACACTAACTTCATTAGATAAACTCTCGATAGCAAACTCAACATCATCATAAGTTTTACAGATATCATTAAAATGTTCTTGAGTTAAATTTTCTTCTTCATTGCGATTTTGTCTTGCGAGTTTAATTTTTGACAAGGTAGTACTTTCATTATTTGTATTAAAATAACTAAATGTAGCAAGTTCTTCAGTTAAAATTGTATTTTCAATTGTTATTCCTTCAATAAATTGATTATCATTGGAACTTCCAGCATTTGAATTAACAACTATGATAGCGGCTGCAGCTGCGGCACATACTACACCTAATCCTCCTATACCACCAAAAATAAATAGTTTTCTTTTTGAGTTGTTTACTTTTGCTTCCTCTTTATTCTTCTCTAATTGATAGACTTTTAAGATATTGGAACTTGTAGTTTTGATTTTATAATTGGAGTCTTGTTTAACATCACTTATTATTTTTTTATCATCAAATTTCATAATACAATATTCTCCTTTATTTTCTTAATAGCGTTTTTGTACGCCCACGTGATTGTGCCTAATGGCCTCTTTTTTAATTTAGCAATTTCATCAAAAGTTAAATCGCTAAGAACGTGCAAAGTAAATATCTCAAATTCCTTCGGCTTTAAAATTTCCTTTACTTTTCCTAATATAATATTCTTATCTAAATTATGCTCATCATTAGTAGATGGATGATTAATCGTTTCATCAAGCTGCAAAAATTTATTATTTTTTTTAAAATAATCGAGTGTCAAATTCCTGCTCATGACCATCAATAAACCTACCAAATTATCACTTTCATCAACTTCTTGTATATTTTTTAAAAATTTCACAAAGGTATCTTGGAGCAAGTCTTCACTGATGTCATAATTTTTTGTCAAAGCAAAAATGTTATAAAATATTCTTTCCTTTAATGCGTTATAAAAAACATCAAAATGACTCATTTCACCCTTTTTAAACTCTAAAATATAATCTGAAAAATTTGCTTCCATATGTCACCTTCACTATTAATACGATTATAACTAATTTTTTATTGGATTTTATAATAAAAAATAAGGAGGATATACCTCCTTACTTCCTATTTCAATAGCTATTCACTCTTCTTTACTACTATTCCATCATTTTCATTATAGTCAACAATATATTTCCTAGATGGTGAAATTTCTTCATCAATGATCATTTTTGCAATGACTGTTTCGATATTATGTTGAATAAATCTTTTTATTGGTCTAGCGCCAAATTCTCTTGAATAAGAACTCTCAATAACATAAGTCTTAACATTATCAGTAAAATCTACTAGATAATATTCATTCAATAATCTTGATTTTAAATCATTTAACATTTTTTCAACTACTTTGTATTGGACATCCTTATTTAAGTAATTAAATGTAACGATTTCATCAATTCTATTTAAAAATTCAGGCTTAAATGTATGATGCAAAAGTTCTTCTACAAGTTCAGTTTTACCATCAAGAATTTCTTGAGATCCTAAATTACTAGTCATAATAATAACTGTATTTTTAAAATCACATAATCTGCCTTGAGCATCTGTTAATCTTCCATCATCCATTACTTGTAATAGTAAATTCAATACATCAGGGGCAGCTTTTTCGATTTCATCAAATAATACTATTGAATATGGGTTGTGTCTCACTTGCTCAGTTAATTGTCCGCCCTCTTCATATCCAACATAACCAGGTGCGGCGCCAACTAGTCTTGATACACTATATTTTTCCATATATTCACTCATATCAATACGGATAATTTTTTGATCACTATCAAATAACGCTTCCGCAAGAGCCTTTGCAATTTCTGTTTTACCAACACCAGTTGGTCCTAAAAATAAGAAGCAGCCAATAGGTCTATGAGGATCATTAATACCTGCTCTTTGTCTTATAATTGCATCGCTTATTAATTTAATTGCTTTATCTTGGCCAATAACTCTTTTCTTTAAAGTTTCATCTAAATGAAGGACTCTTTCTTTTTCTCCTTTAGTGATTCGTTGAACTGGTATATTAGTCATTTTAGAAACAATACTAGCAATATTGTCTTCAGTGATTACATCACTTAAAATTCTATGTTCTTTGTTGCTCTTTTCAAGAATTTCTAACTTTGATTTTAAAGCTGGGATTTCTTTATATTGCAATTCACTTGCTGTTTTAAAATCTCCATTATTAAAAGCGTTTTGTAATTCAAAATTAGCATTGTCTAATTGTTCTTTAATCTTTTTAATTTCAACAATTTCGCCTTTTTCTTTTTGCCATTGTTTAGTTAGTTCTTCTCCTTCACGATTTAAATTGTTTAAATCATCTTCTAACTTAGACAATCTTATCTTAGATTGTTCATCTTTTTCTTGAGACAAGGCCATTTTTTCAATTTGCAATTGTCTAATTTTTCTACTTACTTCATCTAATTCACTAGGCATCGATTCAATTTCAACTCTTGTTTCTGCGCAAGCCTCATCAATCAAATCGATAGCTTTATCAGGCAAAAATCTATTAGTTATATATCTTACGCTATAGTTAACTGCAGCAACTAAAGCGTTATCAGTGATATGTACACCATGATGAGATTCAAATCTAGATTTTAATCCTCTTAAAATAGAAAGCGTATCTTCTTTACTTGGTTCCTCAACCATTACAGGTTGAAATCTTCTTTCAAGTGCCCTATCTTTTTCAATATACTCTTGATATTCCTTTAAGGTAGTTGCGCCAATACAATCAATATCTCCTCTAGCAAGCATTGGCTTTAGCATATTTGAAGCATCCATCGCTCCTTGAGTTCTGCCAGCTCCAACAATCAAATGAATTTCATCAATAAAAAGAATTATTTTATGATTCGATTCTTTTATTTTATTTAAAACTGCCTTAAGTCTTTCCTCAAATTCACCTTGATATTTTGCTCCAGCTACTAAAGCGCCCATATCGAGTTCAAAAATTTCCTTATCTTTTAAGGTAGAAGGAACATCATTTTTAACTATTCTTTGAGCTAAGCCTTCCAAAATTGCTGTTTTACCAACACCAGGTTCGCCGAGTAAAATAACATTATTTTTAGTTTTTCTTGCTAAAACCGTAACGATATTTCTGATTTCCTCATCACGTCCGATAACAGGATCTATTTTATTCTTTTTAACTTCATTAGTTATGTTTCTGCCAAATTTTTCAAGAATGTTTTCATCTTTGCTATAATCTTCAGGTCCATTAAATGCCATAATTAAACCCTCCTTTACTATCTTTAGCACTCTTAATACTCAAGTGCTAATCATATTATATAGTTTAATTTAGCACTGTCAATAGGCAAGTGCTAATTTTTGGCAAAAATAAAAGCGATATTTTTCGTATCGCTTTTTATATTTTAAATTAACAAACACTAAGTATTAAATCCCGTAAACTTGGTACTACTTTAAGTATAGGACCAATGATTAAAGCAATTATAGACATTAATTTAATTAAAATGTCCATCGATGGTCCAGCAGTGTCTTTTAAAGGATCACCAACAGTGTCTCCAGTTACAGCTGCTTTATGTGTTTCACTACCTTTGCCACCAAAATTTCCTTTTTCAATATATTTTTTTGCATTATCCCACGCTCCACCAGAGTTCGCCATAAAGACAGCTAGCATAATAGCAGATACTAATCCACCAATTAATGCTCCTCCAAGTCCTTCTACTCCAAACACAAATCCTATTACAATTGGAGAAACAACAGCAATTATACCTGGCAAAATCATTTCTTTTAAAGCAGCTGTAGTTGAAATGTCAACACATCTAGCATAATTAGGTTTAGAAGTGCCCTCCATAATTCCTGGGTCCTCTTTAAATTGTGTCCTTACTTCATCAATCATTTTATTTGCAGCTTTTCCAACTGATGTAATTGTTAACGCTGAGAATAAATAAGGCAACATAGCCCCAATTAATACACCAATGATGAATTTTGGATTTTCTAGATTTAGAGCTTCCATTTCAGTGACTTGCGTATATGAAACAATCAAAGCCAAAGCAGTTAAAGTTGCGCTGCCAATACAGAACCCCTTTCCTATTGCAGCTGTTGTATTTCCAACAGAATCCAATGTATCAGTAATTTCTCTCACGCTTTCATCTAATTTCGACATTTCTGCAATACCACCAGCATTATCAGAAATTGGTCCATAAGCGTCAACACTTACGGTAATTCCAGCTGTGGAAAGCATTGAAACAGCAGCAACTGCTATTCCGTACTTATCGCCAAAAATAAAAGCAACAACAATTCCCAAAACAAGTACTACAATTGTTAAAGCAGTTGAACGCATTCCACTGCCCATACCAGCTATAATATTTGTGGCATGCCCCGTCTGGGATTCCTTTGCAATCAATTTAACTTCTTTGTAATCACTCGAAGTATATAATTCAGCTATAAAACCAATTAATACTCCAGTAACAAGCCCTGCTAATACAGCAAAAAATAATTTCCAATTATTCATATAGAATATAGCAAGGAATAAAGAAGTAACTAATACAACAAAAGTTGCAACATATGTTGCTATATTTAAAGCTAAATGTGGATTCTTCCACTTTTTAAAACGAACAAAAATTACTGCAAAAACTGAACCAACTATTCCAATTAGCGCAATAAGCAAAGGAAACATTAGATATTTATATCCAATATTTTCTATTCCATTTTCTTGAATCAAAATGGTTCCCATTGTTAAACAAGAAACAATACTGCCTACATAAGATTCAGTTAAATCACTGCCCATACCAGCAATGTCGCCTACATTATCACCTACATTATCTGCAATAACAGCAGGATTTCTTGGATCATCTTCAGGAATACCACTTTCTACTTTACCTACTAAATCGGCACCAACATCAGCGGCTTTAGTATAAATACCTCCACCAACTCTGCCAAATAAAGCAATCATTGAGCACCCTAATCCATAGCCACTAACAACCGATGCAGCTTTTTCAAACCCGAAAGTGTAAAAGAAAATTAAAAACAATCCTGTTAATCCAAGTAAGCCTAAACTCACAACAGTTAATCCAAGAATAGATCCACCACTAAAAGCAACTTTTAGAGCACCGCTCATGCCATCTTTAGCAGCTTCATTAGTTGTTCTAACATTTGCTTTTGTTGCTGCTTTCATACCCACTAAACCGGCCACGCCAGAAAAGAGTCCGCCAACTAAAAAACAAATTGCAGATTGCCGTCCAACACCCTCAGCTTTTCCATCCAAAGCTGGAACAAACCCTAATCCTAATAAGATTAGTGCAAAGGCAACGATAAAAGGAATAATCACTTTGAATTCACGACTTAAAAAAGCGTTGGCACCTTCTTTTATACTTTTGGAAATATCTAAAGACAATTTATTATCTACCTTTATTTTTCCAACTTTGTAAAATAATAGACCAACGTAGAGTAACGTAATACACGTGATAATAATGATGATTATGCCAATCAATAAAACTTCATTATCCATATATATGCCTCCAAAAAAGAGATTATTTTTATAGTAGCATAATAAAATTGAGAATAGAATAAATTCGGTTTTTTAAGTTTAAATTATAAAAATCTAAATGAGTAAAAGGAGAATCTTCCTATGCCTTTAAATCTAAAAAATAAAGCAGATGTTTCATTTTTAGATAAAAATAAAGAAGTAAATTCTTTCAATGATCCAAAAACTTTAATATCAATTTTAGATAAAACATCGCCGTTTTCATCATCCAATACTTCAATAACTCCTTTGGCAAATCCCTTGATTTTAATAGAGATATTTTTAACTTCGTTTAATGATGTGAAGTATTTATATCCAATGATAGTATTCTTATTAACATTTTTAATATATTGACTCTCTATTTGTCTATTATCACCGTGTTTTTGAGTAAAATAAGCATGGTTTATAGCAATTGGGCGATAGACTTTATAGAAAAAGGTTCCCTTTGTTGAATAGAGATTACAAGCTATTGCACTTTTATATTCACCTTTTGCTATTAATGGTTTGTTATTTAATCCACAGGAAGTCATTTCTGCTTGCTTAAAATGTATTCCATCAAATTCAACTTTTTCGGCACACATTTGTCTAGAAAATGAATTTTTATTAGTTTGACGATGATAGAAAATATAATAGTTGTCATTAAGAATTAATAAACTACCATGGTTATTTCCATAATAATTTTTCTTTTTATCGCTTAAGCCACTATCACAATTGGAAACAAGTATTCCTCCATACTTAAAATCTTTATTAGGAAATTCACTATACGCATAGCATAGTTCATGATTCAAATATGAGGAATAAATAAAGTAATATAGATTATTTATTTTTCTCATTGAAGAAGCTTCAAAAAATTCATGTCCCTCAAAATCTGTCCCTTTTGAATTAAAAATAGTTTTACAAATATAATTAGGCCCTTCCCTAATCGTAAGCATATCTTTATCTAACTCATAGACCATTGCGCCAATATTAGTTGTCTTCTTTCCTTTTAACCCAAACTTTTGCTTTGAACCATACCCACTATAAAGATAAATTTTATTATTGTCATCAATAAAAATTGCTGGATCAAATTGAAGAAATTCTTTTTTATCACCTAATTTAATTCCATCGTTATATTTAACATGTCCATAAAATTTAAAAGGACCATCAGCAAAATCACTGACTGCTACTGAAATATGCCCATTAAAACCTAATGTATAATAAAGATAATACTTACCATCTAATCCTTTTGTACAATCGGGAGCAAACATTACATTTAAAATTCCACCTTTATATTCAGGGTCTTCTCTTTTTTTGTACGATATTCCTTTTGCACTCCATGAAGTTAGGTCGTTTATTGGACAAGAATACACTATATAGTCATTCAAGCAAAAAGAGATACCTCCAAACTTATCATGACTTCCATACACATAAATTCTATCCCCGAATACATGAGGCTCTGGATCAGGAACATATTCATAAGTAGGTAAAATAGGATTAAATATTTGTTTCATAATTTTCCTCTTTTTACAGTTATTACACTGACATAATAATTTTAATTAAATATATATTTATTTACAAATATTAATAAACAACCATTTTAATTGGTTTTTGAAGTGTTTTTTAACGTTTGACATGCTTTTTGTTATATAATTAATGATAAATGTAAAAATACTTTATATTCAGTCTAATTTTATTTTCAAATAGAATTGATTATTCATTAGTTGGTAGCATTAAATTATTCCTTCATGCATTTTTATTTAGAAAACGTTCCATCTATTAAAGAAATAGACTCATTACGCAATGATTAAATAACACTTATTAGTTCTTTTAGCGTATTCAAAAATCATTAAATTTGAGTATTTCTTTTGCTTTAAAGTTTTCTTTGATGACTGACCAACTAAATGCAGGTATATCCACCATCAATTGGTAAAATTACGCCAGTAACATAACTTGCTTCATCACTTGCAAGGAAAATAGCTCCAGCATTTAATTCGCCTTCATTTCCATATCTACCTAATGGGACAGTGGCTTTCATATAGTTAGTAAAAGCTTCTGTTTTTAATGTATCAATGGTTAATTCGGTAGCAAAATATCCTGGACAAATCGCATTACATGTAATGTTATACTTTGCAAGTTCGGCAGCAACTGCTCTAGTAAAGTTGACTACTCCTCCTTTTGAAGAATGATAAGCAACTGTATCCATGGCAGTATTTCCAACTAAGCCATACATGCTTGCAATATTAATAATTCTTCCGTAATTATTCTTTTTCATGATATTTGCAAACGCACGAGTGACCAAGAAAACACTCTTAAGATCTACATCCATTGTAAAATCCCACTCTTCATCGGTCATATTTAATACGCCAGCATTTTTAGCACTACCAGCACAGTTTACTAAAATATCTACTTTTCCAAATTCTTTTTAAGCTAATGCAGCTGCTGCATTAACTTCATCAGTTTTAGTAACGTCACATTGAATTGGTAAAACTTTAGTACCCTTCGCTTTTAACTCTTTAGCAAGATCTTCTGATATTTCAATTCTTCTTGCAAGCAAGACTAAAGTAGCACCTTGCCCGGCAAAGGCAATAGCCATTTGTCTTCCAAGTCCTGATGATGCGCCTGTAACAACAACGACTCTATTTTTTTAAATTAAACATATGTTTTTTCCTTCTTTCTTTATTAATATTTTAAGAGTTAATTTTTAGAATTTAAATTAAAATCAAACATAATATTATTTATAAACAATGACTTTTCTATTACAATTTTAGTGCTATGAATATTTTAATTATCTATTTTACGGGAACATATAATACAAGATACTTGGTTAATAAAATAAGAAAACGTTTTAGTAAACAAAATAACAAAGTTGATACATTTTCAATTGATGTTGACTCAAAAGTAATTAGTTTAGAAAATTATGACTTAATTATTTTTTCTTATCCAATTTATGCCTTTAATATGCCAATTTTATTTGAGAAGTTTATTAAAAAATTGACTTTGCCTCAAAATAAAAAATATATAATTGCTAAACAAAGTGGGGAGCCACTTGGATTAAATAATTCTTCAAGTTATTCATTAATTCGCTTAATTAAGCGAAATAAAGGGGTGCTACTTGGTGAATATCATTTTTTAATGCCATACAATATTCACTTTAGATATGATGATAATTTTATTAAAGAACTTTTTAACTATAATGAAAAATTATTAGATATTATGGAATATGAAATTGCTCATAACATCAAAAGAAAAACACCATATAATCCTTTTTATGCTTTTAATTCATTCATTTTTAAGATTCAACGTTTAGGTGGACCTGTTAATTCTTTTTTCTATAAAGTAGATATGACTAAATGTATTCATTGCAATAAATGCATTAATGAATGTCCTACTCATAATATTACTATTCAAAATGATAAGATTAAATTTTCTAATAAATGCATCATGTGTATGAGATGTTCTTTTTATTGCCCTAAAGATGCTATTAATATTGGGATGCTTCAATCATGGAAAGTTAACGGAGCATATAACTTATCTAAAATAGATGAAGATACTTCATTAAATGGAAATTATCTTTCAACTCACACTTCATCTTTTTTTAAACTTTTCCCTAAAAAAATAAAAAAAATTGAATTATTACATAATCAATACTTTAAAGACTTAAATAATTAACAACTTATAATTTGTTGATAAACAATAATTAATTTTCTAATTGTATTAAAAAAGCAAGATTATATCGTGCTTATTTTAATAAATATAGAATGCCTACATACTATGCTTTTGATACATTGCACACCCTTACAACGGCAACAACGGCAACTTTAAGACAAATAAAAGGATGGTTGTTGAATCTTCTAAAGCCCTAAATAAGCCCAAAGAAGCCCAAATTATCGCAAATTAAGAAAAGAGGCTACCATCACTAGTAACCTCAATAATTATCTAAGCTATTGCCTATAGTTTAATTATCAATTGTAATTTGAATTGGATTAGTATCAGTAGGAAGACTAGCTAATGTTAAAATACAATTCTTAATTTGATTAAATCCGCTTGTACTAGAGCCTTGTCCTGTCCAATCATATACATCAAGAGCAACCATGGTTTCATATTTTTGGTCTTCTTCATTCCAAACAGCATAATTAGCTCTTACAGAATAAGAATGGCCAACAGCAAATACTAGCGTTCCTTTCCCATCTACTAATTCATCGAGAGAACAGCCTTGATATTGTGGTGCGTTGCTCCCGTAAACGTAATCTTGATCAGTAATAGAGATTTGAATATTCTCTAAATCATCATAGCTAGTTTCATTAATGACAGTATATGGTACATTCCAAGTTTCAACTTCAACTTTTCCATATTCAGTAACCGTGAATGTTCTCATTAGAGTTGCATCATCAGCATTGTTGAAAGACAAATGAGCATAGATTGTTGCTGTCCCTGGATTGATTTGCTTTAAGTCAACTCTTATTGAACCACCACGAACCATATTAGAACCGCTTGAACCAATCAAATCGCTTTCCTTTATAGGGTCAAAACTAATGGCACTATTAGGTATGACGTCTTGATTGGAAGATAGAACTTCTGTGTTGTTTTCGTCGACACTATTGTATGATCCAAATTCAGCCATATCGAAATCCAAGGTTAGATTTTGAACGCAATCTAGATACTGATAGCCTTTATCTTCTTCACTAGCCATCGATATTTCATCAATTACACTACTACTCCAACTTAAATAATCATTTGGATCATCATATTCAGTGATTGGCTCTAGTTCTATTTTAATAACAACATCTTCGCCAGGCATTATAAACTGATAACCTAAAGCACCTCTGCTAATAGGTGTTCCGTTGTAAGTGACTTCACCAATCTCATAAAACACACTAGTTGACTCTACATCAAATAGGATATTGCTTCCTTCTTGTCCTTGACTATCAAAATCAATAACTCTGTAATTATCATTTTCTTCATAAGTGATGTTATAAATAGCCGGGTCTCCACCTCCGCCATCGTTACAAGAAGCAAGTCCAAACACTGCAGTTATGCACGCTAAACTTGTTAAAATTATACTTGTTTTCTTCATAACTTCTCTTACGCTAAAAAGCGCCTCCTTTATGAAATTATAACAAAAAATAAAGATTTAGTATATTTTCACAAATTTTTCATAATTAA
Organism: uncultured bacterium; assembly: GCA_949299335.1. Taxonomy (GTDB): domain Bacteria; phylum Bacillota_I; class Bacilli_A; order RFN20; family CAG-826; genus Onthovivens. Next base: position 29,059 of record CASGAD010000011.1, on the reverse strand, counting down.
AAAGAGGCTACCATCACTAGTAGCCTCAATGTTATTTAAGTCTTATTTAGCTCATCTATTCCCATCTTATGAAGTTTATAAACTGTTAATCACGGATATAAAATGTACAAAATTAATCCGTGATTGACAGCTTTAACATGTTGATTTGGTATTTTCTCGGATCTTCGGTTTATTGTGAGGTTATATTTTGCGACTAGTTTTTTCAAATTTCAATTATTCATTTATTTCAAAAACCTGCCGTTCAATTTGAATTTAATTTAAACAATATACATTAAATTACTCTTTCGTTTTCATTAGAAACCTTGCAGATCTCACCTTTTTCTATTTTTTTCATTCAACTGTAATCTTATATTGCTCGTTATATGTGAAATCCCAATTACTATCCCAACTAGCTGGTTTTTCACTTACCATACAATGCACTATTAAATTGGCTCGATTTTGATTAAAAACAAGTTCGCCCATTTCTAAAACTCTTTCTGGAATTGTAATCTCGCTTATCTTTGCTTGGCTAAAAGCTTGATCACTAATTAATGCTAAATTTGTACATTCATCTAAATTTACTTTTTCTAAACTAGAACATACAGCAAAAGCACCTTCTTTAATAAACTCCAAAGAACACCCTAAAGAATTTTTTTATCGAAGTAAGTTGCTTGAAACTATTTTTACCAATATATCTTAAAGATGCAGGAAGAGTAAGCTTTGTTATTTTTCTAGTAACTCTTGAACGAACTAACTTAAAGCCAGGATATTTATGACCATTCATTGCTCTTTTCAAACAGTGTTCTTTTACCTTTTCAAAATAAGCAATATAGTCATCACATTTGGGTAAGATTTCTGTTATTTCTTCTTCAGTTAAAGTTTCGATTTTTCTATTTAAATCTACTAATTTCCTTGCAGAATCTAACTTTTTCTTACAATAAGCAAGACCAGGACAATACTTACATTTAGAGTTTTCCCTAGCAGTTTTATCGCCACTTTTAATAGCTTTTACTGCTGGTTCAACGACATCTTTTTCAAAGGCTAGAAGCTCATCAACACTTATTTCATATTCATTGGTGTTATTGATTACTGGTTGATAAATCACTAACCTAATGTTTTTAATTGGATAGACGTCTTTGAAGCACTTATAAGTCGCAAGGCTATAAATTGCTAATTGTTGATTTGCCTGATTAAGTTCTTTATCAAAACTACTTATAGTCCAAGTGAGCTTTCTTTAAAAGATGTTTATTTTTATCTAGCTACACCAATTGATACAAGTGTTGTTCCAAAAGATGAACACGATAATGAAGTTGATTCATTAGAGTGGTGCGAGTTTGATGAAGCAATGTATAAAATAACTTACGACTCGGATAGAAACGTACTTTATAAAGCACATAAATATATTCTTAAAAATTATTCTGAGAAGAAATAAAAAGAAGTAATTAGCCTTTTAGGGAGTTTATTTGAATGGTAAATAAAGTAAAAAACTTTGCAAATCCCTTATTTTTTAACGAAATTTAGTAGGCGAACTTGGTTATTTAGGAGTGTAGAAAGTAGATCTTCCACTGCCATGTTTTTCTCCTAAAACAAATTCTTTTCTCCTAATTTGTATATTATTCTAGGAGAAAAGAATACTCACCATTTAAGAGTAAAATTTTAAGATTTATAGATTTTTCATTTAATTAATATTGTTATTTTTGTTTTTGCGGTACTCAATAGGAGTTAGCCCATACTCCTTTTTAAATACATTTTGAAAATAACTTTGAGAAGAAAAATTTAGGATGATACTAATATCCAAAACAGAATTTGAAGAGAATTCTAAAAGATTTTTTGCTTCTTCAAGTTTAACTTTAGTAATGTATTTTCCTAAACTTATTCCTGTTTCTTTTTTAAAATTAATTAAAAAAGAAGTTCGTCCTCTTTGCACACTATTTAAGACATCATCTAAATTAATGTGATTTGTAACATTACTTTTAATGAAGTCTATTGCTTTTAAAGTATCGCGTGAAAAATTGGATTCTCTTTTTACGCTTCTAACTTTTTTAGTGAAATTCATTACAGCAAGCATTCTAAGATTGCTTATAGCTTCAATTGAATTAAGCTTTTCACATTCCTGTGTGTAGAAATCTATTAAATTATACGCGTCTTCAACACCAACCCCGCCTTTAATTAAAGGTCCTTTTCCTAAAACAGCAATTAAACCAATAAAAAGATTTTTTTGTTGTCTTAACTGAGTCTCAGCTAACTTTCCTTCACTGAATTTAACATTTTTTGCGATATAGTTAAAAAAGTTTTCTAATCCTTCTATATCTCCGTTTTCAATAAATCTAGATAGTCTTTGTTCAAGTTCGTAGGTACCATGAGTTCTATTCTCATAACTTTCTTTAATAAAATTCTGAGCACGTTCTTGATCTAATGCTGGTTCCATCTCTTTAGTTTGAGAAAAGAAAGCATCAACTATATTGATGTCTTCGTCGTTTAATAAATAATTTAATAGAGAAGAAAAATGTAAAAATGTTATATAGTTTGCTGAAGTTGAATCATAGATTTTGCTCTCTAATGTATCTATTTCAGCGTTTGTTAATGAATAAAAATATTTAATCTTAGCAATTGCTTTTTCATCTAAATCTTTATTGACAAAAGGGCCAACAATTATTTTGTTGTTACTCTTTTTATCTATTATTAGGTTATATATTCCAAGTTGGCCTTCTTTTTTAATGAATGTTTTGTTTTCTTCGACTCCCAAAAAATGTTTATAGATTTTAGGATAAAATTCATTTGAAGCATAAAGTTTTATTAACTTATCATCTTCACTATAAAGTGCCATCTCAATGTGATTTATAGCATAAAGTTTATCTAATAATTTTGTAAGATGATTGTTCATATGAATAAATTTACAATATTATGAATTGTTTTACAATATTCTTGATATATTTTAGTTTAGTCTATATATGGATAAGAAAAATGGTACAAAATTTTAACGAAAATCGGTTTTTAATTGATGAAAATGGAAATAAAAGAGAAGTTGAAGTTCCCTTTGATTTAATGCTAGGCGAAAAAAGATATGAAAATTCACCAAATAGCTCTGAAGGAAGCTATTTCAAAGGCGGAATTTATCATTATCAAAAATTTTTTGATGTAAATGTAAGCGCTTGCAATGATTATTTTGCTCTTCATTTTTGGGGTGCATATAGAAAAGCAACAGTTTTAATAAACGATGATAAACTTAAAATTAATAAAAATGGATTCAATGATTTTTATGTTGAATTTAAAGCTAAAGAACATAATAAAATTGATGTGATTGTTGATAATTCGTTAATTCCTAATTGTAGATGGTACACAGGAAGCGGAATTTATAGAGATGTAGAGTTAATTCATAAAAAGAAAAATGAAATTAAAAGAGTGTTTGTTAAAACTTTAGATTATAAAACAAGAAAACTTGAAATTAATGTCGATTCAAATGCTCCTTACGTTTACGAAATTTACGATGAAACTAATTTAATTTATAAAGGAAGCGAGAAAATTATATCCCTCGATAATTTGAAATTATGGGATTTAAATAGCCCAAAATTATATTCACTTATTGTTAAATCTGAAAATGATGAAGAACGAGTTAAATTCGGTGTTAGAAAAGTCGAATTAATTCCTTCTAAAGGTTTATTTTTAAATGGCGAAAGAGTTATCTTGAAGGGCGCTTGTATCCATTCAGATAATGGATTTTTAGGAGCAGCGTCTTTTAAAGACATCGAAAGAAAGAAAGTTGAAATGTTAAAAGAAAATGGATTTAACGCCATTCGATGCTCTCATAACCCTTGTTCACATTTATTTTTAGATATTTGTGATGAACTAGGAATGCTAGTAATAGACGAAGCTTTTGATGGTTGGTTTATTCCAAAAAATTATCATGATAACGCTAGAATTTTTGACGAAGTTTATGAAGACACAATCAAAAATATGGTTTATAAAGATTTAAATCACCCTTCGGTTATTATGTATTCTTTTGGAAATGAATTGACTGAAGTTGCAACAGCAAAAGGGTTAAAAACACTAAAAACCATGCAAAACCTCATTAAAAATTTAGATGATACACGTTTTACAACCTGTGGTGTTAACCTATTAATTGCTGTTTACTATAAACTTGGAATAGGTGTTTATAAAGATACAAAAATGTATGAAGAAAAACCTCTACCAGACCGTACAAAAGGTTATAAAGAAAAGAAAAATGGATCATCTTTCTTTAACGCTATGATGCAAAAACTTGGTGGCTTAATGTTTTTCATGGCAAGATTTAAAATGGCTGGAAACATTGCCGATGATGTTTCAAAAATTATCGATGTAGTTGGCTTAAATTATGGAACGCCACGTTATAAGATTGATTCAAAAAAACATCCTGGAAGATTTATGATTGGAAGCGAAACGATGGTTAAACATATTAAAGTTAATTATCTTTCTTCTTTTAAATATCCTAATGTTCTTGGTGATTTTATATGGAGTGGAATCGACTATTTAGGTGAAGCTGGTAGCAATGATTATAGATATTATTCTTATAAAGGTTTACCTTTATTAGCTGGAGCTGGCGTTATTGATTTTTCATTCAAAAAGAATGCAGAAATGGATTATGTTTCAACAATTTGGAATGAAGAAGTTACACCAAAAATCTTTGTTTCACCATTAAATCATTATAATGAAACACCATTCAAGAGTGCTTGGCGTTTTACAGATAAAATAGCTTCTTATAATTTCAAAGGTTATGAAAACAAAAGGTGTGAGATTGATGTTTTTAGCTCGGCTTATAAAATTAAGCTTTCAATAAATGATAAAGTAATTGGAGTTAAAAAATTAAAAGATTCAAAGATCACATTTAAAACAAAATATAAAGAGGGCGAAGTTAAGGCTATTGCAATAGATAAAAACAACAAAGTGCTTTCAACTTCTAAATTTATAACTGGTCAAAAGTTATATCTTAATGTTAGAACTTCTAAAGAGAAACTAAGTGTAAAAAACAAAGATATCGCAATTTTAGAAATTGAATTTGTTGATGAAAATGGTGTTATCTATCCTAATATAGAAACCGATATTCAAATATCAACAAGTAATAATTTAAAACTTATGGCTTTAGGAAGTGCAATCACAGTAACAGATGAATCTTATTTAAATGATCACTTTAAAACTTATCGAGGAAGAGTTGTTGCCTATGTTAAAGCCATTAATGATAAGGAAAATGTTGCAACAATAAGAATTCATAATGCTTTAGTCGAAGATAAAGAAATAAAAGTGGAGGTTCTAAGATGAAATTTAGATGCTTTGGGAATAGAACTAGTGAAAAAACGCTTTTAGAAAAAGCGAATAGGGAAATTGCTAAAGAAGCAGCTCTTGAAGGTATAGTTTTACTTAAAAATGAAGATCGTGTTTTGCCTTTAAAGAATAAAAAGATTGCTCTTTATGGAAATGGAGCAAGAATGACTATTAAAGGCGGAACAGGAAGCGGGGATGTTAATGAAAGATATAGCGTTAACATTTATGATGGTTTAAAAAATAATGGATTTGAAATTTTATCTGATAAATGGCTTGACACTTTTGATAACAACTATAACGAGAAGAAAATCAAATTTAACGAAAAAATAGAAGAAGAAATTAAAAAATTTAACATTTTTCAAACAATGCAGATGTTTTGTTATATTGGCGAACAACATCTTGAATATCCCACCGCAACAAAACTTAACGAAGAAGATTTTGTAGATACTGACACCTGTGTTTATGTTTTATCTCGCCAAGCAGGAGAAGGAAAGGACCGTGAACTTAAAAAAGGTGAATATTATTTAACCGATATTGAAAGATATAACATTCATGAATGCTCAAAAAGATATAAAAACTTTGTTTTAGTAATTAATGCTGGAAGCATTATTGATTTATCCTTTATCAAAGAAGAAGATATTAAATCAATTGTATTTTTATCTCTTGCTGGAGAAGAAGGCGGGAATGCATTGGGTGAAATTTTATCTGGAAAAGTAGCACCAAGTGCAAAGCTTGCTGATACATGGGGTTTAAATTATGAAGATTATCCTTCATTTGATACTTTTTCTTCTTTAAGAAAAGACCCATCTTTTGATGAATATAAAGAAGGTATCTTTGTTGGATATCGTTACTTTAATAAGAAAAATATTAAACCATTATTCCCTTTTGGCTTTGGTCTTTCTTATACTGATTTTAATATTGAATTTAAGGGATATGAAGTTAATAAATCTTTGGTAAATCTTAATTTTGAGGTTAAAAATATTGGTAAAGAATTTAAGGGAAAAGAAGCTGTTCAAGTTTACATTTCTAAACCAGAACACGATATTCCTGTTGAAAAAGTAGCGTTAGTAAGTTTTGTTAAAACACCTTTCTTAAATCCTGGAGAAAGCGTACTTATTAGTACAAGTTTTGATTTAAAAGATTTTGCTATTTTCGATGAAAAAAAGAGTGAATATGTTTTAGAAAATGGCACTTTTGCTGTGTTTTTCTCAAATTCAAGCGAAAATTTGAAGCATATTTTAGATTTAGAAGTTAAGGAAAATATTGTCATTAAGAAGGTGAATAAAGTTGGAAACTTTAAAAGCGAATTCAAAGATTTAGCTATTAAATCAGATGATATTGATTTAAATAAAGTTGAAAAAGTTTTAATAAACGAAGTCACAGAAGAGACAAAAAATCCTGAAAAAGATTTATCAAAATATGATCCACTCTTAAAGAAACTAACTAATAAAGAATTAATTAAACTTGTTAGTGGTGGCGGATATGGTGGCAAATACTATAATCGTGTCATGGGGGCAGCTGGAAGAACAACAAGCGACTTACTTAAAAAAGGAATTCCGAATATCTGTTTAAGTGATGGTCCGGCTGGAATTAACGTTATCCAAAAAGTCGGATATACAAAAAGAGGCGGAATTAAATATATCGATGAGTTACCACAAGCTTGGCAATGGGGATGGATCAAAAAATATGGAAAACTATTCATCTCAAATAGTGAGAAAGTAATTAGAGTTTATTCTTACGCAACCGCTTTTCCTTGTGAAACTTTATTGGCTCAAACCTTTAATAAAGAACTCATTTTTAAAGTTGGTGAAGCAGTTGGAAAAGAAATGTTAAATTTTGGAGTCAGTTTCTGGCTTGCTCCAGGTGTAAACATTCACCGCAATCCACTTTGTGGAAGAAATTTTGAATATTATAGCGAAGACCCAATTTTAACAAGTGAGATTTGTTCTTCTTTAGTTAAAGGTGTTCAAAGCGTAGGCGGGGTTGGCGTAACAATTAAACACTTTTGTTGCAATAACGAAGAAAACTTTAGAACAACAGTAAGTGCAAATGTTAGCGAAAGAAGTTTAAGAGAAATTTACTTTAAGCCATTTGAACGTATTATTAAAAAAGCAAATCCAAAAGCCTTAATGACTTCTTATAACAAAGTTAATAACAACTATGTTGTCAATTCTTATGATTTACTTACAAATTATTTAAGAAAAGAAGTTAGATATGATGGCTTAATTATGTCGGATTGGAATGCAACTCATAATTCTTCACACACAGAAGCTTTAAAAGCAGGGAACAATTTAATAATGCCAGGCGACAAAAAAGTTAGAAAAGATTTAGAAAGTGCTTTAAAAGAAGGCAAATTAAGTAGAAAAGTACTATTAAAAAATGCTCGCTATGTATTAGATGCAATTTTTAATAGTGAAATAAATAAGGAGTTTTAAGTTATGTCTTTTCCGAAAAATTTTCTTTGGGGCGTATCGACATCGGCTACTCAAATTGAAGGTGCCTATGATGAAGATGGAAAATGCTTAAGCATCTGGGATTGTGTTCCAAAAGGCAAAGTCAAAAACAATGAGGATGCCAAAGTCGCATGTGATCATTACCATCTTTATAAAAAAGATGTCGCTCTTTTAAAAGAACTTGGGGTCAAAGTTTATCGTTTTTCAATCGCAATGTCGCGTATTATGCCTCTTAACGAGGAAGTTAACGAAAAGGGATTAGAATTTTATAGCAAGTTAGTCGATGAACTTCTTACTAATGGAATTACACCAATGGTTACTTTATACCACTGGGATTTACCTTTTTGGCTTGAAGAGAGTGGAGGATGGAGAAGTAAAAGCATAGTGAAATATTTTGAAATTTATACTAGAGCTGTTGTTGAAAAACTATCTGATAGAGTTCAATATTGGTTATCTTTTAATGAGCCGGCTTGCTTTTTATTTAATGGATACGTTCAAGGAGAGCATGCTCCCTTTATGAAAAATCCATTATTAATTTCAAAAATTAGTCGTAACTTTTTCTATGCTAATGCAGCTGTTATAAGAACAATAAGAAAATACGCAAAAACCAAACCTGAAGTTGGCTTAAGTTTTAATTGCTCAGCAATGGTACCTCTTTCTGAAAGCAAAGAAGATATCGAAAAAGCAAAAAAAGTTACCTTTGAAAGCAGAGGTGGAATCATTGCAAATACTTGGTTTTTAGACCCTGTTTTAAAGAAAAACCCTGTAAAAGTCTATGGAATTTATAAAGTTACACAAAAAACATGTGATGAATGTTATGAACCTTTAGACTTTATTGCACTCAACAACTATTCTCCATTTGCGGATTATACTTCGAAAGAAAAGAAGGAATATGAATGGAGTAATATGCTTGGCTGGGAAAATAATGGCAAAGGATTATATTGGTTAGTTCGTTTTATTTATGAAAGATATAAGTTACCAATTTTTATCAGCGAAAATGGACTACCTCTTGATGATAAATTAGTTGATAAGAAAGTTCATGATGAAGAAAGAATTCGCTACTTAAAAGATTATCTTTCAAATTTAGAAAGAGCCTGCGATGAAAATATACCTGTTTTTGGTTATTCATATTGGTCATTTATGGATAATTTTGAATGGGCAGAAGGTTATAAGCCTCGTTTTGGTTTAATTTATGTAAATTTTGAAAATCAAGAAAGAATATTTAAAGATAGCGCATATTTTTATAAGGAAATTATTGCCACAAACGGCAAAAATATAAAGGAGTAGGAAAATGGAACAAGTAGAAAAGAAAAAAGGCCTACTTGAGCGTTTACTCGGATCAAAAGTTAATACAACGGGCGTCTCGTGGAAAGAAAAATATTTAGGACACCTTATTGGTCCTTTAGGTTTAATCCTTGTTGTAAACACAGTAGCAGCCCTTGTTGAGAAATTTTTTACTCAACAATCAGCAATCCTTTTTCAAAATAATCCTGATGGATTAGCAGGAATTGGAACAACTTACGAAATCATCATGACTGTAACTAAGATTTTAGCGGTTGTCTTTAGTATAGCGGTTGGATTTTTGATTGAAAAAATACCTTCAAAGTATGGAAGATTTAGGCCAATTTATTTCTTTGTTGGAATTTTAACTTTAATAATTTGTTGCTTGATGTTCCTTTTCCCTGGGAATGTTCTTGGTGAATCGTATTGGGCATATTTCTTTACAATGTTTATTATTTATAACGTTATATGTACCCAATATTTCTATCTTTTTAGAGATAACATTGTCTCGCTTTCAACCCATAATAAGATTGAAAAAACGGAATTAACATTCTTTAGAAAATTATGTTGGACATTAATTAGTGGTATTCTAATTGGTTTACTTGTTAACTCTGTGGTCTTACCATTCTGGCTTGATAAAGATATTAATGGTTATCCAATTTTACTTATTATTCTTTCTGTTATTTCTATCCCATTATTTTTCTTGGAATATTATTATACAAAAGAAAGAATAATTGATGAAGAAACAAAAGAAGAAGAAAAAGATGTTAATAAAGTTCCTTTAAAAGCTCAATTTAAAGCTTTATTAAAAGACAAATATTTCATTATTTTATTTATTCTTACAACAGTTATTACCATTAGTGACAACTTCAAAGGCGGAAACGTTCAATATTATTACATTAAATATTTATTAGGTGGAGCTGAAAATGGAGCAATGTTCTCTCTTTATCAAATTGTAACTGGTGTACCTCTAGGGATTGGGGCCTTTGCAATCTATCCTCTTGCAAAAAAGTTTGGTGTTAAAAACGTTACTTTAGTTGGCTATATTTTATTCTTTATTGGCAGTGCAATGGGTCTAATTGCTCCAGATAATATTGCTATTGCTTATGTTGGTGGATTTATTAGACAAATTGGACAATTACCAAATGCTTATGTTTTTGCAACATTAACCTGCTTTGCTTATGATCACGTCGAATTTAAAAACGGATTCAGAGTTGAAGGTTTACTTGCTGCTTTAATTTTCTTTGGAATTACTCAATTATGTGCAGCTCCATTTGCTGGTGGTTATGAATCTTCATTACTTCAAATGGGATTTACTGATATTGAAGGCTACGTTCCTACTGACGAGATAAAAAATTATATGGGTTTCTGCTTCTATGGTGTTGACTTTATTGTTTCTATTGTCTTTATAATTCTTCTTCCATTTGTCACGGTTGAAAAGAAGATCGATTTCATGAATCTTGAACTCACTCGTAGGCAAAAACAAGCAACACTTGATGCTGGAAAAGTTTGGATTGAACCAAGTGAAAGAGAAAGACTTGAAGATATTGAAGCTAAGAGAACTCTTGAAGAAAATCGTATCAAAGACTTAAAAGCAAAATGTGAAAGAAAAGGTTTAGACTTTGATACTGAAAATCAAAAATATCTTGATAAACAAAAAGAAAAAGAAGCTAAAAAGGAAGCAAAACTTGCAAAAAAGGCTGCAAAAGCCAAACAAAAAGAAGAAAAAAAGAAATAAAAAGTTATGAATCCATTATTAAAATTTGACACATATATACCAGATGTTGAAGCTCATGTATTTGATGATGAAGTTTATTTATATGGGTCTCATGATAAAAAAGGTGGCAGAGCATTCTGCATGGAAGATTATGTTTTTTATCACTCTAATGTAAATGATTTAAAAAATTTCAAAGCTGAAGGAGTTAGTTATTTAAGAAGTGAAGATCCTCATGGAATAGATAAATCTAAACCTGTTTCATATTACGCTCCAGATTGTGTTAAAGGAAATGATGGAAATTATTATCTTTATTACTGCGCGATGGGATCAAATACTAAGCCATTTGGTCCTATCTCGGTGGCAAAAAGTGCTAACCCATTTGGCCCTTTTAAATATCTTGGTGATTTAAGATATCAAAATGGTCAAGTTGTCCAAAAATTTTTAAATAATGACCCTACCGTCATAAATGATAATGGAAAAATTTATGTTTATTATGGATGGGGTCTTGGAAGAGATTTTTCTAGTAAAGTTTTTGAACCTTTATATAACTTTGTTTTATCTAAAATTACAGGAAGAAGCGTAAAAGAAATCAAAAAGACTAAGCCTTCAATTATGGATTGCGCTTTTGTAGAAATTAATCCTCAAGATATGCTCACAGTAATTGAAGGCCCATTTTCAGTTCTTCCTTCTAAAACTAGTGCAAAAAAAGGTAGCGAATTTTATAATCATCCATTTTATGAAGCACCATCAATTCGCAAATTTAATAATATTTATTATCTTATTTATTCAAGTGGCGTAAATGGAGAGTTGGCTTATGCAACAAGTTCACTTCCAAATAAAGATTTTAAATATCAGGGAGTAATTATTTCTTCAGCAAATATTGGTTATAAAAATAACAAGATTTATGAGGATAATGTTTCAACAATTCATGGATCTGTTGAAAAAATTAAAAATGAATATTACGTTTTTTATCATAGATTAACTAAACAATCTAATTTTGAAAGATGGTCCTATGCTGAAAAAATTAAGATGGATGAAAATGGTAAATTTATTCAAGCTGAAATGAGTACGAGCGGCATTGGGGATTATCTTGAAAAAGGAAAAGTTGAAGCAGTTAGAGAATGCGCTTTATTTAATGAAAATAGTGGTTATATCAAGCAAGGCAAATTATCTAATTCGCCATATGTTACTTATGATAAAGATGAATATTTTGTTACGAATTTAACTTTAAAATCTCACGTTCGTTATCAATATTTTAAAGTTAAAGATTTAATAGAAATTAGTTTAAAAATTAGAGGAATCGGAACAGGAAATTTAATTCTTTTCTTAAATAACAATAAAGTTACAAGTTTAAAACTTTTGGGATCAAAAAAGTGGAAAGAATATAAGTTAGAAATTCCTTCTTTTACAAGTGATGAGTTAAGAATCGAATTTGTTTTCGATGTGGATAAAAACTCAAAATTTGATTTTTTAGAATTTAATTTAAAGTGAGGTTTTATGGAATTAATTTTAAAAAACTTAAATAGTAAAGAAATTAAAATGAGAAATGATAAGTGGCAATTTTGTATTGGAAATTGTCACGCAGCACTTTTATTAAGAAAAGACATGTTTGAACATCTTAAAAAAGTTCATGAGGAAACAGGAATTGAATTTATTCGTTTTCATGGGTTATTTGATGATGATATGCTTGTTATTCAACGTTTATCAGATTATTCATATTTTAAGATGATGCCATTTTCGCGTTCAATTTATGAATATAACTTTTTAAATGTTAAAAAAGTAATTGATAATGTTTTAGAGTGTGGCTTTAAACCTTTTGTTGAACTTTCTTTTATGCCTGAAGCACTTGCTAAAAAGAAAAAATATGGTTTAAGATATAAAAACAATATTTCTGTACCTAAAAGTTACGAAAAATATTATAAGTTCATCCATGACTTTGGTGAATTCCTAGTTGAACACTATGGAAAAGAAGAGATTGAAACTTGGAAATTTGAAGTTTGGAATGAGCCAGATTTAGGAATTTTCTTTAATGGTAGTCAAAAAGATTACTTTAAGTTATATAAGAATGCCTATAAAGCTCTAAAAGACGTTGATCCTAAATTGGAAGTTGGTGGACCATCAACTAGTAAATGTAAATGGTTAAAAGAGTTTGCAGAATATGGTGAGAAAAATGGCTGTAAAGCTGATTTTATGACAACTCATCATTATGTTGGTGATGCTTTTGGTAATACTTTTGAATTTAAGGATTCAATGAGCATTATTAAAAAAGCTCATGATGCTAAAAAAGCAGGACTTGATATTGAAACAACTTATGAGAAATTTTTCTATAAAAAAGATAAATATGTAAACTGGCCAAAATCGATGTTTAAAAAGATGGACAAAAAAGCTCATGATGAGATTCCTAACTATCCTCTTTATATTACAGAATGGTCCACAATGGCGGTTTATTGTTCGCCTTACCATGATGATAAAGTAGCAGCAACATTTGCTTTAAAATATGCTTTAGAAATGGATGATTCAATAGCCGGCGCCTCATATTGGTGTGCAAGTGATATTTTTGAAGAATCATTTATTCATAATAAGCCTTTTTATGGAGGATATGGCGTAATAAATAATGTTGGAATCCCTAAACCTGTATTTTACGCGTTTAAACTCTTAAATAATTTGTCTCACGAAGAACTTGTTTTAGATAAAAATGAAGAAAACGAGGTTGAGTATCATCTATACAAAAAAGATTCTGGTTATGAACTTTTAGTTTTTAACCAAGATTTTGATATCGATAAAAAGTTAAGTGAAAAAGTCGATGTAACAATTGAAGGTAATTTTAAAGAAGTAAATTTATATCGAATTGATAAAGATCACGTTAATCCTAAAAAAGAATGGATTAAGTTAGGGGCTAAAAAACTTTTATTAGATGAAGAAGTTAAAGAAATCATAGAAAAATCTAAACCTAAAAAGGAAAAAGTTGATTTTACAAGTGATGGAAATTCGACAAAACTAAGTTTTGTCGCTGAAGGAAACTCAATTTATTTATATGAATTTTTTAAGTAGAGGTTAGTAAAATGAAAAAATATGATGAAATCAGAAAAATTGAATATGTAGGACCTAATTCAAAAGAGCCATTTGGATTTAAATATTACAACCCGGATGAAGTTATCTTAGGCAAAAAAATGAGAGAACATTTAAAATTTGCCCTCTCCTACTGGCATACTTTAGATTATGTAGGCGTTGATATGTTTGGCGGGCCAACAGAAGATAAGTCCTGGGGTGAGAAAGAGCCGATGAAGCTTTATAAAAAAAGAGCAGATATGGCTTTTGATTTAATGGAAAAACTCTCAATAGATTATTATTGTTTTCATGATGTTGATATTGCTCCTAAAGGCAAGAATCTCAAAGAATTTTTAGACAATTTTAACGAAATGGTTGATTATTTGCAGGCTTTACAAAAAAGGTATAATAAAAAATTGCTTTGGTGTACTGCGAATAATTTTGGAGATAAAGCTTTTATGGCAGGTGCTGCAACCTCACCTAACGCTGATGTTTTTGCTTTAAGTGCTGCCAAAGTTAAAGCTTGTTTAGATGCAAATATTAAGCTTGGCGGAACTGGTTATGTATTTTGGGGTGGAAGAGAAGGATATGACACTTTATTAAATACAAATATGAAACTTGAACTTGATAATCTTGGTTACTTCATGCAAATGGCAAGGGATTATGCTCGTAGTAAAGGCTATAAAGGTGATTTTTATATTGAACCAAAGCCAAAAGAGCCAACCAAACATCAATATGATTTTGATGCTGCAACAGCCTGTAATTTTTTAAGAACTTACGGTTTATTAGGTGATTTTAAATTAAATATTGAAGCAAACCATGCTACTTTGGCAGGTCACACTTTTGAACATGAATTGAGAGTTGCACGAGTTAATGGCGCTTTTGGAAGTATTGATGCTAATCAAGGCGACATGCTTTTAGGATGGGATACTGATCAATTCCCAACAAATGTTTATGACACAACCCTTAGTATGTATGAGGTTTTAAAAGAAGGCGGATTTAAAAACGGTGGATTAAATTTTGACGCCAAAACTCGTAGACAATCAAATACTTTAGAAGATATTTTACTTGCTTATATTGCTGGAATGGATGCATTTGCTCTTGGTTTAAGAAAAGCTATTAAACTTATTGAAGATGGTAGAATTGATGCTTTTAAAGATGAGAGATATAGAAGTTATAAGGAGGGAATTGGTCAAAAAATCATGCAAAAATCCACTAATTTTGATGAATTATCAAAGTATGCTCTTGAACATGATGAGATTAATGTTGAAAGTGGAAGACAAGAATATCTTGAAAGTGTTTTAAATTCAATATTGTTTGAGAAATAAAAATGTATCTTGGTGTAGATTTAGGAACTAGTTCTTTAAAAATCTCTTTAGCGAATGAAAGAGGAGAAATTATTGATTCAGCAAGTGAAGCAATAAAACTTTTTAATCCTCTACCAAATTATTATGAAGAAAATCCAAATGAATGGTTTGAAGCACTATTAAAAGGCTTGAATAAGTTAAAGAGTAAATATGATTTAAAGGATGTTCGAGCAATGTCTTTTTGTGGACAAATGCATGGGCTTGTTATTTTGGATGAGAACGATGAAGTTATAAGAAACGCCATTTTATGGAACGATTCAAGGACTGTTAATGAAGTTGAGTATTTAAATAATGTTATTGGGAAAAACATATTAATTGAAGAAACTTCTAATATTGCATTATGTGGATTTACTCTTCCTAAACTGCTTTGGGTTCAAAAACATGAACCTAATAATTTTTCTCGCATTAAAAAGATAATGCTTCCCAAGGATTATCTTGTTTATAAGATTAGTGGAGTCTTCGCGAGTGATGTTTCAGATTTGAGTGGAACATTATTTTATGATGTAAAAAGGAATAAATATTCTAAAAAAATGTTAGAAATTGCCGGAATAAATGAAGATGTTTTACCTAAAATCTTTAATTCTTATGATGTTGTTGGAAAGATAAAAAAAGAAGTCTCTGAATTAACGGGCTTAAATGAAAACTGCAAAGTAGTTTGCGGAGGAGGAGATCAAGCAGTAGGTGCAACCGGAACTAAAACTTTAAAAAACGGTGATGTGTTTATATCTTTAGGAACTTCAGGAACAGTTTTTGCTTCTTTTGATAAATATACCTGTGATTCAGAAGCTAGAGTCCATACTTTTAGACATACAAATAATAAATTTCATTATTTAGCATGCACTCTATCAGCAGCAAATTCTTTTACTTGGTGGGTAGAAAAAGTTTTGAAGAAGAATGATTTTGATTTAGTCTTTAATGAAATGGATATTAAAAGTATAAGTAATCTAATCTTTTTGCCGTATTTATGTGGAGAAAGAAGTCCAATAAATAATCCTGAAGCTAAAGGAGCGTTCTTTGGACTTAATGATTTTTATCAAACTAAAGATTTAACAAAGGCTATTGTTGAAGGAGTATGCTTTTCTCTATTTGATAATTACAAAGTTTTTGAGGAATTAGGGATTGATACTGATGTTATTAAAGTAATTGGTGGCGGAAGTAAAAACGTAAAAATTCTACAAATATTAGCTGATATAATGGGCAAGAAAATCGAAACTATTTCAACAAGTGATGGCGGAAGCCTAGGAGCGATTATTCTTGCAATGAAAGGTGATCAAAAAGATAAAACTCTTGAAGAGATAGCAGAACAGTTGGTGCACGAAAAAGAGATATATAACCCTAATTTAGAGCTTCATGAAAAGTATCTTGTTAAGTATTTAAAGTATAAGAGATTATATCTTGCTACTAAAAATTTAATGTAGTAACCTCGTGATAAAAAATGCTGTTTATGCACAAAAAGCCTGCAAAACGTAAGTTTTTGAGGAAAAATTTTTATTGGAGGTCGAAACTATGAAAATAATTAATATTAAATGTGAGTATTTAACTAATCCAATTGGTATAGACATTTTGCATCCTCGAATTACATGGTGTTATGAAAGCGAAAGTAATAACGAGTCTTTTGTGCAAAAATATTTTATTGTTCATTATTCTATCAATAACAACAAAGAAAAAGACGATATAATGGTCACTTATTCAATGAACTACACTTTTAAAGATAAATTTAAAAGCAGAGATATTGTTAATTATTGGATTGAAGTTGTTGGAGAGGATGGAAACCATTATTTTAGTGAAAAAAATTCATTTGAATTCGGGTTACTAAACAAAGAAGATTTTGAAGCAAAATGGATTAGTGGAAATTATAAGGCTAAAAAGGGAGAAAGATACCCTGCCGACTATTTTAAGAAGACTTTTAATATTGAAAATTTAAAAGAGATTAAAAAAGCTAGAGTTTACGCAAGTGCTTGTGGGCTTTATGAAATTTATATTAATAATCTTAGAGTTGGTGATTTTATATTGGCACCTGGTTCTACTGGTTACAAGAAAAGAATCCAATACCAAACATATGATGTTTTGCCTTTATTAAAGGAAGGTAATAATGAAATTATCATAATATTAGGTGATGGTTGGTATAGAGGAAATAATGGGGGTAGTGGAAAACCAAATACCTTTGGAAAAACTTCAAAACTATATTTTCAATGCGAACTATTTAATTCTTTAGGAATGACTCAAAAAATTTTATCAGATGAATCATTTTTATGGTCAAATAATGGACCAATTATTTTTAACGACATTAAAGATGGTGAAATTTATGATGCAAGAAAGACTCTCTCTTTCTTAAAAAACTGTCGAGTAATTAAAAACGCCAAATATAACTTAAGAGCCTCAAACAATTATTTTATTAAAGAAAAAGAAATTCACTCGCCAATAAAAGAAATAATTACACCTAAAGGCAAGCATGTTTTAGAATTTGAAAATAATTTAAGTGGATATGTTTCTTTCAAAGTTAATGCTCATGAAGGAGATATAATACACATTGTTCTGGGTGAATATATTGATGAAAAAGGAGAGTTTTCTTTACTAAATATTCAAGATCATACAAAGTATGGCGACACTCCACTACAAGAAATTACCTATATCTGTAAAGAAGGAGTTAATGAATACAAACCAAGATTTTATTATGGTGGTTTTAAATATGCGTTAATCGAGTCTGATGTTAAATATTCTCTTTCGGATTTTAAGCAAGTTGGAGTTTATAGTGATATCTCTTTAATTTCTGATTTTGAGTGTTCGAATAAATTGGTTAATATTTTTCACGCAAATACCATTAACTCATTAAAAGCAAATTCTGTTGATGTTCCTACTGATTGTCCTACTCGTGAAAGAGCAGGTTGGACTGGTGATTCGCAAATATTTTTTAATAGTGCAGCTTATCTAACAGATTATCAGCCATTTATTAGGAAACACATAAATGATTTAATTGATCGACAATTTAAAAATGGAAAATTTTCTTATATAGTTCCAACTGTTAATGAGCCATTTTTCCTTTATACGATGAATGGATCTGTAGGTTGGGCTGATGCCGGAATTTTAATCCCTTATAGATTTTATAAATTATATAACGATAAAAATTATCTTCTTTCGATCTATGAGCCAATGAAAAAGTACATTAATTTTGTTATCAAAAGAATTGGCAAATGGGGTGGTCCAATATCTAAAAATGTAAAAATCTCATCAAAAAACAAGAAATATTTAGTACGCAGAGGTCAATCTTTTGGAGAACGGGCAGAGCCTGATGAAATTTATCCTCAAGTTTGGACTGACACTGTTTTTCCTCATCCTGAAGTTTCAACGGCCTATACCCATTATGTTTTATCTTGCTTTAAAGAGATTGAAGAAGTGTTAAATGATAAAGAAGAAGCTAAAAAGTTAGAAAAATACATTGATGGTACAAAGAAAGCCTATCAAGAGCTTGTAACTTTAAAGGAGTTTTCTTTAGATACAAAAAGACAAGCTCTGCTTGTTAGACCATTATATTTTAATCTTCTAAATGATAAGCAAACTCAATATGCAAGAAAAAAACTAATTGAAGATTTAAATGAATTTAATTGGAGAATTGGCACTGGATTTTTATCAACTCCATTCATCCTTTTTGTTTTAAAGGATATAGATCCTGAATATGCTTATCGTCTTTTAGAAAATGAGGAAAAACCAGGTTGGCTATATATGGCTAAAAATTCTACCGGTTCAATTTGGGAGAGCTGGGAGGGCGTTAAAAAAGATTATGGGCTATCTTCACTAAATCATTATTCAAAAGGTGCAATGGTTGAGTTTTTATATAAAGCTGTTTTAGGGATTAACGTTAAACATGAAAATGAGTTTGAAATTACGCCTTGCGTTGGTGGAACATTTAAATTCGCAAAGGGTTTTTATACATCTTTATATGGAAAAGTCTCGGTAGAATGGGAAAGGCAAGAAGAAAATGTAGTTTTTAAAATTAATATCCCTTTAAACACGAAAGCGAAGTTTAAGTTTAAAGATTATGAAAAGATTTTAAATAGCGGAGTGAATACTATTATTGTTAAACTCTAAAAATAATTAAGATTTGCAAGGTTTTTTACAAAAACTGAAATATTTTCACAATAAAATTAGAGATTTTTTAAAAACTTAGATCATCTTTTGAGATCTCTTTTAGTCCATCTTTTCTTAATAAATAAACTTTATCGAAAACGCTTTTAATAAATTTTCTATCATGAGATATCACAATAATTGCTCCTTTATAAGAGTTCAATGCTTCAATAAAAGAGTCCAATGAAAATGGTGAAATATTTCTTGTAGGTTCATCAAGAATAAGAATTTCATCATTATCTAATACCATTTTTGAATAGAAAATTTTAGCTTTTTCGCCACCACTTAAAGAAGAAATTGCTCGATCCATTTCTTCTTTTTTAAATTTTAAACTGCCTAGATAAGTGTAAACTTTATCAAGCTCTTCCTTTTTATAAGATTTAATAAGATATTCTAAAGGTGTCTTATAAGTTAAAAGAAGGTCTTCATAGTTTTGAGGCATATAGCCAATTTTAAAATCTTTGTCTTTTAATTTTTCATAAATTATTTTTAAAAGTGTTGTTTTCCCAACGCCATTATCTCCGATAATGACAACCTTTTCAGGGCCTTTTATAAATAAGTTTATAGGTTTAGGGATTAAAACATTTTCATTAATTTTTAGTTTTTCTAATTCTAAATCAAGAACGATCTTAGAAGCAGGAATAAGTTCCTTATCGTTATTGAATTTTAAGATTATAGAATCTTCAACTTCGAACTTTTGAGTTAAATTATCTTTTTCTTTTTTAAGTCTTTTTTCCATTGATTTAACGGAATGCATCTTATCTTTTAAGTTTTTTGCTTCAGATGGATTTTGTCGAGAAACCGTGTTTAAAGCGTAGTCTACACTATCATAAACTCGGCGGTATTTTTCCATTTTCTTATCAAAATTTTCTTTATCTTTTTTAACTAGTTGAGAATTTCTATCTAAAAAAGATAATCGTTCTTTTTTGTAATCTTTATAAGATAAATTTTTTAAAGTAGTACGAGGTTCACTTTTTGATTGAAGTGATTCAAAGTGAATTATTCTATTAGTACAGTTAGAAAGTAGATCTTCATCGTGAGATATAAAAATAACAGGAATAGATAAAGAATTGATGAAATTTTCGAGCATCTTTAATGAAGAAATATCTAAATCATTGCTTGGTTCATCTAAAAATAGAATAGTAGGTTCGTTGATTAAGATTGTAAAAAGTAAAAACTTAATTTTTTCTCCGCCACTAAATGACTTAATCTTAAAATTAGAATCATTTAATTTATCTTCGTTAATCTCAAATTTATCTAAAATCTTATAGAAAAGAGAATAATCTAAAGAAGTGTAGTCAATAACTTCATTTAAATATTCATTTAAAGAAAGGTTAAGCTTAGATTCATCAAGCATTTGAGGGAGATAACCAATTTTTTCGTTCTTAATGTTGATTTCACCTTTAATTTCTAAGTATTCACTAGCTTTTTCTTTATCAAGAAGTGAAAGTAAAAAAGAAGATTTTCCATTACCTTCTTCGCCAATTAAACCAATTTTATCGCCATCATTTAAGGTAAAAGAAAAATCTTTTACAAGCACTCTTAAATCTTTTTTATTTGTTAAAGTTAAATCTTTTACTATAAGCATAAATTTCTATAAAGGTATTATATAACAAAGAAAAGATTAATTTTAACATAAACTGATCACAATATAAAAAAGTTTATTTCCCACAGATAATGCTAAAAAAATATTAACTATGGGAAATAAACAATTTGGTTACATCTATTCCTTTACAAATAGGACTTTTTAAAAGAATTATTGATGAATAAAAATTGAGTATAAAATTAGATGCGGAAAAATTTACAATAAGTAACGAAAATCTTTCTATATACTCTAAAGAATTATTTATAGCTTGTTTAGAAAAACTTTAAATTATTGAAATAACTCTGCAAAACCCAATTATTTTTCTATTTTTCATTTAATTTACGATATTTTCTTTGACCTCTTTTAAGATTTTAATTACCTGAAGAGGAATTCTTCCAAGCTGATCTGGACCAACATTAATTAAATAATTAACGCCAAGTTTCTCTAGTAGTTTGCGGTTTCGCTAGTAGACCTATTTTTCATAAATTCATCAGTTCGAACATAAATTTGCCAACAAGAGAAACTGTTAAAAATAAAAAAGCCCGATTTCTCGGACAAATATAGCGACATTTCGACACCCTTCTTTGTATCAAAGCGTTAGTAATTAATTGGGGCGAAATATCGGATTCGAACCGATGCATGCCTGGTTCACAGCCAGGTGAGTTAACCACTTCTCCAATTTCGCCATGCTTTAAAATATTATCAAAGAAGTTATAAAAAATCAATAGCAGATTTTTAAATTATGTCGCCTATAATAATGCTACTTATTGTACAAGGTTATATTTATCTTAAATCTGCTAATATTCCAAATTTTAAACTAATATTTCATAAAAGAGTGAATATTTATGTTAAAACATTTGAATTTATAATCATTTCATCTAAAATATGTATGTTAATGAGCAAATTAATTTTGAAATGTTCATTATTTATTGTATGAAAAAAGAAGATCAAAGAATAAAAGTAACTAAATTATTAATAAAAGAGGCTTTATCAAAATTATTAAAAGAAAAGAGTTTTGATAAAATTTCTATTAAAGAGCTTTGCGATTTAGCAGATATAAATCGTGGGACTTTTTATACACACTATAAAGATTTAAACGATTTACAAACTAAAATCTATAACGAATTTATCGAATCGTTCCAATCAACTTTTATTCCTTCACTCCAAAAGGCTAATACAAACACCCTAACTACTGAAGAAATGATAAGTTCTATTCTTTCTTTTATTAAAGAAAATAAAGATATGTGTATCATCTTATTACATAGTGATAAGCACTTTTCTTTTTTAGAAAATTTAAGCGAGATTGGGAAAAACATTGTTGAATCGATTTATCCAACTTTATTTAATGTTGTAACATCAAAGGATTTAGATATTTTCTACTCTTACGTCTCTGGTGGATCAATAAAAATCATCTTAGAGTGGGTTGAACATGATTGCGATGTAGAGATTAAAGAATTATCAATTAAATTAAACTTATTAATTAAAAGCACAATAAACTACTTTAAAGAGTAGTTTTTTTATTAATTTTTTCTAACAATCTACTCTTATCTTTTACTAAATATAATGTGAACTCATTACCTACAGTTAAAATTATTAAGAAAAATAGGACATAATAAGGTAAATATGAAAATGAAGTATATTTTCCTATCACTCCATATAAAGGACTAATTGCAAAAGAAGCTAAATAAGCACAGCCAATTTGTATTGACATTACATTTGGAGAGAGTTCCTCAGTAAATCTAGTTGGTGTTGAATGAATAATTGCTGGATAAATAGGTGCGCAGCCTAATCCTACTAAAACTAAAGCATAAGGCATTAAAGGGATATAGAAATTAAACATTAGTAATATTAAACCTATAAAAACAATACTTTCCCCGATTCTTATCATATTTTTGTCTTTAATTTTTAAAGATAAAAATCCTGAGATGATTCTACCAACCATGATTCCTAAATAAAAATAAGATGTCCATCTAGCCGCAATTTTTTCCTCCACTCCATATCCAAAAACCATCATCGAAGAAAACCAATTACCTGTTAAACATTCAACTGCACTATAAGCTGCAAAAGCTATAATTGCAAACAAAACCCCTCTAATCCTAAATGAATTAACAAAATTAAGTTTTTTTGTAACCGCTTTATTTTCTTCTTTTCTTTCAAAATTTTGCTCAACTACTTTCCATACTTTTATCGAGCAAATTGTAACAAGTAATATGGATGCTTGAATTAAAGCTAAACAAAGAGCACCATTTCTCCACCCATTTAAGTCTGTTAAAAAGATAGAAACTAAAAATGGTGATAATGTCGCTCCAACTCCCCAAAAAGCATGAAGCCAATTTAAATGTATTGCTTTATAATGAATAGCCACATAATTATTTAAAGTTGTATCAATAGCTCCAGCTCCTAAACCTAATGGTATAGCGCCAATGCAAAGAAAAATAAAATTAGGAGCGTATGAAAAAATTAAAAGACCTAAAACAGTTAAACCGATTGAAACAATAACTACTCCTTTTTCCCTAATTAAAGCAATTAATTTAATTGATAAAAAGGATGAGATTATCGTACAAAAAGAAACAATAATACTAAGTATACCTTGAAGAGCCTCGCTTACTCCTAGAGATTGCGAAACTGCTGGCCAAGTACTGCCAATTAATGAATCAGGTAAACCCAATGATATAAAAATTAGGTATATGATAAGAAGGAGAATGATAGACATAATTATAAAATATTTACACCCTTTGCTTTATAAAACTCGTATGTATCTTTTTCCCGCATTGAAGATTGAACTTCACCAATGTGTAGTTTCTTTAATAAAAACATACATAGCCTCGATTGACCTATCCCTCCGCCTAATGTATATGGTAATTTATCATTTAAAATTTGTTGTTGATAAAAGTAAGTCAAACTTTCATACTTTTTACTTAATCTAGATTGACTGATTAATGCTTCCTTATCAACTCTTATTCCCATTGAGCTAAGCTCTAAAGCATCATCTAATAATTCGTTATAAACAAAAATATCTCCATTTAAATTCCAATCATCATAATCTGGTGCCCTTAAATCTTGTGGTTGACCATCACTAAGTTTATGGCCTATTTGAGCAACAAAAACTGCTTTATATCTTTTAACTATTTCATTTACTCTTTTTTCAGGACTTAAGTTTGGATACATTCTTAGAAGTTCTTGACTAGTTAAAAAAGTAATAGTTTGTGGAAGATTTGCAGAGATTTTATACATTTCAGCTATAAAATCGCGAGTTTTTAATATACATTTATATATTTTATTAACAGTCATTTTTAAGAAATTTAAATTTCTGTCTTCTTTATCAATAATAAATTCATAGTCCCGTTGATCGACATACATTGAGTGATAATTATCTCTTATTTCGTCTTTTCTAATAGCATTCATATTGGTATATAGTCCTTCATAAGTCCTGAAACCATATTTCCCAATATTCAATCTTTTCCATTTTGCTAACGAATGTACAATTTCAATTTCTCTAGAAATTCCTTGAGATTTAAATCTAACAGGAACATCATCGCCATTTAAATCATCATTAATACCAGTTTTAGATAAAACAAATAAAGGTGCAGTTACTCTTTTCAAGTTTAATTCTTTAGATAATGTATCTTCAAAAAAACGTCTTAATTCTTTAATGGCTTTTTCGTTTTCTATATAAGTCAAGGAAGATCTATAACCTTCTATATATCTAATATGTTCCATGCTAATTTAATCCCTGATTTCTTTCATGAATATATTTTAAACTAATATCACTTTTTTAAAAGTACAATTATGAATCAGATGGAAAGTACCAAAAGCTACTAAGTCATTAAATTATTTGAAAAACTTCTTAAAAACAAGGATTCTTCTTTAAAAATATATTGCTTTGATAAATGTCATATATTAAATTTTAAATTTAAAGATTCATGAAAATGCTAATTTTAGTAAACTGTAAAAAAAGCCGATTAAATCGGCATTATTTGCGATGGTGCCTTCTGTCGGACTCGGACCAACCACCTACTGATTACAAGTCAGTTGCTCTACCAGATGAGCTAAGAAGGCTTCTTTTATGGTGGGCGTTATAAGGATCGGACTTATGACCTCTTCCGTGTGAAGGAAGCGCTCTCCCGCTGAGCTAAACGCCCATTTTATACGCCTCGCACTTATTTTTTAACGTTTGGTGGGTCTTAATGGACTTGAACCATCGACCTCACCCTTATCAGGGGTGCGCTCTAACCAACTGAGCTAAAGACCCATTCGTCTCTCAAACGCTTAAATAGTATACTTCACTTTGTCTATCTAATTCAAGTATTTTTTTAATATAGTTAGCATTTCTTTAAAATTACACTTTTTAATCTTAGTTAATTTAATACTCGATAATGCCTATCTGAATAATCTAGTACTTGATTAATTTAATAGCTATTCAATCTAACAACAATAAAGAATCTAAAGTTCGTTTTTCACAACTTCTAATCCACAAGGGGTCATCTTGCACATCATATTGTCTGGTACAGATTTAGTTAAGAAAACGCCTCCACCTACAACGACATTATTTCCTACAATTGTATCACCACCCAAAATTGAAGCATTGGAATAAATTGTTACATTATCCTTGACTGTCGGATGACGTTTAATATTTTTTAAATTATGACCATCTTTTAAAGATAATGCTCCTAAAGTAACACCTTGATAAATTTTAACATTATTTCCAATTATGGCAGTTTCTCCAATTACAATACCAGTACCATGATCTATAAAAAATGATTTGCCAATTGTTGCGCCTGGATTAATATCTATTCCAGTTCTACCATGAGCATATTCAGTAATAATCCTAGCGATAAATTTCAATCCTAAATTATAAAATTCATGAGCAATTCTATAAGCACTTATAGCAATAAATCCTGGATAAGTTAAAACGATTTCAGATAAAGAATTGGCCGCAGGATCACCATCATACATAGCTTGTATGTCAAGCTCTAAAAGTTGTCTAATTTCATAAATTTTGTCGTAAAATTGATGTATTTTGTCTTCATATCGATCAAAGAAAGGCCCAAAAGCATTTCTTAAATTTAATAATGATTTATGCAAAACATTCTTAATATCTTGTTCTACAAAATGAGTTCTATAATAATTTATAAATAATCCAAGTCTTAAATTTTTATAGAAATCAACAACTTCACTTCTATCGAGCAATAATTCATCTCTATCTGAAGAATCTTTCATATCTTCATATAATTTATCCGCTAATTTATCAATCATATAATCCATCTACACTTAAATACCTTTCTCCATTATCTGGTAAAACTGTAACTACTATTTTATTTGCATACTTCTTCTTATCAAGACTTATAGCTGCGCTTAAATTACATCCGCTAGATATACCACATAACAATCCTTCTTTTCTAGCCAATAATCTAGTGCCTTCATAACTTTCTTCATCTGTCACATTAATTACTTGATCAATATATTCCTCGTGGAATAATGTAGGAACAAAATTAGCCCCTATGCCTTGTATTTTATGAGGACCAGCTTTTCCTTTCAAAATTAATGATGAACTAGCTGGTTCAACCCCTATAATTTCAATATTTTTATTAATTTCTTTAAATGCTTTAGCGTTTCCAATTAATGTTCCACTAGTTCCAAACCCGGCGATAAAAACATCAAGTTTCCCATTTAAATCATTAAAAATTTCCTTTGATGTTCCATAGTAATGAGCATTTATGTTGGATTCATTATTAAATTGATCAGCAATAAATGAATTTGGATTTTCCTTACTAATCCTAAGTGCTTCATTAACAGCTCCTTGCATGCCTTCTTCTTTTTTAGTCAAAATGACCTTAGCTCCAAAAGCTTGCATCATTAATCGTCTTTCTTTAGAAGCGTTTTCCGGCATAACTATAATTACTTTTAAATTTAATCTAGCTCCTATCATCGCTAAAGAAATACCTGTATTACCACTTGTCGCTTCAATAATTAATGTATTCTCATTAATTTTTCCGCTCTTTAAAGCTTCATTAATAATAAATAGAGCTGCTCTATCTTTAATACTACCACTAGGGTTCTCTCGCTCTACTTTCGCAAATAACCTATATGTTAAATTGAACTCTTTCTCAATATTTTTCAGTTCAATTAAATCAGTATCTCCAATGCATTCCAAAACACTATTTTTAATCATGATTTTAACCTCTTAAATATTTTAAAATTTATAACTTTTTTTTAAATCATTTTGCTCAAAAGATTATTGTTTTATTCTATAATATTACATAGAAGGAGGGAATGGGATGTCTAAAGAAAAAACAATCAAGTTAGTCCAATACATACTTTTAGTCGTAGTTGGTATTTTGTTTGCTGTATCAATCGCTAACGAGCAAATCATCAAATATTGTATCGGCGGTGCTATTTTAGTATATGGATTATTCTTATTGATTAAAACAGTCTATATTACACGTAGTTTTGTTTTGGCTGATGGTATTTCAGGTGCAGCTTTAGTTGCTTTAGGTGTAGCAACTCTTTGCGATTTCTTACCACTTGTATCATTTGGCACAAACGCGATCGCTGTCATTATAGCAAGCATTGGTGCATTATTCATTCTTGAAGCTATTGTTAGATTTATTAATCATAATAACAATTTAGCTATTGCTGAATTGGTTGTTGGGTTGATTCTATTAGCTTTAGGTTTAATGCTTTCATTATGGGGTGACTTCCAAAAATTCTTATGGGTTATTTTTGGTGTATTACTTGCTATTTATGGAATCTATTGCATTGTCTTATTATTTACTAAACCAAGCGCATTAAGAAAAAAGAAATAATACTTTAAGTTGATTTAAAAAGCCACTCGGATATTTCAAGCGAGTGGCTTTTTAATTTAGGCATAATCATATATATTGCTTGAGCAATAACTTATCCCAAAAACAACCGAAAAGAAAATTAGAAAAATATTAATCACTAATAATATATAAATAATTAAATAAATATATGGAGAAGTTCTTTCCTTTTTAATAAACGAATATATAACTAATGAACTATCAAAGACAAGAGAAATTATTGTAATTAAAGCTATAGGATTAGAGTTATTAAATGTTAAGTAAATTAATGAATAATTTATAAATCTTATTGCTGGTGGTGTCCCATGAGAATAATCAAAGTATCTAGCACTAAATATAGGTAATAATGAAAGTAATATAAAAACACCACTTATTACTAAAATTACTATTTTCATTACAAAATTGATTCTATCTAAAACCTCTTTATTCTTTAGTGCAAGTTCTATTGTGTCTTCATTATCTAGTAAATAATCTACTTCTACATTAAATAATTTCGCTAACTTTTCTAAATTTTCTTTAGTTGGATCGATTGTTCCGTTTTCGTATTTAGTAATTAATGTTCTTGAGACATAAATTTTTGATGCAACTTCTTCTTGCGTTAAATTATTTTCTTTTCTTAACTTTTTTAACTTTTCAGGAAAATTCATATTTACGTATTACCTCATCAAATATATATTAAATAGATAGTTATAGATTATCATGTGAATTTAATGTGAATTATAAAAAAATGGAAAAATAATAAATATTTATTTGTTGTACTTATAAGTCGCGATATTAATAAATGGATAGAATCGTTTATTAAATAGTTCTTTGACATAAAAAGCACTTTGCATATTTCAGCAAAGTGCATTTCAACTAAGTGGTGCAGATAAGGAGAATCGAACTCCTACGCCGTTAAGCACAAGATTCTAAGTCTTGCGTGTCTACCAGTTCCACCATATCTGCAATAAAAAGATTATAACTAATCTTCTTTTTTTATTCCATTAAAAACATTTTATATTTTTGAATTTATCTACAATGCTAATGCGTTAAAGAAAAACTAAAACTTACACTAATAGCAAATAGCACCATAAAATTAAGAAACCTCTTTTTGTGTTATATAAATATTTGGGGAACAAGCAAAAAAGGCTTTATTATTATAAAAGAAAAAATAAATGTTTTCAGTCAAATCTTTAAAAAATGAAATATTTTTTAGAGTTATCGCCAACTGACAAACTAAATGCAGGTTCATAAGCAAATGCGCAGTTTGCAAGACCAAATGCAGTTTTTTGCATTTCAAAACTGCGTTTAGTTCATTAATGATATTTAAATAAGTCATTTTAAAAGAAAATTAAACAAAAATGCGCACACAAAAAGAATTGCATGAATGCAGTTTGACAAACTAAATGCAG
>CASGAD010000010.1 GCA_949299335.1 uncultured bacterium | reverse complement strand
TTTCTTCAATAGTACTTAAAATTACTTTTGCTTCTGTAGGAGTAATTTTTTGTTGAGCACATGAAAAAAGTAAAGAAGTTAAACTAAGAGTTAGACCGACAAATATACTTTTTTTCATTTACTTAACCTCCTTTTTTAAATTATTTTAACACTTGAAATAAAAAATACAAAAAATCTTTAGTGTTCTTTAATTGAAAGCGCTATCTATTAAAAATATTATTAATGAAAGTTTATTAATTAGTTTATATAATAACAAAGTATGTCTTTAATAAGTTTTTCTAACGTAACTAAGTATTATTCACTTGATTTAATATTAGATCATGTCACTTTTGCGATAAATAAAGGTGAAAAAGTAGCTTTAGTTGGTCCAAATGGAACAGGAAAAACTACAATTTTGAAACTTATTTTAAAGGAAGAAGAACCTACATTAGTTCCTAAAGAAGATAAAGTAGGTGATATCTCAATTTTAAGTGGGACTAAAATCGGTTATTTAAATCAGGATGCAATTAAAAATTTAAATAATACAGTCTATGAAGAATTAAGTTTGGCTTTTACCGAAATTAAAAAAGAATTAAAAGAATTTGAGGGTTTGACTGAAAAGTTAACATATAGTAACGATGAAAAGACTTTAGAGAATTATAATAAGTTATTAGAACATTTAAACTCAATTAATGCTTTTAATTTAGATAATAAAATTGATGAATATTTAACTCGTTTTCATTTTCCTTTAACTATAAAAAATGAACCAGTAAGTTCACTTAGTGGTGGAGAAAGAATGAAAATCGCTTTTATTAAACTTTTATTAGTAGATTATGATTTATTACTTCTTGATGAACCTACTAACCATCTAGATATTTCGACTATTGAATGGTTAGAAGAGTACTTAAAATCATATAAAGGCACAATTTTATTTATATCGCATGATAGATATTTTTTGGATACATTGGCTACTAAGATTTTAGATTTAGATAATCATAAAGTTGTTACTTACTCAATGGGATATGATGATTATTTAAAAGAAAAAGAGATTAATTATCAAAATGAATTAGCTCAATATAAAAAAGAAGAAGAGGAGATGGAAAGGCTTAGAAAATTTATTGAATTTTATATGCCAAAACCTCGCTTTGTAGGAAGAGCTAAAGATAGAGTTCACAAGTTAGAAAAGTTAGAAAGGAATCATATTGATAAGCCAGTTAAGGAAAATAAAAACATCAAATTTTCTATTGAAGGTAGTAACTTAAAAAATAAAGGGCTAATTGAGTTAAAAGATGTCGTGGCTGGATATGATAAGCCATTATTTACACCATTTTCATTTACTCTTTATGGAAAAGATAGATTAGCAATTGTGGGTGATAATGGTATAGGAAAAACTACGTTAATTAAGTCAATAATCCTGCAAATCCCGCTTATTTCTGGTAGTATTAGATATTTAAGAGAATTAAAAATAGGCTATATTAAGCAAAATGATTATGAATTTTATTCTAAAGATACCTGCTTAGATTATTTAAGAAATAAGTATCCAAATAAACTCGATAAGGAATTAAGAACAGCTTTAGGTAGATTCTTATTTAGAAAAGAAGATGTTTTTAAAAACTGCACTAATTTGTCTAATGGTGAAAGAATGAGATTAGTTCTTTGTGATTTATCTTTAAGCGATTATGATGTTTTAATTTTAGACGAACCTACAAATCATCTTGATTTAGTAACTAAAGAGTGTTTACTTAACGCTTTAAAAAATTATAAAGGTGCAATTATTTTTATATCTCATGATAGATATTTTATTAATTCATTAGCTGATTTTACTTTATATTTAGGCAAAGACAAAACACTTTTAGTCGAAGGAAATTATGATGATTTAAAAGAAGAACTTAATGAAGCGGAAGATATCGAAAGTGATGATAAACTCGTGAATAAATCCAACATTCCTAATAAAAAAGAACCTTTAGTTTATGATCCAATTAAAGTAGTAACTAAGTTAAGTAATAATAAAATTAAAGAATTAGAAGATGAATATAATAAAATCGAAATAAGGTTAAATGAGATTGATGAATTGCTTAGCATGGATTTTGAAGATTATAAAGAAATTGATGAATTGACTGATGAAAAGGGAGAACTTGAGGAAAGATATTTTGATATACTTGCTATTTTAGAAGAACAAAAGAACCTAAAATAAATTTTGTTTTTTGTTTTTTAGGTTTTTATTTAGTGAAATTAAGCTTTTCTAAATAATTTTCAATTTGTGGCTACGATCTTAAAACGTAATCCTGTTGTATTTGTTGTTTGTGATAATTCATTAAAATCAAGTATAATATTCATATAGGAGCCCTTTCTTTACTTAACAAACTTAAATTATAAAGGCTCCTTTTAAATTTGTTACCTACAATTATGAAACGTAATCCTGTTGTATTTGTTGTTTGTGATAATTCATTAAAATCAAGTATAATATTCATATAGGAGCCCTTTCTTTACTTAACAAACTTAAATTATAA
>CASGAD010000009.1 GCA_949299335.1 uncultured bacterium | reverse complement strand
TAAAGATATACATTATATCTTTAATTTCTTTAAGTTGCTCACGAATGTCTTTTTGTAAAAACTTACTTAAGTCATAATTACGCAATTGACAAACTCGCCTATTATAAAAATCAAAACGTTTTTGTAGACTTATTTCTATAAACTCGCTGACGATATCACAATTGTCTTTTTTTGAAATCTTTATAGAATCCCTGTGAACCCCAAAATTTTTACTTATATTCAAACAGCAAATGTTTGTTTTCTAAATTCTACAGGACTCATATTATTAAGTCCAGTTTTAATTCGAACGTTATTATAGAAATAAATATAATCACTAATTTTTAACATTAAATCATATAACGATGTAAATTCTTTTTCGTACCCATAAAACATTTCATTTTTAAGTGTTCCAAAGAATCCTTCTATTTTCCCATTGTCGTTACAGTTTCCTTTTCTAGACATACTTTGCTTAACACCTTTATTTAATAACTTTCGTTGGTAATCTGGTGATTGATACTGCCAACCCTGGTCAGAGTGCAATAATAATTCTTCGCTATTATCAACCTTTGAAAAAGCTTCATCAACCATCTTCAAAACTAAATCCATACTTGGAGATAATCCAATTGTAAAAGCAATAATTTCGTCGTTGTATAAATCCATAATTGGGCTTAAATAAACCTTACCAGCATTAATTTTAAATTCTGTTATGTCGGTCGCCCACTTGGTGTTAGGCTTATCAGCTTTAAAATTTCTATTCAAAATATTATCAGCTACTTTTCCAATATTGCCTTTATAAGAACTATATTTTTTTCTTTTCTTAATTTTTGGATGTATGTTAATAATATTCATTAATTTTAAAACTTTTTTATGATTAATATTTTTGCCTCTATTTTTAAGAATTCCTGTGATTCTCCTATATCCATAGCACTCTCTATTTGCATAGAAAATATCTTGAATTTCATCGATTAAATCTTTATTTTTTTCTATATAGTTTGGCTTATTGACATAGTAATAGTACATGGTTTTTGAAACGCCAGATACCTCGAAGAGGACTTTTAATGGAAAGCGATCTTTGAGTTCGTAAATAGCTTGTACTTTAAACGCTATTATAAGTCCTTCTTCATTTTTTGACTCAAAGATCTTAATTTTTTTAGGTATTCAACCTCTGCTTTTAATCTTAAATTTTCTTCTTTTAATTGATCATAACTTTTAGAGTTATTTTCGATATTGCTAACTTTCGTCTTGCTTTCAACTAATAATTTTTTATTTCTTCCTTTTTTCATAGTAATGATTATACCATTATTGTCGTTATAACGTTTTATCCAATTTCCTAACGTTCCTTTGTCAATATTATTTTTAAGAGCAATTTGATCCAACGTTGATTTTCCTTCTAGATATTCTTTTACAAGCTTCGTTTTAAATTCATTAGTAAAATTTCTATAATGCTTTTCAAACACAACTTCACCATGAAGTAGATAACGAGACTTTATATGATATAGCTCGTTTTGACTTATTCCGTATTTTCTTGCCAAATAACACAAAGGAATGTGATGTTCCAAATGTTCAACCAAAATAATTTCCCTCTTTTTTTCTAAAGAAATCTTCATAAAACTAACCTCCAATAATTAAGTTTTAATTTTGGGGTTCACAGGGAACTAAAGTATTTTTTTAAATTAAGAAGTTTTCAATTCTGTTTATAATAATATATCCTTCACGGTTATAAACATCTTCACGATTATAGTACATTTTAGTTTTATCAAGTTTTAAAACTAAGCCTCCAGCTTCCTCAACGATGATTTGAAAAGCAGCTGTATCCCACTCTTTCGTACCACTACTTAATCGATAAGATATTTCAGCTTTCCCTTCACTAATT
>CASGAD010000008.1 GCA_949299335.1 uncultured bacterium | reverse complement strand
TAGGTCCTTCATATAGAACAAAGGACAAACTTAAGTATTTTAATGAGGATGAATAATTCTCAAAATTGGCGTTTTTAAATTCCGATTATTGGCAGATTTAAATTGACATTACCATTCGTTAAAAAACTTCATGATTGGAATAAAAATCATAAAATTTATTCTTTATTATTATTTCTTTTTCTATTCTATTTTGATTTTCTTGCTATTTTTGTAGATTTTATTAGTTATTTATTGTTATTTTTGTCAACTTTTAATTTCCTTACTTTGTATGAGTGTTTGTTTTCAAGCTTATACTGTTTAATCGGTTCTTTAAGCTGTTTTCCTTTATGGCTTTTTATTTTTATTTGTTATTTAATTTTTGATAAATATAGATGTAAAAAAGCTTTAAAGAGATTAATGGTTTTAGACTATAAAAATCGTGATTTTATTGAAAATAGAACAGGAGTAGTTAATATAGTAAAAGGTGCCCCAGGAGTTGGGAAAACGCTTTTATTGACTGATTTAGGGCGTACTACTGAACAACTCTTTAGGTATAATTTATTAGATAATCTTAATCAATTCCAATCTTATTTTCCTGAGTTCGATTTTAAGTATTTTGAAGAATATATTAAATATTTATTAATTAATAATATTTGTAATAATCATTCACAACTCGAAAATTTAATTAATGAAAGAAGAAACAGATTCTTTAGGCTATTAGTTAATCATTTAGCTTCTTATGATCATTTAAAAAAGTATATATTTGGATACGATTATATCCATCTAAAGAATAGATATTTTAATGGCATTTATTGGATTGATTTTTTTGATTTTTTAATAGTTTACGGCCAATCTTATTTTTATTATATTTGTTCAAAACCTATACTTTATTCGAATTACAGCATTAGGGTAGATTGTTTGATGTATTCTTTAGATTATTTCCCATTATGGGCTTATGACTATTTTACGATAAATAAAAATGATATTGATGCTAGATCTCATTATTGTCATATCATTGATATGGACAGTTTAAGGCTAGGTAAAAAGTTTAATAAAGAAACAACAGTTCTTGGTTTTGGCGTATTGTGTTTTACTGAATTCGACAAAGAAAGAGGAAATCAGTTGTCTAACACTAAGTTTAAAAAAGATTCTTTTTATCCTAACCCATTAAATGATGAATTAACTAAATATCTAAAACTATCTCGTCAAGTTGCTACTATTAATTACAAGCCATTTTTTAAGATGTTTACTGATATGCAAAGGGTTGGCGATATTTCTTTAGTAAATGTTGAAATTAGTGAATGTGTTATTAAAATAAAAGAAAAACAACGCAAAACCTCATTATTTTTGTTTTATATTGAACCATTAATATGTAATATTTTGATTAATTTTTATAATAATTTTTTGAATCGTTATAGATCATCTAGGAATTATTTTAGTTTCTTCTATTTATTTATTAATTTTTTATTTAACCCTATTAAGCATTATTTGGAACGTAGAGAAAATATTTATGGATATTCTAAGTTATGTCTAGAAATAAATTTAGGCGATGACGAATCTGATAAAATAAATTCTTTTTATTATTTAATTGATAAAAAAGCATTAGCTAAAACGTATAGCACTGATACTCACTATGGTTTCTTTAAAGAAAGTTTGGATAAAGAAAAAAACTCCATTAATGATAAGCCATGTTATGAGGGGCTTAGAGCTAGCTCTAGCGAAATAAAAGCTCAAAATTCTTTTTTAGGCCAGGATCTGGCTAATTCATTTGAAAACGAAGATTGAGGAGATTTTTTATGAGTAATAAAGATATTATTGTTCCTGATACCAGGAATATTATTGATGATAATTTTTTTGCAAAAAATTCTTGCTTAGGGGGGTTGAGTAATACCCCCCTAAGCAACTCAAAAAATATCGAAAATAATGTTTGCATTGATTACTTAAAAATGAGATTAGATGCGACTTTTAGTCCTGATATGAGTTGTTATAAAAAATTATTAGACGCTCTTAGGGTGCCTTGTGATGTCTACGATACAGATAAAAAGGTTAAAAACTATAAAAAATGCTGGATTTTTGATGCTAACGTTTTTATTTATACGGGCGGCGAAACAACAAAAAGCAGAGAGGGTATTGATACCACTATTATTGAATTAAAGGGTCAAGCTTGTAGAGAGTTTGAAGGTAGAGGTGGTGACTGGGTTGAACTTTTCACTGTATTAATGGAGTATGGCGCAAGTTGTATTAGGATAGATATCGCTTTGGACGACTTTAAGAATACTTGTCCTATTAGTTCATTAATTTATAAAATCAATAAACATTTTTATGTTTCTGACTGGAAGCGAAGTCCAGAAATTGAGTTTTCTCATAATGGTGGTGCAACAATTACTTTTGGAAAAAAATCAAAAAAAGTTTTATGTATTTATAATAAAGCAGCTGAAAGATTAGGAAAGGGAATTGATGTATTTTGTAAAGATTGGGTTCGTTTTGAAAGTCGTTTTAATGACGAAACTGGAGAAGGTGCTTTTTTAAACGTTTACCAAGGATTGACCAATAACAATCTTGATGTTGTTGCCAAGCAATTACTAAAAGGATTAATTGATTTTAAAAAAGACAACAAAGAAACTAGACATAATTTATTTCGAGTGGAAACTTGGAATAAATGGGAACTTCTTTGCGATGTTGATTCAAGAATTAAGATAAGAAATCAATATAAACTTGAAACATCAATAACTCAGAAGATAAATTGGCTAGGCAGAAGTGCTACAAAAAATAGAATGTTACTAGAGTTGTGTTGTCCTAATATTTATCATGATGTCGATGGTTATTTTGTTTATGATCATATTCCTAAATTAAAAAATCGAGAGATTGCAATGATTAATTATTTGCGAGTTCAGAACGGCTTAAATAGAATAACACTGGAAGAAGCTCAAACTTTCTTTAGAAATAATTATTTTTGCTATTCTAAACCTGATGAAGCCGTTTTATCTTTAATTGGCAAAGTTGATTCAAATGGTGAAATTCGTGGAGATGATTAGTATGAAAAAAATTATTGATATTGAACAGTTGAGTTTAAATTATAATTCTTTGATGAAATTAGATAAGTCTAGAAAATTTGTTAATTTATTGGATAATTTAATTAAAGCAACTAATTCTTTAGAGTCTATCGTTGGAAGTTTGAGTTTTGATAAAAAAGATTATAATATGCGTGAACTACTATTAAAACGTGAGTATGCTTATTTAAAATTTTACATATATGTTAACTGGTTAATTGTTAAAAATTTTAAATTGCCTTCGTTTATTAAAGAGGTAGATATATAATGCCAATTTATAAAAATGGAAATAAATATATAGTTAAGGTTTCTATTAACGGCAGACAAGTTTTACGTAGAAAATATTTAGGTAAAACTATTGATAGTAAAGAAATGGCTATTCAATGCGAAAAGGATCTTTTATTAAGATTTGAAGAGCATCATAAAGATTATTCTATTAATGAATTATTTAATCTTTTTGAAGAATATCTTTTTAAAAGATATAAAGAAACAACTGCTAAAAGATATTTATACTCGTTCAATTTGGTTTTAAAGAAGTATTTCACCGACAGAAAGATAAGTGATATAACTTTTTCTTATTGTGATTATATTAATGAATGTGTTAATTCTCTTCCACACGTTAGCATTGATAATTATATTTATTTATTGAAAACTTTTGTTTCTTTTTTATCAATGTATGGTTTAAGAATTAATTTAAATTGTTTTTACACATATAAAAAGAGTAGGAATATAAGAAAGTTTCCAAAGTATTATACTTTTGATGAATTTAATAAATTTTATAGTGCAATCGAAGATATAAGCGATAAATTAATGTTTAAGTTACTATACTTTTATGGTTTGCGATGTGGTGAATTAAGAGCTTTAAAAGTGTCTGATTTTAAAAAAGATAGATTAGTTATAGATAAAGAGCTTTCTAATAAAGGTCGTTTTGGTGGCCAAAAAATTTTTGATACGAAAACATCATCTAGTATTCGATTTTATCCATATGTTGATGATATTTATAAGTTGTTTTCTAAATTAATCTTGGATAGAGATTTATCTAAAAATGATTTTGTTTTTAAAAGCTATACTAATAGTTCTTTTTGCATAGGTGAAACGACTATAAGAAGAAAAGTTCAAGAATATTCTGCTAAAGCAGGTATTAAACCTATTAAGGTACATGAGTTCAGACATTCATGTGCTACGTATCTTATTAATAAGAATGTTGACCCAAAAGATATTGCTTCCTGGCTCGGTCATAGTTCAGTTAATGTTACCTTAAAAGTATATGCGCATTTATTACCTATAAGAAAAGATAGTGTCAAGGAAGCATTTAATAAAAAATAGATTAAATGGGTGTCTTATTAAGAGGTTAGGGTGTTTAGAAACAAAAAGGATTAGAATGGGGCATTCTAATCGGTTATAATGAGTATGCTAAAGTATGAACTTTAGTATTGCTAGTGTTATATCAAGTAATACTGATATAACTTTGAGGATTAGAAATGCTACTTCTAATCCTTTTTTGCTTTTCCTATCCATAAATTACAATCCTTTCTGATTATCTTTGTAGATAAATCGCTTATTAAGTAATTTGTGGGTAGGAAAAGTCAAGTTCAAAATACATAATATTTTGGACTTTATTTCTAAAAGGATTAAAGATATTTTTTAATTTTTTAGTTCGAATTTTGATACAGTTGATACAGAAAAGTTGTATCAAAGAAAATAAAAAAATGCCGATATAATCGGCATAATTTACATTTTGGTGACCTTGAGGCGACTCGAACGCCTGACCCACAGCTTAGAAGGCTGTTGCTCTATCCAACTGAGCTACAAGGCCAGCCTTATTAACTTATCACAACTTAAAAAATAATGCAATAGTAAAATAGGCATAGATTATTTTTTGTGAAGTGTAAAAGTTAATTCAACAGTAAACCCGCGAAAATTGATTTTAGTCTTTCACAATATTCAAGTTTAATTTTCTTTTTCATAACAAATCAGAATGTTGCATTTAGTTGTTCATAACTTATGATAAAAAAGGTGTCGCTTTCTTCGGAAAGGAGAAACTATGAAAACGCATTTAACAATAGAAGAAAGAAATACTATTCTTACTGGCGTTAGGCAAGG
>CASGAD010000007.1 GCA_949299335.1 uncultured bacterium | reverse complement strand
TGTTTAATTTTCTTTTAAAATGACTTATTTAAATATCATTAATGAACTAAACGCAGTTTTGAAATGCAAAAAACTGCATTTGGTCTGGCAAACTGCGCATTTGCTTATGAACCTGCATTTAGTTTGTCAGTTGGCGTTTAATAAAAAAAGTAAATTTTACGCGAAATTTACTTTTTTTGTCGACCAATAAAGATTAAGGCTATGGCTCCTAAGACGCTTAGTAAGCACGAAACAACTACTAAAATCCAAAATCCATAATCCGTATTCATTAATGGAATATTCTTAAAGTTCATTCCAAAAAATGAAGCAATTAAAGTTGGGATAGATAAAACAATTGTCACAATAGCTAATGTTTTCATGACAACATTTAAATTATTATTAATGATTGAAGCAAATGCATCCATCATGGAAGTTAAAACATTTCTAGAAATAGAACACATCTCAATAGCTTGGCTCATTTCAACTTGAGCATCTTCCATTAAATCAAAATCATCTTCAAACTTTTTATAATTTCTATTTTTAATCAATTTAGTTAAAACCCCATTATTCGCATTTAAAGCTGTAGAAAAATAAATCAAGGACTTATTTGTATCCATAAGTTGTAAGACTTCTTGATTTTTAGTTGATGTACGTAAAGAATTTTCTAAAGTTTCAGTATGCGAATTAATCTTTTTTAAATATGTAATAAATAAAGTAGATAATCTATATATTAAGTTTAAAGTTAATCTAACATGTTTATGAGGTTCAATTATCTTAACTCTTTTAAATAATTCATCCATTAATTCAAAATTATGTCTTTGAATTGTTACATAATAACTACGATTATAGGCAATCAAAAAAGGAGCAGTTGAAAAAATAGAATTTTCCTTATCTACCAAATAAGGAGTATCTAAAACTATAAGAGTGTCTCCATCATCATTGTCTACACGGGCGCTTTCTTCTTCATCTAAGGCGCACTTTAACATATCTTTAGAGATGGAGGTTAAAGTTGCTACTTTTTCTATTAATTGTTGACTAGGGCTTGTTAAATGAATCCATGCTCCAGGTTCAACAGGAAAGTCGTCGTCATCATTAAATTCAGTCTTAGTCAATTTTTTATCTTCTTCTTTATAAATTATTACCATAAAAAAATTGTATCACCTGAAAAAAATGATTTCATTATAAAACGAATCAAAATACTTTAATTTTTTTATATATAATGTAATAATTTATAAGGAAATCTTGCAATTCGTTTATTAATTTAAGTAAGATAGTGCATTAAAGGAGGAAATTTATGTTTAATTTTGTATATAAAGACGTTGATTTTTCACACAAATTAGATTTAGTTCCTGTTAAAGTTAGTGATT
This sequence comes from uncultured bacterium, assembly GCA_949299335.1. GTDB lineage: Bacteria > Bacillota_I > Bacilli_A > RFN20 > CAG-826 > Onthovivens. The sequence continues at coordinate 42,444 of CASGAD010000007.1, read as the reverse complement.
ATTCTAAACATGCACACCACTTTAATGAAATATTATTCTATATTTCCGGAAATTTAAATTATACTGTGGAAAATGTAACACACACTCTAGAACCTGGAGATATTGTTGTTATTCCTGCTGGTAAATTTCACTTTTTAGACTTCAATAGCGATGAAGCCTACGAAAGATATGTATTTAAGTTTCCAGATACATTTATGCCTCAAAGCGTAATGGAAAAATTTAAAAAATTACCAATTTTTATTTCTTCAAATAAGTTAATTACTGAAAGTTTACAAAACTTCGATGAATACGCTTTAATTGAAGATAAAGAAAGTGCTTTTCTTTTATTTAGTTGTGAATTAATTAAGTTAATCGTTTTAGCTTCAACTAATAATCAAACCTTCACTGCTTCTAAAACTCAATATAACGACTTTATTCAACAAATAATTAGTTATATTGATCGCCATATCTATGAAGATATTACTTTAGAGGATCTTTCTAAAAACTTGAATTTTTCTAAATCTCACTTATGTAATCAATTTAAAAAATACATGAAAATATCATTAATTGATTATGTGAGACATAAAAAAATATTTGTCGCAGAATCATTGATTAAAAGTGGTGTTAAGAAAAATGTTGTCGCTCAAGAATTAGGATTTAAAGATTATTCTACTTTCTATAGGCAATATAAAAAGATTACAGACGAAAAAAAGTAAAATAAATGCTCTAGAGGTATTGAATTCCTCTAGAGCATTTTATTTATAAACTTTTTTCGATTAACTTAGGATCTAAATGTTGGAAAGTTATAGTATCAACTTTGCCTTTCACATCATCTAAACTCTTTAAAGTTTCAATTGTCCATACATTTACAAAGTGTCGCTTTTGATATTTTTTAACTTCTTTAAGGTTAACTAAGTTATCTTCGATGTCTAATCCATTAAATAAATATCTAAGTTTAAAAGTCCAATAATGTTCTTTGCAAACTAATAAAGCGTTAGTAATTTTAGTTTTCTTAGTAGCTAATAGAGCTCTAGGATCAAAAGAAATTAAATGGAAATTTTTAGTATCTTTAATGTCTTTAAGTTCATTAATTAAGCGTTTCGCTAAAGGCTTATAATTCGCATTTCTAACTTTTAATTCAATTACTAAAGGAACTTTTTCTTTATTTAGCTCTAAAACCTCTTGTAAAGTAGGGACCTTTTCTCCATCTAATAGAGTGTAATTATTTTTAATTTCTTCTAAAGTTAGCTCTTCAATTATGCCGTGATTCCCAGTAACTCTAAATAAATCATCATCATGAGCAACAATTAATACTCCATCTTTAGAAAGGTGAACATCTAATTCAAAAGCAACATTATTTTTAATTGCGTTTTCAAAGGCTTTTAGTCCATTTTCGCTAAATTCTTCATTATGTAATCCTCGATGAGCAATTCCTTTTAAAAATAACGGATTTACTCTTGAAATAAACTTCTTTTTATTCATAACTAATCATCGACATCAAGTGCTTCTAAACCTTTTTTAATGTTTTCTTTTTTAACTTTAATATTTTTAACAAAGAAGAAAGTGATGAAAGAAACAAAGGTTAATGATAAAGCGTAAACTGGCAAAAGTTGGAAAGAGAACGAATCTAATAAAAGTAAGGAGCCTAAACAAATTGGAGTAATTGTTTGAGCTGCCATTGATGAAGCGTAGTAATACCCAGTGAATTTTCCAACCTTTTTACTAGAACAAAGTTCAACTACCATTGGGTAAGAATTAACATGAACTAAGCTCATACCAAATCCTTTAATTGCCCAAATAAAATAAAGATAAATAGGGAAAGTATTATAACCATCTTCAGGTACTATAACAGGGATTGCTAAAGACAAAATTAACCATATTAATAAAGAAGCAACCGTCAATCCTAATCCACTTAAAATTGTCCACTTTCTGCCAATTTTCCCCGCAAGAATGCCACCAATTAAAAATCCAAGGACGCTACCAACTCCACCAACAATGGTGTTAATCATATTACTACTTGTCTCACAATGTAAGTAATAAAGAGTATAGTTTCCCATAAATGTGCTAATTCCATTATCAGCCATGAACCATAAAAATTCTGCTACCAAAATTAAAATTAGCATTATTTTATTGGCTTTAGACATTGGCTTTTCATCATCATTAGCCACACTATTTTCAACCTGAGCGAGTTTCTCACCAAGTTCCATCTCAGGTCTAACTTCTTCTTCGATTTTGTTCTCATTAATAAAGAAAAATAAAACTAAAGCACTAATAACCATCAAAACACTAGCAACTAAAAATGGTGCTTCAATTAGCCATATATTAGCTGTTTTGTTAATCCAATTAACACTATCAACACCTAAATAACTACTTAAGACAAAGACAATACCAACAATTGTAGCAAATGCTCCGCCTATATAACCCATAATATTGATAATACCATTAGCCTTACTTCTTAATGGTTTAGGAGTAATATCAGGCATTAAAGCAACAGCAGGATTTCTATACATCATTGCAAAGAATACAACTATTGCCATCATCACAATTGTTCCACCTAAATTATGATAATGGAAAAAGACCGGAACAAATGGGAAAGCAACTGCACAACAAAACGTACCAACTAAAATATAAGGCATTCTTTTGCCAAGTTTAGTATGGGTTTTATCACTCAAGTTTCCAAAAATAGGAAGCATAATTAAGGCTGCTAAATTATCAATAGCCATCATTATACCAACTAAATATTGAACTTCTTCAATAGTTGCAGCTCCTAAGGCTTCTTTAAAAAGCTCAGTTAAAAACGTAGGGCACCAAGAATCATAAACTTGCCACAATAGTAAAATGCCAAAAAATGCAAAACCAATAATAAAAGTTCTCTTATAATTGAGTTTTAAAGGCATTGCATTATTTGAACTATCTGCTTTAGTCTTCATAATTTTTCTCCTTTATCTATTTAAAAATTTTATGAACTAAACTAATTAACTCATCAAGTGAGTCTATTTTATTAACACAATTATCTATTTTTCCAAATCCATAAGAAGCGTGGACAAAATGAACATTAGCTTTTTGACATTCTAAATAATCTTTAAAAGTGTCTCCAACATAAATCACTTCATCTATCCCTTCTATTTCCATTAATATTCTAATATTTTGCCCCTTATCTAATGAGGTATCTCCTGCGCATAGATGTCCTTTAAAGAAATCTTTAGTGTTACAAGCATTTAAATAATTTTCAATATAACCTTTATCACTATTAGAAACGATATATAAATTGTATTCTTTTTTTAATTTAGCTAATACTTCTTTTTCGTGAGGATATAGTTTTCCAGGATTTAAGGCTAAATAGGCAATTTCTCCTCTTACACAAATATCAAAATATTTATAACCGAGCTTAGGTTCAACATCGTTAAAGAGCTTATCAACTGTTTCTAAAGGAGTTAAACCCATTACAGATTTAATGTCTTCTTTAGAAAATCTATACTTTAGATTATTAATTTCCATTGAATTATTCCAACTTTTAGTAATAGGCTCTAAAGCATCCCATAAAGTTCCATCTAAATCAAAAAATATCGCTCTATTCATATATTTATCTTAATTTATGTATCTACCTTAATCAATAAACTCGAGATAAAATTTACCTACCCTTAACAATTTTTAAAATATTAGGGACTTCATCAACTTCAACTTTTCCAGTTTTAGCAAAATCACCCCATAATTTTCTTAATGGTTTACCTATTTCTATAATATCTTCAATAGTGTAATTATGCATAAGTTCCTCATTTGCTGAGTCTGTAGCACCAAAAAGAAGTAAAAATTCTATGCCATGACATCCACCTAAAAATTCTGTTTTATCTTGCCGATATAACTCATATAAATAAGAATGAGTATTATTTTCATGGAACTTTTTATAAAAATCATTAGCGTCTTTCGCAAATAGTTGATCGCTTTTAATTTTAATTCCTCTTTCAACAATTCGCTTTGTTATTAAGTGCTTTGATAAATTCTTAATTGTTTTAGAATTTTTTAAATAAACTGCTACTTCTCTAGAATTGTAGCCAATTAATAAATCATGAGTTTTACTTACTTCATTGATCTTAATATCAATTTCTTCTTCTTTAACTAAAGGAAAAACTCCATAATGAGGCCCGTAAACTAAGTACTTAGCATTCCCGTTTCCTTTAAAGTTTTCATTTAACTCTTCTTGAACTTTTAAAACTTTAACAGCCGAAACATATATTGGTAAATCATTAATATTACTAGTTATATACTCATTAACTTCTTTTCTATTATGCATCGATCCACTTGGCGCACTTTGAATAATTGCCCTATTATATAAGTCTTCAGTTCCTTTAGATAGAAGAATAGCTTTAACTGCTTCTCCTCCGGAAGATTGTCCAAAAATAGTAATATTATTAGCATCTCCATAGAAACTTCCTATATTATTTTTAACCCATTTTAAGCCTTCAATTATATCAAGTAAGCCTAGATTTGCAGGCTTTCTATTTAAATTAACGGAGAATCCAAAAGCTCCTAGTCTATAATTTATACCAACTAAAATTAGTCTATTTTCTTTAGATAAATATGTTCTATTGTAACTAATTGAGTCACATCCTCCATGGCGGAAAGTTCCTCCATGAATAAAAATCATGACTGGTAATTTTTCGTTTTCTTTAACATCTATTGGAATTGTTATAGAAAGAAATTGAGGATCTTCTACTTGAGTAAACTTACTATAATTATTGCCTGTTATAAAACTTTCAATTTGAGATTTACCTTGATAGCAAATTGGACTAGGTTCAGTTAAATCAACCATTCCTTCACTATAAGAGTAAGGATGAGGCACATCAAAACGATGACTTGTCGCATATCTTATCCCTTTAAATTCATAGCAGCCATTATTTTCATAACCCTTAAATTGAGTATTATTTAGTTTTATTATCTTTTCCATATTTTCATTTTATACCAAAGTAAACTAAATATCATAAAAAGTTGAATAAATAGGCATATTTTTTTATTTTCTTAACTAGGGTTAATTGTTTAAAAGTGTTTAGCTATGATATTATTAAATTATTAGGAGGGACAAACATATGAATAAAGTCTCAAAAAGAATAAACACCGCTTTTTTAATTATTTCGGTTGCAACTTTTATTGCTGGATTAATTAGTTGCGTAGGCACATTTATGTCAATTATTTCTCTTTATGTTGATCACTATTCTGTATATGCAACTAACATCATTAATTGGATACTAAGAGTTGCTCTTTACATTACTATTTTAGTTTTTGCTATTTCTACCTTAAAGAAAATATTTTCTAATCAAGAAGTCGAAGAGAAAAAATTAATTAAGTTAAATTATTTATTTGCTGGATCATTTCTAGCATTATGTGTCGTTAGCTGGACTATAAGTATGATTGAATATAGTTTACGTTTAGGTTATTTTCCTGAAACCGCTACTTCTGTTACTACATTTATCACAACTTTATGTGGGATGATCTTTTTTATCTTGATTCTTTCTAATAAATTTAATGAAAAGCAAAATAAAGTATTCTCTAGTTTAGGTTATCTATTTTTATTTATATATTTACTTATTTGTTCAATAGGACTTACTTCTTATACTATCCCTTTATATTTCTTCTTATATTTCTTTGTTTTTAGTGGATTACTTCAAGCCTTAACATATAATACTGACTTAACTAAGTGCTTCGCTAGATGTAGATGCGATAAAAAAACGGACACTAGAAATCCTAATGAAGAGACTCAAAAAGAAGAAATTAATAAAGAAACTTCTCTAGAAGAATAATTAATAAATAAGTTAGTAATTAATACTCACTATTTTAAATTAAAAGTAGTACAATCTTTATTCGTATGATATCTACTTTTATCATTAGTGCTTTAACTATTTTATTAATGACTTTATCGTTTTTCTTATTTCCTCAAATTAAAATCAAAAATAAGAAATTCGACACGTATTGGATGATTACTTTACTTGGGGCTATATTAATCCTATTAACTCACTTTAATGAAGATGCCACCATTTTAAAGTTATTTATTGAAAATAATAGTACCAATCCTTTAAAGATTATTGCCTTATTTTTATCTTTAACTTTTATATCTAAATTTTTAGATGCTGTTGGTTTATTTGATTATCTAGCAACTAGAGTTAGTGCGATTGGAAAAGGTAATCAATTTATTTTATTTACTGTTTTTTATTTTTTAATTTCCTTTTTAACAATTGCTACTAATAACGACATCATCATTATTGTCACACCAATCATTATTTACTTTGCTAGAGCTTGTAAAGCTAAAGCCTTGCCTTATTTGATGATGGTGTGTTTTGTTTTAAATACACTTTCTACTACTTTTTTAACCACTAATGTATCTAACTTATATTTAGGCTCATTTTACAATATTACTTACTTTGATTATTTTAAAAAGTTAACTCCTGTAACTTTAATTCTCATGGTTATCCTTTATTTTTTATTAATCTTGGTATTTTATAAAGATCTAAAGGTTAAAATCACCCCTAATGTTAATAAAGAGCCAATTAAAGATAAATTTTTACTAATTATTGGCTTAGTTGCTTTAGGTGGTACTACTTTATTATTAATTTTAAGTAATGTAATTAATATTGAGATGTATTTAATAACTTTAGGCTTCGCTTTATTTGATTTAGTGATTGCTACTAGTTATTGCTTAATTAAAAAGAAGGATCAAATTTATATCACTAAACCATTAAAAACATTACCATATGAATTTATCCCTTTTTTAACTTCTATGTTTATTATTATCTCTGCTTTAAACGAAACACCTTTATTGACTGAAATTGGCAATTTATTTAGTCATATCGAAAACGAAAATCTTCAAGTTTTTACTTATGGGATCACTAGTGCTTTAAGCGCTAACTTAGTAAATAATGTCCCTATGGCTTTATTATTTAGTGATATCTTAAAAGCTTCTAACACCACTAATTTAAATAATGTATACGCTTGTATATTAGCTAGTAATGTATGTGCTTTAATAACACCTTGTGGTGCTTTATCTAGCTTAATGTTTATGAGAATATGTAAGGAAAACGGCGAGAAAATAAGTTATTTAACTTATTTAAAATATGCACCTTTAGGTATCATTTTATTACTAATTGGTTTAGGCTTAATTTGTATAATTTAATAAGGTTTTGTAGACTTATTAATCAAATTTATTGTATTTAATAGCGTTTCCTTTAGCTTTACTAATAGGATACTTTTTCTTATTCAATTCCATTTTATCTAAAACAATTTGACTAATATCTAAATTTAAAACATTAGCCATTTGTATACAATAATTTAAAACATCAGCTAACTCTTCTTTTACTGCTTTTAAATCAAACTTTTCATTGTCCCATTGAAAGCACTCTAATAACTCGTTAGCTTCAATAGAAATACTTTTAGCTAGGTTCTCAGGAGTATGGAATTTTTCCCAATCTCTTTCTTTAACAAATTTATCAATTTCTTTTTTTAAGTAATCTAATTTATCCATGTCTAAATTTTACTAGAAATAGAATTTATTTTATATAGTAAATAAATTTAATTTCTCTAATGGCGCATAATTTTAAAAAAATGTATAATACTAATGTTTTATGTAGAGGGAACAAGATGCTACTAAAAAGAAAATTATACAAAAGTCTAGTTGAATGGAAAAAAGCTAGCACAAAAGAAGGTTTAATTATTAATGGTGCCGTTCAAGTAGGTAAAACTACCTTAGTCAAAGAATTCGCTAAAAACGAATTTGAGTCAGTAAGTTTTATTGACGCAACTAAAGAAGTTAGAAAATTAGAAAGACTTTTGAAGTCTCCTACTTTTTCTTTAATTGAATTTAATGAATTACTCTTGACTAGTTTAAAAATTAAAGGAATTAAAGAAAATAGCTTAATTGTCTTTGACGAAATCGATACTGATAATTCTAAGCTCGTCTTACCTTTAATTAGTAAACTTGTAGCTTTAAATAGTAATTATTCATTTATTGGCTTAAGAAAAAATATTACCGTTAAAGATAATATCGATGAGTCTAGTTTATTAAATTTAAAATTTTTAAAACTTCATCCTTTAGATTTTGAAGAATTCTTAAACGCAATTAATGAAGGAATGATGATTAATCAAATTAAAGAAGCTTTTACTTCTTTAACTCCTTTAAAGCCTGAACTTCATCAAAAAGCAATGCACTTGCTTAAAGTTTATATGTTAGTTGGTGGAATGCCTGAAGTTGTCGTTACATATTTAGAAACTAACTCTATTGATAAATGTGATAAGGTTAAATTTGAAATATTGAACGCTTATCAAAATGAAGTTAATAAAATTCAATATTGTTATAAAGAAAAAGTAGACCTTATATTTGACCAAATGCCTACTTTACTTTCTAGTAAAGATAAACGAGTTATCTTTAAACAAATCTTAGAAGGATCATTCTCTGAACAATATCGTTATCCTTTAAAATGGATTGAAAACGCTATGTTAGCTAATGAATGTTTTTCGTGTACAAATATTACTAACGGTATCACAATTAACGAAACTAGAACTTACGTTAAATGTTATTTGAATGACACTGGATTATTATATGCTTTAGCTAAAAGTAAAGATGCAATTGAAAGCGATGAATTATTAGGAGCAAACTTTAATTTATTTACTACTAATAGAGGAATGTTTTTAGAAAATATTGTTGCTCAAATGCTTTCAGCAAATAACCACAATCTTTACTTCTATACTCACTATAATAATATTAAGCATCGTTACGACATGGAACTTGAATTTTTATTAGAAAATAACGATAACAGCGATAAAAAATTGACACCAATAAAAGTTACTTCATTAACTAGACTATCAAATTTATCACTTGATAGATTTAACGAAGCTCATCAATCAATTATCAAAAATTCATATTTAGTGTATGTTGGAAACTTAATGAAAACTAGCGATAAAATCGCTATTCCTCCATACATGGTAATTTGTTTATAAGCATATTAAAAGGTGATTAGAATTTCAAATTCTAATCACCTTTTTTCTTATTCAAATTTTCCTTTATTTTTGCCTTTTGAAGCATGAACAAGTAATGTACCATTTTGAGATTTTACTAAAGCTTTAGAGTATTCTAAGGCTTCTTCTTTTGTCTTAAATGATTTAATTACTTTTCTACCTTCTTTAAGCATTAATTCCCATTTACCATCTACTTTTTTAAGATGATAAACCTTTTTAATTTCGCCATTTCTTTGTCTCAATAATGTTTCACTAATTGACTCTTTTTCTTTAGTTACAGTTTCTTCGCCATTTATTGAATCTAAAGTATTTTCTTCTTTAGGTTCTTCATTGGTTATAGAAGTTTCTTTAATAACATCATTAGCATTAGCTTCTACACTATTTTTTTCATTTACATTACCTTCTTGAGTTGGATTAGAAGTTTCATCATTTACATTTGGCTCATTATTAATTGTTGAGTCGTTATTAAATTCTTGAGCATCTAATCTTTCAATTTCTTCTTTATATTTAGCAATTTCTTCATCATTAGCTAATACAAAGTGTCCAGGAAGAATTTCAACAAAACGTGGCTTATTAACAGAATAATCATGCATTTCACGAGGATTATATGGAATTCTCTTTCTAGCTTTTTCTGTTAATGGGTTTGGCTTAGGAATTGCACTTAATAAACTCTTGGTATATGGATGTAATGGATGTTTAAATAATTCATCACTTGTTGCAAGTTCAACAATTTCTCCAAAATACATAACAGCAATTCTATCACAGAAATATTTAACAACTGATAAGTCATGAGCAATAAACATAATTGTTAAGCCCATTTCTTCTTTTAAATCGTTAAGTAAGTTAATAATTTGAGCTCTAATAGAAACGTCAAGTGCACTAATAGGTTCATCACAAATAAGTAATTTTGGATTCATAATAAGTGCACGAGCAATACCAATTCTTTGACGTTGACCACCACTAAATTCATGTGGATAACGGTTACAATAGTCTGCAATAAGACCAACTTTTTCTAAAATGTTAACAACTTTTTGATGGTTTTCAACCTTATTTCTATGACCTTGAATAATTAATCCTTCTTGAATAATATCTTCAACAGTCATTCTAGGATCAAGAGAATCAATAGGGTCTTGGAAAATCATTTGAATTTCACTCATTAAACGATGGTTAGTTGCTTTAAGTTCGTTCAATTTAGCCTCAAGCTTTTCGATAGTTGGAGTGTCGTTAGCTTCTTTAGCGACTGTAAGTTGAGCTTTAGCTGATGCAATTAAATGGTCATTAACACCAATCTTTCTAGCGTTTTTATCATCTTTTTTAATTTGAGCAATTTTTGCACTTTGAACTTTAATAACACCGTTTCTATGAAGTTTAGCTTTTTCTAACTCTTTATTAAACTCTTCATCGGTAATAGTGCCTTCACTAAGCATTTGCTTTAATTCTTTAACTTTTTGATGGTATCTAATGTTAGTATATTTAATTTCTTTATCGTTCCATCTCGTACCAGCACCAATTCTATAACCTTTATAATAAATTGAACCACTAGTAATATGATATAAACGAATAATACTTCTGCCAGTTGTAGTTTTACCACAACCAGATTCACCAACTATACCAAAACATTCACCCTCTTTAATTTGGAAATTAACATCGTGAACTGCTTTTAACTTGAATTTATTAATTCCTTTTCCAAAGAAGAAATATTGTTTTAAATGGTTAACACTTAAGATAATGTTATTTTTAACATATTCTTCTTTGTATTTACATTTAGATTTAATATTTTGGATTTCTCCTTCAATATCTTCATCTTTAATGTTTTCAAGTTCGTTTTTACTAAGTGCACTTTTTTCATCATCAATAGATAATTTTCTAGTTTCTTTGTCAACTAAAGCATTACCATCTTCATAATTTTGATAAGCTTTTAAACTTGCACTAAGTAAGGCTTGTTTTTCACTCTCTTTTCCTAAAGAATTAATAAAATCAAATGATTCTTCAGGAACAACTTGTTTTAATTCTTCATTATCAGTTAACTTATCTTCTTCATAAGCTTTTAATGAATTTGCAATACGTGTTTTAACAATACGTGGCATTTCCATTTTTGGAGCATCTTCATGAAGTAACCAAGTTGCAGCATAATGAGTATCACTGACTTTAAAAAATGGTGGTTCATATTTAAAGTCAATGTCAAGAGCATATCTACTTCTTAACGCAAAGGCATCTCCTTTAGGAGGGAATCTCATATCTGGAGGTGTTCCAGGAATTGCATCAAGTTTTTCTTTACTATCTAAATCTGGAATAGATGATAATAAGGCCCAAGTATATGGATGTTTTGGATTAAAGAATATTTCATAACTTGTTCCATATTCAACAATCTTACCAGCATACATGACAGCGACTCTATCAGCCATATTAGCAACAACACCAAGGTCATGAGTAATAAAGATACAAGAGAGTCCTCTTTCTCTTTTAAGTTTATTAATTAATTCAAGAATTTGAGCTTGAATAGTAACATCTAATGCAGTTGTTGGCTCATCACAAATTAAGATATCTGGATTAGCTGTTAATGCAATAGCGATAACTATTCTTTGACGCATACCACCTGAGAATTCAAATGGATATTGCTTAAAACGTTTTTCAGGAAGTGGGATACCAACTTCTTTCATAACGTTAATAGCCATCTTTTTAGCTTCTTTATTAGTTATCTTAGTAGAATTAATGTAACGATCATTTTCTTCATCGACAGCTTTTATGATATCCTTAATTTCATAGAAGACTTTATCAAAAATTTCATTACCTGTATGATCGATTTTTTCTTCCTTTTTAGTTAACTTAGAAATATTAATTTCTTCTTGATTTTCTTTGCTAAAAAGGTGTTTTTTTGTCTTTTTATCTTCAATCATTGCATAGTATCTACTTAGTTCTTCACTATTTAAATCTTGCAAATGATATTCAAGTTCTTTTCTTTTTTCAACTAAAGAATCATTAAGTTCATTTAATTTCTTTTCGTGCTCTTCTTTAAGCTTATTAGCGTATTCTTTATTTTCAACTTTAGCAATTGACTTACGTTTATTTAATGCTCTTTTTAATAAAGGCTTTAAGTGCTTTTGTTCTTCTAAGAATAAGTTAGTTAAATCTTTTAAAAGAGTTTTTCTAGCGTTTAAGAATGCGCTAAGTTCACCATAACTTGAAATTTTATCATTGAACTCAACATATTTTTCTAATCTTTTTTGTCTAAATCCTAATCTTACTGATTTAATATCTTCTTCAAAATATTCATTTGAGGTAACTTCCTTATTTTGGAGATGTTCAATTTTATATTTTAAAGTATCGATTTCATCACCAGTATTTTTCTTAGTTAAAGCGACATATTCATTAATATCATCAATAGTTTCTTCAACATTTTCATTCTTTTTGTCATTAAGTGCTTTTAAATATTTATCAATAGTAGCAATTTCTTCTTTATTCTTGTTTACTTCATAAAAAGCATTAGCTTGAGCGTTTCTATATGCAACTAATTCCTTAGCTATTAAATCATAGAAATGTTTTTTAAGAATGTTTCTATTAATAAGTGTAGCTTCAGTAATTTGTTTACCAACTCTACAAATAGGGTTTAATGAAGATAAAGGATCTTGGAAAATCATTCCAATCTTATTACCTCTAATACGATGGAATTCTTCTTCACTGATTCTTACTAAATCTTCGCCTTCATAAAGTATTTGGCCACTTTCAACGACAGCGTTATTAGCTAAAATACCCATGATTGTTTTACTAGTGACAGATTTACCACTACCACTTTCGCCAACAATACATAAAGTTTCACCTTTATATAAGTCAAAGGAAACTCCTCTAACTGCATAAACAAGTCCACTATCGCTTTTAAAATTAACTCTTAAGTTTTTTACTTGCAAAACTTTAGGAGTGCTTTTGTAATCAATTTTTTCTAATGTATTTGTACTCATAACTATTCACTCCCCTTTAAGCTTGGATTAAACGCATCACGCAAGCCGTTACCAAATAAGTTGAACGATATCATAATTAATGCCATAAGAATACTTGGGAATAAAATTAAGTAAGGATATGTTGTTAAATATTGTTGGTTATCTGACAAAATAACACCAAGAGATTGCATATCTTTAAATCCTAAACCTAAGTATGAAATTGTTGCCTCTGTAAAGATAACACTAGGAATCATTAATACGCTTGATGTAATAATAGTTCCCATAGCGTTAGGTAAAATATGTCTAAAGATTAATCTAGAATTACCAGCACCTAATGTTCTACAAGCTAACGTATATTCTCTATCTCTAAATCTATAGAATTGGGTTCTTGTAATAGCTGCTGTGCCAATCCATCCAGTAAGACACATAGCCAAAACGAATGTACCAAAGTTACTGCCTAAATTGAGGATACATAAAGTCATAATGACAATCCATGGGATACCACTTAATAAATCAGTAAATCTTTCTAAGAGTAAGTCAACTGTTCCACCAAAGTATCCACAAATTGAACCCCAAATTAAACCAAATGAGAAACAAATTGCAAATGTTAATAAACCTAAACCAAGTGAATTTCTTAACCCAATAAAGGTAATTTTTAATAAGTCTTTACCTTTATTATCGGTTCCCCATAAAAATCTTGGCATTGATGTATAACCTAAAATTTTATATTTACTAACTGTACAAGTAACAGTATAAGTAACAATTCCAACAACACTAGTTTTTGTGACTTTATTGATAGAAATTACAGGACAGTAAGAGTCTGTGTTTTCATTTTTTACAGCTTCAAAGTAATCATTTGGAGTTGCACTAGCGCTTGCGCTTTCAAAATCAGGTACAGCACTAATCCAGCCATTAGTGACATAATCACTAAAATCAGTTACAGGAACAACTTCTTCAACATTACCATAAACTGCTTCATATGTATCAAATGTAAAATCACAAACATAGCTAGTACCATGATATAAAGAAACTGTTGCATTATTTGATTTCCAATAACCTGCATCACTAACGCCTAATAATAAAGTTTTATTTGCTTCACTGATAGATATTGTTTCCATCATATCTTGTTCTTTACTACTAGTTGATTCAGTAGTAAATGTAACAGTTTTAATTAATAAGTCAGCAACATCATCTTTAATAGGCAAAACATCAAAATAAAGTTGAACATTTTTTAAAGTTGCTGTTTCAGGATCAAAGTCAGTATCTAAAGGACTGTCCTCTTCTTCTTTTAAAGCAGCTAAGCTTGATTTGACTTCAGCCATTAAATCTTCGTTTTTATATGTTGAATAGTCGATATCTATATCGTCTTCATCAAAGTCTCTTAATACAGTTTCAAAAGTTGTATCTTCATAACCTTCGATTGTATAACTTAAATAAATTCTATAATTTCCTAAAGTATATTCTTCTGGTTCGCCTTCATAAAAGACGACTTCAACTCCATAAGTTTCATTAATATTGAAGTTATAAGTAGCACTAGAATATGTAGCCTTATAGTCCATTCTATCTTCCATATCGTTAGTGTATACTTCTTTATCGCAGATAATATTGACATAACCACCAGTAACTAATGGTGAAGCACTATTAATTTCATTATTTTCTCTAGGTAAAGATAAATTGCTAACAGCTCTAGTAGGATACTCAGATGCGGAAGGATAGTAGTAAACATTACCATTTTCATCTGTATAAGATAAACTTGTATCGCAAGGAATATCTGTCAATCTTTTTGTACCATCCCAAAAACCTGTTCCGGCATCAAATAGTTTTGGTTCAAGTTTTAATTCTTGAGGATGATCTGAATCTACATCACTAAAGTCAACAATAGGAATTAAGACAGAAAGAACTAACAAAGTTCCTAAAATAATCGCACCAGCAACACTACTTTTATTTTTAGCAAAACGTTTTAAAGCATCTTTAAAGAATGTTGTAGGTTTAGTTTTAAATTTTTGATCGTGAATACTTTTATCTTGTTGTTTAGGAGTGAAATCTTCTTTAGAAATTTCAACACAATGTTCAACATTAGAACTATCAAAGTATGTATATTCTTTTTTATCCATTGTTCTTAGCTCCCATTCTGATTCTAGGATCAATAAATCCATAAGATATATCCAATACAACAGCAGCTAATAAACTAATTGTTGTAAAAACAGCCATATCAACGAGTAAGACACTATAGTCTCTTGAATTTAATGCGTTAACAAATAATGTACCGATTCCAGGAATGTTATATAAGTTCTCCAAAATCATTGAGCCACTTAAAACTGCAATAAACTCAGCTAAAATTGAAGGAACAATTGGAACCATTGCATTTCTTAAAGCGTGACGAGTAATACATTGAGTCTTGGTTAAGCCTTTTGTTCTAGCAAGTAAAAGATAATCACTACTCATGACTTCACAAAGTTCAGCTCTTGTAAATCTACAATAACCACAAATTGAACCAAAACATAAAGACATAACTGGAATAACATAACCTGCTACTTTATTGCTTAATGTATCACCAGCTGTAGGCCAACTTGATGGTAACCATCCAGTATCGTAAGCTAAAAATTTAATTAAAAGTGAAATAATAATAAAACTTGGAACGCTAATAAAGACCATAATGATTGTTGAAATAATATGATCTGTTGGTTTATTTTTCTTTAAAGCAGCCCAAATACCTAATAATATTCCAGTTGGAACGCTAATTAAACTAGCCCAAATATTAATTGAAATTGTTGTAGGTAATCTTGAACCGATAATTGTCATAGCATCAACATTAACTTGAATAGAAGTTGAAACACCCCAATCCCACTTAGTCAATATGTTAACGAGCCAAACAAAATATTGCTCAAAAACTGGTCTAAGATAATAGTAATAAACAGTCCCGTCATCAAAAATATTTGTTCCATATGTAGTAAACAAATAATCTCCAAACCCTTCTAATTCGACTTCTGAACGAATGACGTAACCTTGTGTGTATTGATCGTTATAGTATCTAAACTTATCGATTGCTTGCCCTATTGGTTCTTGAAAAGGAAGAATCTTCATTAACAAGAAAGTAATACTTAAAATTATAAAGCAAGTAATAAGAGCAAGTCCGATTCTTTTTAAAACGTACTTCCGCATATTCCTCTCCTTTGCACGTTAAAAATTTTAACATTTATGGACATTTTTATAAATATAAAAATGACTTTTTATTATAAAGCAAAATAAATTAAGTTTTAAAAAAATTCAGTAATTTTTAATAAAATATTTTTTTCGAATATGTTCTTTCTATTTTTCTAAAAAATACTCAAAAATTGCGGGTTTTTTAATATAAAAATGGCATTTGCATGCCATTTTTATATATTTTACCTTTTACTTAACGATTAGAGTGTAACACTAATTGTCAAGGTTTGAGATGTTGTAACGCCATTAATTGTGATGTAGTAATTAAGGTTTACAGAAATTGATTGAATGTCTGTATATTTAAATCCTTCATCAGTTGGAATTTGTCCATCTGTTGTAGCATTAGTTATCTCTTCAGGGATATAAATGTTAATGTAGGCTGTATCATTAGAAATTGTATAATCTTCATTTTCATCTTCAATAACAAATTGATTTCCGTATGGAATGCTGAATGAAGTTGAAACAATTTCTTTCTCGGTGTTCTTATAAGTAATTGAAAGAACAAGGCTTTCTTCATCACCAGTTCTAAATTTCATAGCTGTAGATGCAGCTTGCAAATCTTTCTTATAAGTAAGTGAGAGCCATCTAGCTTTAACACTCTTACCACCAATTTCAATAGTTGTTCGTTCAGTACCTGTACCTGCTTGTTTAACTGCTAATGGTTCTTCAACAACTTTTGTATCAGTTCCAACAATAGCGCCTTTATTAGCTGCTTCCCATAAGGAATCAAAACTCCACTTCTTATTATCGTAAACGATATATCCGTTTTCTTCATCTTCGTGAATTACTGATGTATCAATACCATAATTAAGAGTAAATCCTGTTTCATTGTTTGTCTTTAAAACTTCTAAGAAGCCAAGTGGATCAAGTTGCATACCACTAATAGAACCAAAGCCTAAATCAAATAAACCTTTCTTCATCTTGGTATAAACAGCTTGATAATCTGTTGAACCTTCATCTTGAGTAAAGTTAATTCTAAATCCTTTTTTGTAAGCCTCTGTTCTTTGGAATGCTGCATTGAAATAGCCTAAGATTTCATTACCATATTCTTTAGGGTCTGTGGTATTCATCCAACTAATTTCAATTGTTTCACTGTCATTATATCCAGTGTAATTACCTTTATTGATTTCTTCAGTAATTGCTCTATCAAATAATTGAACAGCAACGTCAACATTGTAACCATATGTTTCTGGTGAGTAGTCAGCTATAGCAGCCTTATGTTGTTCTGTTTCATCATATGATAAACCTTGTTCTGGTTCCCATAAGTATGCTGGAGCAAAATAAGATTGTGATGGAATATTTCCTCTAGCATCAGCAAATGTTTTTCTATCAATAGAGAATGATAATGCGTTAACAAAATCATCATTACTCATTAATGGCTTAACATTATATGTTGTACCACCATTTGGATTACTACCATTTTTGCCAAAGATTGAATCCCATTCATCTGGAGTTGTTGAGTTGATATTAAGTTTAAATGTTGAATCACCTTGAGTTTGTGTTGTTTCAGCATTGTTCTTATATTGATCAAGATAGTCTTGAGGAATAGAGACAGCATCTAACTTGTCTTGTAAATAAGTGTTGAATGCTAAGTTAACATCTGAGGAAGCCCCTTGTAAGTAAACTAAGACAACGCCTTCAATACTATATCTACTGGAAATAGACATATCAGTGCTCTTAAACTCAATCCAATCAGGATTTCTCTTATAAACAGCTGTTAATGAATCACTATATTCAAGTTCATATGGAGCTAAGCTAAGTAAGTTATCAACTGGGGTTGTATTTGTTTGAGTACAAGCAGTACCATAAGCATTTTTCATACCAGATTGATAGACATTTTCATCACTTTGATCAGGTGCGATTGCCTTAACAAATTCCTTAGGAATTGGCGAAGTTAATGTACTTGATAAGTTAGTCATAGCAACAAATTCTGTTACTGGAGTATTAAATGTAAAAGTAATACTATTTTCTTCTGTATTTAACTCTAAACCAACCATATCGTAGAATAATTGAGCTGTTTCCTCAATATTTGAATTATTCTTAGTTGCGTTATAGTAAGCTCTAGCACCTTTTAATGTACCATTATTTGAATCAGAAATCATATCAGCACTACGAGCTAAACCAATCTTTTGATTTAATAAAAGCATATATGGTGTAGCATAGTCTTCTAGTTGAACTTCTCTGCCATCGAATGAACTATATTTAGTACTTAATGTACTATACTTCAAGCCATCTTTACCTGTATTAACATAGACTTTATATTTTGTAGCTAATCCAGTTGCTTCATCTTTATTTAAAGCGATTGGTCTATTAGCTTGTGTTTCTGTTAAGCCGTACTCTGCAATAGCACTTTCAGGAGCTTTTTTAGCTAAAATTGGGTAATATTCATAACCATCTTTAGAACTATTCATTTTTGTTCCATAGTATGTACTAGAAACATATCCATATAAATCAGCAGATTCACTGCCTTGGTCATCTAAGTAGTTATATTTTTGTTTATTAGTTGTACCAGCATATGAATGGTAGTACATCTTATAATTTGCATTTGTTTCACCTGCTAAAGGTTCAGTAATTTTACCTTCACTTAAAATACCAAAACCATAACCTGGAATGTATGTATTTGTACCTTTTTCGATACGAGATTTATACATAACATATCCACCATTTTGGAAAAGAGTGATACCTGTTAAATGGTTATCAACAGCATATTCTTCCATTTTTCCTAAAATATTTAATTTCTCTTCGTATGATTCAGCGACATAGTTATATGCACCGACGGCATTTGTTGCTTCACCTAAAACTTTAATTGTAACTTCTTGAGGTTTTAAATCTTCTGCACCATTTGTACAAGTGACAATAACTGTTCCTTCACCTTCAGCAAGACCAGTTACAACACCATTCAAATTAACACTAATAAAAGTTTCACTGCCTGATTTTACAGCATATGTAAATTGACCAGTTGCTGTTGTTGGAGTGACTACCTTTGGAGTGATTGTAATTGTATCACCAATTGATACTTCGCCTTTACTATTTGATAATGAAACACTGAATTCACTAACTACTTTACTTGGGTCATTTGGATCAACATCAATTGGACCATTACTACCATCGCCACAGCTAGTTAAAATTAGAGGTGAGCCGCATAAGAGTAATGCGCTTACCGCGAATAATAATCTCTTTTTTCCTTTCTTCATATAGTTTCCCTCCTATAAACATTAAGTAATAAATCCTTAATCATACATATAATATATGTATATTTATTTTTTTCAAAAGAAAATTAAAAAAACAATACTAAATAAATAATTAAACTTACCAATAAAAAGAAACATCCACTTATTAAATAACTTAAAGGAATTAATCTAGTTTCTTTTCTTTTTGACTCCTTGGCTTTAGTGTACTCGTAAGTTCCATAGTAGTTTTTTTCTTTATATTGCTTTACAAAATTCACAAATCGAATGGCATTATACGCAAAAATATCGAAAAAACCATGGTTTGTAACAAAAGAACATCCACTAACAAGTACTCCAATTAGTCCGGCAACAAATAGTCCATCTACAAACGAAATTAGACTAAATGATTTAATCCAGGCGTAAGATATAAATACTATAACGCCAATTAAAGTAATAATTATGAACCTTAAACCATACTTAAAGAAAAATTCCTTTAATTTATAATTCAAGTACTTGTTTTCTAAATTTTCTTTTTTCTTCATCTTATACGTAATTCATGGTTTGGTTTGCTAGACAAAGCTAGCAAACCAAACATTTTTATTTTGTTTTAAATGTAACTACAACGTTATTTTCACCTTGTTCAAGGATCCATTGATAGTTGCCATTATTATCTTTTGTTGCTGATTTTCCATTAACAGTTACTGTATCAACAGTATATCCTGAATTTGGAATTGCATAAATAACAATGGATTCTCCAGCGATACCACTCATCTTATCGACAAATACTTGTCCATTAGTTGGGGTAGAAACGCTAACTGTAGCGTTATCTTCTTTAGAAATTGATTCGTTTGGAAGTCCACTATCAACAACCATAAACTTGGTGTAATTTGTGTTAACAATTAATGTTGTATTGTTAAGTAATGTAACATCTCTAATTCTTGTTGTAGAGCCATCAGCATTAACTCCATATACAACGACTGATGAATTAACTTTTCTATCATAAGTGACATAAGCACTATATGTACCAAGGTTCAAGCTCTTACCAGCATAGTCAGTAGCGTTAACTTCGAATGTATCATTGATATTTTGATCACTTGAAGCATTGCTTGTGACAGTGTAAGTATAGTTAGAACCAAGAGTTAAAGCATCACTTCTAATAAATAAACCAGTATTAACAGCTGTTTCATTAATCATATATGTTCCATAGTTATATGCACCATCTTCAATGTAAACGTATAATTTTCCATTTAAGAATGCATCATCAAGAACAATATCAATAACGAATCCATCACTTACTTTAGTTAAAGTAAATGTTGTTTGGTCACCATTAACGTGGATTCTAGTTTCACTTGGTAAATAAATTTCATTGAACTTAAGTCTTAAGACTTTTTGTCCGTTCTTTTCTACGATTGTTTTAGAAGTTAATTCTGGTGAATCGTAGTCAATAACCAAGTTATATTGTTTTGTTTGAGTTGAACCATAGAGTAAGTTATATGTGAACTTTAATGTATATGTTCCATTTGGTAATTTACCACCATTTTCTCTATATAATGGTAATTCAGCATAAGCTCTATGGACTAATATACCACTACTAATATATCCAGAAACGACGTGAGATTTAAATAATCCACTACCATTTGTAATCATATCTGTAATGTATTTTGATGCTACAACATTTCCTCTATTATCAATAACTTGAACTGTAGCAATATCAATTGATCTATAGACAAATTGTTGAATATATAAGACATCAGTATCTTTACCACCAGCATAGATGGTGTATGTTCCATCACTTTCTTGAGTGACTGGCAATGTTGCAAAGTTAGCGATATTATCAACGTTAGTTAAAATATCTCCACGTTTACTATTTTGTTGATAGTAGTCAAAACTTGTTGCACCAATCATACTTTCGACATTAGCTTCGGATAATCCATATGAATTAATAGCTAAATAATTAACTAAATCACTACCATATAATTTTCCATCAGTAACACCGTTTACTCTATCGTAATCAGGTTTCTTCTCGAATGTAAATGGTTCGACAGCATCTGCTTGTGCAAAATCATCATAGAATCCCATAAATGGGAAGCTTAATTCTGTAATTCCACTAGTTTCTGAATCTTCACTACTTACACCAACTGGTTCAAGATAGATATAACCTTCTAAATATGTGCCGTTTTCAAATTGACTATTTAATTTATCTTTTTGAGCAGCAGATAATTCATATTTAAGATTTGTAAAATCTTGGGTAGTTTCGCCATTAAGAGTGATTGTTCCTAATTCGACATTAGCAATTTCTTGTTCACCTGTTGTTTGAACTTGAGCGCCTTCATATTGAGCATCTTTACCAACATAGTTAGCAAGCTCATTATCATGGTTATGGTATGAAGTTACTTGAGGAGCCATTAATTGCATTTTAACTTTATAACTAATACCTGATAAACCAGTTTCGTTATGAATTCTAAATCCAGGATTTACAATTCCATTAGCAATTAAATTATTGTTCTTAAGTTCAACTTTACCATAATTAATGCCAACATAATTTCCGTTATCGTCTTTAGCGAATGTTCCATCGCTCTTAACATCAAGTCCTTCAATGTAAACTTTAGAATTTAAAGCTTTAGTAACATCAACAACGCCTGCACCTTGTTTACGAGGTGAGTATGGTAATGTTTCAACAGTGGTTTCATCTTCGTTTGGAACGTAAATAGTAACTTCTTCAGGTTCCTCGTTAGCAGCTGGGGTAGTCATCGCTTTTTCTTCGTCGATAGAACCATAAGTTGTAACTTCTTTAGAATAGATTTGAGCAGTTGACATTGTTCTCATATTTATGGATCTAATGTACTCTCTTCTCTCTTCTTCACTAGCAAACTCTTGTTCTCCAATAAGTAATGCAACAGCACCACAATAGTTTGGAGTTGCCATAGAAGTACCATTTAAATAGCCATATTTATCTGGATCAGCATCTTCCTTAGGAACTAAACCTTGAGAATCTGCTTCACCTAAAATAGCACCTTTAATTGATGAACCTGGAGCAGTAATAGTTGGCCCCATTGTTAATTTTGTTGTTGCACCATCACTACTAAAATCACTTAATTTGAATTTATCAGGGTTAGTAGAAACAGTTTCTTCCAAAACATTAAATGTACCGACTTGAACATTTGAATATGTGCTATCACCATTTTGATATGCACTTAATGAATTTATGATACTATCTCTGTCTCTCATTAAAACAAAGACGACAGGAATTTCTGGAATATCATAACTTTCACCACTTGACCATGACATACCGAATGTAAATTCGATAGCGGTTGGGTCATTATTAATAACAATTAATGCTGAACATCCAGCTTCTTCAGCGGCATTTGCTTTATCAACGAAAGAGTTTGAACCTCTATCAACAATAGCAACTTTTCCTTCGAAGAAATTAGGATCGCCAACTGCGTTACTCATATCAGTATAATCGCTGCTTGTACCATAGTGATTAGTATTTCCTTTATCAGTAATTAAGACTGCTTCAAGTGTTTCTGTACTTGAAGTAACTAAACTACTAAATAATCTTTCTTTATCTTTGCTGATGCCATCACTACCATCAGTATAATCAACTTGATCATCATAACCAATAACAGTTTCACCAAATTGAATTGCTTTTTCGTAATATTGTTTTTCGTTTGTACTACTAGCAACGATTGTAGCGCTATCACTATTCGAATAGCTTCCTAATATACCTAAATCGACTTGATCAGTAGCCCAATCTTTATAAAGATACATTGGTGAGAACATATCTTTACCACCATTACCAGCAGCAATGTTGACACTAACTCCGTTATTATAAAGTTTATTAATAACGTCCATACTTGCTGACTTATCACTAAAGTCATCAAGATCACTACCAAGTGACATATTTAAAGCATCAACTCCTAATGTAACACAATCGTTTAATGCTTCAAGAATATCATCATCCATTGCATAGCTAGAAGCAACACCAGTTTTATCAGTTGGTATTTCTTCATAGAAAACTTTCATTAATGCAAGTTGACAATTTGGAGCGATACCTTCATAAGTACCATTAGCGCCAGTAATTGAAGCAACGTGGTTTCCATGTTCACTAGTTTGTGAATAGACGTCATATCCATTTGTAGCACTTAAATTGCTTCCGCCGTAATCATAATAGAATGGAATCTTTAAGTTATAATATAAGCTTCCTTCTTCACCAGCCTCAGCACTTAAATCACGACTAGCAACTAAATCGTTAGTAACTGCAGTTAAATCATCATAATTGAATCTTTCTTCTGCTTTAGCTCTTGCTTCTGTGTTTGGAGCAAAATCTTGAAAAGCATGGTGTTCAAGATAAAAACCAGTATCAAGAATTGCTACAAATGAACCAGCTCCACCATTAGATGTTTCAGGAACCATCATTGATTGGGCTGATTGATTTTCGTCATCAACTGTTTCGCTTAATTCACTCATCGCTGAATTTGTTAAAGGAATGTACCCTTCTTGAATTTCATCAGCGGTTCTTTCGCCATTATATACTTCACTAAATCTATATGATTGATTAATAGCAACCTTGCTAACTCCAGGCATTGATGAAATTACACTTTCATATGCGGAATTTGCACGGATTTTTAAAGTATTAATAGCGTTATATGTTGTTTCAACTTTAAAATCATAACCAATTGTAGATCTTAAAGAATTAATAAAGGTATTTTGAATATCTTTAAGTTCAGCATCATCCATACTTAAAGCTGAACCATTTAAGCTAACTAAGAAGGTTGTATCTTTAGCTAAAGTATTACCTCCTAAGTTGCCATTTGTATTTCCATTAGAGCAGCAGGTGATAAAACCAACTGAACCTATGGCTAATACAAATAAACCAATTTTATTCTTTTTCATAGTTTTTCCTCCTACTCTCTAATTAATTACTTTCTAAGAAGCTATTGATCCAATCTAAGCTTCCATTTCCAAAGTCACCATAAGCACCAACGAAACCGCTTCCGCCACTACCTGTGAATGAAATATTCCAAATTTCAACATTCTTTAATGAATCTGGTGAACGATTAGCATCAGTATAAGAAGCTAAGAACCAAGCTCTAGCATCTGTAACTTCTTGACCAAAATATTCGGTAAGATTGTTAATAACTGATGTGTCAAATGATTGATAGCAAACCTCTAAATCAGTTGAGAAACTGCTAAATTCTGAGAATGTATATAATCTTCCACTATCATTATCTCCACCAAAGATTGTGCTTAATCCTGAATAGACATATGGAAGAGCTGTATTTGAAGTTGCCATATAGTCTGCTACAGAAGCAGCATCAGATACAATCTTATCTCCTAATACTACTTCATAAGTACTTCCATTACGCTTTCCAGTGAAATTATATAACTCAGTACCTAATTGGATAATTCCAGTTCTAGAAGTAACACTATAATAGTATTTTTCATTATAGACATCGGTTACAGTTGATGTAATTCCGTTTGATCCATATTCAAATCTCTTATAGTTATTTGCTTTAAATTTATTTTTAATATCTTCAACTTCTGTTAAAACAGTCTTAGTTGGAGTAAAGCCAGTACCATTTAAGATTTTTTCAACAGCTTCATTGCTTGCTCCACCAATTTGAAGTACTTTAAGTTCAGTTGAACCATAATAACCAAACGAAGCAAGCATCGATAATTGACCATCATCGTTTATTGAAACAGTAAATCTATCCATAATAGTAATTAAGGAAGATGACCATCCACAATATGAAAGGAATGATTCAATTAATGGATAATTAGCAATAGTTTTAGTACCCATATCATCATCACCATCAACTTGTTCAACAGTAATGACTACATATCTACTATTTAATGTTTTTACAGGAATTTGATTTAAATTAAATACTGTAAATAATGAAGCTAATGTGCTTGCTCTCTCCCACCAAGAATTCATACCTTCTGAAACATAAGACATGAATTGAAGTCTACCAATACTATTTTCACCATATTGTAAGACACCATATTCATTGCCTGTTTTATATGAAGCAAAACCTGTATGAGATTTTATCTTATCTGTTGTGAATTCAATTTGTTGAGTTTCACTATTGTATGTATTTTGGTACTCAATCTCATCATAATAATTTTCTGTATAAGTTCTTAAATAGTGGAAACCATAACTATCACGAGTTGTACCAACGTTATTTAATACTTCAATTTGGAAGTTCTTAGCTGTTTGAAGTGTTTTAATTGTGTTATAAACAGTCATATCTTTGGTATAAACCATAACTGTGAATGAAGCACTATCAAATCCATCTTTTGAAACAGTAATCTCATGATTTCCTTCAACAATAAATTTTTCGCCTTTACTAACGCTTAAATCGTAGTCTGTAGTTCTGATTTCACTCTTTTTAACACCATCTTCATAAGTAACTTCTCTTACTTCAATGCCAGTTGGATCAAATGATTGCTCTTCTTGAGTAGCATCTTCTCCAATTAAATACTCACATTTTGTAGGCAATTTTGAAATATAAAGATACTTTTCAACAAGTTTGGTATTAACTTCAATTTTGAATGAAGCTTTGCTATAACCTTCTTTTGTAATTTCTACTGTTATAGTACCAGTTGTACTTAAAGTAGTTCCTTCTTTAATTGAGAAAGTTAAATCTGCTAATTCAATATTAACACCAGTGTTGTCAACTCTAATTCCATTTAAATATGAGTAACCAGTAACTTGAATACCTTCTAAGCTAAATGCATCACCAACTTTATAAGATGTTTTTGATGGTAAAGATGTAACTTCAAGTTGTTTTGTACCACCTTCTGTTGAAAAAATATTAATAGTCAATGCAGATGATTTAACATTTGTGTTTGCAACTGAAGTTGCGACGATTTTAACACTTCCTGCTCCAACAAGTTTCACTAAACCAGTACTATCAACAGTTGCTAATCCTGTATCACTACTTGTCCAAGAAACTTCCTTATTATCTAAACCAAATACTTGAGCTGTAAGTTGAATAGAATCCCCTACATATCCATTCTTTCCACCAGTAATAACTACCTTGGCTTCGGAAGTACTTGTAGTATCGGAATTTGAACATGAACTTAAAGTCATTATACTTGTGCCAAGCATAATAAGAGAGGCTAAAGCGATAACGCATGTGCTTTTTCTACTTTTTCTCATTTATTTCTCCTTGTTTTCTTTCCTATATTGGCTATAAAAGAACCGTTGTGAAACGGTTCTTTTATTATAACGTATATATTTTATTAAGCTGTGACTCCTAAACTTGCTTCAAATTCAGCAATCTTAGCATCAACTGTTGTATCTCTAGCAGCATCGCCTGTAGCAACTAAAGTTGCATAATCCCAGTTAAGTGGCAATCCTTTATACATCGCTGTATTTCCTGATGCAGGCATTGTAATTCTGACTGAATATATATATTCGGTTGGTGCGCCGCTCTCTAAGTCAAAATTAACTGTTAAAGTAACTGAATGATATGTAGCACCTAATCCATATTGTAAATATGCATATGGCATACCGAATATTCCAAACATTACATCTAAAGCAGCATATTCGCCATACATTGCATATGTTACTGAGCTAATTACAACATCTTCGCCAGATACTTCGTATTCATAGTATTCAACATTCCAATAATCATAGAAACCATTTTTGAAGTATTCTTCTAATTCAGTTCCATCATATGATCCAGGTAATGCAAATCCAACCCAGTGAGTAGGATCGATTGTGTAACTATAATCTGTACCTACATACTCATTATAACTATCACGATAAGCAATTGTCTTATAGTTAGTAAATAAGGTACTTCCTGCTGCTAATGGTTCTTCGCCAAAGACAAATTCACCTTCTGTCTCTTCGCTATATGATAAGTCATAAACATTAAGATTTTCAGGATCATCTGGATTTACATTAATGTTACAAAGTGCGTATGATTCATCAAGTTCACTATCACTTAAATCAGATTTTCTAGCATTATAGTAAGCTTGATAGTAGTAATCATCAGTAAATGTAACTTCACTATATGAATAAACTTTTAAATCATCTTGCAAAGGTTGTGTTCTAACTTTGAAGTTACCACTTCCAATAGCGTCAGTTCCACTCTTTAATACGCCATCAACTGCTGTTTTAGTACTACATTCACTAACCATATTTTCAATTGTTTCATCGAATGATGTACCAACTGCTAAGATGTAAACAGGTATAGTTTGTGTTTCGCCAGTACCATCTGTGCCAAAGACATAAATTTCATAGAATTCGCTACCATCACCAAATTGACTAATCATAAATAATCCGCCTTGGATATCTAAGTTAACAGTTGCAAATCTATATCCTGAAATATTTAAGAAGAATTCAGCAATAATTTGATCAATTGCGTATCCTACAAGATTATCTTGTTCATAATAGCCAACATGTTCTTCTGTCAACCATGATTCAGAATAAGTACTTGCTGGTACATAACCTTGAAGTGAATTAACTTCGCTTACATCAGTGCATGGCTCTACAAAATCTTTATAGAAATATCCAGAATCAGACAATGTTTGAGTTTCATCTTCGCTAGATTGAACAGTATATTTTTTAACTCCATTACTAGTATTATAATAAACTTCGCTTAAATTATAATTGACGACATAATCGTTAGATATGAGTCTATCTGAATACAAATAATCTCCACTTGCATAGCCAATTGTATAATTATCATTTGCTAAACTACGAACTGCTTTAACAAATGGGTAAATTTCACTAGCAACAACTCTAATTGCATAACTTCCAGTAATGCCATTTGCATCAACATCAACAGTAAATGAATCAGCTGTCTCTAAAATATCACCATCTTTAAGTTCTTTACCATTAATTGATAAAGTATAGTCTTCTTCAGTTAAAGTAGTTGAAACTGATGTAGCAACATCATCAACAAATAATATACGGCTAACAACTAACCCTTCGCTTGAAAATTTATCGCCTTGAACATAAGTAATTTTGGCTGTTGCTGTATCGATTTCAAGTTTATATGATTCTTGACCTTTAGCAACATTTACTTGAAGGCTGGCACTAATTGATTCATCGCTAGTTAATGAAGCAGCAATTGTAAATACACCTGCTGATTTAAATGTAGCTTCACATGTTAAATCATCAATTTTAACGATTTGAACATCTGCCAATGAATCACTTGACCATGTTACAGCACTACTTTCTGTATCATCAAGGTCTAAAACTGCTTTGAATGTATAAGTCATATTGACTTTAGCATCGAATTGTCCGTTTTCGTTTAATTCACCAGTTGTAGGTAAAATTTCCATTTTACTTGATGTAGTAGAAGCACATCCGTATAAACCTACAGTTCCTAAACTAACGAGAGAACATAAGGCAATCGCTTTTAAATATTTTCCTTTCATAAATTCTCCTCCATCGAAATACCATATAACATACATATAATATATATAAAATATATATGTAAATTATTAATATTATTTTAATAATAAGACAACGCTTATCAGTGAACCAAACGACAGTTTTTGGTTAACTGTCGTTTAGTAAATTCTAATAGTCGCACTAGTTTCTGAAAACTCTTTAATCTCAATTTTAAATTTAAATTCAGTTCCATCATCAAAGAAATTGCTTTGAGAAGGGATCATAGAATTTCTATTATTTTCATCACCAGTTTCAAATGTAGCTATATCTCCTTCCAAGAATAAGTCAGAAGAATCAGCTGTAAAATAAACTCCTAAGACATTTCTTGAAATATTTGCGCTCACTAATGATTGAAGCAAATAAGGATTATTATTTGTTGGATCATAATAACCAACCTTTTGAGTAGTTCCAGTATTTGAGAACTTAGTCAATTTCATGTTATCTATATCATCTTGATAAGTAATAGTTTCATCAATTGCTCTAGCATCAACGTGAGTAATTCTTATTCCGCTCTTTTTATAAAAATAATCTTTTTTACCTAGAGAAATTGTTGATGGATATCCATTTACTGAGTCATAGTAATTTAAGTTATCTTCACTATTTTCAACATTTAAATATTCAATCATGAAATATTCATCAAATGGTGTTCCATTAAAATCACTTGAAGTAAGAATGATTGCATCCCCACTTTCATTTGAAGGTCTAAGGGTTAATTCAACTTCTCCATAATCACCATAAACTCTTGTTGGTTCAAGCCATCCTAAGGCATACTTAGAAAATGCACTATGATCTCCAATATTGAAGTCCATCATATCAAGACCTCCCATTGGTGAAGTATATGACAAACCACTATTAGCATTAGCTTGAGTGTCATAATAATCAGATAATCCTAAAGCATGACCAAATTCATGAATATAAGTATGAGCATCTGGTTTAGCACTATATGGACCTGCATACATTGTTTGTACACTAGACCAAGAGTAAGTCATCCCTACAGGAGATTCAACATTACCTTTTCCTTCGTTAGTTACATCATAGAAAGTAAAGTTCCAAAAAGCTGTACCATATTGTGCTAAAGAATTATCTCCTAAAAATGTTTCTGCACTGTAAACTAAGTAAACTGAATCAACAAAACCATCGTTATTTGTGTCATAATCAGTTAAATCAATGGACTTTTGCGTTTCTTTTACCCATTCAAGAGCTTCTTCTAATATTCTATATGTGCCATAATCGACAATACTTGAATTAGTTAATTCAGGATCTTTATAAGTAGCAATTTCTTTAGATGTATATCCACAATCAAACCATGGAGTTACTTCACCACTAAGTTTAAATCTTCCATAACTAGATTTTTCATAATATGAGCTAACAGACTCATAATCAACATCATCGCTGCTTCCAAAGAAAACCTTATTTAAATCTTCTAAAGTTTTATCAGTTACTGCTTCGGTGTAATCTTTGACAATAACAGGGATAACTAATAGTTTTTGTTCACCTACAGAATTCAAATGAGGATAGCCCCAATTATTCCATAAAGTGTTATAAGTGTTTTTAGAATTCTTTTCAATCTTTTCAACTTCATACTCACTATAAGAACCAGTAGTAATAGTTACAACATTTTCACCTTCTTTGATAATAAAATTATAATAACTACTTGCACCCTCAAAGAGTTTTGAACCATTAGCTTCGACAGATTCTAAATAATAATTAGTATTTATTTCGATTTTAAATCTGTAAATATCTCCAACGACTAAATCATCAATAGAACTATTAGATGAGATGCTTAAAGCATCTTCATCATAGTTCCACTTAATTGTAAATTTATTTTCATTTTGATTAATGTTATCATCGTCATCATTATTGCCATTACTGCAGGAAACACTAATAGCAAGCAAAGAAAGCGATAATACACTTAAAAGTACTTTTCTTTTTTTAAACATAATTAGTTGCTCCAAGTACCATCACTGCATTCAACAGTTTCGATACTTGCTCCATCATTCCAACTATATTCAGTAGTTTCGTCAATATGTGTTTTTGAAGCAATTTTATTAAATTGAGCAACTGTACCTAAATATGTAATCTTTTTAAGTTTTCCACCATAGAATGAATTCTTAATTGTTGTAACACTAGTAGGAATAGTTAATTCTTCTAAGCTGTAATATGAACTTGATTCACTATATGGATTGTTAGAAATATAAGCAAATGATCTAAAATCTAATGTTTCAGTTCCTTCTGGAATAGTATATGATTTAGCGTCTTTTGAGTTAGGATAAGCAATTAATGTTTTACCATCTTTAGTAAATAAGACTCCATCAACAGCTTTATAAGCAGTATTATCAGCGCTTACATCAAATTCCTTTAATGATAAACAAGCTGTAAATGCTGCTTTTCCAATTTTTGTAACTGTAGAAGGAATATTTACATAACTTAATAATTTAGTAATGTTAAAAGTATAATCACCTAATTCTTCTAAACCTTCGTTGAATGTAACCTTTGTTAAATTATCACATCCAGCAAATGTATTTTTGCCAACTTTTCTTAAACTATTTGGTGTTTTTAATTCAACGATTCCACTATATGATAAAGAATCATCTCTTAATTCTTCTAAACCTTCATTTAATTTGATTGTTTTTAAATCGTAACAACTTAAGAAAACACCTGCACCAATATATTTAACGCTACCAGGAATTTCTAAATCAGTTAAATCGAGGCATTGCATAAATGTATAATCGTTAATACCTGTTAAGTTTGTTGACAAAGTAACTGTTTTAAGAGCTGAACAACCCTTAAATGCGTATTCACCTATTGTTGTTACTGTGTTAGGAATAACAATAGATTTTAATGATTGGCAACCATAAAAAGCATTAGCGCTAATTGTTTCAAGACCTTCATTAAGTGTTATCGCTTCAAGTCTATTTGCTCCATAGAAAGCACTACCTTTAATTGTTTTAACTGTGCTTGGTAAACTAACTTCAATTGGATTAGCTTGAGCATAAGCGATAAATAAAGTCTTATTTTTATCGTATAAATTGCCATCTACTGAAGCGTAAGCAGTATTTGCTTCATCAACTTCAAAACCTTTTAATGTAGATAAACTCTTAAAAGCACCATCTTGAATGTTAGTAATATTTTTAGAAATTTTAATGTAACTGATTCCACCTGCAGATACAAAAGCATTTGCTGCAATTGTTGTAACATTTTTGCCCAAGTAAGTTTCAGGAATCTCAACTACTTCTGGATAAATACCAGTTGGAACATAAGAAGTAATTCCATATTCAGTAGCAGAAACTGCTTGGAAAGTAAAATCTCTAATGTTTGTACTTCCAGATAAACTTCCAGTTGTTTTAGCATAAATTTTAATAAAATTTGTGCCTGCTTCTAATGTAACAGAATTAACATCTTCGATTTCGTTTCCGTTTAAAGTTGCAAAACTTAAAGCATATCCTTCATCAAATGTTAAATTTAAAGAAATAACATCTCCTTCGGAATAGCTTTCCTTTGCGTTTTTAATTTCGACAGTAACAATGTCTGAATCATATTCAAAATTAACTGTAGCTTGATAACTAGTTACTACTTCTGAAGAACAAGAAGTTAAACTACTACCAGCAAATGTTCCAAATATAAGTGTATTAATTAATAAAAATTTTGCTTTTTTCATATAATCTTGATCTCCTTATTATCCTAAATTATCTAATGCGTTAAAAGGAATCTCTGTACTACCAATATTTTGGTATCTAATAACAATTCTTCCTTGTGTTGTAAGTGTTTCACTAGAGAAATCTAAATATGAATAATAGATAGTGACAAGTTTTATAGTATTGTCAGTATTTAATTGAATAGCAATTTTATTTGCATTTGAAGCAGAAGATACACGTAATTCACTCGCATTTGGTAATAATGCATTAATTGCAACATCACTTGCAGCACCATTTTCACAAATATACTCATTAGTTTCACTATCGTAAGTAAATAAGTCACTAGATAAACCTTTTAATGTTGGTACAAAATCAGTATATGAATAAGTATCTTGATGTAGATTTCCAAATCTAGTTGTATTAGAAGGTAACCGTACTTTTGCTTCGGTGTTATAACCTCTAGCTTCGTATCTTCCTGGCATATTTTCATTTTCAGTTAATAAATAATCATATTTAGCATTTAATTCTGTTGATGAACCAATACCACTGCTACTATCTTCATAATATTTTACGTAAGCACTTGAGCCATCAAGATAAATCTTATTATATTCGTAAATATCTTCGGTGAAACCTTCTTCAATATTAGTAATAGAAATAGTTGAATTACTTACATTAAATTTATTAAAGGCAGCACTTAAATTTGTGTTATCTTTCTTTTCTTCTAATGAAATATGTTCTAATTCTGTAGAACCAGCGTCAATTACATAGAAAGTAAAAGTTTGTTCAATAGAATAATATAAGGTTTGTTGAGTATATGTATCACTTTCAATAACATAACGAGTTATAGGAGAATATGAAATTGATGTAACTTCTCCATTTGCGTTTATTGTTGCAGTTGCTGATCCGCCAGCATTTTCAGCTCCAGTTGCAAAGAAGTAACATAACTTAAAGAACATTTCACTAGCTTTACTTAAACTAAATGAATATGTATCATCTTCATTTTTTGTAAAATCAGATTCGTAAATATATTCAAATGGATTATTAAATCCAGCTCCATGCATAGAAACATAATTGTATGTATCAGTCAAATAATCTCTTCCAATTGTATTTTCAAAAGATAAATATTCTTCATATGCATAATCGTTTTCATCTGCAAAATATGTTTCATCTAAATATGGAATATCTTGATTAGTAGCTGCGTCTTTAATAGTTACTGATCTTCTAAATCCATCTTCAGCAAAGTAAAAAGTTAAATTAGATTCACTTCTTAAATCAGATTCTTCGTATCCGCTATTATCAACTGTTGAAAAAGTTTCATCAGTATAAAATTGTCTAGTTTGGATTAAATTTCCCTCAAAAGTAAAGCTTTTTTTAATTTTTTCAAGTGATTTAGCTAAAGGGGAAAGTTCTTCTTCGACAGGAGATTCAGGTGTGTTTGCACAACTTGCTAAAGTCAAGGAAGAAAGCAATAAAATACTTTTTAATATATTTTTCACGTTATTTTACCTCCGAATCAATGTTATATGGCATTTGAACACTTGGTCCATATTCATATGTAATATCATATGTGCCCTCGATAATATACATTCCAGCATCTCTATAGAATGATGTTTTCATGTATTCAATGTCCCCGTTTTCTTTTAACTTAATTTCAACTCTATTTAAATAGTCAAAGAAATAAGCTTGGCTTACTGCCATTGTAGGAAGCATACATCCATCTAAAAGCCAATAAACACTTAAAGATTCAGGAAGATAATAAACATCATTTTCAGCATCATATTCAAATATATTTGCATTAATATCGCCAATTACTGGTAAATAAGCTTCATATGGATAACCTGTTACGCCAGAATAACCACTTGAAACAGACCATTTTCCACTTGAATTACGAGTATAAGCAGATAAAGCGTTTTCTTCTGGATCTTGTCTCATTAATAAGAAATCGGAATCTGTAACACCTGTAATAGATGCTTCATCATCATAGTAATATGATTGATAGAAAATCTTTTCTCCATCAAAATATAATCTAACTGTTTCGTTAAGTTCTTCCTCGACTCCATCATAATAAGCGTGCAAAACACGTTTAATCATTAAGTTTTGACCTTCCATTTTGTCAAAAACTTCTTGTAATGATTTATTTTCTTCTTTTTCAGCCTCTGGAACCATTAAGTCTTTTGCTGAAGCTTCACCTTGATTTGAGAACTCTAAACTAACTTTATAAGTCATGCCAACATATTGATTAACATAACTTGTATCAGTAGCTGAATATTTTGCTTCGTCAGTATCAATAATCATTTTGTCTAAGTCACCATTTTCATTAATTGAAATGATGTTTCTACTTGCTGGTAAATTGAATGCTTGTGAGTCGATAATACTGAACATATTGTAAAGCATCAATGAAACTTTTGAATTATCAAGTGTACAACTTATATCGCTTACTAAATTAAAGTCATTTTTATCGATTGATAAGAATGGGTTATTTAAACCAGAAGCGCCATAAGAAATAGTATTGATATAACTTGAATCGTAAGCGTAATCGCTTAAAACTTCATTGCCATATGACAAATAATTTAACTTAACTTTATCATTATCATTAGTAATATTTTCATCAACTACTAAGTGTGTGTTTCCTTTTTCATCAAAAGAATAGATCTTACGATCCATTCCTATGTAATTTTCAGAATTTTCATAAGTAAATGAGAATGTGTAATTTACTATTTCAGCATCTCTAGATTCATTTACTGTATTAAAATTGCTGTCTGTATAATAAATAGTTTTTGATTGAATTGTTCCACTTGCAGTAAAGCCTTTTTGCATCTTAGAAACAATATCATTAAATTTAACTGATGAACCACTTGTTCCATCAGTTAAGTCTCCACTACAACTTGTAATGGAAACTAAACCTAATAAAGAAATTGCAAGTATTTGTTTCTTCATATTTTCCTCCCTATATAGCTTACTTAATCGAAGCTAAATAACTATCAATAGCATCAACTTTTGATGTACCAAAATCATTAACTGTTGCTGATGCCATTAACTTTTCTCCATCATAGAAATCTAAAACGATGGATTCAACATCTTCATTTTTCAATACATAAGTGCAGGACATTTCTGTGACTTTATAAGGTTTAGCATTGCCTGTAATAAGTGCATAGAATAATGGAGCTGCATTGTAATAATTTGTATCGTATTCATCTAATTCGTAGAAATATAAATCTCCTTCAGCATCATAAAGAAAATTCTTAGTAAATCCAGATACAATAGCTGTAGCACTAATCATTCTTGTTTGATATGGTGTCTCTTCTGAATTTACATATTGTTCGCCTAATTTAAATGTGCCATTTTCGATTGTAAAGTTATAATTTCCTTCTGCCTTCTCGATACTATTTTCTCCGATTTTAACATCGTTAGTATAAGTCGCATTTGGATTATCAGTATAGTAATAATCACTAGTAGAAATTGTTGTATAGGTTGTACCATCAATAGTAATTTTAGAAGTATAATTATTAGCACTTAATTTAGTTTTAATCTTTTCTAATACTTCTGCACCTTCGTTACTTTCATAGTTATTGAGGAAATCTTTAATTTCAGGAATTGATACATTTTTATCTAATGTAATAGTTGTATCAACTGGCATAGAAACCATCGAATCAGCATTATTAACTGATATTCTCATTGATGTTTCAGTGAGCATTGTTAATTTAATTCTTGCATCACTTCCATAACTTAAATCTAGATATGGATCGTTTGGAACTTGAGTAGGAGCTATTAAAGCAATAACATCATGAGCTTTTTTAATATCAATTGCATAATCGTTTGTTCCTTCAATACAAGTTAAAGTAGCAAGATATTCAATGCTAGATTCAGGGAATGTATAAGCTGTTGAATTTGGCATTACATCAGGATTACAAATTTCTTTAATAAAAGCTGTGTCATACATGGATGCATATTGGCTTCTACTAAACGATTGATCTTTTTTAATTCCACCTCTTTGAATTGAATAACGAATTATTTCGCTAGAATTTTGGGCATATCCATAAGAGGCACTCTCTAAAGTTTTGAACTCAAAATAGTTTGCATTAGGAGTGACTTTTCCACTATATAATTCATTATCGTATTGATAAGTCATTTGTTCTTTTAAAGCAACAATAAATTCAGCAGGTGTTGTTTCAACAGGAACAAATTCCACTTCAGCTTCGTTTACTGTTAACTCAATTGTTAAAGAAGTGATTGATGAATCTGAAGGAATAACAATCAAATTGAAAGGTTCTGCCTCATTACTAATATCTTCCTCAACGAAAGTGTATCCTTCTTCAGGATTTGTTGTAAAATCGGTATATGTAACGCCTTCATCAACAACACCATTAGTTTCAGTAAAAAGTTTTATTTCTAACCCAGTTAAATCTAAACTTTCACCAACCTCATATGTTGTCTTAAATGATGTATCTTTTGTATAGTCAATATATTTTCTAACTACATCTTTATTTTCTTCTTCAACTGTCAAATTAACACTTGTAGAAGCGATTCCATCATCTTTAGCATCAATTGTAACGACAAAATATTTACTATCACTTGTCACATCATTTTCAGTGAATACATAACCATTTTGAACAGACGTTTCGAAATTGGTATAAAATACACCTTCATCAGTAACTCCATCAGTAGTAGTAAACAATTTAACCTTTAAACCTGTTAAGTCAAGTGTTTCTCCAACTTTGTAAGTTGTCTTAGTTAAACTTCCGTCAACATACTTAAGTTCTTTAATTGAACCATCATTAGTTTGAGAACTACATGCAGCCAAACAGACAGTTGCTAAACTAAAGCAAAGTAATGTTAAAGGTTGAATTTTTCTTCTTTCCATATTTTCTCCCTTTCTCTTTTTTTACAAAACATATTAAATATATTTGTTAAGAATAAATTAATTAATAGTAACTAAATAATCTTAATACTATTTTAATATAAAAATTTTGAGACTAATTTAAGTAAACTTAAATTAATTATACAAGTATAACTAAAAATCGATCTTTTTTTAATGTTTTTTGTTATAAAAGCAGAAAAAACATATAGTGAAAAATATTGATTTTTGATTATTTTATTAAAAAACACTGCAAAAATTACTTAAAATAATGTTATCAGTTAAAAAATACAAATATTTAAATTGTTATATATTATTGTTAATTTTAAAATAAACTTAAATAGTTAATAAAGTTTATCTTTTAATTAGGTAACGAGTATTAAAGAATGCACTAATTAACTTATCGAATCCGAAAATTTAATAAATGCTTAGTCAAGTAAAATTACCCTATTTTTTATAATTGTTATAAAATATAAAAAAGGAGACATTTTATTATGAAATGGTTTAATAAGCAATCACGTTTAATTCAAATAATTCTTTTACTTATTCCTGGAGTTAACTGGGTCGTAGAAATTTTTGTTAGAGTCACTGCGTTTTTAGAAAAGCCAAACCTAAAGCATCTTATAGGTTTAGTATTTGGTGTTTTTATTCCTGTTATTTATGGTTGGGTTGACTTAATTTGGATTTTATTATTCAATCATTTATTCTTAGCTAAATAATTAATTTCATTTAACTTATTTAAATTACTAATTAAATCAATAGTACTAAAAAACATCGATATAATTTGACTATTTAATTAAAGTAACTTAAGTAAACTTAATTAAGTTTTTTTGGTGCGTTTCAAACTAAAGAATTTTCTTTAATTACTTCACTAGCTTTATTTATAAATTCCTTAATTAAATTTAATAGTTTTTCGTATGAATAATTGCTTTTATCAATATTAAAGTATTGATAGATAAAGATATAGTCTTTACTAAAAGAGTCGTACTTTTTATTATTCTTAGGCTTCATGGATGTTTTATAGCCATAAATTGCTCTACTTAACTCACTATCAAAAGAATCATCAAACCAAGTATTTTTATATTTAGCGTATAAAGTATCTGCTTCTTTAATTTCTTTTACATCTTTAGAAACAACTATTCTAAATTGCGAACCTTGTAATTGAATACCTATATCATCAATTATTTTATGATCAACATTAGAAAAATAAATATCAACAATTGGATTTTTATGAGAAAAGCCTTGTCTTATTATTAGTTCATAATTATTTAAGTGATAAGTTAAAAGACTATTTTCCATATTTTCATTTTCATAAGTTAGATTCTTTTTAATATAGCTTAAAAAATTAGAAGCTTTTAATTTTTTATAGATATCATCAAGTCTCAAACTACTTAGTTTTTCATCTCCATAATCACAACTATAATCTAATTTATTTATAGAATTAAATAAATAAAAATTAAGTAAAGAATTGATTAAATTCACTACTTCACAATATTCATTAATTATTTTTAAATTGTCTTTAATGCTTTTAACTTTACTCCTTCTAGCGATTAATTTTATTCTTTTTGATATTAATGAATAATCTATATAGTTCCATTTTCCATTTAATGTATTACTTTTAGAAAAATCTAAAATATTTTCTCCTATTCCAGTTAATACACCTTGGATGAATTTATATCCTTCTAAATTTTTTGAATAACTCTCTAATTGCTCTATACTAGGAAGAGACTTAATTTTATTTTCAATGACAAGATGTTCTTTTATTCCTTCACGTGATACTAAATTAATGACTAAGTCTCTATTTGATTTTTCTCGATATACTTTAATCTTTTCATCTATATACTTATTAAAATCAAAATCATTAAAAAACACCTTAATAAATTGATGATCATTTTTTATTAAGTATTCCCAAAAATTTGAATGAAATAATTCTTTAGATCCTAATGAGATATGGTAAATTAAAGAATTATCTAAGCGCTTAACTTTTTTAAAAGATTTTATTTTTCTATTCATATTTAAAAATATACTATATTTTACTTTAGTTATATATTCTTTATAAAAATAATTAGGTAAAATTACTTCTTATTTTAAATAAATTACAATTAAAAACTCTACAAAACTAAGATATTTTTTCAAAATAACCTTTATTATTTTCGATTTTAATAGAGTACTTATCACCAATTAAAATAGTATTTTCATTGTCATTAAAAGTATAAATATTTTCAGCACAATCTAAATAAAACTCTTTAAAAGAACTATATGGATTACTAGTTTCAAATATAACACTTCTATCCTCTTCTTCCTTTAAAATTCTATAATACGAATTTACTAAATAATAAGGGAAGGATGCAAGTATAGTGTCTTGAGTAGAATCAACTTTTACTTCCATTATGTTAGGCTTAATATAATACTTAAAAGGTTCATCAGCCATACTTTTTAATTCAAAATTATAATCTAGGCCATTTTGAGTAAATGAAAACATATAGAAGTGTTCGTTAGTTAAATTCACTTCTTTATAGTCCAAGTTATTATTTTTAAATATATCTATAATGGTAGAATCATCATCAATATTAAAGAAAACTTCATCAGGAGTATAAAATTGCGATGACTTTATAAATAATGAAAACTTTTTATTAGTAAAATGAGTAAGATTAACTATATATGAATTAATATTAGCTGAGCAACTTACTATCATAAAAACTGAAGTCACTATTAAAGTCATTTTAATCTTTTTATTTTTCATATGCGTTTTTCTCTTTAAGCTTATTAGCTTTAGTTTTATAGTACTCTAAGTAATTCATTACTAAAGAAAAAACTATAAATAGAATAAATACGATATCTATGATAAATTGGCCCTCTTGAAATTGGCTATAATAAAAAGGAAAAATTAAATTTAATAACACTAATAAAAGAAGTTCACTACTTACTATATATACTTTTAATTTATTATTTTTCTTAATTAATAAAATTAAAAAAGTTAATAGTATGGCTAATGAAATAGCAATGTTAATTATACTTCCTGGACTTAATACACTAAAAAAACTTACTTCTACTAACGAAGATAAATTAATAAAATAAACTAAATTTTCAATTAATTTAGTAACTACATAAATAAATAGATAAGTCATTAGTAATGAGTTATATTCAAGTTTATTCACTTTCATTTTAAAAATACTAAAGGCTGTAAACCCTATTAAAGAGCAAGTAATAATTAATTCAATAAACCAAGAAAAAACTAGTGGCCAGTTAAAACTAGTGTAACTAAAGCTAGTAATGTTATTAAAATATTCACAAATTGGTTGAAAACCATAAAATAGAAATATTAGATTTAAAACAAGTATGAAAAATAAGAACGATATTTGAATTAAATTATTTTTATTAACCATAACTCTGCACTCACTCTCCTTCACTTAATAGTTTTTCGTTAATTTAATGAACATTTCAATTTCATAAAATTATCGAATATATCTTCACTTTTAGATTAAACCTTAATCGCTTATTAGTCTAACCTAATTCATATTTTATCTTTTTACTACAAGCTACACTATTAGGTAAACTAATAGCATTATGATTAAGAGGATGTTTAAAAACATAATCTAAGGCACTATTAGCGTGTTGAGTTGTAGTTATATCCTTATGATTGACTAAAGTATATACATCTACAATATGTAAATCCTTAGTTATCTTCTTTTTAAAAAAATATCATTTGATTATTAAATGCAAGCAAACATTTTTGACTAATATACTTTTTTATTTATTAGACATATTTTTATAAGCTGATAAAGAATTCCAAATCGCCGCAAAAATCAAGCATTTTTCTGTTTAATTGATTTATAAAGCATTTAAATAATGGTGACAAATTCCTGTATATTTATTTTTAACAAATATAAAAGCTTTTGAAATTTTTAGTTAGATAAAATCAAGCCTACTGATTTTTTGATTACAAAATTCTATCGTCTAATTATTAAATTGCTTAAAAAGCTAGAAAATGAAGTTAAAGTGAAGTATTACTTCACTATCACTTCACTATCTACTTCATTATGTAGTGAAGTAATTTGAATTAATGCTTAACATAATTAATATTGTAAATAAGAAAATAAAAGTTAATTAATAACCTTAGTTAACTCTATAATCATATTATCTAATGTCTCTTTTACCGATTTAGAATCATTAAACATTTAATTAAACAATTTATTTATATTTTCTTCAAAATTATTAGGTAAAATTTTACATTCCTTAATAGATAAAGAGACTAAACGCTTTTCACCAGGATGAGTTAATTCATTTAAAGCAAATATAATATCAAAATAAGAAGCTATGAATTCACTCACAC
Organism: uncultured bacterium; assembly: GCA_949299335.1. Classification (GTDB taxonomy): domain Bacteria; phylum Bacillota_I; class Bacilli_A; order RFN20; family CAG-826; genus Onthovivens. Next base: position 921 of record CASGAD010000007.1, on the reverse strand, counting down.
GATGATTGACACTGTTGTAGTCTTTTCTTTCGCTAGCTTTTAATATTTGCCTATCGTAAGAAGGCAAAGCTCCATGAAGTAATCTCATATTTCTCTTAATAATATTATTTTTTAATTTCTTAGGATAAGGGCAATCATACTTTGATTGTAATTCCTTTAACTTACCATTACGGTCAAAAAGGATTTTAGAATTCTTTAAATTATGCCACATACAAGTAGTATAAGAATTATGGGCAATATGACTATCAACAACTGAAGATATCTCTTTAGAAAAATCATCTAGATTACGATATAAAATATCAATATCTATACCGTTATTTAAAACGCAATTATCTTCATATTCCCAAAAATGATTGCCTAATTCTATTTTTGAACAATATTTTGTTAGTACTTCTAATCTCTTTTCATCAGGTATTGGTCTAGTCACATATAAATATACATCATAGTCAGACTTATTATCATAAACTTCTCCTGCTCTAGATCCACCTAAAGCAATACTTTCTACTTCTTCGAAAGCACTTAATTCTTCTATTAATTTATTAAACATAATTAACCTCTTTATGCTTTATTTTATCAAATATAAATAACCTAAGTAATACAAAATAGTTTGATTACATCAATAAAATTTGATTGAACAGAAATATAAAATCTAATAAAAATCAATAATACTAATTGAATAAAAATTATTAACAAAACTATAAGCTTATTGATTAATACTAACTTCAATTACCTAGTTTGAAATCTTATTTCAACATAGTTATTTTTAAAACAAGTGCACTTTTGGAAAGAGGAAAATAAAAATAACCATAATGAGGAATTTAAATACGCCAATATTGGTAACTAAATTTCAATATTGTATAAACTTATAAAAAGAAAGGTTATACAAGAATGAAATATGATATAGAAAGTGCCATATCAAGA
>CASGAD010000006.1 GCA_949299335.1 uncultured bacterium | reverse complement strand
TAACGTCTAACTAAGCTAATTTTAAAAGCCTCAGGATAAGTGTTTGTAATTACTCCCATAATTGTCTCCTTTATTTATGAATACATTATGAGGCTCAAGTGTTCGAACGAAAATAATGGTATATCTTTTACGCTTACAAAAAAGTTTCATTTTTAATGAAAAACTCGTTTTTTTAATTTTTTTAAAATAGTGTATAATTAATATATGCCAAGTTTAATAACACATTATGAATTTGTAAAACAATTCTTTCCTAATCAAAAAAATATTTTTTATTTAGCAACTCAGGGGCCTGATCCATTCTTTTATTATGGGTACACTACACCTTTTAAAAAGGACATTAAGGATGTGAGAAGCTATGGTACGTTTTTACATGAAATAGATCCTTTTATATCATTTACTTTTTTAATTAATTACATTAATAAAATTAATAATACATCTCAAAAAGAAATCTTAATGAACTTTACTAAAGGATTATTGTCTCATTATATTTTAGATAGAACTTGTCATCCTTACATTTTTTATAAAACCGGCTTTCCTTTAGGAAAAACAATTTATTCTTTCTATCACTCAAATTTTGAAACTACAGTTGATGTTATTTTAGAAGAACACTTTAAAGATTATCCAAGTTACAAAAAAATCTTAAAACATAAAAATAAAGAATTAAAACTCGTATCAAACATGATGTATGAGTTGAGTTTGCATTTGTCTAGGCTAAATGTTAAAAAGAATAGTTATTATCACTCTGTTAAAACTATGCTAATTGTTAATCGAATTATAAATTCAAAAGTTTTTGGCCTTAGAAAAGCTATATTCAATAAGTTTATACCTCATAGCACAATTAATGCAATGTCTCATCCAAAATATAAAAACATAGATAAATCATTAGATTACTTAAATACTTCAAATAAAGAACGGAAAGATGTTGTCACTAATGCCACTAAAGGAACAAATTCTTTTTATGATTTAATGAACTATGCTAAAAAAGACTTATCAAATGGCTTAAAACTATTTGATGAAGCTTTTAATGGCAATCTTAATGAAGAGAAATTAAACGCTTACTTTAATCAAATAAACCATGATGGTATTAAGTTTAATGAATCTATGCATTACTTTGACTTAATTTATAAATAATTTAAACTCTTTAAATCATTAAAAAATGTATCCGCCATTTAACGGATACATTTTTATTAATTAGCATAACTAATTTTCGTCTTTAAACGTAGAATCTGTAATATTTAGATCTTCATTAATTTTCTTATTTTCTTCATCAATCTTATCTTTATTTTTACGATTTATTTTAACTGAGTAAATAAAGACAATACCGCCTAAGAAGACTAAACAAGATAATGGGATGATACCTAGATTACTGCTGCCAGTTGCTTGAGAAATAATACCAAATAATAAAGTTCCTATAAAACTTGCACCTTTTCCAAAAGCATCAAATAAAGAGAATAATTCACCAGATTTATTTTTAGGAATGATTTGAGTAAAGTAACTTCTCGATAACGATTGTATGCCTCCTTGGAACATACCTACAGCAATAGCCAATACCCAGAACATAGTGTTGTTATTAATAAATATTGCATAAACTGTAATAAATAAGTAGCCAATAATTGAGATAAAAATCATTAACTCATTGCCGAATCTCTTAGCCAAATAACTCATTAAAATCGCACATGGGCAAGCAATAATTTGAACGACAATTAAGGCAATCAATGAAGAAATTTGATCAACCCCAAAACCTTCAGCAACCTTAATTGCTAGTTCGATAATAGAATAGACTCCATCAATATATAAGAAGAAGGCAATTAAGAATAAGAAAATTCCTAAATTCTTTTTGGCGTATTTAAACATCTCCCATACACGCTTATAAGATTGTCCTATTGCGTGGAAAGTAGCTTTTGTTTTGCTTTTATTCTCAACATCAATTCGCACAAAATAATTTTGTTTATAAATTTTTAATAAAGGTAAAGTAAATGCTAGCCACCATAAAGCATTTATGGCAAAACAAATTAAGTAACCCCATGGACACGCTAATGAAGCATCTATTCCAGTAGCTTCAGGATTTAACGGATCTTGATAGCTTTGGAAGCCAAATGCGACAATTGCGATTCCAATTAAAAATGGTATTAAACTTCCAATATAGCCAAAAGCATACCCATAAGCTGAAACTTTATCTGACCTATCCTCAGTTGTAACATCAACTAACATTGAATCGTAAATCATTAAAGCGCCATTATAGCCAACTTTTGTAACGACAAATAAAATTAACCATCCAACAAAATTCATAGGAATGCCTAATAAAATACATCCGATTACGCCGACTAAGGTTAAAATTAAGAAAAGAGGTTTTTTAAATCCTTTATTATCGCTGATTGTTCCAATAAATGGCCCAATTAAAACAGCAATGACTGTAATAATACTTGCAGCATAACTCCAATAAGCATCAGAATTTGAAGCGGCAATACCAGCAAGATCTGTTAAATTAGTAAAAAATAATGCAAATAACGAAACAGAAATCATTGTAAAAGCACTATTTCCTACATCATAAAGAATCCAATATAACTCTTTTTTAGTAAGTTTGTTCTTCATAATCTATTTCCTTTTAACATAATAAAATTTTAAAATTCTCAACTATTACTTTCAACATTAATTTATTTACTTAAGTTAAATTTTATACTGTTATCTAATTATTTTCTTTGTAGATTTCATTTAAATTCAAAATAAAACCTTGCAAATCTTAATTATTTTATATTTTAAAAAGGCACTAAATCTAGTACACGTGTTCGAATACTAAAATAAAACCTCTTAAAAGATCTAAATCTAATAAGAGGCATTTTTTAAACTGGAGCCCCAAACAAGAATCGAACTTGCGACCAACAGTTTAGGAAACTGCTGCTCTATCCGCTGAGCTATTGGGGCGTTAAGTTGAAAATCAACTTAATAATTATAAATTTAACAGATTAAAAGTTAAAGTCAAATAAAGAGATATTGTCATCTTCTTTTAAATTATCCAAAGCATGAATATTTTCAAGTTGCTTCATAGTAGCAGCACTTAATTTGCCTCTTTTTTGTAAATCTTCTTTAGAGGTAAATGGTTTTTCATTTCTAGCATCAATTAATACTTCAGCTGCTTTTTCGCCAAATCCTTCGATAACTTTAAATGGTGGAATTAAACCATGATTTTTCTCATCAACAATAAATTTAGTACCATCACTTCTTTCAACATCAATGTTTTCAAAAACGAAACCACGTTCGGCCATTTCTAATGCAACTATCAATGTTTTTTCGATTTCTTCTTCTTTATTCGATAAGGCAAGTTCAGGATTATTTGATTTTCTTCTATCTTCATATTCCTTTAATTTATTATAAATTCCATCAATACCTTTAATCATTGAACCTATATCATATTGTTCACATCTTAGAGTAAAGAATGTAGCGTAATAAGCCAAAGGATAATAAACCTTATAATATCCAACTCTTAAAGCCATCATAACATATGCGCAAGCATGACCTTTTGGGAATAGGTACTTAATTTTATTACAAGAATCAATATAATAATCAGGGATATTATGTTGTCTCATTAAATCTTCCCATTCAGGCTTTAATTTTTTACCTTTACGTACCGCTTCCATAATAACAAAAGAGTCATGTCCAGGGATTCCTTTAGATATTAAATAGGACATAATATCATCTCTACATCCGATAACACCCCTTAAATCAGTTTTTCCTTCTTTAATAATATCTTGGGCATTATTTGTCCAAACATCAGTACCATGAGATAATCCACTAATAATTAAAAGATCACTAAATGTTTTAGGTTTAGTTTCTCTTAACATTTGTCTAACAAAGTTTGTACCAAATTCAGGAAGTCCGATTGCTCCGTTATCTGGTTCCATATATTTATGTTTAATTCCTAGCGCTTCATCACTTGAGAATAATGAAAGCACTTTTTTATCGTTAAAAGGTAAGGTTCTGCAGTCAATTTGAGTCAAATCGCTCATCATTTTTAAAGCTTGAGGATCAACGTGACCTAACATATCAAGTTTTAAAATAGTGTCGTGAATCGAATGGAAATCAAAATGAGTTGTTTTCCAAGCTGCTTCAACATCTCCTGCTGGATATTGGACAGGAGTAAAATCATAAACATCATAATCTCTAGGAATAACAACTATGCCTCCTGGATGTTGACCTGTTGTACGTTTAACATCTTGACATCCATAAGCAAGTCCAGCAATTAAGGCGCTTCTAACATTATTTAAATTAACCTTATGCATCTCAAAATATTTTCTGACATAACCATAAGCAGTTTTAAATTGAACAGCAGAAATAGTACCTGCTCTATAAACCTTATCAGCGCCAAGTAAAACTTTTGTATATTGATGAGCTGTTGCTTGATAGTCTGTAGGGAAATTTAAATCAATATCAGGGACTTTCTCTGCTTGGAATCCTAAGAATGTTTGGAAAGGAATATTTTGTCCATCACTAGTCATCTTAGTTCCACAATCTGGACAATATTTTTCAGGAAGATCATATCCACTTTTAATATCATCACCCTTATAAAAAATAACTTTTTTACAATGTGGGCAGCGATAATGAGGTGGCAAAGCATTAACTTCAGTGATCCCAGCCATTGTTGCAGCAAAAGACGATCCAACACTACCTCTTGAGCCAACCAAATAACCATCTTCATTACTCTTTTTAACTAATTCATGAGCAATATAATAAATAACAGAGAATCCATTTGAAATAATACCATCAAGTTCAGTTTCTAATCTTTCTCTAATAAATATTTTAGCTTCATCATTTGTATTAAAAATATCACCATAAAGTTCTTTTGCAGTTTTAAAACATAAATCTTTTAGTAAGTTTTCACAATTATCAATAGTTGGAGTAAATAGCTTATCAGGAATAGGAATAATTACTTCACACATATCTGCAATTTTATTTGTATTAGTAACTACATATTCATAAGCAGCTTTTTCTCCAAGCCACTTAAAGCACTCTAACATTTCATCAGTTGATCTAAAATGTTGATCTGGATTTTCAAAATAAAGATTTTCTTCTTCTTGAGCTCTAATTCTAGCATAAGACATTAATGGATGATAAACTCCACCAACTGCTTGGTTACAAATATAAACATCTCTAAAACATTTATCTTTTGGATCTCTATAATGGCAATCTCCAGTAGCAACTATAATCTTATTTTGCTTTTTAGCTTCTTCAATAATATCTAAAAGATATCTTTTTAACATTTCTTCACTAGGAATACTATCCATATTTATTAGATAAGAATAGTTTTCAAGAGGTTGAATCTCAATAAAATCATAATTAGATATCGCTTCGCTTAAAGCTTCTAAGTTTCTATTTGTTGAAGAATAAAAAACTTCGCTATTAAAACATGCACTTCCAACAATTAAATTTTCTCTATATTTGTTTAACAATCCTTTAGGAACTAATGGTCTTGAGCCCATATAATCTACGTGAGAAAAAGATACTATTTTATATAGCGCTTTAAGGCCTTCTCTATTTTTACATAAAACTGTTGCATGGTATAAATTTCTTAAATGTTTATAACATCTTTTATCCATTTCAAGTTGATATAAATCTTTATGCTTGAGATTTGCATTGTTTTTAGTTAAAACAGTACGCATTGATAACCAACAATTGGCTAAAACTTCGGCGTCGTAATCAGCTCTATGTGCGCTTTCTGCATCATAATCGATTTCGTATCTTTTACATAAACTACCTAAAGAGTGATACGCTGCTTCAGGAAATAAATATCTACTTAAAGCCAATGTATCAAGAGCAGGTAGTGTTAATTTACCAAACCCAGTTCTGACCATTGCTTCATTTAACATATTGTAGTCGAACTCAATATTATGAGAGACAATAATCGTATCTTTCATAAACTCTAAAATTCTAGGGAGTTCTTCTTTAATAGTCTTTTTGTCTTTAACGAGAGCATCATTAATTTTAGTTTTCTCAGCAATTTTATCAGGAATATGCATTTCTGGATTAATTAAAATATCTAATCGATCTACAACTAAACCATTTCTAATTTTGACCGCACCAAATTCAGTGATTCGATCGTATTTAATACTTAATCCAGTACTTTCTAAGTCGAAACAAACATAAGTTGCATCTTTTAAAAGAATATCACTAGGTACTTTTGCTCCATATAAATAATCGTCAATTAAATATAATTCACATCCATAAAGCATTTTTAAGCCATATTTTTTTGCTGCAGCTTGTGCTTCAGGGAACGCTTGAACAACACCATGATCTGTAATTGCAATGGCTTTATGTCCCATATGTTTAGCTAATTTACAATAATCAGTAATCGTAGTGACTGCATCCATTTCACTCATTTTAGTATGTAAATGTAATTCAACTCTTTTTTCTGGTGCTTTATCATCACGCATTTCGCTTTCAGGCAAAATATAAAAGTTATGGCACATTACAAAAATGTCTTTTTTAAATCTATCTAAATCTACTCTACCTTTTATTCTAATATTAGCGCCTACTTTTAAAGAATTAAAAGAATCGGCTGTTAATGATGATTTATTTTCAATAATTGTGACATAGATCGCAGCAGTCGTACTCTCGTTTGCTACACCGATTTTTGCGATTTTTTTACCATTCCTCGTATCTTTAACATCACTTTCAAAAATATAACCATTAAAATCTACAGCTCCAGAATTACTATCAATATTAGCTATATCTACATATTCATAACCTCCACGCTTAAAGACATCTTGGTGCCTTCTTTCTTCAAGCATGTTTTTATAGTTATTTTCTAATTCTTTTAATGCTTCAGCAGCAGCTAAATCTTCTTCTTGCTTAACATCTTCTTCAACATTTACTACAATCTCTTCTTCTTGAGTTTCCTCTTTTAAAATGGTGTTAATTGTAAAAGGGTAATTTATAAAGCGAAATAAGGAATCAATATCCTTTTTGCTTTTTTCAAACGCCTCATACTTATCTTTTTTAGAAAAAGTTAATGAAAGCATTGTATTATTTAAATCAAAAATACAATCTAGTTTATCATAGGCTAAATTAAAATAAGCATCTGTAACTAACTTTTCTAAATTAGATAAAGTAATAGAATCTTCATAAATAAAAGAAAAAGAATAGTTATATGTTTTGATATTACATAAACTATTTTTAAATTCATCTAAATATCTATAATCCCAAGGAGACTCTTTCTTAACATTAAATATGAAAAAATTTTTGTCAACTTTTGACTTTTGGCAACTAATAAAATCAAGATCAAAATCATCTGTATTTTCAATTCCTATTGATTTAAGGAATCTTATCATCTTATCAGTCATATTATAAAATACCTATTATATCTTTAATTATGACAAAAATCATAAGGACAAATAAGAGCCCAAGTCCAATATAACTCATAATCCCTTTTACTTTTGCAGGGATTTTCCATTCTTTATATTCGTTATTCGAGTTTTTTTCTCCAATAGTTAAGTTAGCATCTTTATTAGTTGTAACTTCGTTTGCAGAAATACTAATGGCTTCTTCGCTACTATTTTCATCTAATGGTTTATTTTTAACCTTACCTTTATTTTTAGCCTTAAAGGTTGTTTTTTTAGCAAAGTTAACACTACCTTCAACAATTTCTACTAAAATTTGCCATCCATCTAATCCAGGGAAAGGTAATAAATTAAATAAGGCTAAATTGACACTAATTACTCCCCAAGTTTGAAGATAAAAATAGAATGGGTTGTTTTTTAAAATAGTTGTTGTTTGAGTAAAAATAGCTAATGGCCCACCGACTTGATCCCAACCTTGTCCGATAAATAATTTTCCTAAGGCGCTAGAAATTAAAGTTGTTGAATTAAGCCATAAATCACCTGCTACTTGGAACGATTTAGCCCCATTCCAGTAATTATATTTATGGAATGAAATACCTACATTTTCAAAGGCACCATCACTAACTACTAACTTTAATGTGCCATTATAAAGTTTATATTTTCCATCTTCAGTTTCGTATTCGACTCTTTGGTTTATATCAGTAACTTCTTCATTAGTTAAAGCATTGTAATACATGACTGGTAATTCGAAAATATCACCATCAGTAAATGTATAGCTTGTTACTGTATTTTCTACAAATACTGGGAAATTGTATTCATCCATTGAAGCATCAGAAGTTGTTTCATAAAGATAAATATTTTTTGTAATATCAGTGTCATTTACTCCTTGAGTGAAAGTATATGAAAGCGAGGCAATATATTTTTTTCCAGGATTTGTAGATGATTCAATATAGCCTTTATGAAGTAATCTTAAAGTATTAGAATTATCGCTTGAATTAGTTCCATCTTCTTCTTCCCAAATTTTTTCGCCGTTTTCGTTATAAGTTAAAACAAATGGCTTTGTATATAATTGGTCATTACTAGAAAATTCATGTCCTTCATCAATAAAATATTTTTGTGCTACTGATTCATTTACATCATAAAAAGCATTAACTTGAACTTGAGGGAAACAACCGGCACAAATTACAAAAATTATATAAGCCAATATAAAATTCATAGTAATTCCAGCAGCCATAATGACTACTCGTTTCCATCTTTTTATGCCATTTAAAGTTCTTGATTCAGGTACTACCACTCCTTCAGGAAGAGTATTATCCTCTCCTTCCTCTCCAAGCATAGAAACGTATCCACCTAATGGTAAAATACCAATAGAGTAAGTTGTTTCACCTTTTTTTCTTTTAATTTTTAAAATCTTTGGTCCAAAACCTATAGAAAAATCGGTACAATAAACTTTAAAACTTTTAGCAGCGATAAAATGCCCTAACTCATGAATAGTTACAAGGACACCTAAGGCTACAAAAAAAAGAACTAATGATAATAAAGTTCCACCTATATCAATCAAAATGTTTACTAAGTTCATACCTACTTACTTTCTATATATTTTTTAACTAGTTCCCTGACTTCATAATCAGTTCTAACAATATCATCTAATGATGGTTTATCAATAAATTGATACATAGAAATTATTTTATCAATTATTGATTTTATATCAACATAATTAATCTTATGATCTAAGAATGCATAAACACACTCTTCATTAGCAGCATTAATTATTGCTCCCATATTCCCTCTTTTTTCTAAAATCAAACGACTGTAATTAATTAATGGGAATTTCTCAAAATCCATAGGATAAAAACGATGATTAGTATAGGTATTTATCTCCACATCATTAAATTTATCTTTATCGCATTTGCCAAATGTTAAAGCGTAATATATAGGTATACGCATATCACTAGGTCCAACATTTAAATAGATATCTCCGCTTTTAAATTTGACCATACTATGAACCTTGCTTTCTCTATCAACAATAGGTTCGATTTTATCTATATCTACTCCGAATAAATAATAGGCTTCAACAATTTCAAAGGCTTTATTCATCATTGTAGAAGAATCAATAGTAATCTTTTTACCCATTTTCCAAGTTGGATGGTTTAAAGCTTTTTCAGGAGTAATATTTTTAAATTCATCTATAGGAGTGAAATAAAATGGTCCTCCACTAGCTGTAATTAAAATTTTATCTATATCATCGATATTTTTATTATATAAACACTTTGCAATAGCAACGTGTTCGCTATCTATCGGATAAAGTTTGCCGTTTTTAGTTTTTAATAACTTTAAAATTATGTCTCCACCAGCAACTAAACTTTCTTTATTTGCTAAGCATAAAACCTTTCCTTTTTCTAAAGTTTTGACACTAGGTAATAGTCCTGCAAAGCCAGTTAAAGCATTTACAACTACATCAATTTCTATGGATTTATCATCAATTACATCTAATAACCCTGCAGAACCGCAATAAAATTTAATTTTTGGGTATTTTTCTTTAAAGCATAAATAGTCTTCATATTTTTTTACAGCTATTACTTTTACACTATCAAATTCTTCAATAATTTTATCTATAATTTCAACTCTTTCACCAACAGTAAAAGCAACTAATCTATACTGATTATTAAGTTTTTTAATTACATCAAGTGTTTGTGTACCTATACTCCCACTGGCCCCAAAAATTAATAAGTTATACATCTATTTAAAAATACTCCAACTATTAGCCATTGTTTCAATAATTAAAGACATAGCAATAGAAACAATCAAAATAGAATCTAATCTATCTAAAACTCCACCATGACTTTTCAAAGCTTTACCAAAATCTTTAATATTATAACTACGTTTAATTTGAGAGAAAATTAAATCTCCGAATACACCAAAAATCGGTATTAAAATTGATAAAATTAAAACATTATACCAATGCTCTATATCTAATACTCCAGGGAGCATTGCCACTCCACAAGCATCAGTTACATATCCAAATATAAGTGTTGAAGCGACAGAAATAACAACTCCTCCAACAAATCCTTCCCAAGTTTTCTTTGGAGAAATACGTGGACACATCTTATGTTTTCCGAATAAAACACCTATAAAATACGCTCCTACATCATTTAAACATGTCCCTAATAACATGAAAAATAAAATAAGCATAGATTGTCCATATTTAAATCCGTTACTTGTTTCACTTACAAGTTGATGACTATAAGAAAACGGTACATATCTTAAATATAAAATTGATTGAAAGCCTACCGATACAATTAATAACATTCCTATAAAATAAAATGCATCAGTCATCGTAAACTTTCTTCCTCTTAAAGCATCAAAAAAGAAAAAAGCAACACAAATAAAGAATGCTGTTAATGAGATTCGTGGTCCTTCAAAATTACGGGTTAAATCAAAAACATATTCATCAGGATTAGTAACATAGTCAAAAATATTATTTTTGATAATAATCCAATAAATTAATGACACCATCATCACATAAGCAAAGACATATAAAACAGGGCTGAATCTTCTCTCTAAAGATTGTGGTGTATTAATTATTTCATGACACGAAATAAGTGAAGCTACTAATATTAAAAGAGCGAAAATATAATCGCCCAAAACGATACAAGGAATCGTAATAACAACAAGCATTATCCCAATTAAAATTCTATTTTTCATTGAAGCTTTTGCATCAACGTTAAGACTATTCATGTAATGCTCTCGTTTAAGATTATTTAATACTTCTTCGTTTTGGAGTTCCTTTTCCTCTTTATTTACATTGTTTTTCATTTTAGATAGAAAGAATCTCGTTTTCTTTTTCTTTTACGATAGCATCGACTCTTTTGATACTTTCGTCAGTAATTTTTTGAAGATCTGCTTCTTCTTTTTTCTTTGTATCTTCTGTATAGGATTCATCTTTTTTGATTGCATCCATCATATCTCTACGGATATTTCTAATAGCAACTTTAGCTTCTTCACCATAAGTTTTAGCCTTTTTTGCCAATTGTTTTCTTCTATCTTCTGTTAAAGGAGGCAAATTTAATCTAATTTGTTTTCCATCAACAATTGGATTAATTCCAATATCACTAGAATTGATTGCAGCAACTATAGTTTTAATATCTCCTTGATCATAAGGCATAACTAATAATTGTTTTGGCTCAGGAACTTTAATAGCTGCGATTTGAGTAACAAGCATTTTCTCGCCATAATAATCGCAATACAAATTTTCTAATAAAGCTGCATTTGCTCTTCCTGTTCTTAATGTTGCCAAGTTTAGTTCTAAAGATTCAGTTGATTTTGTCATCTTTAATTTGGCTTCGTCCAAAATATCCATAATTTACTCCTTAATAATAGTTCCAATATCGCTTCCGTTAGCTACTTCAATGAAATTATTTATATCATCCATTGAAAATACTCTAGTAACGATATTTGTATTTTTTAAAAGTTTAATAGCACTAAGGTCCATAACTTTTAAGTTCATGTTAATTACATCTGTATAAGTCATTCCTTTAATAAATTTAGCGTTTTTATCTTTGTTTGGATCGCTAGTATAAACACCATCAGTGCCATTTTTCCCAGCAAATATTGCATCAGCACTTACTTCAATAGCTCTAGTTGCGGCTGTTGTATCTGTGGTGTACCCTGGTTTACCAATACCTCCACTAAATAAACAAACATATCCTTTATCAATATAAGAATTAGCTAAATCTTTATCATATTTAATAGCTACATCCTCTAAAGCTAAAGCGCTAAATAAAATGTTTTTAACTCCAAGTTTATCTAAGACACTTGATATAGCTTTGCAATTAATGATTGTCCCGGTCATTCCCATATAATCGCCATCCTCAACTTTAATTCCAGCATCAGAAGCGATTCTACCCCTAAAGATATTTCCAGCTCCAGTAACAATTCCAACTTTAACACCATTATCAACTAGTCTTTTAACTAATAAACCGATTTCATTAAGCTTTTTTCCATCTAAAATAAGATGGTTATGTTCATCTTGAAGAGCTTCCCCGCTTAATTTTAAAATAACTTTCTTATACATAAATAAATCCTTTATTAATTATAGCAAAAGGGACAAGAAAATTGTCCCTTTTTTATTTAAATTAGATGTAAATATTAGTTACCAGCTTGTTTTGCGACTTCTTCAGCAAAATTGTCGACTCTTTTTTCGATTCCTTCGCCTGCTTGGAAACGTACAAATTTAACAACTGAATTATTTGCTTGTTTTAAAGCATTAGCGACTGTTAATTCTGGATTTAAAATATATTCTTGATCATCTAAAACTGATTCGCTAAAGAATTTATTAACTTTGCCTTCAATAATTTTTGGAAGAGCAGCAGCTGGCTTATTCTTCAACTTTTCATCATTTTTAGCAGCTTCTAATTGAATCTTTTTTTCGTTTTCAATTATTTCGGTTGGAATATCACTCATGTGGTTATATTTTGGATTATTAGCAGCAATTGTCATAGCAATACCTTTTGCTAATTCTGGATTATCTTTTTCTAAAACAACGACAACACCAATTTTTCCACCTGCGTGAATATATGTACCAACACCTTGATTTTCAGCTTTTGAAATAACTTCAAATCTTCTAAATGTTAATTTTTCGCCTAATTTAACTGTTGCTTCAGCGAAAAGTTTTTCAGTTGCACTAACAACAGCTTCATTTGTTGTTAAATTTTCTTTTAAAATTGTTTCAGCGCATTCATTTACTAATTCTTTGAAAGGATCAGCTTTAGCAACGAAATCTGTTTCACAGTTAACTTCAACAATTGAAGCTTTTCCACATTTTTCGCATGAATGAATAGCAATTAAACCTTCAGCAGCAATTCTATCAGCCTTTTTAGCTTGTTTTGCAATACCTTTTTCTCTTAACCAATCACAAGCTTTATCAACGTCATCTCCACATGCACTTAAAGCATTTTTACAATCCATAATGCCAGCGCCTGTTCTTTCTCTTAAAACTTTAATTAATTCGATATTTGCAGCCATCAGTTTGTTCTCCTTTAATTAATTATTCAGCTTTTTCAGCTTTTTCTTCTTTCTTTTCAGCTTTTTTTGCCTTTGGAGCAGCTGGTTTTTCTTCAGCATTTGCAGCTTGAGCAGCATTTTGCTTTGCTAAGAAAGCTTCTCTTCTAGCTTTTTCTTTTTCTAATCTTTCACGTTGCATTTCTCTTCTAGCAGCAATACGTAAAGCATTTTCTCTATCTGCTTGTCTGATAGCATCTTTCATAGTAACTTCTTCGCCTTCATCTTTTGTATAAGCGATTTCAGTTAATCCACCCTTAGCTTCGACAATAGCATCATTTAAAACTCCAACGATTAATTTTACTGACTTAGTAGCATCATCGTTACCTGGGATTACATAGTTAATTCCATCTGGATCACAGTTTGTATCACAAATTGCGAATACTGGGATTCCTAATTTATTTGCTTCTTTAACAGCATTGTGTTCGATTGTTGGATCTACAACGATTAATGCGTTAGGAACCTTTCTCATTTCTTTAATACCTTCAAGGTTCTTAGCGAGTTTATCTTTTTGTTTTCTTAAAGCGATGACTTCTTTCTTAGGTAATTTATCCCATGAACCATCTTCTTCAGCGCTTTCAAGATCTTTTAATTTTCTAATTCTTGTTTGAATTGTTTTGAAGTTTGTTAAGATTCCACCTAACCATCTATTTGTAATATAGAATGAACCACTTCTTTCAGCTTCAGTTTTAATAATTTCTTTGCAGTTATCTTTTGTACCAACAAGTAAAACCTTTCCACCTTCTAAGACGATGTTTGAAAGTACTTTATAAGCATCAACTAAAGCATCTCTTGTTTTATTTAAATCAATAATGTAAATTCCATTTCTTGGGCAATAGATGAATGGTTTCATTTTTGGATTCCATTTTTTTGTTTGATGTCCGTAATGAACACCTGCCTCAAGTAATTTCTTTAATGTTACGACTGGAGCGTTCTCATCGTGAACGACTGTTTCCATGATATTTTGTTCTGTAGTTTCTTCTTTAGTTTCGCTAACTACTTCAGCGACATTCTTTTCTTCTGCCATTTTATGACTCCTTTATTTGTTAATCCTCCACTATTTCGAACACCCTCCCTAATAAAATTAGACTCGGAAAGTGAATTCATAGTGTGTGTAATCTTTCAAGAAACCTCGAAAGTCTTGCAAATTATAACATTTCTATATATTACTAATCAACATCAAAATTACTTAATATCCTCGTTTTTATTTTCAAGATCTTTAGGGAAAAACATATCATACTGCTTTTTTATTTTTTCTTTCGAAACATGGGTATAAATTTGAGTTGTATTTATCGACTCATGCCCTAATAATTCTTGAATGGTTCTTATATCAGCTCCGTTATCTAATAGTTTAGTTGCATAAGTATGACGTAAGATATGAGGATGCAAATTTATACCTAAATTCAACTTAGTTTTCTTTATTATATTTTTAAAAATATATTCTAATCCACGAGGGGTAATAGGCTGCCCATATTTATTTAAAAATAAATATGTTGAATTTGCATTGTTTTTCTCTAATATTATCAACCTGGTATTTTTTGCATACTTAATTATTGCTAGTGTACTTTTATTAGAAAAAGGGACAAGCCTCTCTTTTTTACCCTTTCCATATACTCTTAAGACACAACTAGATAAGTCAATATTATTAATTTTTAAGTTAACTAATTCAGAACATCTTAAGCCACTAGAAAACATTAATAAAAGAATTGCCTCATCTCTTTCTTTAAAAAAATCTGTCCTAGCCTCATTAGCCTCTAGTAATTTTTTAACTTGATTTTCATAAAGAACTTCAACATTTTTCTTTTTTACTTTGATACTATCAATAAATAAAAATGGATTATTTTGAAGTTCACCAATTTTAACTAAATAAGAAAAGTATTTTTTATTAGATGAGATTCTTCTAGAAATCGTACGATTAGTTTCGTAACTTCCTCTATATGTTTTGTGTTTAGAACGGTTTGAAACAAACTCCCTTATTGTATTTTTATCAACTTCTTCGATTTTTATGCTTTTTTTAAAGAGAAATTTTAAAAATAATTCGATATCAAAAGCATATGACTTAATAGTGTTATCACTATAATTTAAATCATGTTTTAAATAATCCAAAAAATCTTTTACATTTTTATCCATTCTTATTGATTTTTAAAATCTTCAATTGCTTTTAAGGCTCTTTTAATAACTTCTTCTTTTGGATCCTTGTTAGCCTTGTAAACTATCCCAAAATTCGCATTCATAGGAGAAAAATTGTTCATTCCAGTATGTGTAATATATCTCACTAAAGAACCCAAAACGGAATAAAAAGATAGCTGTTTTATTTCTTTGTCTTGTAATAAAAAGTCAATGTAGTAAGCGACTAGTAATCCTGTCGCCGCACTTTCTATGTATCCTTCTACTCCTGATAATTGTCCCGCAATAAAAACATTTTTATTATTTTTTAATCTTAAAAAGTCATCTAAAACTTTTGGAGCATAAACATAAGAATTTCTATGCATTAATCCATAACGGACAAATTTACCATTTTCTAATCCTGGAATTAGTGAAAAAACGCGTTTTTGTTCAGGATAGGTCAAATTAGTTTGAAATCCTACAAGATTATAAAAATTACCAATTAAATCATCTTGGCGTAATTGTACAACAGCATAATAACTTTCTCCATTATGCTCTAATCCTACTGGTTTTAGAGGACCAAAACGTAAGGTGTCTACACCTCTAGAAGCAATCACTTCAATCGGCAAACATCCCTCAAAATAATTAGTATCAAAATCGTGTAAAGGGGCTTTTTTAGCATTTATCAATTCGTTATAAAAAGTTAAATATTCCTCTTTATTCATTGGGCAATTTATATAAGTATCATCACCTTGCTCGTACCTAGATTTAAGAAAAACCTTAGAAAAATTAATGGACTCTTTTTCAACAATTGGTGCACTAGCATCGAAAAAGCCGTATGATTTTTGATTTGTAACTTCGTTTATTTTATCTAGCAAAGTATTTTCAGTTAATGGGCCTGTACAAATTACAGTAATTCCATCTTTAAAATCAGTAACATCCTCATAATAAATATGAATATTCTTGTTACTTTTAATTTTGTTAGTGATATAAGACGCAAAAACTGTTCTATCTACGGCTAAACTATCACCACTAGGAACTTTACTAACTTCACTAGCTTCCATTACTAAAGAACCAAGAAGTCTAATTTCTTCTTTTAACAATCCACAAGCGTTATCAAGTTTCTTATTTTTTAAAGAATTAGAACATACTAATTCGCCAAATAAATCTGTATGATGAGCTGGACTGCTTTTTAAAGGTCTTTTTTCATATAAATTAACTTCATAACCTTTATTTGCTAAATAATTAGCACATTCTGATCCAGCTAATCCTGCTCCAATAATATTAATTTTCATTTTCTTTCTTAACTTTATTTAATGGCTCTACATAATCACATTTTGGATAATTAGAGCAACCATAGAATTTACCTCTACGAGAACTTCTTAAGACTAAGTTTGCTCCACATTTAGGGCAAATTCTTGTTTCTTCAGGAGTCGTTACTTCTTCTAAACTTTCAATATAATGACATTTTGGATAATTAGAGCATCCGATAAATTTTTGACCTTTTTTATTTTTTCTATAAACAAGAGGTGAACCGCATGTTGGGCAATTTCTTCCAACTGATTCAGGCTCAGCTTTTTCTTCCTTTTTAATGTAAGTGCATTTTGGATAATTAGAGCATCCGATAAATTCACCATGTTTGCTGTTTCTATAAACTAAATCAGATCCACAAATTGGACATTTTTCACCAGTTAATTTTAATGGTTCTTTATACATTTGTTCTTTAACTACATCATAATGCTCAACAAATGGATAATAGAAATCTTTAATGACTTTTAATTCATCGATTGTTCCTTCACTTATTTTATCCAAATTAGTTTCCATATCAGCAGTATATTCAGTGTTAATTAAATCTGGAAAATATTTATTTAATACATTGCTTGTTAAAATTCCTTGTTCACTAGGTCTTAAAGTTCCTTTAACTAAAGTGACATATTTTCTAGCTAATAACGTTTGAATAGTTGCTGAATATGTAGATGGACGTCCAATACCTTTATCTTCCATTAATTTGATAACTTTACCTTCTGTATATCTTGGAGGAGCCTTTGTAAAGTTTTGCTTAACGCCTGTTTCTAACAATTCAAATTCTTCGCCCGTATTAAACTCAGGTAAGATGTTTGTGTCATTTTCATCTAATTTAAAAACATCATATCCCGCAAAAAGAACTTTCACACCTTTTAAATTAAAAGTAAGGTGGGAATTTTTAAATTCAATTGTCGTAACTTCTTCTTTTTTATCTTGCATTAAACTAGCTAAAGTTCTTTCATAAATTAATTTATAAACTTTATATTGATGATCGTTTAAATATTCTTTAGCGATACTTGGGGTAATATCTAAATTCGTTGGTCTAATTGCTTCGTGAGCATCTTGAGCTAATTTAACATCTTTTGTCTTCTTTTGACCTTTCCAATAGTCTTGACCAAACTTATTAATAATATAGTTTTTAGCACTATTGACAAAAGTTTCACTTAATCTAGTACTATCAGTTCTTATATAAGTGATTAAACCAGTGAGTTCACCATTAATTTCAACACCTTCATAAAGTTGCTGAGCAATAATAGTTGTTTCACGAGTTTTAAAACTAAAGCGACTAGAAACTTCTTGTTGAAGAGTCGAAGTTCTAAAAGGTTCTTTTGATGAAATGCTTTTTAAAGACGTGTCAATTGCGCTAATTTTTACATTTTCCTTAGTAAAATCTAAAGCAATATTTGCTTCAGTTTCATTTGACATCTTTTGATTTTCATCATTAATTTTAATTAAAGTTAAAGGATATAATTTATCATTTTTATTAATTGAAGCTTCTAAATTCCAATATTCCTCTGGCTTAAAATCTGCGATTTCTTTTTCGTGTTCAACAATCATTTTAAGAGTAACACTTTGGACTCTTCCGGCTGATTTACTACGAATCTTACTTTTTAATAATGTTGATAACTTAAATCCAATGATACGATCAATAATTCTTCTAGTTTCTTGAGAATGAACTAAATTCATATCAATGACACGAGGATTCTTTAAAGCTTCTTCTAAGCTTGTGTGTGTAATTTCATGAAATTCAAGTCTTTTAGTCGATTCAATAGGCAATTCTAAAACATTGGCTAAATGCCAAGCGATAGCTTCTCCTTCTCTATCAGGGTCGGTTGCAAGGATAACTTCTTCGCTATTTCTTTTTAATTCTAAAAGTTTTTTAACAACATCTTTTTTATCAGCATCGACAATATAAGTTGGTTTAAAGTCGTTATTAACATCAACTCCAAATCCACCAACTCCGCTAATAGCTAAATCTCTAATATGACCGACACTAGCTTCGACGTGATATCCTTCTCCTAAATATTGCCCAATAGTTTTACTTTTTGTAGGTGACTCGACTATAACTAATTTCATTAATTCTTACCTCGCCACATAAATATAAATGCGTAAAAACATTTTGTCAAAAGAAAAAAATCACTACTTCTTTATAAATAATATTAAATATTATTTACTTTTTTTGGCCTTAGGCGAAAAAACAATTTCTGAAAATTTCCCAGTTCTTTTCATTGACTTCAAATAGATAAAATCTACTAATTATTCGATTTTCAAAATCAATTTCTTTTCTAAAAATAATTAAATAATCCTCTGTATAATAAACGGCATTGGCTCCAATAAAATCTTTTTTAATAAGTGCATTTTTAAAAATAATCTCTCTCATATTAATAGCTATTACTTTCGTTATTCATAATATTAATAATCTCTTTGCCTGAGTCTATTAGGTAAGCTCCTTCTTTTATATATGTATTACACATACTATTAGTGTCGATAGGATAAGGGATACATCCTACATTATTACCACATTGTAAAGCATAACTTATTGTTGTTGATGTTCCGCTTCTTTCATAAGCTTCGCCAACAAGTAAAAAATCACCTAAACAAGCGATCAAGCGATTTCTAAATATAAAATTCTCTTTTTTAGGCTTTGAAATATTTGGATATTCACTTAAAATAAGGCCACCATTAGAAATTATATCATTATATAAAGAAAGATTGGTTTCAGGATAAACATTGTTTATGCCTGAGCCAAGTACAGCAATAGTTTTTAACCCACACTCTAAAGCTGTTTTATGAGCAATACTATCAATTCCACTAGCTAAACCACTAATAATAATATAGTTGCTTGGCAATTCACGAATAATCTTTCTAACTGCTTCAATCCCATATTTTGTAGCTTTTCTACTACCAACAATTGATAATCTTTTATAATTATTATCTTTTAATAACGAAAAATCTCCTTTATAAAAAATGCAAAAAGGAGGCTTAGATAACTTCTTTTTAAAATTAAGAGGGTACTTTTCCTCAATAAGCGTGACAAAATCACTATTTATTTTATTAGAAATATCACTAACTTCATCTTTATCTACTGGTTTTTTATTTTTTATAAAATCATAAATATCATCCCAGTCCCCTTCATGCATAAAAGAGACATAAGCAATTAATTCATTTCCTTTAATCATTAAAAAACTCCTTTCACTAATACAACAATTAATAAAAGGAATTTTTTCTATTTTTTTAAAAAACTTTTAATTGGTTCAAATGTTTCTCTATAAAATCCTTTAATAAGACCATATCTTTTAATGGCTTCAATATGGACTTTAGTCCCATAACCTTTATGCTTATCAAAGCCATATTGAGGATATTTAAGAGCATAATCTTTTAATATATGGTCTCTAGTTACTTTAGCAATAATACTTGCTGCAGCAATACATTCACATTTAGCATCGCCCTTAATAATTGGAATCATTTTTTTATTTATATCGAGCTTTACAGCATCAATCAAAACTAAATCGTAATCTATTTTAAGTTGGCTCAAAGCGATTTTCATAGCCTCTTTAGTCGCTTCTAAAATATTTATTTCATCAATTCGACCAGGTGATACTATTCCTACTCCATAATCAAGACAATTTTCTAAAATTTCTTTATAGACTACTTCTCGCTTTTTTTCGCTTAATTTTTTAGAGTCATTAATATTAGGATTTTTATATCCTTTTTTTAAAATGCAACAAGCTGCTACAACTGGCCCACATAATGGACCTCTACCAGCTTCATCGATTCCAACAATTACTTTTATTTCATCGTTATAATATTGGTCTTCAAAATCTAACATACTTCATCCATCGTTACTTTTAAAATTTTAGCATCTTTAAAATCATTTAATATTAATCTAATTGCACCATCCAAATTTAACTTGCCGTCCTTTAATAAAGCAACTCTTGTTTTTGCAATATTTTCAATAATCTTATCATTAGAAATGCTAGAATCAAAATTTAAATATTTATCAAACTCTTCTTTATATTTACTTTTTAAAAAATCTAATAAGAAATTATAAAGATAATCAAAAGGCAAAATATCTTGTCTAATTGAGCCAATTAAGGCTAACTTAGCTCCAACTTCTTTATTTTCAAAATGAGGTTGTAATATTCCAGGAGTGTCATAAATATAAAGTTCATCATTAATTTTCATCCAATTAACGCTTTTAGTAACTCCAGGGGTATTAGCTGCTTTAGCTAAATTTTTACCTGCTAAAACATTAATCAAAGTAGATTTACCAACATTAGGTATCCCTAAAACTACTCCTTTAAATATTGAGTGCTTAATACCTCTTTTGATATTTTTTTCACGTTTAGTAGAAACTAAAGTATTTAATTTATCAATGATTTTATTTCTTTTATTTTTATCATAATAGTCGACTTTTAAGCATAAAAACCCTGCAGATTCATAATATTTAATCCGCTCTTCAGTTTTTTTAGTGTCAGCTAAATCGCATTTAGTAAATAATAATAACTTAGGCTTATTTTTTATAGATTCGAATAAAAAAGTATTATAAGAAGAATAAGGTACTCTAGCATCCAAAATTAAAATTACAAAGTCGAGAAATTTTTGAATTTCTTCAACTTTAATAGAGGCCTTTTTCATATGGCCAGGAAACCAATTTATATTCACTAAATTTTCACGCTTTTCCATATCTTAATATACCTTATATTTTGTCTAACTTGCCTTAATAAATTTATCATTTTAACTTTGATAAGTTTTTCGATTTTTAATTAAATCAATAGGTTTATTAACTTAAATAAAAAAATGATTAATAAATTTATTAACCATTTTATTTTACTATTTATTTAATAGATATAAAAACTAGTTTTATTTTTTCGAAAGAGAATATTCTTTATATAAATTAGCTAAAATATCTTTTAAAACCAAAAAAGCATCTCGATTATTGTAATGATACTTATTTTTTAAGTCTTTAATTAAATAATCTAAGGTTTCTTTATATTTTAATGGATCTACTACTTCTTTATATTCAAGTAATATTGGATAGCGTTTGCCCCGTACTTTAGTCCAATCGACTTTCGCAATTGTTTCTTCGCTAGTTTTATTAATACTTTCTTCAATATTTTTAATTTCTTCTTCGTAATCTAATAATTCTTCAATTGTTACATTTAAAAATTTTGCGGCGGCACTAACTTCATAAATATTCAGGATCGTTTCATCATTTTCCCGTTTTAAATTGTTTGTCGGCTTACATTTAATTTATAAGCAAGTTCTTCTTGAGAAAAACCTTTTTTCTTTCTAATTAATGATAAATTTTTTCCTAAACTCGTAATTAACTCCTAATAATAGTTTATCATTATTAAATTTATACTCTACCAATTTATATTAACTAAAAAGCCCTTAATATTAACAAAAAAGATCCCGTTTCCGAGATCTTTAATCTTACTTCTTAAGTACTTCTTTAATTCTAGCAGCTTTTCCACTTCTTTCACGAAGATAGAAAATCTTACTTCTTCTAACTCTACCAACTTTAAGGACTTGGATGCTAGCAACGTTTGGTGAATGGATTGGGAATACTCTTTCAACTCCAATGCTTCCACTCATCTTTCTAACGATGAATGTTTCAGCAACTCCTGCACCTCTTCTTGCGATTACGACGCCTTCAAAAGCTTGTAATCTTGTCTTTCCATTTTCAACAATTCTGACCATTACTTTAACAGTATCACCAGCTTTGAAGAATGGGACATCAGTTCTTAATTGGGTGTTAGCAACTTCTTTAACTAAATTTGTGTTCATGTTTGCTCCTCCCTTCAAAAATCTTTCTCTTGACGTTCGTATATATAAATAAAGTGGACCGTCCGTAGCATTAATGCTTAAATATTTTATCTAAATAACCCTTTATAGTCAATCAGTTTTTTAATGAAGAGATTTATAAAACTTCTATGACCTTAGCCAATTGAAAAATTAAATGAAGGTTCCTAAATAAACGCTAATTCCATTTCTTAAGTTCTCAAGTATATCATACAAGTACCTAAATCAAAATTTGAAGTTAAATTATATAGGAAAATCAAAAAATAACTAATATTAAAATGTTTATTAAATATCTTCTTTTATTAATACAAATAAAAAACCTAATAGAATTAAATAGACATTGGATGTTTTTAGATTCCATTCTTCAAATAAACAAACTTTTTACTTATTCTTATTTTAATTGATGAATATAAAGCTTATAATTATATTGTTTGGTTACCAAACACAAGCCTTAAGAAAAGTCATTCGGGAGCAATTTTCTAAGGCTTTTATTTTTTTCAATATGTCAAGTAAAAATACTTGACAGAGAAACTTAATTACACTATATTATTGAAGGTAAAGGAGAATTAAGATTATGGCAGTTAAAATTAGATTATCAAGACAAGGTAGACACGAATTACCATTCTATAGAATTGTTGTTGCTGATAGTAGATATGCACGTGATGGTAGATACATCGAACAAATTGGATATTACGATCCAGCTAAAGGTGTAGAAAACGCTCATGTCGATGAAGAAATCGCTTTAAAATGGTTAACACAAGGTGCTCAATATAGCGATACAATCAAAGGTATCTTCTCATCAAAAGGCTTAATTGCAAAAGCAAAAGAATTAAAGAGTCAAACAACAGTTAAGAAAGCAAAAGTCGTTTCAACTAAATCACCTAAAAAAGGAGAATAGTTTATGGATTATACGACTTTAGTTCACACAATAGTCGATCCTTTTTTAGCTAACCCAGATGCAATTTTAGTTAGAGAAGTCAAAGAAGAAGATGCAAAAAGTGATGTAACATTGCTTGTTGTAGCTGAAAACGGAGATATTGCTAGATTAATCGGCAAAAAAGGTTGTGTAGCAAACGCAATTAGAGATATCGTTGCTATTGCTGGAAAATTAGAAAATAAAAGAGTTCATTTAAAATTTGAATCTTTTGAGGACGAAAAGAAAGGTGAGTAATTCACCTTCCTTTTTTATAATTAATATATGGGAAAATATTTAAAAGTTGGAAAAATATTAAAAACGCAAGGATTAAAAGGCGAAGTAAAAGTTTACTCTACTACTTCTTTTAAAGATATTAGATATAAAAAAGGAAGTACTCTTTTTGTTTTGACTAAAAATAATGAGTATCTTAAAGTGAAAGTTAATAGTTTTTATTCTAAAGGCGAAAACTTAGACATTATTTCTTTTAAGAATTATGATTCAATTGAAACAGTTGAACAACTTATTGGTTTAGAAATCTACGCTTTAAAAGATGAATCAATTCTTTTTGACAATGAATATTATTATGATGACTTATTAAATTTGGAAGTTATCGATGAGGAAAACAAAAAACTTGGAATAGTTGATTCAATCGAAGAATTTCCTTCACAAATAACTTTAAAAATCAAAGTATCACAAAAGAAATATTTTTATGTTCCATTCAATGATTTTTTCATAAAAAATGTTGATTTAGAAGGAAAAACGATTCAAATTCATGTTATTGAAGGTTTAATAGAATGAAGTTTATTGTTCTTACTTTATTCCCAGAAATGTTTGAGTCATACTTTAACTCATCTATTTTGAAGCGTGCAATTGGTACTAAAAAAATCGAAATTCAATTTATAAATTTTAGAGATTACACTAAAGATAAATATCATCGTGCTGATACTCCACCAATCGGAGGAGGTGCTGGATTAATTTTAAAATGTCAGCCAATAATTGATGCTTTAAATACTGTTTCTTCCCCTGTAACTCATAAAATCATTTTGACTCCTCGAGGAGAAAAATATACCCAAGCTAAAGCAATTGAATTAGCAAAAAATTATGATGAAATCCTCATTATGTGTGGTCATTATGAAGGAATAGATGAGCGTGTATATCCTTATTTTGATGAAGAAATTTCAATTGGAGATTTTATTTTAACTGGTGGAGAGGCTGCTGCCATTTGTTTAATAGATAGCGTTGCTAGATTAATTGATGGCGTTATTAGTAAAGAAAGCATTCAAGAAGAAAGTTTTTCAAATTCTTTACTTGAATATCCTCAATTTACCGAACCTTATGATTTTAATGGATCTACAGTTCCTGATATTTTATATTCAGGAAATCATGAAGCTATTAATAAGTGGAGAAAAAAAGAATCCTTAAAAATGACAAAAAATAAAAGACCAGATTTATATGAAGCTTATAATTTTTCTAAATCTGATCTTAAACTTTTAAAAGAACTTGATAGCAATGAAACCCCTAAACGGGAAGCTTCAGCTATTGAAAAAGGTCACAAATTTATAAAGAAAAAAGATTAAAATCCTTTAAAATTCTTTGGAATTGCGCCGTTTTTTCCCATACCTTTCATTTTTTTCATCATTTCTTTCATAGAATCATAGCGCTTTAAAACTCTATTTATATCGGCGTTAGTTTTTCCTGAGCCTTTAGCAATTCTGCATTTTCTAGAATTTTTTAAAATTTCAGGATGCTCTCTTTCTTCTTTTGTCATAGAGTTAATAATAACTTCAAAATCTTTCATTTCCTTTTCAGCTTTAGATAATTGGTCGCTACTAACCTTTGGTGCTCCTGGAATAAATTTTAATAAACTGCCTAAAGAACCTAACTTTTGAATTTGCTTCATTTGTTGAAGCATATCATCGAGCGTAAACTTTCCGCTAACAAATTTATTAATTCCTTTTTTAGCTTCTTTTTCATCAATATTTTCGCTAACTTTATCAACAAGTGATAAAATATCACCCATCCCTAGGATTCTTTCAGCCATTCTATCTGGATAGAAAATATCTAAATCATTAATCTTTTCACCTACACCAATAAATTTGATTGGTACGCCAGT
This sequence comes from uncultured bacterium, assembly GCA_949299335.1. GTDB lineage: Bacteria > Bacillota_I > Bacilli_A > RFN20 > CAG-826 > Onthovivens. The sequence continues at coordinate 6,465 of CASGAD010000006.1, read as the reverse complement.
AACATGGGCAATACTTAATGCGGCACCACCTCTTGAATCACCATCCATTTTAGACATGATAACACCAGTTAAACCGAGTGTTTCATTAAACTTCTTAGCAACATTAACACTATCTTGACCAGCCATCGCATCGGTAAGAAGTAAGATTTCATCAGGAGAAATCTCTTTTTTAATGTCACTTAATTCTTGCATCAAAGGTTCATCAATTTGTAATCTACCTGCAGTATCTATAATTAACACATCATAATGGTCGTTATAAGCTTTTTCTTTTGCTTTTTTAGCAATTTCAACAGGACTTACTTTATTTCCTAAATTAACTAAATCAACTTGAACAGTTTTTGCAAGTTGATCAAGTTGGTCAATAGCTGCAGGACGATAAATATCTCCAGCCGCCAAAACAACCTTCTTTTTTAATTTATTTTTCATTAAGTTAGCTAATTTAGCAGCTGTTGTTGTTTTACCACTTCCTTGTAAACCAACAAGCATAATAATAGTTGGTTTATTTTTATTATAGTTAATTTCACATTGGTCACTTCCAAGTAACTCAACTAATTCATCTCTAACAATTTTAATAACCATCTCGCTAGGATTTAATTTGTCAAAAACTTTTTCACCTAATGATTTTTCTTTTACCTTAGAAATAAATTCTTTAACAACTTTATAGTTAACATCAGCCTCAAGTAAAGCGATACGGACTTCTTTTAACATCTCGTCCATGTTGCTTTCTGTAAGTTTAGATTGACCTTTTAACTTTTTTAAAACCTTTGAAAACTTATCTTGTAATGCTTCAAATGCCATAAGTTAACTCCTTTAAAATCTCATTTTTCTCTTTTTCATTTAACGATGAATTTTTAATAATTTCTTTAATTTTGCACTGTTTTTCGTTCAATTTCAGCTTGTTTTCATATGAAATCAATTTCTCTTTAGCATGTTCTAGAGTATCGCTAACTGCACTTCTAGTAATATTTAATTCCTCACTAATTTCGCTTAAAGAAAGATTAAATTCATAATATTTAATAAGAATACTTCTTTGCTTATCAGTTAATAGTGGCCCATATAAATCCATTAATTCATTAATATATGTAAATTCTTTTAAATCATTACTCATCTTTAATTAATCCACTACATAATCCATATAAATATTTATCTAGATCAAATTCTTCCAAATCTTCAAATTTTTCTCCTAAGCCAATAAATCTTACAGGAATTCCTAATTCTTCTCTAATTGCTAAAATAATACCGCCTTTACTTGTGCCATCCATTTTAGTTATAACAATACCAGTTATATTAATTAAATCTTTAAAAGCGGCAGCTTGTAAAACACCATTTTGACCAGTTGTAGCATCAATTACTAGGAAACATTCAGGACTTCTTTGAATTAACTTTTCAATTACTTTAACAATCTTTTTTAATTCTTCCATTAAATTTTTCTTATTTTGAAGTCTACCTGCAGTATCAACAATAATTAAATCGGCGTCATCTTTTTGACCTTTAGATACTCCTTTATAAGTAACGCTTGCTGGATCTTCGTTTTCTTCGCCCGTAACAATATCTATCCCTAAACGATTAGTCCAAACGACTAATTGTTCCTTAGCACCCGCCCTAAAAGTATCAGCAGCGACAAGCAATACTTTTTTATTTTCATCAATATAATGCTTAGCTAATTTAGCAATCGTAGTTGTTTTTCCTACTCCATTAACTCCAACCATGATTAACACTTGAGGTGTCACATCAAACGATAATTCATTTTTAATATCTTCGCCTTCTTTAATGTAATTTAAAAACATTCTATCAACGAGTAACTCGTTAATTTCTTTAGGCGAAGTTATTTTCTTTTCTTTAGAATATTTTAATAAATCCTCTAATATATTTAATGTAAAAGAAACGCCACAATCAGCTTCGATTAATATCTCTTCTAGTTCAGAAAAGTATTCTTCATTAACTTCTTGATACCTTTTAGTAAGTTCCTCAAGTTTATTTGAAAAATTTTTACGACTTTTCTCAAGTCCTTTATTATACTTTTCTAAACTATCTTGCTCTTTTTTAGCATTAGAATTCAATTCGTTCGCTTTAAGTGAAGTAACTTCCTCTTTTTCTTTTTTCTTAAATTTTTCCTTTAAAAATTTAAATAATCCCATAAAATTCCTCTATTCTATAAGGTCGCTTTCTTTTTTAAAGCATCTTCTGCAGCCATTTGCTCAGCTGCTTTCTTACTTTTTCCATAGCCTCTGCCTAAAACTATGTCATTAAAACGAACTTCAACAACAAATGTTCTATCATGAGGTGGGCCTTTTTCGTCGATAACACGATACTCTACGCTCTCTCTATACTCAGCTTGCATTGCTTCTTGAAGCATGCTTTTAAAATCTTTAATTTCGGTAAGAACAAAATTCTTAATATCATCACCATATATTTTCTTAATGAAATTTGAGACAAATTCAATACCTTGGTCCAAATACATCGCCCCAATTACAGCTTCAAAAATATCTTCTAATATTGATTTATTATTAATAGCTTCTTCGATTGTCAAAGAATGACCTGCTCTAATAAAATCATCATAATGCTCTCTTTTAGCTAATGAGGCTAAATAATTTGTTTGAACTAAGAAACTTTTAGACTTAGTTAAATCTCCTTCACGCATTTCAGGATGGGCTTTAAAAAGCAAACTTGCTATAACAAAACCTAAAACGCTATCACCCATAAATTCTAGACGCTCATAATCATGATGCTGAGTTTTAGCATCACTATTAAAAGAAGAGTGCGTAAAAGCTCTAATATAAATCTCTGGATTATTAGTTACTATTCCATATTTTTTAAAAAATTCACTAATATCTTTCACTATTCAAGTTCCTTTTTAATACGATTAACAATATCAACCTTGGTCAATTTATATGCATTATCTAAAGCGCTAGTAAATGAACGTGGATCGCTACTTCCATGAGCCTTAATAACAACTCCGTTAACACCAAGTAAAAGAGCCCCACCAACATTTTTATAATCCATTTTATTCTTAATTCCATCAATTCCTTTTTTAGAGAATAAATAGCCAATCATAGATAAAAAATTTCTCTTAAAGGCTTCTTTTATCATACTAGACATTGCTTTAGCAGTGCCTTCAACTGATTTCAAGAATATGTTTCCAGTAAATCCATCTGTAACTAAGACATCAATATTTCCATATAATGGATCTCTAGCCTCAATATTTCCAATAAAATTAATTGATTTATTATTCTTTAATATGGTATAAGCTTCTTTAGTTAATTCGTTACCTTTTTCTTCTTCAGTTCCATTATTTAATAAGCATACTCTAGGATTATTCTCTCCATAAATAATTGAATAATATAATGAACCCATGATAGCAAATTGATTCAATTCTTCTTTAGTATTTGAAGCGTTTGCGCCTAAATCACAAACAACAAATTTTTTATTAGTTTTAATAGTTGGGAAGGAAGTGATTAAACATGGTCTAGTAATGTTTGGTAATCTTTTAATTTTAAAAATTGAAGCACTTAATAAAGCACCAGTACTACCAGCACTAATTAAAGCATCACATTTATTTTCTAAAAATGTTTTGATGGCGACCATTAAACTTGAGTCGCTCTCTTTTAATGCGGTTAAAGGATCAACATCCATTGCTAAAACACTTTTACTAGCAACAACATGGACATTAGCAATATTTTTAAAATTTTCTAATTTTGTTTCATCACCAACTAAAAAATATTCAACATCACTATTTTTTTTAATAAATCCATCTAATGCAGGGATAGTAGCTTCTAAACCATTATCTCCACCCATCATATCAATAACAAATTTCATAATATTCTCTCCGCTTATATGTTATTCTAACATATAAAGAAACTTACATAAAGATAGGGTTTTTCGATAGAATTGTCTTTCCATTTAAAAAGGTATTCAACGCTGAATACCTTTTAAATTTAATGAAGATTATTCAATTCCAACTATGAATGAATAAACAGGTTGATTGCCAATTCTTATATCCAAATCGCAATCTTCAAATTCTTTTTCAGCAAATTTTCTTACTTTTTCACAATCTTTTTCAGTTGCAACATCTTCACCAAGTAGAATAGTGATTACAGAACTATCTTCATCAACCATATGTTTTAATAAGTTCTTTAAAGCATCAAATTTATTTTTATGGCAAGAAATAATATCTTTAGAATTTATAATAGCCATATATTCATCTTTTTTAACTTTAACACCATTAACCTCTGTATCTTTAATTGCATAAGTAACTTGGCCAGATTTTACTGTATCAATTGCTTCAATCATGGCGTTTTCATTCATATCTGGGCCTAAATCTGGATTAAAGTTCATTGCAGAAACGATTCCTTGCATAATAGTTTTAGTAGGAATTACTATAACATTTACTTTACCATCTAAAACTTCTTTAGCTTGATTAGCAGCCATAATAATGTTGCTATTATTTGGTAAAATGAAAATATTTTTAGCATTAGCTTTCTCAATCATTGATAAGAAATCATTAGTTGATGGATTCATAGTTTGTCCACCACTGACAATATATTCGACACCAACTTGCTTAAAGAAATCATCAATTCCGCTACCACTACTAGTTGCAATTAAAGCATATTCTTTAGCAGGTTCTTTTTTTACTTCCTTAGGAGCGGCTAAAGCAGCAGTTTTGACATCACTAGCAGCCATATGTGGGCCATTCTTTTGAGCTTCATTAAATAAAATTTCGTTATGTTGCTCTGTCATGTTTTCGCACTTTAATTTAACGAATTCACCAAATTGTTGAGCATAGTTAAAAATGTTTCCAGGTTTAAGAGTGTGAACATGAACTTTAACAATATCATCATCTTGAACAACAACTAATGAATTTCCATGTGCTCCTAAAACGCTTGTAAATCTATTTTTATTAAAGACTTTTTTAACTGAATCAGGTCCTAAACGTAAGATAAATTCAGTACAATAACCAAACTCTTCTTCTTCGCCTTCAGCAGCAACTTGAGCGCTACCTTTTGTATCAACAGCAGTTGCTTCATTACGTTGAATAACTTCGCCTAAAACTGCTGATTGCATACCTTCTAAAATCTTAATTAAACCAGCACCACCACTATCAACAACGCCAACTTCCTTTAAGACAGGTAATAAATTAGGAGTACGTTCTAAGGATTCTCTAGCTTCATCTAATAAAATTTCAAAAGCTTCTTCGATATCCATTTTGCTAGTAGCTTCATTAACTAATTTTTCACTACTTTCTCTAATAACTGTTAAAATAGTTCCTTCAACAGGCTTGATAACAGCTTTATAAGCAACTTTACGTCCATTATTAAATGCTTCCGCTAAGTCTACAGCATCCATCTTAGATTTATTTTCTAAACTCTCAGCGAAACCTCTAAAAATTTGGCTAGTAATAACACCACTATTACCTCTAGCGCCCATTAATAAGCCTCTAGAGAAAGTTCTAGCAATTTGATATAAATCATCATCTGTACGATTACAAACTTCCTTCATACCACTTGTCATGGTTAAGTTCATATTCATACCAGTATCACCATCTGGAACAGGGAAGACGTTTAAAGCGTCAACTTCAGGATAATGATTATAAAGATTATTAGATGCACTAATGACCATCATTTTTAGCATCTTGCCATCAATAAATTTCATATTCTACCTCATTAAATTGGTGTTCATTTAAATATCACGAACTTCTTCAACGTAAACATTTATAGTTTTAAACAATTCACCATATTTTTCTTTTAATACATAAGCAACTCTTTTGCTAACTTCGTTTACTACTTCGGTGAGTTTTACACCATAAGCGCAAATTAAATGAATATCGATAGAGAATTTTCCTTTTTCTCTAAAAACATTTACCCCTTGTACATAGTTTTCTTTTTTTAAAACGCTTAATTTAGCTTTTAAGGAATCACCATTAGTTAGTCCGATAACACCATAACATTCATTGCATGTTTCACCAACTACTGTTGCGATCTCTTTAATTTCAAGTGTAACTCTAATGTTTGTTTTTTCTTTTTTATTTACTTCTTTTTCCATAATAATGCCACCAATTAGCCTTAATATTATACCATATAAGTTTCATTAACAAAATATTTATCTAACTTCTAAAAGTGCCACCACACTATTTAAAAACGACAACAAAATTTGCATTTTTATAAAAAAAGAGCCCAGCAACGTGCTATTCTTGCCTTGCGGCTACCTTCACCACTACAGTGCTTAACTTCTCTGTTCGGGATGGGAAGAGGTGTGTCCACTGTGTTATCGTCACCAGACTCATAGAGAATTATATCACTAATGATGTTCTCTGAAAACTAGATATTTTTCTTTTGTTCTTTCTTACCCGAATTTTATTTAATCTCTTAAAAATCTTATGAAATTAAGTCCTCGTGCTATTAGTAATAGTCACCTAAACACCTTACAATGCTTACAGCTCTATCCTATCAACCTCTTGACATTAGAGGG
>CASGAD010000005.1 GCA_949299335.1 uncultured bacterium | reverse complement strand
TTAAAAAACTGTGGCCTGAATTACCTCGAAACAGTCGAACTGTAAATATGAAAATACAGGTACACAGCATAGTTAGATTATACCCGGGGAAAGGAAAAGTTATCTAATCTCTAAATCCGGGTACGATTAGATAATACGTAACGAAAATGAAAAATAAAGGTAAATCGTTTTTTAATCTATCATTATTTTGGGTTTCATTAAAAAGTAATTATTTAAGTTTTTTAATTGTAGCTTTTGGAAATGCATTATTGCTTTTTGTTGTCATATTAATTTTATCTAGTTTAACAATTAATGTTACAAGACAATCTATGACTAATTTATTTAATAATGCAAGTATGGAAAGGCAGATTAAAGAAGGGGCTGTTTCTTTATATTTATCGTATGACGAAGGGATTATAGCCTATAACGAGGTTATGCCAACTTTAGGAGATAGTGTCCCGTTATTATATGATAACTTTATAACCGTAATGAAATTAAATAATGGTGAATATGACACAGCTTTAAACTTAATCAAAACAACTTATGATGGTTTATATAATTCATCTTTAAATACTGGAACAACTGAAGAAGAAAAACATGTTTATGCTAAAGAAGGAACTATAGGTTTAATAGAAATATTTTTGCCATTATTCAATTTAGATAGCTCTCAAAGTGAAATTTTGCCTGTTTTTATAGATGATTTTTTAGACTCTTATAGTGCAAATAAATCAGGTAGTAATTCTGATTTAGTAAAATCTTCTATTAAAGAAACTATAAAAACATATTTATCTGAAAATGTTGCTTTAGATGAGAGTGAAATTAATATTGTATTAAGTGGTGTAGATGATATCTTACTTGAAACTGATGAAACTAAGTTCGATGAAAGAGCTAGAGTCACTATAGATTCAATTATTGATGAAATCGCAAAAGAACAAATATCTTATTTTACAATTGATGTTCCTACAGAAATTTTGCTTGATGGCTATATTAACAATAAAGATGCTTATACGAATAACGAAATAATTGAAGGTGATATTGGATATAAAGACAAATTATATATTGAGGTACTTTCTTCAATTATGGGGACTGTTTTTGAAGATAATTATTATTTAGAAGCGTTGCCAACTTTTACGGTTGAATATTTAACTAATGAAAGAGGTATACCATATTATTTAGATTCCAATAATGAAGAAGTATTAATTGAAGATATTAAAGATAGAGACAAATTAGTTAAAGTTAAAGACGGAATGGGTAAAAAAGCTAATATTTTAGAAAAACAATATAAAGAGATATTAACTGGTAGCGCATATACGGAAAAAGAATTAAATGAAGCTAAAGCTGATTCTAAAGAATTTTATAATTTAGGTCATGATTTTGTTTATGATTTTTTAATAGATTATGTTAAAAATACATCCGTTTATTATGATGAAGAATCGAAAGCTGTCAATGAAGAAGCCCTTGTTTCCAAAGTTGGTGAAGATTTGAAAACATATGCTGAGCCATTAATTAAAAATATGTTCGATTTAGAAAGTATAAGTGATTTAACTAAAGATAAATATGGCTTAGATGGAAATGAATTACTTGGTAAAGTAAACGATTATGCAATTTCATCTATTAGCGTTTATAAAGTTGAATATAAGGCTTGTTTAGAGAAAGAGTATGATGAAAGGACATCTTTATTAGTTTCTTTAGTCAAAGCTAGTGATACTTTAACTGACCAGCTACCTGAAGATATATATGTTAAACTCTATGATCTATCATCAAGGAATTTATATGGTCTTGTGATAGGTGGCATGTTCTTTTCAATGGCTGGTTTGCTTTTACCAATTGTTTATACTATTTTAACTAGTAATTCTTTAGTTTGCACAGAAGTTGAAAATGGGTCATTAGCATTTACTTTATCAAGTCCAATTAAACGCACTACGATAATTATGACTAAAGCTATTTATCAGCTTTTAGCTATAACATTAATGTTTGTAATTTTGTTTTTATTCGGATTATGCGCTCGTGAAATTTCAATAGCTTGTGGTGGGGATGACTTTGTATCCAGTTTTTCAATAATGGATTTATGCTTATATACTTTAGGAGCTTACTTAGTTACTGTTGCAATTAGTGGAATTTGTTTCTTAGCAAGCACGATATTTAACAAAACAAAATACTCAATTGGAGTTGGTGGTGGATTAAGCATTTTCTTCTTAGTTTCTTCAATACTAGGTTTATTTGGACTTGATGCCATGCCTTTAGCTTTAAGAATTGATTCAATGAATTTCTTTAATTATTTTACAATTATTAGATTATTCGATGTACAAGCAGTAATGGATGGCAATGTTATTTTCTACTACAAGCTAATTGGCCTGGTTTTAATTGCGTTAATTACATATATTTCTTCATTTATTATTTTTAAGAAAAAAGATTTACCTTTATAGTGAAAAATAAGACCAAATATTTTAAAATATTCTCGATAGATTGGAGAAGAAAAATGAGAATTGCTTTAATTGCACACGATAAAGAAAAGCCAGAAATGATCGGTTTGACAGTAAAATATAAGGATTGTTTAGAAAATCAGGAATTATACGCTACTGGTACAACTGGTAAACTTGTTAGTCAAGCAACTGGGTTAAATATAAAATGTTTAAAAAGTGGACCATTGGGTGGAGATCAACAAATTGGTTCAATGATTGCTGATAATGATCTAGATTTAGTGATTTTCTTACGTGATCCTTTAACTGCTCAACCTCATGAACCAGACGTTACAGCATTACTAAGATTATGTGATGTTACTAAAACACCACTTGCTACAAACATAAGTAGTGCTGAAATAATGCTTAATGCCTTAAGAAATAATACAATTGATCCTAGAAAATAATTTATAAAAAGTGTTTTGAATTTCGATAAACATAAATACCTCCTATTTAATAGTTTCATACTTGATTCCCATATACTTTAAATATTGTTTATTGTTGATATGCTTTACTTGAAATTCGAGACACTTTTCTTTTAGAAAAAATTCTAAATTTTTGCAACTTTTTTAAAGATAAATCAATATGAGAATGATAAAATAAATTAGTATTTGCAAGGGAGGAATAATTATGGCAAGCGAAAATAATCTTATTTTAGAAATTGATGGAATTAAGAAGGTTAATTATTGTCTTGTTCATAATGGTGTAGACATAATTAGTTCAATTAAAATCATCAATCAAAGTAGCGAAATCTATAGAAATTTGAAAGTTGTTGTTAGATTTGAACCTGCTTTTGCTGATGGCTATACTTTTGAAGTTTCCTTTATTGATAAAAATCAATCAATCATCGAAAGAAAAGTAAAATTACCTATAAATTTTGATTATTTATATTCCCTTAATGAATCATTTAAAGCTAATTTAATTTGTGAAGTTTATGATGGTGAAAATCTTTTAATTAGCCATATTCAAGAAATTGAAGTTTTAACTTTTGATCAATGGGATGGTTCTCAAGTTGCAACTCAATATTTAGCTAGTTTTGTATTGCCAAATGATAATGTTGTAAAAAGAATTTTAAAAAACGCCGAAGAAATTTTATCTAACGAATCTAGTCTAAAGTGTTTTTCAGGATATGTTGAAGGTGATAAAAATTTAGTTTTGAAAGAAGCTGGAGCAATTTATTATTCTTTATTAAAAGAAAATATTTCTTATTCTTTACCTAAACCAAGTTTTGAATTAAATGGACAAAAAATACGTTTGCCTCTTGAAATTGTAACTAGTAAATTTGCTACCTGTTTAGATTCTACTTTATTATTTTCTGGAGCATTAGAACTCGCAGGTCTAAATTCTTTAATTATTTTAATTGATGGTCACGCATATTTAGGAATTTGGCTTGATGATGAAAATTATCCAAGTGTTTTAATAGAAGATAAAGCCTATATTGAAAATAAAGTAAAAAATAATGAAATTGTTTTAGTCGAAACAACTTACATTACGAGTAAGCTTAATCCAACTTTTGAAGAAGCAATTAATGCTGGAAAGCATAATTTAAATAATAAAACTAAATCATTTTTTGCTATTGATATAAGAAGTGCAAGAGCAAGTCAAATTAAACCTCTTCCTATCACTAGTGATGATAGTGGAAAATATGTTTTAGTTAATGAAAAAGACCTAACTATTAAGCCTGATTTAAATTATTCAGTTGAAGATGTGAGAATAATTGAAAATAAGATTAATAAAGATAGATTTGATGTATGGGAAAAGAAACTTTTGGATTTGACAAATAGAAATAAATTAGTTAGTTTTACCCCATCATTACAACATTTCCAATTTTTTGCCTATGATATTTATAAGTTTTTTGATGCTTTAATTCATCAAAATTTACTTATTTTATCTGAAAAAATGGAGATTTATAAGGAGCTTGTTGATAAGCAATTTGACATTAATTTTGCTCAAAATAAATCGATCTTCGAAAATGATATCGAAAACGAGAGAATTAGATTACTTATTACTGAAAAAAGATTACCTACAATCTTAAGAAATTTACAAAGTAGTGCAAAAAGTTCAATTGAAGAGAGTGGTAGTAATACTTTATTTGTAACATTTGGTACTTTAACTTATAAAGAGAAAGGTCGAGTAAGATACGCTCCTTTAATTTTAGTTCCTGTTGATATAGTTAAAAATTCAATTGGTAGAAACTATTCTTTATCTCATAGAGATGATGAAATTTTAGTGAACAATACATTATTTGAGTATTTAAAGGTTAATTTTGATTTACAATTTGATGAATTAAGAAAGATTCCTTATGATGCAGAGAATGATAGTTATGATTTAAAAGCTTATTTTGATACTTTAAGAAGCAAAATTACTGGTTTAGAAGGCTGGACTGTTAGTGAGACTTCATATATAGGTATCTTTTCATTCACTAGATTCATCATGTGGAATGACTTACGTAATAGAAAAGATGATTTATTAAAAAACGATATTGTTAAATCATTAGTTGATAATACAATCCCTTTTAAAAATAAAAATGAACCAGTGAATATTAATGACTTAGATTTAATTTTAGCACCAAATAAATATGCTATTCCTTTAATGGCAGATTCGAGTCAAACAGAGGCAATAGTTGATGCAAGTAGAGGATTATCTTTTGTTTTAAATGGTCCTCCAGGAACTGGAAAATCTCAAACTATTACAAATATGATAATTAATTCTCTTTACAATAAAAAAACAGTTCTTTTTGTTGCTCAAAAAATGGCTGCATTAGAAGTAGTTAAAAAAAGACTTGATGAAACTGGTTTAGGCTTATTTTGCCTTGAACTTCATTCAAATAAGGCGCAAAAATCAGATGTTTTAGCTCAAATTAAGAGAATTTTAGATACTGGTAAACTTAAAAAACCAGAAGAATATGATATTATTTGTGCCCAATTATTAGAGAAAAGAAATGAATTAAATAATGACATTAAAAAGCTACATAAAAATAGTAATAATGGATTTGATTTATATGAAAATATTACTTGCTATGAAGAGTATAAAAATTTATATAAATCAATAAAATTAGAGGGCATTGATTATTCAAAAATAAATAAAGAAATTTATCTAAACACCCTAAATGAAATAGAAACATTTTTAAATTATAAACGTGAATTAGGCGATAAATACATAAGCCTATTTTCTCCAATTAAATTAGATGAATATTCAATATCTTTAAGAACGGATTTTAAAGAAACATTAGATCAATATTCAATTTCATTATTTAATTATTCAAGTTTTATTCAAAGTAAAATTCAATCGTTAAATATTGATTTGCCTTTAAACTACATTAATTTATATAATCTTTATCTGGCAGCAAGCTTTTACGCTTCAAAAAAGAATTGTATATATCAAGAATTTATAGTTTCTAATGATGATGTTAAAAAAGCTCATGTCGAGAATTTAATCGATAAAATGGCTGCTTTTAAGACAACTTATGAAAAAGTTTACTCGGAATTTAATACTCAAATATTAAATCTTGATTTTAATAATTTGCTATTTAGCCTTCAAAGAACTAAAAATTTATCTTTCTTTGCTAAAAATAAAGAGATAAAAAGTGTTATTAATGAACTCAAAAAGTATGCGTTAAATCCAAAAAATGTTAATAAAAAGAATGTTTATAGTTTAGTAGAGGAATTAAGTAAGTTTAGTTCTTACTATAAGGAATTAAAGTCACATAATGATGATCTTAAATTATTCTTTGCTAGTGACTATGATGAATTTAATACTGATTCAATTAAAATCTCTAGTAATATTTTAATTAATAAAGAATTTAGAAAAGTTTTTGATAATTTTGAAGCTAGCGATAAGTTCAAACTTTTGAATGATTTAGTTGAAAATGGCTTTGATAGATATAAGATTATTTTCGAGAATAACAACTCTATCGAAGAAAAATTAAAAGATAAGTTTAAATTATCTATTAAGTCTCTTGGATATTCAAATTACTTTAATGAAACAACTAAATTTATTGAGTCGCTAAAAAATAATTTAGAAAAACTCAAAGAGTATGTTCTCTTTAATGAAGAAAAAACTAAATTACTTTCTATGCCAGTAGGTAACTTAGTCACCTTAACACTAAATGGTTTTATTAAAGATGAAGATGTGATCTCATTTTATAAAAAAGAAATTAATTACAATTTAGCAATGCAAAGAATTAACGCTGATAAGGATCTTAATTTATTTAGTGGAGCTAAAGAAAATGAATCTATCGAGAATTATAGAAAACTTATAAATTGTTATAATGAACTTACAATTAAAGAAGTTGCTGCTAGATTATCCAAATCAACATCCCAATTCTTCAATAGCGATAATTCTAAATTAAGTAGTGAATTTGTTATTTTAAATAAAGCTATTTCAAATAATGGTAGAGGAATTTCATTAAGAAATTTATTTGATTCTATTCCGAATATTTTGCACGCCATCTGTCCTTGCTTTTTGATGTCTCCTTTATCAGTCGCTCAATATTTAGATCCTAAAAATTCACCATTTGATATAGTAATTTTTGATGAAGCAAGTCAAATTACTACTAGTGATGCAATTGGAGCGATTGCTAGAGGTAAAAGTGCAGTAATCGTTGGAGACGAAAAGCAACTTCCTCCAACAAGTTTCTTCCAAGCAAATACTAGTGATGAAGATGATTTCTTTATTGAAGATGGAGAAAGTGTTTTATCTGATTGTTTAAATATCTCAATGCCTAAAAAATATTTATCATGGCATTATAGAAGTAAAGATGAAAGTTTGATTGCTTTCAGCAATGCTTCATATTATGATAATCGTCTTTTAACCTTCCCTTCGCCAGAAAGTATCGAAGGAGCTATCACTTATAATTACATTAGTGATGGAGTGTATGAAAATAGAAGAAATAAGCGTGAAGCCGAGGAAATCGTAAAGGAAGTTACACGTCGATTAAAAGATGAGAATTTATCTAAAAAATCTATTGGTATTGTTACTTTCTCAATTGCTCAACAATCTTTGATTGAAGAAAAACTTCAAGAAGCCTTACGTAAAGATAGAGATTTAGAAAATGCTTTAAGTTCACAAAAAGAAGAATTATTCATCAAAAATCTTGAAAATGTTCAAGGAGACGAAAGAGATGTAATTATTTTCTCTATTTGCTATGGCCCTTCTAAAGATGGAAAAGTTAGTTTGAATTTTGGTCCACTTTCAACTAATGGTGGTGAAAAGAGATTAAATGTTGCTGTTTCTAGAGCAAGAGAAGAAATGATTGTTTATACATCTTTAAGAAGCGATATGATTGATCTTTCAAGAGCACAAAATAGTGGTTCTCGAGGATTAAGAGAATTTTTAGAATACGCTAGAAGAGGTAAGACTTTTATTTTAATTAAAAACGGCGAACAAAAAGAATATAAAGAAGGAATTGAGAAGTATATTGCCCGTGACTTAGAGGCAAGAGGTTATAAATGTAATATTAATGTTGGAACTAGTGATTTTAGAGTTGATATTGGCGTAATTAGTAAAGATGATCCTAATAAGTATGTTTTAGGAATTTTATGCGACTCCAAATCATATGTTGAAAGTAAGACTGCTAAAGATCGTAATGTTACTCAAAAAGCCGTATTAAATAGACTTGGATGGAAAATTATTAGAATTTGGTCATTAGATTACTTTGACTCACCTAATTATGTAATTGATAAAATTGTTGAAGCCATTAATAATCCTAATTTTGATGAGTCTAGAAATGATTATCAAATACCTCATATTTCATTTGAAAAATCAGATGAAGTAATAAATTCTAACCATGCAATTGACTATGTATCAACTGGTTACATTAAAAAAAGCGATGATAGTGATAACTTTTATATGTTTATAAATGAAGTAAAAAATGTTTGTAGTTTCTTTATTAAAAATGAGGCACCTATAAGTTATCGACTTTTAACTAAAAAAGTCTTAAATCATTATAATATTCCTAAAAATAGTGCCAAAACTAGGGAAATTTTCTATAAAGTACTAAGTGATTACAAGGTAACTTATACTGGAGATGTACCATTTTATTGGAGTGACGAATTACAATACTTAAGTTTAAATAAATATCGTGTTGGCGGGGAAAGAGAGTTTGCTGATATTCCTAAAGAAGAACTGCTAATTGCAATTAGCGATATTATGAAAAAGAAGCTTTCCTTAAAAGAAACTGAATTAATCAAAGAAATAACAAATTGTTTTGGCTTTTCTAAAATTGGTGATACTATAAAAAACGTTTGTGATATTGCTATAAAATACGCTTTAGAGAAAAAAGTTATTAGAGAAGAAGATGGTGTATATTATTATTTATCACAAAGTAAAATCGAAAGGTAAAAGTCTATGAAAGTAATATGCCCACGCTGCGGAAATTTAATTGAAATATCAAAAAAAGATGATGTTTGTTTTTGCTCTGAATGCGGTAGTAATTTTTCTAAGGAGCAAGGAATAGACGCCATTAATAAAAAGTATAAATATTTGCAAAATTTAGCTTATAAAAACGCCTATGACAAAATGGATTATGAAGCTGCTATTAATGCTTATAAAGAATCATTAACTTTAAAAAGTAATGATTTTACATCCATTGTGGGAATTGCTTTGTGTAAACTTTATGGTCAAAAATTTGATAATTTAGCTTTTAAAGAAATTAAAACAATTTTAGATTCTTATGATATTACTTTAAACAATGAAAACACTTTTATTTATTTAAATTTTTTAAAGGATGTTTTAAAAGAAGTCGATGTTTTTTATTCCGAAGCAAATTCTCGATTAATCGAAAACGGATTATTTAAATGCGAAAAATATAAGGATTACTATATAAATGGTTTAAAAGAAATCAAAGATTCTTTGAATTTTTTAAAGGAAAATATTGAAATTTGTTATAAAGAAGAAGTCGATGAATTTTCTAAAGATGATAATGTCTTAACTTTACTTGATTCTATCATTCAAAAAGTTGATGAAGATATCAATAAAGAATATAAAGTTAGCGATTCACCTAGTGAAATAGATGATTTAAGTGTGATTGTAATTGATGAAGATTCTAAAAATCGCTTAACCAAATTTTATATTGTTTGTGGAGTAATTTTAGCTATCGCCATCATAATTCTAATTATTGGAAGTACTTTAAAAAATTATTATTTATATCTATTATTATTAATTCCATTAATATTAGGGTTAGGAGCTTATTATTATTTTAAAAAAATGTTTAACGTAAAAAAATGAGGTTCACATATTGAGTGAATCTCATTTTTTATAGATAATTATTTATTCTTAAATATGATAGCAATTCTTTAGCTGCGTTATAGCGGTGAGAAATTTTATTTTTTTCTTCTGGAGATAATAAAGAAACGCTACAGGTGTATCCATCAGGAACAAAAATTGGGTCGTAGCCAAAACCATTAATTCCTTCAACCTTGTTATTAATTTTTCCATACATATAGCCGGTAAAATCAAGTCTTTGGCCTGGCTTTAAATTTAATAATACAAAATGTGAAGTAAAGATGGCTTTACTGCCATTACAAGTTTTAGTAAGTAAAGCGTTTAATTTCTCTTGTCCGCCATGTTCCATAGCGTATCTATGGGAATAAATTCCAGGGAAGTGGTCCCCAAGTTTTTCAATTTCTATACCAGAATCATCACTTAAAACAGGCAAAGAAGTATATTTAGCGACTTCATTAGCTTTTATAAAAGCATTTTCAGCATAAGTTTTTCCGTTTTCATTAGGATCAACCTTTATCCCAACATCTTTTAAAGAATAAAGAATGACACTATTAGATAGCATCGCTCTTAACTCTTGGATTTTATGTGTGTTATTTGTGGCTACAACGATTTTTAGCATAAATTTTTGCCTCTTAGGTATATTCTTAACTATTTTTTACAAAATAAAAAGTATATTAAGACTTTGTAAGTGTATAAAATTGGTATTTTGTTGTCAACTTTATTGGTATTTATCGCTTTTATTGTGTGATTTTATGATATGGAATATCAAAACATTAAATATCAAGCAAATAAAAACCCCTTTTTCGAACATCTGCTCAAGCTAAGGGGAAGTTTCAACTAGTTTGGAGCAGGTGACGGGAATCGAACCCGCGTAATCAGCTTGGAAGGCTGATGCTCTACCATTAAACTACACCTGCGCGCTAGATTATTATGCACTTACTTGACCTGAAAATCAATAGTTTTTTTAAATGGGCTAGAGAAAACATTAACTGAAATAGTAAATTCCATTAGACACCGATGCGAAAAAGTAAATTCCATAATGTTATAATTCCATTACCACTGGCATGTTTTATGGAGTGAATAATATGGCCCATTTAACTTATCAAGATAGATGTGAAATCGAAGCTGGTCTTAATCAAAACATGTCAAAGAAAGATATAGCTATTAAGCTAGCGAAAGATCCATCTACAATCGGAAAAGAAATTAAACTTCACTTATTTAGAAGTGAACCCGTTTCGTTGTCTCTAGTTAATGGAATTGAAAAATGTATTCATGTTAGAGAATGTTACAACTGTAACAACCCAAAAGGTTGCTTAAGATATGAAGTTAGAAAATGCGAAAGGAGAGATTTAAAACCTGGATATTGTAATGGATGTAAAAGTATTAGAGCATGTAGATTACACAAAATAAAATATGTGGCAAAACAGGCACAAACTGCTTATGAGACCAATCTGCATGTTTCTAGACAAGGGCATAATAATTCGCATGAAAATGTTGATTATTTGAAATCTGAAATTGCTGCGCTAATAAAACAAGGTCAGTCACCTTATGTAATAGTTACGAATCATCCAGAATTTCAGCTATCTGAAAGAACTATTTATCATTGGATTCACGAAGGAAAAATGCGCAATTATGGAATAACAACAATTGACCTTAAAGAATCAGTAAAAAGAAAGGTAAAAGAGATTTTCTACCCAAAAAAGCCATCAAATCATTATATAAATCACACTTTTAAAGACTTTATTGAGAAAATTAATAATGGGGAGATTTCAACTTATCTAGAAATGGATACTTTATATAATAATCTTTCTGGCCCATACCTATTGACTTTTATTGAACCAAAAACAAAATTTATGTTCGGAAAGTTAATTAAAAGCAAAACGTCTTTAGAAGTCGCAAGGCAAATTAGAATTTATAGAGATAAATAGGCAAATCATTTTATAACTTGTTCTCAGCGATCTTAACTGATAGAGGAACAGAATTTTATAATTACGACTTACTTCAAGCGGATGAAAACGGAGAAATAATTACTTATGTTTATTATTGTGATGCGATGCAAAGTTGTCAAAAACCACATGTTGAAAACAATCATAACTTTGTTAGAGATGTTTTAGAAAATGGTAGAAGTTTTGATGACTTAAATCAGGATAAAATAAATTTAATGTTTTCACATATAAATTCCTATCCAAGAGCTTCACTTAACAATAAGACACCTTATGAAATGTTTACTTTTATGTTTGGAATAGAAATTGCAACTAAATTAGGAATTGAATTTATAAAAAAAGATAAGGTTACACTTCACAAAAACCTTATCTAATTTTTACCACATGCCAGTGGAAATTACTTTTTCTATTTTTATTTTAAAGCATAAAAATAAGTTTTTAAATACGAATTTTTTTGACTTTTGCAACTGTAATTTCAATTGTGAAAAAGTAAATTCAATTAAAGATGCATATTGTTTTAATTTTTAATGCTGAAAATGCTCATAAATATGGAATTAATTATTTCACTTGAAAAGAAAAACTAAATTCAATCATAATGGAATTTACTTTTTCAGTTATCATGGGCTAGAGAAAAAACAATTCTAAGCTACTTTTCAATGGTTTAATTTTTATAGCGTATTAAATCGCAATTATCTTGACAAATTGCCTTTTTCTCTTTAATTTGTCTTTGATGAATAACGATCTTATCTTAAAAAAAGTCAACGAATATAAAGTTAACGATTTAATTATAGGTGAACATTTATATTCAATTATTAACGAAAACAAGAAATGTAGTCTTACTGATTTTAATGATGCAATCTGCAAACTCTGTTTAAAAAAATACTTAGTTAGGCTAACCAAAGGTGTTTTCTATAGACCGAAAATTAAGGATGGTGAAATAATAAAAATTAATGAAAAAGAAATCAAAAAATCTTTATTAGTGAATAAAAAAGGTGTTTTAGTAGGGGAATCTTTTTACTATGAAGCTGGATTAATTAATACACCTTCATATCACTATAAAATTTATTTAAATGAAAAATTTAAAGATGTAATAAAAATAAATAATATATCTCTTGTTTCAATGAATATAAAAATTGACAAAGTTTCTAAAGTTTTGATTACTTATCTCGATGTGTTAGAAAATTTTTCTAAAATTCATAACATTAATAAGAAGAAATTTGGATTACTAACTAAAGAATTTATCAAATGCTACAATAATATAAAGATGCAAGACATTATAATTAATAGCGAAATTAATAAATCTACTATCGCTTTTTTAATTGATATATTAAATTATTTCAAGGTAAAAAACACCCTTTCTCATTTTTTAAGTGTGACTACAAAATATAAATATCCAAAGGTTGATGAAAATTTATTCAAATAAAATCATAAATTAAATTGTACTAGTAAGTGTCCATGGATGAAGCAGCTTTAAAAGAAATGGTTAAAAGGATGCAAAATGGTGAAACAAAAGAGTTTGACCAAATTTTTAGCACAACTAAAAAAGTAGTCTTTTATAACATATATTCTTATGTTAAGAGTTACGAAACTAGTGAAGATTTAATGCAAGATGTTTATCTAAAGTTTTTAGAAAATATTGATACTATTGATGTAAGTAAGTCGATTGGTGGATACTTTATAACTCTTTCTAGAAATGTGGCAATTAATTATTTAAAAAAAGTATCTAAAGAAGATGATTTTGAAGATTACGAATATAAAGCTTCCTCGATTGATGAATATAAAAGTGATGAAGTCATTTTAATGGAACAAATAAAAAATATATTAAACAAAAAGGAACTTAATGTGTTTATGCTTCATTACTACTCTGAGTTAACTTTTGAAGAAATTTCAAAAATGAGCTCTAAACCACTTGGTACGATTATTTGGCTATATAATTCAGGAATTAAAAAGTTAAGAAAGGAGTTGAAGTTATGATTATTAAACCAATTAAAGATGATAAGATTGACAATTTAATAAGTAATTCTAAAGATTACGATTTTAAAACTGATTCCAAGACTATACTAAGTAAGTTTAATTCCTTAAAAAGCAAACAAAATGTTGAATCTAAGAAAAAATTAAACTTCTTTATGTCCAAAAAAGCGATTGCTTTCGCTTCTTCTTTCGCTTTAGTAGCCATAATTTTAGGTGTATCATTACCTTTTGCTTTAAAAGATAGCAACAGTTCAATTAATATTTCTAATAATTTAAGTGTTATAGGCAATCAAAATAGTGAAGCCATTAAAACAATTGGTAAGGAATTCCTCTTATTTAATCTTAATGATGAGGATACCAGTGAAGAAGTGAGTAAAAAAGCCTTAGTTAATTATGCTAAAGCAAATCAAATAAACTTTTTAGATGATTCTAATTCTTTAATAATTGATCGAATTGTTTCAGGATTTGAAAAAATATCATTAATTTTCATTAATTCTTTGTTTGATTTAGACTCGATAGATTATTCATCAACTAAACTTGATCATGAAGTAACAATTAATGGAGATAAATTTAACTATGTTAATGAGTATTCATTTGCCTTAGGACTAATTAAGTTTAATTATTACTATAATAATGATACTGAGTTAGATTATGGATATTTAGAAATTAAAACACTATTTATTAGTGAGTATTATAAAGTCGAACTATTTGAAGTAAAAGAAGGTGACTCAAGCTATTATAAAACAGTTCTATATAACGAAAACAATGTTTATAAAATAGATAACGAGAAACAAATTGATGATAACTATTCCTCATTTACTTTTTCAACTTATCTAGAAAATTATACTAATGATTCAGATTATTATGAGCGTTTCATTATAAATTTTGGATTAAATGATTATGATTCAACGTATACTTTAGAAATAAAAGATGATTATTTAATTTCTTATTTTGATATATCAAGTGATTTATTAAGTTTATTTACTTTGATCTTTAAAGTTGATTATCATGATTTGATTTCTGGTTTTACTAAAAGTATTGAAAAAGTAAGCCTAAGTAAAGAAGACAATAATAATGTATATGATTTCGGGGATGATTTGAAAGTAGAAGTCCCAATCAATTAATAAAAGGTGCATCGATAAAAGATGTGCTTTTTATTTTCTTAAAAAAATTCCAATAAATTAAAAAGTTTATTTGTACTAGTAATTGAAAGTGAGGAAAACTTATGAAAAAAAGAATGTTATGTATGGTAGGGGCTTGTATGTTATTAGGAACAACTTTAGCTTCTTGTTCGAATAATGAAGTTGATTTAAATGATGCTGAATCTAGAAATCTTAGATTAGCTAGTGGAATTAATTTATTCGGAGTTAATAGTGCTAACAAGGTTAATAAAGCTTTTAATGCTGAATCAGTTAGTTCTGAAGTAACTTTAGCTCTCCCTTCATTGGATATCTTAATAAATAATGACTTTAAGATTGATTCTAAGGTAGAAGGAGAAGAAGGCGAAGAAAAATTTGCATATGAAGGAGCAAATTATACCTTTAAAGAAACTATTAGTTTTAAGAATAATAACGATGAAACAAAAGAAATAGTGATCTACTATAACTACATGAACGATTTAAACGATAATAAAGAATACACTGAAGCAATAGAAGGCGTTGTAGCAATTGATGGATCAAGTCATTTAGATTTTACTTCAACAGCTTATTTAGAAAATAAGCATTCAAATAGAGAATTATCTTTATATTTAGGTGAAAATAAGGACACTTCATTAGTTATTAAAGAAGAAACTAAAGTTGATGGTGAAGAATCATATCACTTGTTTGATTATAGCTTCAAATTAAACGGAGTAAGTTTAGTGTCGTATTCTATTAATTTAAATAAAGATAACCCTGTTATGACTTTAAGCGTTTTAACTTTCTCTTTAAAAGTTACTTGTAACTATTCTAGTAATACATGGAAATATAATGTAGAAGTCAGTGAAGAATTAACATCTACTACCTTCTCATTAACCTTTGAAAAGACTATAGAAAACGGAAGTGCTAATTATTCTTTAGTAGCTAATTTAAACTAAGAGAGTTTCTACCCCCATTTAAGAGGAAAGTTCATCTTTCCTCTTTTTAGTATCTTTCTAGTATTAAAGTAGTAGATTTATAGTGAAAATATAGTTGACTTTAAATTAATTTCTATTTTTTAAAGGAAATCGCAATTTATAAATATTAATTTAAGAATTACATATCGAATTATCAAACTTTGCTTTTAGCTCTAAATAAAGCTTAAAGTCGGTCATTTCTCTTAATTCCACTTGTAAATTTTTGATTATGTGATAAATTAAAAGTATGATTAAACACAAGGTTTATAATGCAATTACCAAAAGGAGATTTTTGCTACTAAATTTTGAGGTATTAAAATTTGGCGTTTTTGATAGCGTACACAATAAGGAAACTTTTTAATTTCGCAAGTGATTTTAAAGAGTTTCCTTTTTTTAATAATAATATTCGTTAAGTCAAAGGAGGTTTATTTATATGACTAAGGAAGAAGTATTCTCATTAGAAACACTTGAAAAAGGTAGAAGACGTTTTGAAAAAGGAAAAGTAAAAAATATCCATATGCTAGATAATATGCTTTATGCTTCAGTATATGGAAATGATTTATATAAAGTTAAGATGGAGATTGAGAACAATGTTGTTAAAAAGATGAATTGTTCTTGCTTAGAATCTCAACTAGGAAAAAGATGTCGTCATGAAGCAGCTGTAGTTATTGCTTTAGAAAACGAATTACATAACTCTTTAACATTTGATCTTAATGATAATCATAGAGAAGATCGTGTTAAATGGGCTTTAACTAAGATGACACAAAAAGAAAAAGAAGAAGTTTTATATAACTACATAAGAAACGATAGTAAAGAAAATCGTCACATGGTTTTATTTAAATACGCCATGAAAAAAGCTAGCGATAAAGAGTCTTACATCCTTTATAAAGCAAGAGATGTTATTGATAGTTATGAAAACTACTATGCTTTAATTGATGAAAATGATGAAAGATTATTTGAAATAGTTCCTCAATACGCACCAATTGAAATAGTATTTCCTTTCTTGGAAGAATATTTTAAAGAAGGAAAAGTTAAAGATACATTTAAATTAATGTCAGAAATTTTAATGCATTTAATGAAAAATAGTGAAGCTACTTTCAATGTTTTTGCTGATAAATTTATTACTTTCTATGTAAACCTCGCAAAATATATTAATGACGAAAAATTAATTAGATATACATATTTAGAATTAAGAAAAGCTCTTAATGAAGCTCCTAATTATAATGAAAGAAGTTTAATTTATAGAAAAATGGTCTATGGATATGTTGAAGAATCCCTAGAAATTGAAAAAGTTAAAGATACAGTTTCCTTCTTTGAATTAACTGATCATAAGAATTTAATCGATGCAAGTAGAACAGCAGAAGTATTTTTAGTTGATTCACTTAGCAAGGCAACAAAATCAACAAAAGTATATAAAGATTTAGTAAATGATTATAAATTCCTCCCATGCTTACTTTCTTTAAGAGCTAATGAATTAGCTACTCAAAGAAAATATAAAGATGCTATAAAATTAATCGAAGAATCTGAAGCAAAACTAAGAGATGAATTTGCTTATGATATTAAAGATCCTAATGTCTATGTCTTATTATCTGAT
The DNA here is from genome assembly GCA_949299335.1 of uncultured bacterium. Taxonomy (GTDB): domain Bacteria; phylum Bacillota_I; class Bacilli_A; order RFN20; family CAG-826; genus Onthovivens. The sequence continues at coordinate 26,558 of CASGAD010000005.1, read as the reverse complement.
TTATATAGAAATGTGGACGATTATAAAGCAGCGAAAACACAATTAATGAGAGCGTTTAAATTATCTCCATCTAAAAATTATTTATTAAAACTTAAAACAATCGAGGAAAAAGAAGAGTATCAAAAAGACTTATTAGCTTGTTATCTTGATTTAAACGATTTAGAAGCTTTAGAGTTATTGTTTGAAGAAGGTTATGATGGTTTAGCACTCAAGATAATTGATCATAATTATAATGGTAAGTATGCTTTATCACTCTTAACAAAGAACTTTGACCACTTTAGAGATATGGATAAAGAAGTGTTAAAAGAAATTGTAAATACTAAGATTAATGAAGCTATGGAAACTGGTTTTGCAATTAAATATTCAGATGTATTAAATTATGCTAAATTAGTCTATAAAATTGATGGAAATAAATGCGATGCCATAAAGATTCTTAGAATCTGGAGTCAAAAATTCAAAAAAGATGATAAATTCGTCGATTTGATCGAAAAAGAAATTGAAACTTTAGAGAAATAATTTAAAAGCGAGAAACCTATCTCGCTTTTAAAAAGTCTTTGTTATACTTAAATAAAGAGGATTATTATGGTCGATAAAGCTTTATGTTATGATCCATTGGATTATTATGAAAAGGTATTAAAAGATAGTATTAAGCAAAATGCGGAAGCTTATTTTGATAAACTTCAAGATGTTGCCAAAGTAAATATTGAAGAAAATAGAGCAACATGTAAAAAGCTCGCTAAAGAAGTTGAAAATAATAAGCTGAGTCAAAAAAGATTAACAAATTATAACTTATTAAATGGCTTTATTATCTTTTTAGCTTTTTGTGCTGGAGTTTTAATGATAGTTTCAACAAGTTTATTATTTGTCGAATACATTGAAAACAAATTAACTTTCGTTATATTGCTAATAGTATCAAGTGTTGTTTTTGTTGCTTGCATGCTTTTAATCTTTTTATATTTAAGAAAAAAAATTAAAGAACTTAAAAGCATCGATGAAAAAAATAAAAAAAGATTGCAATCACTTTGCAATGAAGCATATGGGCAGCTTAAATATTTGAATGACTTATTTAATTATTATGATTTTAATAATATCGTCAATCAAACCAGTGAAATGTTTAAATTGGATAGAAATTTAGATCCTTTAAAACTTTTGATGGTTAGAAAGTGTTATGGATTAACTAATGAACCTTCTCAAGATGAATCAATAGTTGGTGTTATGAGTGGAAATATTAGCACCAATCCATTCATTAGAATCAAAGTATTAGAAAAATCGATGTTCAACAAAACTTACACAGGTTCAATTGTTATTAGTTGGACAGAAAGAGTAAGTGATGGAAAGGGACATTCTAGATATGTTACAAGGACACAAACTCTTACAGCGAATGTTTCAAAGCCAGCGCCTAATTATGCAGATGCAACTTATTTAATTTATGGAAATGAAGCAGCACCTAAATTAGTTTTTTCTAGACAGCCAAGCGGAATAAAGCAAAATGCAAAAGAAAATGAAATAGATAAATTTGTTAAAGATAAAGAAAAGAAGCTTGAAAAGCTTACTCAAAAAGCAATTTCTAAAGGTGGAACTTTCCAAACGATGGCAAATACAGAATTCGAAGCCTTGTTTGGTGCTATTGATAGAAACAATGAAACGGAATATAGATTATTATTTACACCTTTAGCTCAACAAAATATGGTAGAAATAATTACAAAGAGTCCTTATGGTGATGATTTTACTTTTTATAAGCAAAAGAAAATCAACATTATTTCTTCGATTCACGGAAGAACTTTATTCAATTTCAACGAAGAAGCCTTTAGAAATATTTATAGTTATGATGAACTTAGGACAAGTTATGTAAATACAATGTGTGATTTATTTAAATCTTTATATTTTGAAATGGCACCAGTTTTATCTATTCCTTTATATCAACAAACAGATGCGGGAATTTATAATTTGGAAAGAGAATTTAATCAACATATTTCAGACTACGATGCGGAGTCATTAGTTAATTCAATGAATAGAAGTGCCTTTTTACCTAGTGGAGCATCTACTGAACAAATTTTAAAAGTTAAATATAGAAATACAATCAAGAATGCAGATTTCTTTAATGTTACAAGTCAAGCTTTCAAAACTGTTAATAGAGTTGATTATATTGCTATGATGGGTGGGGATGGAAGAATGCATAATGTACCTGTTCCATGGATTGAATATATTCCAGTTAGTAAAAATAGTGTTGTCTCTATTAAGCCATTTAGTGGCAAAGAAGAAGACTTTAATAACTTAAATAAATCTAAAGAATTTAATGATACTTATAGGTTAGCGTTCTCTGCACCTACTAGATTTAAAAATTTTTTAGGATTTTATGATAATGGATGTTATAGTTATAGTGAAGATTTTGATGATACATTATCTGAAATCATAAATAGATATTCATCGCTTAAAAATAATTAGGAGGAATTATTATGGCAAATGAACTTGATGAATTAAATGGCCCTATTAACGAAGAAGGTCTTGATGTTAACGTTATACAAAAACAAATACCTGTTAAAGTAGGTGTTGGCTCATTAATTTTTGAAATTGTTCTTTGGGTTTTAGGTATTTTCCCTGGCCTTATCTTTTTAATTATGAAGATTAACGCGAGAACCTATTTAAGACAATTACAACAAAAAATTCAACATGATGCTTCACAAATTGATAACTATTTGGAGCAAAGAGTAGTTATTTTACAAAACGCTTCCAAGCTTTTAGATAAAGCGATTGATTTAGATAAAGATACTTTAACTAAAATTGCAATGTATAGAAGTGGTAATAGAGGAGATTCCGATGCTTTAAGAAATGAAACAAATGCCAACATTGATAAATTATTCGGACAAATCAATGTAGCTTTCGAACAATATCCTAACTTAAAAGCTCATAACGAAATTGAAGAGTGCTTAAGACAAAATAGTTATTTACAAAAAGAAATTACAGCAGCTAGAGAACTTTATAACGATACAGTTTATCGTTGGAATGCAGATATTCAAGCTTGGCCAACTAAAATGATTGTTGCAGCAAGGTTAGGCTATACAACTCGTATTCCATTTACTGCAAGCAAAGAAATTAAAGATAAAGCAAGAGGTGTTTTCTTTTAAATAACGGGTAATTCTATTTTAAGGGCGCCTTAGGCACCCTTATTTTTTATTTAAAAAATTATATTAGAAACATTTGTACAAAATTTTATATGGACTCATCAAAGAAAAAAATTTTAACTAAATTATTTAATATTAAAAATTTAATTATTTTTTTATGCTCTTTATTTTTTGGAATTTTAGTTGTCGTTTTGTTTTGCCTTTTTCGTGGAGGATTTAATTTGTTAAATAGCAATGATGGTTCCTTTGTTGCTGCTGCTATATTAATAGGCTTTGGTTGCCTTCATATTTCTGCTAATGTTGGAACTTTCGATGTAATTACCGTTGGATTCATAAACCTATTTTCATCTTTTAAGAAAAACGGAACAAAAAAATATGATGGCATTTATGAATATCAAACAGTCAAAGAAAAATCTAGAAGTGGTAAAAGATTTTACTTTTTTCCGCTTATTTCTGCTGGAATTGTGTATTTATTAATAGCAATAATATTATTTTTCCTTTACAAAGCCTCTTTATAAGTGAAAGGATTGCAACATTAAAATTAATGTAAATTTCTGCCAAATTTATATAATTTATTAGTTGCAAATTTTTTTGCAGTTGTATTGCAAATCATTTAAAAAATAAATTTTACTCGAGTAAATATATTAAGATGGTATTAAGAATAGAAAACTTTTTGCTTCAAAAGAGTATCCTTTTGTTTACGATTAACAAATAAAAGGAGGGTGATTATTATATGAAAGGATTTAAAAACGCATTAGTTTTAAGCGCTTTACTTTTAACATTGGGTGTTTATTCATGTGGTCCTAAACCAGTAGAAGATGAACCAGAAGCAACAATCGTTGGCGATTTTGTTGTTACAAATGAAAAAACAGCTGATTTAAATTTACCAAGTAATTTAGTAAAAACTAACACAAGTACAAAATACTTTGGTGTTTACGTTGTTAATAATGCATCGGAACAAGGAGTAGATTTACTTTCAAATGGTGGGGATGCTTTAATGGTCTCTGCTCAAAAAGCAAAATTATACGTTTATGATGTACCAAGCAATTATAAATTAGGTGTTGCTGTTACAGATGACTTAGGAAAGGCTACAACTGAATTAGCAGTTAGTAGTGATGGTACTATTACAGCACCAACTGTCACATCTAAGAAATCATATGTTGTTACAGTTTTTGCTGAGGCTCCAGATAAGACACTCACAAATGCTAAAGGTGAAAAAGTTGCAAAAGTCATTAAGAGCAAAGTTAATATTTCAGTTATTCCAAGTGATCAATTAGCTAGCAATACTGTTGAACAATATTCAACAACATTAGACGTACGTGAAAGAAGTAAAATTACTGCAGAACTTGAAAAATTCGCTTTAAAGAATGGCTTAACTGGTGTTTCTTTAAGTGATGATGGTGGCTATGCTTTATATAATGATAGAGTTAGTGCACCTTTATTAGATAGTGATAGCTATTTAGCCGGATATGGATTTGGCACATATGATTATGGAAAATTAACAAAACCATTAGCTGGTGAAACTACTGAAGCATTTAAGATGTACTATCATAGTCAAATTGATCCATCTAGCGACAAAGGCACAATTAATTATTTAGATAGTGATCAAGCAGCAGTTAATGATATGTACTCATACATGTCAGCAAGTTATTTTAAAACACAATTGAATGAAAATTACGATGCTTACGAGTATGTTGGCAATTTAGCTAGAGTAGATCAACCTATCCCATTAAATATGGACAGTTCCACAGGACTTGCAACAAAATGGAGAATTCCAGTTTGGGTTGGCGGAACAACTGATAACGCTGAAAAGGGCGTAAAAGCTAATTTAGGATTTAGAACATCTTCGACTAAATATTCTAAGTATGATAAGAAATTAATTACACTTGATGATTACTTAACTCCATTTAAATTATTAGCTACACAATCGATTGGTTGGTATCGTGGCACAGAACAAGCTGGTGAAGATACTGCAAATAGACAAATAAAAGGATTTGCTGAATTTTATAATTCATCTAAGAATGCGACCACATTACCAACAAATGAAGACTTCTCTTCAAAAGTTGGAGTCTCATTAGATTATGATACAAATTCAGTTATCATTGAATTCAACGCTGGATTTACTCAAGAATTTGCTATTTATCAAATTGACTCATTATGGTCAAATCCAATGAACGAAGCATTTATTACAGAATTAGGTGGTGGAGATGTAATTAAAGGTGCAGATTTATACGGAACCACACCTGCTGGATTAACACCTGCTGATACTTCATTATCTGTTGGACCATATTATTGTGAAAATTATTTAACTGGACAATTTATTACTTTCAAAAAGAATGAAGACTGGTTTATTACAAAAGATAGTTATAATAGACCATTATTCCAAATTGCTGGATATCATATTAAACCAAATTCTGCTTTGGCTTCAGATTCACGTGCTGCAGTTACCGCATGGGAAAATAATTTAGTAGAAAGTTGTTCTATTATCGACGATGTTTGGGAAAAATATTTAAATGATCCAAGAAAGAAAGCAGTTTTAGGACAAAGACAACAAAAATTTACATTTAATAGAATGGATAAACTTTTGTGGGAACAATTCTTCGGAGAAGGTGGAACTTGGTCAACTGCATTTAACAAAGGACAAAGTGGAAATTGGGAAGTTAAACCTATTTCATCGAATGATATGTTCTTCTATGCTTTAAATTTAGGAGTTGATAGATTAGGATTTGCTGATAAATTCCATAGAAATCCATCAATCGATTATCAAAACCCTGTTGCAAAAGTCAATCCTGTTACTGGTGAACTTTATAACAACTCTCCAGAACATAAAGCAGCAATGGAATATGTTTATGGTGACTCATTTAATGACTTATCACAAACAACCGATTTAGCAGTTTCTTATATGAGAGTTGCTATTGAGGAAGAATTAGCTGCAGGACACTATGAATTAGGTACAGAAAGTAAACCAACCGTTGTCTCATTAGGCTTAGGATCAATTGATGACACTTACTATAGAGATAGAGTAGCTGTTATTGAACAAAACTGGGCAGATGAATTTAACACCGCAGTACTTACTTATAAGAATGCTGATGGAACTAATCCATTAGTCGGTGACAATAAAAAACCTTTAATTAAATTTGAATTATCAGAAACTTATGTAAATAACGATACTTCAGTTCAAGAACTTGTCCAAGGAGGATTATGGACTGGTAAGTTTGATATTCAATATGCTTACTTAATTGATGGTAATGCTTATGACACTATTAACAATATGAACATTCTTATGTCAGATAAGATGGGAGGATTTGAACTTAATTTTGCTGTTGATACAACACTTCCAAGTGGAGATATCTACTATGATGGTAAATATTGGTCATTTAATAGTTTGTGGAGTGCATGTAATGGTGGTACTGTTATTGGTGATGGTGGTATCGAAATTAACGATGTCCTTGCAATCGAGCAAACCGATGGAACAATGGCTAGTGACGGAAATAGCGCAACAGTTAAATTCAAAGCAAGTCAACTTGTTGAAGGCTTAACTGGCACACTTTCTACAGAAGTCAAACCATACTTCCTTGCTAGTAATTTAGCAGAATATAAAGAATGTACTTCATTTACAGTTACAGGTGATACTATAACTATTGAAATTCCTTCGAGCGTATTTATTGATGGTTCAATCGCTGGTGTCCCAGGTTCAACTTATTTCGAAGGCTACATTACCTATTTAGTTACAGGTGCTAATGGCAAAGTTGCTCAAAAAGAAGCTTACGTTTACGGCCTTATTTAAGAAGTAACAAATACTGCAAAATTTAATATAATCCTAGTTTATACTAGGATTATATTTATGTATAATGAAGATAAATAATAAGGAGGAACATAATGGGAAAATATGTAATAAAACGTTTGTGTTTTGTAGTTTTAACAACCTTTATCGTCCTTTCTTTAACTTACATATTATTAAGCTGTCTTAAAATCCCAGAGGTTATTAATAGTAACCCCGGAACAATTTTGGCTTATTACAATGATCAAGTTAATAAAGGCTTTGCGATAGTGTTAACAGAACCAAGCACAAAGTATGGGCCAGAATTGGCAATTATAAATTCTGGTCAAGGCGTTAATCAAGTTACCTATTATTTTTATAGCACACCTGTGATGGAACGCTATTTTCATTGGATGGGAAATATTTTAACTCGATGGGATTGGGGAACATCAAGTTCGTTTTCTATTAATACGCCTACAATGAGCATTATTTTAGACAGGTTACCAACGACAATTAGTATAAATGTTATAAGTGTAGTCATTTCTGTACCGATTGGCATTGGTTTTGGGGTCTTATGTGCGTTAAAGAAGGGTTCATTATTCGATACAATATCTCAATTTATAATAATGGCACTTATTTCAATACCTGGATTTGTTTTAATCTCCTATTTGATAATGGGTGCTTATACAACAGACTGGTTGCCACCATTTTGGCCACAGATTACTGATCCAGTAAGTAGAAGAATTGCTGGATATATAATTCCTGTAACTGCTTTATCAATAGGGTCTATAGCAGGGTATGCACGTTTTGTTAGAGCAGAGTTGTGTGAAGTTTTAAGTAGTGAGTATTTATTACTTGCTAGAACGAAAGGACTTACTCGAGGCCAAGCTATCATGCGTCACGCATTTAGAAACTCGATGGTTCCTGTATTACCTACAATTGTAAGCGAATTTATTGCAATTTTAGGTGGTTCAATGATTTTAGAAAATTTATATCAAATAAACGGTGTTGGTCGTTTGTATATTTCCGCATTTCAAAGTAGGGATTATGCCTTGCTTATGACAGATATGGCATTTTATACAATAATAGGATTAGCAGCAGCAATTGTCGTTGATTTATCATATGGATTTATTGATCCTAGAATAAGAATGGGAGCAAAGAAATAATATGGTTGAAGAAGGCAAATTTTTATTGAATAAAGACACAGGTGAAGAAATCGATATCAAGCAAGAAGACTTTGAGTTTGTTCAAATTGATAAAAAAATACATGATGTCAAATTTTCTAAAAAAGCAACAACATTTTTTAAAGACGCAATGAAGAGATTTGTAAAATCAAAATCTTCCGTTGGTGGTGGCATAATTGTAGGAATTTTAGCTTTATTAGCAATCATTGTTCCTTTAGCAATGCCAAACTATGGTGCTTATGACGTTGACAAAAATTCCGCTGGAGGTAATGTTGCTGAAAGATTGGTTCAACCAAAGTTGTTCCCAAGTGGAACTGGATTTTGGGATGGAACAATAAAAAAGACAAAAATATTATTTAATGCAGAAACCAATACCCCTAATGGATATAGAGAAGGTGTTTATAAAGATCTAGTAACATATGAAGCATTTGAAAATAGTGCAAATGAATTAGGCAAGGGTGGTTATGTAAATGTTTATTGTTTAAATGGTGAGAATAATGGCAATTTGTCATCTCCATATTACACATTCAATTTGTCTAATACTTATACCTTTACAACTCATACGTTAAATGAAACAATTGCTGGATATGAAATTTCACCATATAAATTGACACTGGATATAATTGATGGAACTTCAATTTCATTATCAGATACATTGATTAACTCAACTGAATTTAGTGTAAATTTAAATGAGAAAATAATTGCTTCTGGATACGATAGAGAGTCTATAAATGCAAGAATTCGATATGAAATCCCTGCAAAAGAGGAATCTTTAACAAATATTTTAATTAAAGATGCAATCTTAACTTCTAATAACGAAGAAGAAGTAGAGGGATTGGACGCATTGTCTTTTAAGTCTGGCAATGAATTATTATTAAGAAATTCATCTAATCCTAATAGATGGACTTCAACGAGTGGAAGAAACGCTTATAAAGTTGAATATACTTATTGTGACTTTATATATGATCAATATGAGGACATTTATGGTGTAAAGGAATACACTTATTCAACAAACGATGTTTTAAAACTAGAAGTTAATGGTCAAATTGAAATTAATTTTACTGAAAGAGTAGAACCAGCAACAACAGATAAAGAAATTTTAAGTCAAAGATTTAAAATATTAGACTCTAATGCCATTATTGAGGTAATAGAGCAAATTGGTGATGCAACTTATAATAGTTTAACTCACCAATATTCAGGTTATACGCTTAAATGCAAAATTAATGGATATAGTTTATATGGCTATGACCATATGCCAATTTTCATATTTGGTACAAATACCAATAGAAAAGATTATTTTAAATTAATATTTACAGGATTGAGATTTTCTCTTCTTTTAGCAATTTCTGTCAGTGCTGTAAATATCATAATTGGTTTAATCTGGGGATCTATTTCAGGATATTTTGGTGGATGGACTGATATCTTGATGGAAAGATTTTGCGAAATTCTTTCCGGAATACCTGGAACTGTCGTAATAACTCTTTGTATTTTATATGGTTCTGAATGGCAATGGGGCGAAGCAAGTGATGTTTTAGCTTTGATAATTGCTTTATTCTTAACTGGATGGATGGGTGTTGCGGCTCGAACAAGAACTCAATTTTATCGATTTAAAGGTCGTGAATATGTTCTTGCTTCAAGAACTTTAGGTGCAAAAGACTCTAGATTAATATTTAGACATATTTTGCCTAACTCAATGGGTACCATTATTACAGGTTCAATTTTAATGATTCCTGGAGTTATTTATACAGAAGCTAGCATTGCTTATTTAGGGCTTGGCCTTAAGGGACAAACAATGTTTGGCGTAATTCTTTCAGAAGCTAATAGTTATTATACTGGAGAATCGACTTATATCTTAATAATTCCAACTATTATGATGGCATTCTTATTAGTATCGTTTAATATGTTCGGAAACGGACTTCGTGATGCTTTCAACCCAGCTTTAAAAGGAAGTGAATAATATGGAAAACAAGGAAATTGTATTATCAGTTAAAAATTTAGCTATATCTTTTAAAACTGATAGAGGGATTGTTCATGCTGTTAGAGGTGTTTCATTTGACCTTTACCAAGGAGAAACTTTGTGTATTGTTGGAGAAAGTGGAAGTGGAAAATCAGTAACAAATAAAGCTATTATGGGTATTAGCTCTGCTAATGCCATAATTGAAAATGGTTCAATCATGTATGAAGGTGAAGATTTAGTACGTGTAAGCGAAGAAGAATTTCATCGTATAAGAGGACATAAAATAGGAATGATTTTCCAAGACCCTTTAAGTGCTCTTAATCCGGTCATGAGAATCGGAAAACAAATAACTGAAGCTACTTTAATTAATAAAAATATTTTGAAGAGACACTATAGTCAACTTATATCCAATGAATTAATCAAATATAGAAATTGCGTAACCAATTTTTATTATGAAAAAGAAAAGATTGGAAATGAGTTAGAATTAATAAAATCTTATTTGAAGCATCATGTAAGTAAAGGTAAAGATGACTCGAATTTTACTGAAGAAATTAATAAGTTTATCAACGATCTTAAAGTAAGAAACATTAATGAGATCGAAAGATTAGAGGAAAAACTTGTAAGCATAACAAATGATGATGCTACTTTAGGCGATAGTGTGTCAAAAAAGACGATACACGAATATGAGAAAGATGTTATTGAGAAACAAATTAATTTACTAAAAAACTTTGATAAAAAAATCAATAAAGAAAATATAGAAAGAAAGCAAATACTAGAAGACAGAATCAAATATTTGCACGAACTAAGACAATGCTTAGCATCTTCTTACAAAAGTCTTAAGCCTTTACTTAAAAAAGAGCTAAAGCAAAGGAAAAAGTCTGCAAAAGTTGAAAATAATAAGTATTATTTAGATCTTAAAAATACTCATATGCAAAATCTTTCTTCATTAGAATCCGAAAAAAAATCAATTATTGATGACTTTGAAAAATATAAGTTAAATCTTACTATTGAAGACAAAAAGAAAATTGATGAAATAGAGAGACATAATGCTTTAGCTGAAAAGAAATTAAAGAAAATTCGTAGAACTAGCGAAGATAAAAATATCTCTAAAACAGCTAAAGATGATAGTCTTGTTATTTTAAAGACTGGTATCGAGCAATATGATGAATTTGATGAGAAAATTAAACTCATAAATAAAAAAATTGATAGTGAAAAGCAGTCATTTATTAATAGCACTAAAATTACTAAGGCTGAAGCTAAAAGAATGGCATTAAAAGTAATGAAAGAAGTTGGAATACCATTAGCTGAAAAAAGATATAGACAATATCCATTTGAATTCTCTGGTGGTATGAGACAAAGAATAGTTATCGCTATCGCCTTAACTGCTGATCCAGAAATTTTAATTTGTGACGAACCAACAACTGCTTTGGATGTGACTATTCAAGCACAGATTCTCGAACTTATAAACAAGTTAAAAGAAGAAAGAAATTTGAGCTGTATATTTATTACTCACGATTTAGGCGTTGTTGCAAATATGGCTGATCGAGTAGCTGTAATGTATGCAGGTAAAATTGTCGAATATGGTTTGGCTGAAGAAATATTTTTTGACCCTAGACATCCTTATACTTGGGCACTATTATCGTCTATACCAGATATAGATAGTAAGGAAAAATTGGAAGCTATCCCAGGAACCCCACCTGATATGTTAACTCCACCTCCTGGCGATGCTTTTGCCTTAAGAAGCAAATATGCAATGGGAATCGATTTTAAATATAATCCACCATTTTTTAAGGTGTCAGATACTCATTATGCAGCAACTTGGCTTTTATATCCAGGCGCTCCTAAAGTTGAAATGCCAACAATTGTTAAAACACGTATTGAAAATGCTTTAAAAGAGCATAAAGAACACGAAAAAGATATGAAAGGAGAAGCAAAAGATGAGTAAATCAAATAAAGAAGAAAAAAAGCTTGAAAATCTTCGTAGCAAATTACTTTCAGAAAACATCGAAGCGTATCAAAATACAATGGATTCGGACCCTAGTATTTTTTCAGAGGATGAAGAAACAAATGAGCACCCAGTTAATCAAATTGATGAGCTAAAAAATTCTCAAAATGAAGAAGAAATATTAAAGTCAATCAAATCTAAATGTAAATTTAAACAAGAGTATGTTGACCAAAAGGTGATTTTAAGTGTGAATCATTTAAAACAATACTTTTATTTTGGAAGTGGGGCAGCAAAATATAAATTAAAGGCGGTTCATGATGTCTCTTTTCAAGTTCATGAAGGAGAATGTTTTGGCTTAGTTGGAGAGTCCGGTTGTGGTAAAACTACTACTGGTCGTTCAATAATAAGACTTTATAACATTACAAGTGGCTCTATTTATTATAAAGGATATAGAATTGGTGCTGGTTCTAGATGGAACGAAAAAGAAATTAAATATACAAAAATTAGATTTAATAAACTTAAAAAAGAATTAAGTAAATCTTTAAAAAATGGAGAAATTTCGAAAGAAGAATTTGATAAAAAAATAAGTGAAGCTAAAACTAAAAAAGATAATATTATTAAAGTTCAAAAAGCTAAAATTAATCAAATTCATTATGATGATAAAAAAGCCGATTCTCTCGGAGTTTATGATGACAAAATTACCGTCTTAAAAAAGCAACTAAATGAATTGGAAAAAAATAGAAAAAATAATCGCAATAATCAACACTATGAGAATGAAATTTTTAAATTAAAAGAGGAAATCAAAAATCTTAAAGAAAATAACCATCGCTTAATGAGCGAAATCCAAATGATTTTCCAAGATCCTATCGATAGTTTGGATCCAAGAATGACTGTTGAATCAATTATTACTGAGGGTTTGCAAATACAAGGACTTAAAAATAAGAAAGAAAATCATCAGCGTGTAATTAAAGCTTTAGATAGAGTTGGTTTGATTGAAGACTATGCAAATCGTTATCCTCATGAATTTAGTGGTGGTCAAAGACAACGTATTGGAATTGCGAGAGCTTTGGTGATGAATCCTCGATTGCTTATTTGTGATGAACCTATTTCTGCGCTTGATGTTTCAATTAGAGCGCAAATCATTAACCTTTTAAACGATTTAAAAGATGAAATGAATCTTTCTATTCTTTTTATTGCTCATGATTTATCAGTAGTAAAATACTTTTGCGATAGAATAGCGGTTATGTATTTTGGTGAAATTGTTGAGTTAACAAGTACTGATGAGTTATTTAAGCATCCATTACATCCTTATACAAAAAGTTTATTAAGTGCAATTCCTAAGCCAAATCCATACACTGAGAAAAAACGTCATAGAATTGTCTATAATCCTCAACTTGAACACGATTATTCAACGGATAAGCCATCTTTTGTCGAGATTTTACCAGGTCATTTTGTTTTAGCTAATAGTGTAGAAATTGAAAAATACAAACAAGAAATTGCTGCTATTGATGCTAATAAAGAAACAAAAGACATCTCTAGTGAACTTACGGATGTAACTATTTCTTCTAACGAGGATGAAATCATTAATAGTGATTCAGTTACTAATGAACCTATAAATTCTATTAATGAAGAAACTAGTGAGAATGCTCAAACTAATATTGAAAGCGAAATCATCTTGGAAGAAAAAGCTGATGTAGTTGAAGAAAATAATGAGGAAAAAGTAGAGAGCACGGTCGCAGAAAAACGTACTGGACCAATCATGACTATCGAAGAAGTTTTAGAAGCTAGAAAGAGAAAAGAGGTATTAAAAGAAAGAAATCCAGATCATAAGAAAGTTTATCATCTAAAAAAAGTTGATAATAAATGGAAAATAATTCTTAAAGAAGGCAAAAAAGTTATTAAAACTTTCGACACAAAAGAGGAAGCATTAAAATATGGAAAAGCGTTAGCAAAATCACAAGATGGCACGCTTCTAGTCCATGCTTCAAAAGGAAAAAATAAAGGCAAATTCCAAAAAGCCTAAGTAGGAAGGCAGGTTAAGAAAAAAACCTGCCTTTTATATGTCAAAGAACAATATGCTATACGATTCTATCCTTATAGCAAAAACAACCGTTGTATAAGAACAACAAAAATAGATATTACTTTTTTCCATTTTTTATAAATTTTTAAATTTTATTAATCATAAACTAAATTTTCTATTTATTTTTCATATACTTTAAATAGCGAGGGAATTAATTTTCTATAGTGAATTATTAATTACTTATTGACAAAAAAGGAAACTCCAATATAATTACTTACGAAGATTGATAGAGGCGCGGCCTAAAAGAGTAACTTATGAAGGAGGCATCCTGTGAAATAAGTGAAAGGTATGGTCGCCGAAACAACATTAAGGCGTTAATGTTGATTGGGCTATGGGAGAACATCCTTATAGACTCCTAGAAAATTTTCTAGAGGCGCTATCGGTGTAAAATTTCTCATGTTGAGATTGCATCGATACGATGCAATCTTTTTTACTTAAAGGAGAAATTTTATGAAAAAAAGTATTTTAAAAGCAAGTGGCTTAGCATTAGCCTTTGTTGGGGCAATGTCAATTAGTAGCTGTGCGTCTAGTCAAGTTACTAACGACAAATTAGTAATTGGAATGGAATGTAATTATCAACCATTCAACTGGACAGAGACAAGTAGTAGCGAATATACCTTACCAATTTATAAAACTAGTGAATATGCCGATGGATATGATATTCAAGTCGCTAAATTTTTATCTGAAGAAACTGGTAAGGAAGTTGAAATCCATAGAATTACTTGGGATGGATTAATTCCAGCCTTACAAACTGGCGAAATTAATATGGTTTTAGCTGGGATGTCCGTTACAACAGATAGATTAGAACAAATCGATTTTACTGATGCTTATTTAAAAAGTGATCTTGCTTTTTTAGTTAATAAGAGCGCAATTCCTGAAGGAAATTCAAAAGAAAATCCTGCAACCTATGATGAATTATTAGAAATCTTTGATGGAAAAACCTTAATTTGCCAATCATCAGTTGTTGGTGATAGTATTATCGAAGATTATTTTACAAATAATGATGCAGGAAAAACTATTAAACATGCTGATCCATTAAGCACATATCCATTAGCTGCTAATGATATCTTAAGTGGCAATTCATTTGCTATGCCAGCTGAACTACCAGTTGTTGAAGCGATGGTCAACTTGGATAAGGATAAATTAGGAATTTTATATGCTGATTATTCTTTCTTAAGTGAAGATGATCAAAAAGGTTTATCTGTTAATATCGGAATTAAAAAAGGTAATACCGAACTTAAAGAAGAGTTAAATGCTGCTTTAGCTAAATTAAGTGATGAAACTAGAAGCCAATTAATGGGGGCTGCTTCAACTAGAAGTGGAGAAAATGCTTAATGATTAATTTCGAAAAAATGTTCGAAATATTAGGTGAAAATGGTTCCATGATTTTATATGGAACCCTTTCTACTTTAATATTAGCTATTTTTGGTACCGGAGTAGGATTATTGCTTGGTATCTTTTTAGCTTATGGGAAAAATGTAAAATATAAAGAAACTGATAATGCTTTAATAAGAACTTTGAAAACTATATGCTTAGTTTTTTGTAATGTATATTCAACAGTTTTAAGAGGCACTCCAATGATGGTTCAAGCTCTCGTTTTTAAATATTTTTGTAGTGGTATTGGACTTAATTGGAACGATTTAACTCCTACTGGAGAAATAAGTAGTGTTTTTAATGGTTGGCTATATGCCGGATTAATTGTCATTACTTTGAATACAGCTGCATATATGGGCGAAATTGTTCGTAGTGGACTTAATGGAGTTGATATTGGACAGGTTGAAGGTGCAAGAAGTTTAGGTATGTCTAGTGCAAGAACTTCTTTTAGTATTATATTGCCTCAAGCATTAAGAAATGCTTTACCAACAATTGGTAATGAATTAATTGTCAATATTAAGGATTCTAGTGTTTTAAATGTTATCGCAGTCACTGAACTTTATTATAGAATGGTCCTTATCGCTGGAAGAGAATTTGCCTACTTAGAATGTTACTTAATCTTAGCTTTAATCTATTTATGCTTAACTTTATTAGCTAGTGGCGTTTTAAAATTAGTCGAAATGAAACTTGATGGAATTAAGTTCTCCTATAATCCATTCCGTTTTTTAAGAAAGAAGGAGCTTTAGTTTATGAGTGAAACGATTTTAAAAGTTGAAAATTTAGCTAAGTTTTTTGGCAAAACTAAAGTTTTAAAAGATATTTCTTTAGAAGTTAAAAAAAGTGATGTAATCGCTATTATTGGGCCTAGCGGAAGTGGAAAATCTACATTTTTAAGATGTTTAAATTTATTAGAAGAACCTACTAGAGGATTATTAGTTTATCATAATGAGCCATATTTCCAAATCTATAAATGTAAAGATGATTTTGTTGATTATAAGGCTTATAACGAAGCATTAGCAAAATATGAAGATGAACTTGTAAGAACAGAAGATAATTTAGCAATTTATCAAAATAAATATATTGAAGATAAAACAAATAAAGAATTACTTTCTTATATTAAAAAAGCTAAAAAGGAATTTAAAGAAGTTAGACATCATCCAATTCATAAAAGAGATTTCTTCGATAAAGAAAGTTATGAAGCCGCAATTAAAGAAATTCCTAGCTTTTCAATTAGTCAAAAAGAAATTAATCACATTAGAAGTGAATTAACAATGGTTTTCCAAAGCTTCAATTTATTTAATAACTATAATGTTTTGGACAATTGTATTTTAGCTCAAACTAAAGTCTTACATCGTAGTTATGAAGAAGCTAAAGAAAATGCTATTAAACATTTAACTAGTGTTAATATGCAAGATAGAATGAATTATCGAGTTTCTGAACTTAGTGGTGGTCAAAAGCAAAGAGTTGCTATCGCTAGAGCTCTATGCATGAATCCTGAAATAATTTTATTTGATGAACCTACTAGTGCTTTAGACCCTGAAATGGTTGATGAAGTTTTAAATGTTATGAAAAAATTAGCTAGTTCAGGAATGACTATGATAGTTGTTACTCACGAAATGAACTTTGCTAAAAATGTTGCAAATAAAGTAGTCTTTATGGATAAAGGTTATATTGTGGAAAGTGGTTCTCCAAAAGATATATTCGAAAATCCTAAGACTGATAGACTTAAAGAATTCTTAAGGGTTGAGAAAGTATCTGAATAGTTAAAAACCTGCAAATAATGTTAGATTTGCAGGTTTTTAATTGAGTTTTATTGATTATTTACTATATAGTTTTTGTACTTGTTCAAGGGTTTCGCCAATTGGAGCATTAATTTCTAAAGTAATTTTCCTATTTATATCCAATTTTTCTTTATTGATTACTACAATATTAGAGCCATAAAAATAATTCAAAAAACTAGCAGCTGGATATACTTTTAAACTAGTTCCAGCCACAATTAATAAATCAGCTTTTGATAAAGCAATCATCGCTTTAGTTATAGCGTATTCATCAAGTGGTTCTTCATATAAAACTACATCAGGCTTAATAATTGAATTACACTTATCACACCTAGGTGTGCCTTTATAGTTTTTTATATATTCTAATGAAAATGACTTACCACATTGAGTACAATAGTTGCGATGAATTGAGCCATGGAGCTCAACAACATTTTTACTGCCTGCTTCTTGATGTAGTCCATCTATATTTTGTGTAATAATTGTGACTTCTTTATGTAGGTTTGATTCCAAAAAACTTAAAAATTTATGAGCGGCATTAGGTTTAGCATCTTTAATCATAAATTCTTTATAGAACTCATAAAAAGTGTCGGTATTATTTTCAAAGTAACTATGAGAAAGCATGACTTCATAAGGTTTACCATATTTTGAATGCAAAGCGTATAATCCATCTTTACTTCTAAAATCTTTAATGCCACTTTCAGTAGAAACTCCAGCGCCACCAAAAAAGACGATTGATTTAGCGTTATCGATTAATTCTTTTAATTTATAAATGTATTCTTCCATAGTTTTATTATAGTGCATTTTTTGATTTTGTTTATTTTCTTATTTATATTATGTAAAATATTTTCACGCACAAGTGACGTAATTGGTAAACGTGCTAGTTTCAGAAGCTAGTGGAGCAATCCGTGCAAGTTCGAGCCTTGTCTTGTGCACCAATTTTGTAATTTTTATCTTTTATTAAGAAATTAGATCTTAATAAAGTGTAATAATAAATATTTAGCATAATTAATTACTGGTTTATAATGAAAATCAACTAATAGTTGATAGAAAATACAACTAATAGTTGACTAACTCAAATGATAAGTTATACATTTTTTCATGTTTTAAACTTATTATTGAAGCATAAGGAGATAAAATATGGAAACATTTGGACAAAGATTACAAAAATTAAGAAAAGAAAAGAAAATGACTCAAGAAGCTTTAGCTGAAAAACTTCATGTAAGTCCTCAAGCAGTTTCTAAATGGGAGACTGATGTTTCAAGTCCTGATATTGGTTTATTAGGTGAAATTGCTGATACTTTTAATATTACTATTGATGAATTATTAGGTAGAGAAATTCATGAAGTCACTCAAGTATTAGAAAAGACAAATAAAAAAGATATCAAAAAGATGGTCTTAAAAATTTATGTCGATAGTGCTGATGGAGATGTAGTTAGAATAAATTTCCCAATACCACTTGTTTTAGCTTTTAAAGACTTAGGAAAATTGCCTTCTATTGATTCTAGTAATGATGCTTTAAAATCCATTAATTGGGAAACGATATTTATGTTATTAGAAGAAGGTGTAGTGGGCGAATTAATTACTGTCACTGAAAAAGGTGGCGATACAGTAAGAATCGTGGTTGAATAATGAAAATTGTAATTAAAAGTAAATTTAAGCTTCCTATTGTAATTTATTTACCTAATTCTTTAATCAGCCCTAAATTAATTACTAAATATGTTTCTAAAGAAGATGAGTTTAGTAGCGAAGACATTTTAAAATTAATTAACATTACGAAAAAATATGTTAAAGAAAACGGTCATTTTACTTTTGTTGAAGTAAAAAGTGATGATTGTTATGTTAAAATTACAGTTTAATTAATGAACAATAGAATGATAGATGGAAAGAAGTTCATCTAAAATATATCTATCTGTAAAGTCTTTAGAGAAAACAATATTAGTTTGTCTCATGATATTTACATTTTCAATTGGCCTAATAGCTAAAGAATTATTCTTTAATTCACTATAGCATGTACTTTTAGGTAAAACTGATACAGCCATATTTTTAGCAATTAAATCTTTTATAGTAGCAATATTATCTATTTCTAAAATGATATTAAATTCCTCAATCGAAATATTTAAGTTCTCAAGTTGAGAAACAAATAATGATCTAGTTTGGCTAGTAGGGGACCTTAATATCATTTTTTCTTTCTTTAAATCATTAATATTAATTATTTGATTTTTAGCTAATGGATTCTGATTACTCATAACTGCCACAAGTGAGTCGGTGTCTAATAAGATTGAGTTATATTTTTTATTGAGTAACTGGCCTTCTACTATAGCTAAGTCAATCTCATAAGTTGATAATTTATCATAAAGATTTCTTATAGTGTCAGTAATAATTTTTATTCTTAAACCTTTATTTTCTGCACAATAAATCGCTAAAACTTCAGCTATAACATTGCTCTCTGCTGTGTGTGTAATTCCTATTACTAAACTCTTGGTTTGCTTTTTCTCATCTTCAATCTTGGTTTCTAAATCTTTATATAATGATGCGATTCTGCGGGCATATTTGAGTAAAATATTACCTTCATTAGTTAATTTTAACTCATTATTTGTACGGTTAAAGATAGTGATATCAAGTTCACTTTCTAATTGTTTAATGTGCTGACTTATTGCTGGTTGAGTTAAATTTAGTTGTTTAGCAGCAACTGTAAAATTTCGATATTGGCAAACCGCCAAAAATGTAATGAACTTTTGATCAATCATAAAACACCTCTATAAGCATTTATTATACATCCATAAGTTAATATTAGTTTTTGTTATGGATAATATTGTTATGATAATAGCATTGCAAAAAGAAAAATTAAAGAAAAAAGTAAAGGAGGTAGAGCTATGAATCTAAAACTATATGAGTTTTATGACGGCAAAGGCGGAGCAACTATATTAATCGCTTTGGCTATTATCTTTTTAGTTGGATTTGCCCTTTCTAGAATCACAAAACTCTTACGTTTACCTAACGTAACAGGTTACATTTTATCTGGAGTATTAATTGGACCATTTGTTCTTGATTTAATACCACATAATATTATTGATAATATTTCTTTTTTAAGCGATTTAGCACTCGGGTTTATTGCATTTGGTGTTGGTAAATTCTTTAAAAAGGACGTATTGAAAGCTACCGGAATAAAAGTGGTGATCATTACAACATTAGAAGCGTTAGCCGCTGGAATTTTAGTAACACTAGTTGTTGGAATTGCTTTCCCAAGTATGGGATGGTCATTTGCCTTGCTTTTAGGGGCAATCGCTACAGCAACTGCACCAGCTTCTACAATGATGACAATTAATCAATACAATGCTAAAGGTGAATTTGTTAATACACTTTTGCAAGTTGTTGCTTTAGATGATGTTATTTGTTTATTGGTTTTCTCAATTGTTACCGCAATTGTTCAAGGAACAGATGTAGGAACAATGAATGTTTGGAATATTATTTTACCTATTATCTATAATATATTATTTATTGTTATAGGTTTTGTTGGAGGAATAATCTTATCATACTTAGTAAAAGGAAGATCAGCCAATTCTAAATTAATTATTGCTGTTGGAATTATTTGCGTTATTTCTGGATCATGTATTTTATTAGATATTTCACCATTACTTTCCTGCATGGTCTTTGGTGCAACATATATTAACATTACTCAAGATGAAAAATTATTTAAATATGTCGACCATTTTGATCCACCAATTATGTTATTATTCTTTGTTGTTTCTGGCATGAATATGGATTTAAGCGCCTTTGCAACAATTGGATTAATCGGAATAATTTACTTTATTGTCAGAATTGCTGGTAAATATTTTGGTGCTTGGGCTGGATGTAAAATTACAAAAAGAGACAATAAAACAACTAATTATTTGGGTTTTGCGTTGATTCCTCAAGCGGGAGTTGCGATAGGATTAGCTTTTTTAGGACAACGTATGTTGCCTGAAGATATTGGAAATACATTCTTGTCTGTTATTCTTTGCTCCTCAGTTTTATATGAAATGTGCGGACCAATTCTTGCTAAGTTTGCCTTAATTAGAAGTGGGGCAATTAGTAAAGAAATGTTACTTGACTCTAAGAGCAAAAAGAAAGATGTTATAGACAATGTTGCTGCTCAACATGTTGATGTAGCAAGAATTGAGAATATTCATTTAGAAGATAATAATGTTAAATCTGAAGAAATACAAGCTACAGATAAAGTGGTTATTAAACCTTCGCATGTAGTTCATAAATAAATAAAAGGCTGTTAAGAAAATTCTTAACAGCACTTTTTTTACGTAAATTTATATTTATTCTTATAAGTTTACACTTAATAAGCTAAAGGAATTATTATTTCCATATCCGATAAAGGATAAGTAACACAAGGATGGATATGATTAAATTTTATATCAGCTCCACGTCTTTTTTCTCTATTATCAGCAACTTTGTATTCACCTTTTAGGCATATACTATTGCACCAGCCACATCCTCCAGCACGACATTTATTTGGAACATTAATTCCAGCTCTTTCCATGCTAACAAGAAGTGTTTCATTTTCTTTAGCGTCAACTTCATAAGTTTCATCCTGAACGTGGACAACTAATTTATAAGTTTTTGGATTTTTAATATCTAAATCTCCACAACAGCTTGCATCTTGATGAATCGCTTTTATTGGCAAATTATATGGAGCAAGTTCATTTCTAACAAATGAATACATAACTGTAGGTCCACATAAGAAGAAAGTAGCTTTATTAATATCACAATATTTTTCTAATAGTTTAGAAGTGATAAAACCATTTTCATAGCCTTCTTTTTTATCTTCACTTAAAACAATTATTACTTTAATTCCGTTCTTTTTAAAACTTTCTAATTCTTCTTTGTAAGCAACAAAGTCTAATGATTTAACGCCATAAATTAAAGTCATATTGTAAGTTTCATCATTATCTATAAATGCTTTAGCCATTGAAATAAATGGAGTAATACCGCTTCCTCCGGCAATACAAACTATATCTTTAGTATCTCTTAAACTTTCATAATGGAAATCACCAGATGGTTCACTCATAACGAACTTATCGCCAATTTTTGCTTTTTCACACATATAAGTTGAGAATAAACCTTCTTTTTGAATTCCAAGCTTAATGATATTTTCAAAAGCTTCTTGAGGACTACTCGCGATTGAATATGGTCTAGAAACTAAAGCATCCCCAATTTTTGTTTGTAATGAAACATATTGACCAGCTTTAAAAAATGGAAATTTATCATGATTTAAACGTTTAAAAGTAAATTCTTTCATGAGTGGATTTAAATCTTTAATAGCGATTAATTCAACTTCCATATAACCAGGATGAAGTTCTTTTGCTAATTCATTAACTTTAAATGTTGATGGTATAGGTGTATCGCTACCACTAGCTAAATGCTCTTTTCTTTTTTCTACTATTTTTGTAAAGCGGATCATATCAATGAATCCGAATATAGATTTCTTAAATTTCATATTATTTACCTTCTCTAATTATTTCGCCAGCAGTTTGTCTGCCTGAGATATCACCTGAAAAATAAGCGCTAGAGTAGCCGCTAGATCTCATAGCAAATCCACCACAGAATCTTAAACCTTTAAATGTATAATCATCATTCATCATCATAAGTCTAGGAGTTAATGCATCCCAATCAGCTGCTTCGTATCCATAAATTACTCCTTGAGGATGACCACAATATCTAGCATAAGTTGTAGGAGTTGCAAATGCTATTTCTTCGATTGAATCTTTAATTTTTGTACCAGTAACTTTTTCAAATGTTTCAATCATTTTCGCTGCAAATCTGTCCTTTTCTTTGAAATATTCTCTTTCAGAAACATTGGACCAATCATCAGAATTAATTAAAGTAGTAAAGTACATCATGGTTGTACCTTTTGGTGAACATTCTGGATAAGCTCTATTTAAACAGACAGTTGCTTGAACGTTATTTGTTTCAACTTTTTTCATTAATTCATATTGCTTTTTAGAATCAGCAGTATCGTAAATAAAGTAGTTATGTGATTTAATTCCTAATTCATCAGCTGATTTATTTAAACCTAAATACATACATACGCCTCTACCTGCTAGCATACGTGAATTAATAGCTTTAATTTCATCTAAAGTAATAACATTTTTATCAAGCAATTTACCATAAACTACAAGTGGAGAGCAATTAGCAATAATGTGATGAGTATTAATGACTGTACCATTTTTAAGCATTACGCCAGTAATTTTTCTATCATTAGTAGTTATGATTTTACTAACTTCTGAATTATAAAATACATCTCCACCAAGTTCTCTAATTCTTTCTTCAAAGGCTAAAGAGATTTCGTGGCTTTTTAATTTAGGCATCCAAGCTTGTTTTGTAATATATCTATAAACCATTGAAGCATAATGAATAAATGACATACGATCACAATCAACACCTAAATAGCACCAGTAAGCATCCAAAATATCAATCGCTTTTTGAGGCATTTTTATTGCATGTAAAACTTCATTTACACTATATGAACCTGTTTTAATGAAATTAGGGAAATTTTTAATCATATAGTTTTTGTCGGTTGCACCATTAACGCTATTTGTATACGCTTGGGCTTTGACAATTTCTTCCGCAAGTTCAAAAAATTCGTTAATAGATTTTTTAGAGTTTGGAACATACTCAACCATTTTGGCTTTAAATTCTTCAACACCAAATGGCATTATGACATCGTATTTTCCATCCTTAGTAATCATGTGATAAGCCTCATTAATTCTTATCCAATCAATTTTGTCTTCAACACCAAGGTCCCTAAATAATTGTCTAACATCACCAGGATTATCTTTTGGACCGAAATCATTTAGTTCATGCAAAGAAGCCTCAAATTCAAATCTTCCTCTTCTAAATGAAGTTGCAAATCCTCCAGGTAAGTTATGCTTTTCCAGCACAAGACACGTTAAATTTTTTTGTAAAATTCTAATAGCGGCTGCCAAACCACCATTTCCAGCACCTATAACAATACAATCATAGGATTTATTTAATGTTTTGTTCATATGTTTTCCTTCGTTTTTCTCTAGTATTATAGAATATTAATAAAAGAAACGCATTTATTATTTAAGAAATTAAGATAATATTAAGAACATCATGATTAATATTTTGTATATGACACATAAATTTAAACAAAATGTATTGTGGAGGAATAAAATATAAAAAAGAAAATAATGTTATTAGCGCTTCCTTTTTTGTTAGCGACTAGTTGTGAAGCAAATTGTCCAGAGTGCGATGTATGCAAAGAACCTGAGTGTGAAGAGTGCCCAGTTTGTCCAGACACCCCAGGACCAGACGCAATTAACGGTATGTTAAAAGATCTTGGTGAAGGATTTAGTGCAGAAAGTAGACTATTTGTAACACAATATTTTGGGAAAAATAGTGAAGGCGAAGACAGCTACTCATGGTATACAATATGTAGAGATGTTGATGTAAGTGGAGATGCACTTCTATCTTATAAATACTATAGCGATTACTTAAGTGAAGAAGAAGTTACAAGCGGAGAATTTGAGTATGCACATAGTGAAGATGATTTAGTCTCAATTTCTATATTTACTAAAAATCCTACTAGTGGAACATTAGCAAGCAGTTATTTAGGAATAGATAATGTCATTCATTATGAAGATGTTATTGAAGTGCTAGTAATGAAGCTTTAACATATAGCACAACATTTGAAAATCCATTCAAATATTTAACAGAAGATGATTTTACAAAAGTCGATGATACAACATATACTTTAAATAAAGATGACTTTAAACTTACTACAATCTATCAATTAATTGCTAATTATATTTATGCGGAACCATATAATTATTCAGTTGAAGAATTAACAATTAAAACAGATGGAACGAAAATCACTGGATTTAGTGGCAAATTCCCCCTTATGAATATACAGGTTGGACTTGTACAGAAACTATGGAATTTGACACAACCATCACTCATATAGGCGCAGATTCATTTGAAGCACCAACTCCAGTAAGTGGAGAAGAAATTCCTGAACTAGAAGAAGCATTTGATTCTTTAAAAGCAAACACTTATGATGATGCTATGAAAAATAGCAATGTCTTTGTTGGAGTTTCTGTTGCTAATTGTGTAACTAAAGAAATGGTTAAATCAATGAATGACAAGCCAATTCTCTTTACATGTGCTAATCCAATTCCTGAAATTGATCCTCTAGATGCTAAAGAGGCTGGAGCATATATAATTGGAACTGGCTCAAGTCAATATCCTAATCAAATAAATAATGTTTTAGTATTCCCACGGTTATTTAAGGGGGCAATTGATGCTAAAGCAACTACAATTAATTTAGATATGATGATGGCTGCATCAATTGCAATTGCAGGATGTGTAGAAACCAAAGATCTCAATAGGGAATACATTTTACCTTGTGCTTATGATAAAAAAGCTCATGAAGCAGTTGCAAAAGCTGTTAAAGGGTGCGCCATTAAAATGAATTTAATTAGAATGTAATAAGGTCTCTTAAAATTAGAGCGGGCAATTAATTGTCCGCTTTTATATTAGTTGTATAATATGGCTAGGAGGATTTTATGAAAGTATTAATAATAAATGGCTCACCAAGAGTTAATGGAAACACCTCAATAGCTATTAGCGAATTAGTAAAAACATTAAATGAAAACGATATAGAAACTGAAGTAATAACTATTGGTAACCAAATTATAAGAGGTTGTATTGGATGTGGAAGTTGTTATAAAAATCATAAGTGTGTATTTAATGATTTAGTTAATGAAGTTGCACCTAAATTTGAAGTAGCTGATGGATTAGTTATTGCTTCACCTGTTTATTATGCAAGTGCTAATGGAACATTGATTTCTTTTTTAGATAGATTATTTTATAGTACAAATTTTGATAAAAAATTTAAAGTTGGCGCTTCGATAGCGGTTTGTAGAAGAGGTGGAGCAAGTGCTACTTTTGATGAATTAAATAAATATTTTACAATTGCTCAAATGCCTGTTGTTTCAAGTCAATATTGGAATAGTGTTCATGGTAGAAAAGTAGGAGAGGCTATTAAAGATTTAGAAGGGTTACAAACTATGCGAACATTAGGAAGAAATATGGCATTTTTAATTAAGTCTATACAATTAGGGAAAGAGAAAGTTGGTCTACCTGAAGAAGAAAGCAAAATAATAACTAACTTTATTGATTAATTTTATTTAAATAAAAAAACGGGGCTGTTGAAAAACCTGGAATAAAAAGAGGTTGATTCAACAGCTCTTTTTTGTTGACATTTTTATGTTTTTAAACATACTTATGTATGTTTAATTTTTAAATTGTTTAAGTCTTTGCTTGCTGCCTTTTTTTGCAACTC
>CASGAD010000004.1 GCA_949299335.1 uncultured bacterium | reverse complement strand
TCTTGATATGGCACTTTCTATATCATATTTCATTCTTGTATAACCTTTCTTTTTATAAGTTTATACAATATTGAAATTTAGTTACCAATATTGGCGTATTTAAATTCCTCATTATGGTTATTTTTATTTTCCTCTTTCCAACGAACAATCTAAACTTAAAAAACTTACGATTAATTAAGAAATAAAAATTAGATCCTCGAGTAAAACCATCAACATTACTTTTCTTTTCAGAAAAATACAAAGAGTCAACAATCAACAACAATGTAAAAGAAAGAACAACAATTAAAAAAACAATATTAAAATATTCAAGTATATTAAAAATAAAATTAAAGCTGCTTTTAAAATTTTCAAAATTCCAAAAAGTAAACCAACTTGCTTTAATATAAATGTTTATATCATCAAAATTAACTGGTAAATAAAATTCAACAGAATTTAAAAAAGGGCTAGCAATATTACCATGATTCAAATCTACGATATAATCATAAGTCGTATATACTTCATTAGAAAATTCAATTCTAAAAACAGCAGCAAAATAACATTTAAAAGAATCTATAAAATATTTAATAGAAAAATAAGCATGTCTATATGAAGAGCTAAAAAAACAACTAAGAATTATAGTTAATATTAAAATAATAAATAAATTAATAATTAAAAATAAATTATTCTTAATTAAACTTTTTATAGAGAACTTTTGTATTTTCTTCATAAAGGAAATCACTCCCATAAACAAAATATTTAGATTCAGATGTAATAAAAATTCCATCTAAATAATTAAACGTATAAAAAGTTTCCTTATTAATAAAAATATCAGGTGCCTTTCCTTCATAATCAAATAATCTCATTTTGCTATCACTTTCAATGAGAATACCTCTCTTATCAGAATCGCAGAGATAAACATTATTAATTAGAAAATCTATAGATGTATCTTTAGAGCTACAATAAATAAAAAAGGGGGCAAAAGCATAATAAATAAAATAAATAAAAGAAATTAAAATTAAGATACATAAACTCAATTTTATTACATTAGATTTATTATTCATTATGCTAGCCCTCCAATAAAATTATTTATTTTTAATTATTTCTATAAAAGAACCATTTGAATTTATCCATCTTTCTTTTCCTTTTTAAAAGTTTTAATAATCCGTTTAATAAATCTAAAAGGTAAAGAAATAATAAAAATTATTAAATTAATTAATGCAGGAATAATAGGTAATAATAAGATAAAACAAATTATAATAAGAGCTATAAAAATTATCTTTTTAATTAAAGCCAAGTATTCATTATTAGGCACGATATTATCACCTGTCGTTATATTATTAGTATTAGAAACAACCGGCAAAATATATACTTCCCCATTTTTGTTAAATGTACAAGTAATCACATCTACATCAGTCATATAAAATCTTTTTATCTCGTAATAAAATTCTAAAACACCAAATTCCCCAACAACTGAGTAATCTCTACGGCAAAAATCTTTTGCATCAAATCTTATGACGTAAGGAACAGTTTGCAAATTAGCTAAGTTTTCTTTAATGAAATTAATGGAATTATTAGTTAAGCAATAATTGTTTTCTTTATTGTTCAATTCATCCAAATCATTTAAAGCAAAAGATTGTAGATTTTTTAGGTCATATCCTTTAGACCCACCAACAAACCAATTAGCAGGATTGAAGAAGTAAAAACTATTTGCATCTAATGAAGTATTATCATCTTCACTAATAATTTTTCTCACATATTTATTAATATAAGAATCATAATAATCCTCTGGTTCATAAAATGGATCACTCGAATTATAGCCTCTATAATGCTCGAAATTTTCATACCACTCAATATCAATACTAATTAAATCACCATAATTAGTAGGCATTAGGAAATAAATATAGAAAATATCAGTTTGAACTATTTCAAAATTAGGATAATTATTTTTTGAACCTGGTACTCTAAAATAATCAGCATTTACATCGATAGTTAAAGTTTTTAATTCATTCATAGAATATGAATTATCTATATAAGTATATTCTTGACTGATATCACACGAATAATAGTTATCAATAGCTTTAACACCAATAGCATTATCACCTTCAAAAACTCTTTCTTGCTTAATTTCAAACTCTACAATGTTATAAGTACGTTCGCTAATTGAATAATCGACATAGAAATCTTTAATTTTAAATTTATAAAACTTTAAGTCGTTTGAGTTACCTAAAAACTCTAATGAATAATGATTATAAATTGAATCATTATATGACATTAAAATTCTACAATTATCTGTATTTAAAAGACCGAAACCAGCTTGATTAAATAAGTAAAAAATTAAATCATTATCAGAATGCTCATATAATAAAATTCCTTGAAAATCTTCATGTAATGCACAATTTTTATCAATAATAAAAGAATTTTCATCAAATTTAATATCTTGTTTTAACTCACTTAAAATATAATCTTTCGAATTATAAGTGCTCACAAAATTTAAACTAATTAATGATAACAAAATTAAATTTTTCAAAATATAACCCCGGGAATATCTAAATTAATCTCAACTAAAGGAATTTTATAATTAAACGGAAATTCTAAATATGAACTATTTGATTTAACAGAAAATTTAAAATAATATTCATCAAGTGCTAATTCATCAATAACAATATTATTACCAAAGCTATAACTAATAATGTCATTAATATCATAATAAGTTGAAAAATAAAATTTCTTTCCATCAATTTTTAAATTAAAAATTTCATTCAAATCTACAGCAAGGTCTGAAAACTTATATATTATAGATTCGTATTCAAATGTAAAATCATTATATATTTCAAAATTAACATCATATGAACTATTATTATTTAATGTTTCTATAATTTCGAAACAATATTCTTTATTACTATCAAAAGTAATATTTTGATCATATAAATATAATTTTTCATCATCAGATTTTAAATAAAAACCAACTAAATTTTTATTAAAACCATTAGATGATTTCCATAAATATATAAATGTAATACCTATTCCAAATAAAATTATGGCTGAAGTAATACCAATAAAATACTTTTTAAAACTTTTAATTTGCATAAAAAACCTCAGCCATAAAATTTAAAAAACAATACTTTCGTTATCTAAGGAAATACCACCACTTAAAGTAGTCATAGAAAGATTTTTAAAATCAATCGATTTATTAACACCATAAGCACTAAAAGTTACTCGATATGAACTCCCTCGAGACGAACACAATGTGCTAAATTCATTTATAAATTCACTATATAAATTTGCGTTAGAATAGTTAATCGTAAATGTTTTATAAGAATATTGATAAGTTAATGCTTCTTTTAAAGCAGAAAAATTAAAAGAAATAGTTTTATCACTAAGAGAATAAATAGAATTAAAAGCGTTAGTTATCTCGCTTTGCATAGCTTTTAATAAATCAGTAGATGAATCATAATTAGTACCTTTATATTTGTAATCACTATATGCAGTGTATAACTCTGTCGAAAGAGATAAAATTTGACCGACTCCTGAATAACCACTTGCAGATGCCCAATTCATATTACCACTAACTGAAAAATTTTCACTTTCACGAGCAATATCTATTGATCCGACACTATAAGTAGGAGCAGTGATAGAAGGAACTAAATTCAATCCATCTTGCAAAATAGAATTTTCACCACCACTAATAGTAATAGATGCACTGGATAATTTTTTAACTTTATAATCGATAGTTAAACTAGCATTAATAGATGGATCATCATTATGTACGATTTTCAAAGTAGCTTGTTTAGGACAAGCCTTCTTATTGGTTATACTTATAGTTTTACTTTCTAAGCTTAAATCAACAGAATAATAATTATAAACATCATCAACATAATCTTGAGACCAAGCTAAAGTTACATAAAAATTATTAGTTACATCCCCATTTGTTGTATATGTAATTGTTTCAGTAAACGTTCCATCCCCATTATTAACAGCAGCTTTTTGTACAAATCTAAGTCCATTTACATTTGAAACATTAACTATTGTTTCCTCAGTAACCTCATTTAAATTTTCGACAATTTCTAATGTTGCATTATATTCTTTAGTCAAATCACCAATTTTAACAACAACTTTGTAATTATAAATTCCAATCTCAATGCAAGAATCTACAATTTCGTTATTTGAATTAGTAATTGTTAATTCATAAGTTGCATTTTCTGGAACAACAATGTCTAAAACTTTATTCTCCCCATCGTATTCAAAAACTTTACTTTCAATTTGAACACCACTAAAAGCATCCTTAAACCAAGTAGAAGTGTCCCAATTTTTAAAGCCATTTGAACCAACTCCAACAACAGCTACAGCACTTCCTAAAATAAGTAGTGATGCAACACACAATAAAACTCCTCTAGTCTTTTTTTTCATCTTTTATAACTTTATTTAGATAATCAATAACCCCACAATAGAAATCAATACGATTTTCAATTTGATTAGCCCTTAAAAACGTATTATTAATTTCAATATTTTTAGTTTTACGTAAATAACGATCTCTAATCTTTACCTTTTCATCCAAAGAAAGATCTTTGTAATATAATCCGTATTTTTTTCCTGCTAAATAATTTCTTTTACTCATAGCAAAAGGGTTATTCGTCTAAACTAATAACCTCCTCATCAACACCAATATTTGCAGGTACTTCTACCCACTCGATTTCTTTAATCATTTTACGTTTTATAAAATCATTAAATAACGATAACTCAGAATCACTTATCATTCTTGTTAAAAATGTATCTTTTCCAAAAATTAACTGAACTTGATGGTATTCTTTACCATTTTTGGCCATTCCCTTAGTCCATCTACGATAAGCATTAACAGTGACTAAACTACCTTCTTTAATGTCCTTTTGAGCAATTAAAATTGAGTAATAATTTAGCTCGCTAAAGTTTTTTCTAAATTTTACATGATATGGACCAACTAACATTTCACAAGAATAAGTATGTCCATAATCTTTTGAAACATTATGACGTAATTCAACCTTAACGACTTCAAGATTCTTGCAATCTTCATTATTTAATTCATTTAATTTTTTAAATACTTTATTTTCCATTTTTTTAAACCTCCAAAATGCTTTCTTTCGGTGAAGCTAACCCATTAACTTTTGTCAAATTTTGACATTTCCTTCGCTTTTTCATAGCAAAGTTTCTTTTCTTCATTACTTAATGGCCTTTTTACATAATCTATAAATAAACAACAGTTATCATGATAATGTTTACTCAATTTATCGCCCTTTTTTATAGCTTTAGAACGAAACATTGAATGATAACAACTCTGAATAAAAGAATTATAGAAATCATAATTTTCTTTTAATTCTTTAGTAGCTTTGTCATAATCTGGATAACGCTTTTTAAAAGTTTTCTTAAACTTTTTATAATTGTTAATAGCAGAATCTACGCAAAACTTGCATTGATTATCCTCAGGTAAATCTTTGAATTTATAAGAATGTTTAAATTTCATAATTACTAATCCTTAACAGTTTATTTATAAATAACGAAGACCAATCACACATGACTATTCCCTGGATCTTATCAACCTCCTTTTTTAAAAGAATCAAATAATTTAACAACAGACTCTTTGCTAAGCCTGGAAACATCGTTTCCAACAACTGACTTTACAAAGTCATATGCTTCTTGATAATTTTCTAAAGAAGCATTAGCAACAATGTCCATTAAATTAATAAATTCAGTTACACTGTAGGACTTTAATAATGATCCTTCTGTGTATGTATAACTAATACAGTCATGAATTAAACGTAATTCATCACTATCAACTACTAACTTATATTTCATATCTCTTGCTTTCTTTCGGTGAAGCTAACCCAATTAATTTCTCTTTATATCATCACCATCAACTATCCAAGTAGTATGACCGTGTTTATAAGGCCTTCTATAAATCTTCTCAACATCTTCCTCAGTTTGATAAACTAATCGAAAGTTATCACCTTTTTTATACTTAAACTTTCCGTTTTTACGACCTTTTAAAACATTAATCCAAGCTTGTTTCTTTGTCGGCGCAATGGAACAAATTGACATTTCATCACCATTTTTCCACCAACCTATAAAATGAAATCTCTTATTATCCATAATTAACGTTCCTTAAAAATTATCTTGTAGTAGCCTTCACGAATAGGACGTTCAACAATTTTGCCATGCTTTATTTGATCTTCATAAATTTCTTTATGATATAAAGCAAGCTGTTTATTTCCTTTCTTTTCAGCTTTCTTCATCATACGTAAATGATATTTTTGCGAAATCTTATAACCTTTATTCATATAAATACCTATTTGACAACCTTTTTACTTTTTGATTTAATAGTTTTACTCCCAGATGTAGTTGAACGATTTTGATAAATCTGTTTCGAGGGAGTTTTTTTGTCCAATAAATCTGAATCTATAAACTCATAATTTATATTTACATCTCTTTTAATTGGTAATTTAACTCTCGAAAATCTACCTTTCTTTTCAGTTTGTCGTCTCTTTGCGATATACATTGGTTTAAAATCGCCAATAATAGGATTTTCTCTAATTTCAAACGTTGATTTGTTGCTTATTTTATTTTTATGAGAAGTTCGATGAAACACATACTCATCACCACTCTCATCAACTATATAAGCCGGATGATTGTTAACTAAATAAATCCTAAAATGTCTTTTAAATTTCTTTTTCATCTGAATTTTTTTAAATCAACAAAACCATTACTAATAAATCTTTGTTGATAATCTTTGCCATATCCCTTTGAAACATATCCTCTACCAACATAATGATTCTTTAAAAACCATTTAACTTCGCTTAATTTATTTGTCATAAATACATTGTCATCATTAGAATTAACAACTCGGTATCTCATTTAAATAATCACCAACCTTTCACACCAAATTTCTTATTTTCTCTTCTACTTCTAGGAAGAACAAACTTCCTTTGAGCTGAATGAATATATCCGATTTTTTCTTTCACGAACATAATGAATATTTTCAAACTCCCTTTCCTTTAAACCTATATATGATTCACTTTTATCTAAAGGATTCGGATTAATTAATAGTTTCATATATTCGTTTAAATGTTTTTTTGAAGGATGATGAGTTAAGTCTAAGCTACTTGATTTTTTATTACCTGGATTGAGAATGAAAGAATTATGTTTTGTTTTTTTATTTAAATAAAATCTATTCTTTTTAATCTCCATAAAAATAATTTCTAGCAACCTTATCTGATGATTTAAAACTAAAGATTTTTTAAATCATTCTTATTAAGCTCCACCTTATAAGTTCCCTCATAAAGTTTTCTTTTTAATTTTTTCGGCATTATCCTATTATTTCTTTTTTGCCACACTGCAACTCTAATATGATATCTATTAGATTTGCCTAATTTTATTTCATTAGTTAAATCAATCATATACACTCCCAAAAGATCATAATGTAGTCTATTACTACAATTTACTTTTATTATTGTAGTTTATAACGATATTGTCAATAACTAAATAGCGTATATTACTCTGAAAAAATAAAATATAAGTATGATAATCGATGAAATAAGAAAAATAAGAGAAGCAAAAAAAATTTCTCAAGCAAAAATTGCAAATTATTTAAATATATCGCAAGGTACTTATAGGGATATTGAATCATCAAAAATACGACTTACTTTAGATAATTTTTTACTTATTTGTGATTATTTAGAAATATCGCCTATGCAACTCCTAAGAAAAAATAGTACTGAAAATTATATAATTTTAAGTCAAAAAGATATTGACGACCTAAATAGAATATTTAGCAAAATAAATAATCAAACTAATGTAATAAACGATAATCACGGAATTATTAACTTAAAAAACGGAGACTAATAATGATTATAGAGTCAAAAAATTGTATTAATTTTTTTACTAATTTCTCAGACATCAAAAAGAGATATCCAAAAATAAATAAATGGATAATTTCTGATGTAAGTTGGGATGAAAGATTAGAAAAATTAGAAAATTCTACACTTTTCAAAGAACTTACTTCTAACATTAGCGAAAATAAAAAATATTCAAACAAAGACATTTTATCTTGGATAGATTCCTTAAGTTTAATATACAGAATATTTGAAAGCCAAAACTTAAACGAAGAAATAAGAAGAGATGCAAAACTTATCCAGGAATATTCAATACCATATACAAGGAATAATCGCTGTGATTTTCTTCTAATTAAAGATAACAAAATATGTATACTTGAATTTACATTTAAAATTTCCAGCTACTTAGTTAAAGCTCAACAATGTTTTACATATAAGCAAATCCTACAACAATTTCTACCAGCAAACATAGAAATTATAAGCTACGTATTTTCCTATACATCAGAAAACAAAGAAGATCATGTTAAATTAGATAGCCAAATAAAGCAATGTACGGATTTTTTAAACTTCTTCTTCAATTCTGGTAAGGCTTTAGATGAACTTAATAAAATAAAAGATTTTGATGAATAATTTAAAATTTTATAGACAAAAAAATAAATTCAAGCAAAAAGATATAGCAAAATATCTTAATATTTCACAAGCAAATTATTCTAATATCGAACTAGAAAAAAACGACATTAAATTATCCCAACTTAAAAAATTATCGACTCTATACAATATTTCAATAAACGAATTAATTGGTGATGAAAAAACAGTATCAATTTCCATAGAAGATTATAAAAAACTAAAAAATATTTCTTCCATTGTTGATAAGATAAAAACAAATAAAAATAGTTGATACATTTTTGATACAATTCTTAAATATTGAAAATATTTACATAAATTATATTAATAAAAATAACTAATTTTAATTAAAATTATAAATTTTAATTATAAATAAACAGGGTTTTAGTCGCCTCAAGGTCACCAAAATGAAAATTATGCCGATTATATCGGCATTTTTTTGTTTTAAATGACCTATTATTTAAAAGCAAACCACCTCAAACATCGAACCTAAATACTTAATAATTTATTCACGAAAAGGTTTAATCAATTTCCTTAATTTCATTACTTATTACTATGTTTTAAATTGTTTGAAACAAATAGTAGATCCGGTTAAATAATATTCAATCTGATAAACTGTTTAAGGTAGTAATTATGAATGCAAAAGCCAAAAAATTGAATTATATCTTTATAACGGGACACTCAACGGAATGACATATGTTAGTGAGTCTGATGGATGGGATTTAGGAGGGATCCTTTATTCGTGCCCAAGGGATTCAACTGATATTTTGTTGAACGATGATTCATGTGATAAATATGGCGTGTATTTACTTCTATCTTCTGAAAAGGTTTATGTCGGGCAATCTACAGATTTAAGACAAAGAATAAAACATCATTTACTTAAAAAAGATTGGTGGGAAAAAGTAATTTTATTGACTTCTAAAAATGATGAACTTAATCAATCATATATTACATATTTAGAAGCTTCACTTATATCTAAAGCCCAAGAATGTGGAACCTTGGATTGCGATAATAAAACTGATGGTAATAAATCAAATTTAGATAAATTTACAAAAAAATTATTAGATCAATATTTAGATGAAGCACTATTTATTCTGCAGCTCATTGGAGTAGATGTTTTCTCGAAAGACAAAAAGAAAGAATCGATAATTAAGACCATCCCTGTTATGAGCAACAAAGATATTGCAGTAAGAGCAAAGGGCGAGGCGCTTAAATTTCTTGAAGAACAAAAAATTAAATTATTAAAAATTAAATCTTATGGGAAATTGCAAGAAAACAAAAATATTTTTTGGATAAACCCAAAAACTGAATTTCTTAAAAAAGATTGGGATTTAATTCTTAATAATCAAATAACAAATACTCTTTATTTAATTAGAATTCCAGCAAATACCTTTAAAGCATCATTAGATGATGATGGAAACCTTTTTGTTAGAAAAGATAAGCCTTATTATATTGACTTAAATATCGATGCAGATACTTTTTGCGATAAGCGTAGCAAACTCTCATTCAAGGAGTTTATTATTTCAAAGATTCATTATTAACTTCTTTATTGCTAATTTTATAAATATATCTTTTAAGTAATAGGCAAATTGTTAGTAACACTAAAGGTGCGATTAACATTAAATTAGGAATATAGTTAAAGAAAAATAGAGAATTGTCATTAACATTTTCTAAAAAATAGTAACGATAAAATATATAAATTACTCCAATACCGATTACAA
Organism: uncultured bacterium; assembly: GCA_949299335.1. GTDB lineage: Bacteria > Bacillota_I > Bacilli_A > RFN20 > CAG-826 > Onthovivens. The sequence goes on along the minus strand of CASGAD010000004.1, from coordinate 51,728 downwards.
AACTTAAAATAATTAATAAATATTGTAAGGCCTTTAAATTTTCACCTTTTTCTTTTTTTATTGTGCCATTAAAAGATGCGCCAACAAATCTAGTCATATTCGCTGTCATCATCGTACTAACATAAGTATTGCCATTAAATTCCATAAAAGCTCTAAAAATAAAGGCACCCACAAAAGCAAATATGCAATTAGAAAGTATATTTACCCAAATCCATCTATTAAGTGTCACTTCTCCTTCACTAGCTTCGAATGAATTAGGAATGCACATATTAATAGCTATCAAAACTAAAATGATAATAATCTCAATATTTTTGATATCAAGATTTTTATCTTTTAATTTAAACTCAATATAATGTGCAATAAAAATAGCAATACAAAAACATATTATATTGGAAAACGTTGTAATAAATGTATAGAATTGACCATTTAATAAATAGAAAACACTGTTTATTAAGTTACCAGTTTGAATTAATCCAAAATTACCTTTAAATAAGTATGAATAGCCATCTAAAATTCCACTAGCTAAACATGCAATTATGGCTACTAAAAAACTCAAATAATGAATTTTATTTTTCTTTTGCTTATTCACTTATAATGCCTCTTTATAAATTAAAGCCTCTAAATCCTCAATATTTGTTGCGATTAAGTAAGGATTTAATTCTTTAACTCCTTCATGACTTTCAAAATTGTCATATAGTCCACTAATAATTTTTACGCCGATTTTTTGACATTGAATTACATCTTTAATAGAGTCACCAATATATATAATATCTTCCTTACTTAAGTTATGATCTTTTAAAAGTTTAAGCAATAATTCGTCTTTAATCGCACCATTTAATCCTCCAGTATAATATCCCTTAAAAAGATTAAAGGCCTCAAGTTTAGTTAACGAAATCATTAAACTTTCAACGCTTCTTCCAGTTAATAAATAAATGGTAAATCCATCTTTATTTAATTTTTCTAATAGTTTTCTTAAATTTGGGAAAAAATCTTTAACGTATTGATCATGATTTTGATAATAAGTTAATAAGTATTGATAAAAAGCATCTTTATATACTTTTTCACCTAATATTTTTAACAAAATGCCTTCTTCATTTGGACCAAAGTATTTAAGCAAAACATTATCTTCCATTTCTAAATTAGAACATTTAGTAATTGCCTCTTTCATTCCTAATTTAACTAGCTCTAATGAGTGGCATAAAGTTCCATCAAAATCAAACACTAAGACTTTTTTCATCTATAATTTCCTCAATTCCAAAATTCATTATAAATAAATTTATTTAAAAATAAATATAATTTATTTCACAATAAACCTAAATTAGAATTGAAAAATCAAAAATATTTACTTAGACCTTCAATATATTGTTGAAAAAAATCTAAAGATTTATAAAATATTAACTATTGAGGCTCAAGGAGAAATTTATGGTATTATCAAAGAAAAAATTAGCAATCTCTTCTACTTTAATCCTTGCCATCTTTGCACTCGTTTTGTTTGGAACATTTGCTTATCACGTTCAAAACGTAACCGGCAATTACTATAATGGCTATGATTTCGCAAGTTTAGAGAATTTATCAGTTAGTTCAGTTTTAGGCACACTCGTTTGTTTAATAGGTGTCATTACATTAACTAATTTAGCATTTGCTTTCGTTTCAAGTGTAGATGAAAAAGTCGTTTCTATTTTCAATATCTCATCTTGGACAGTAGCTTTAGCATTTTCAATTACTACACTTTGTTCAAAATTTATTAATATAAGCTATAATCCACAAAACTCATTGATATTTGTATTAATTATCACACTTATCGGAATCGCTACTTCAATTTATTTCTTAGTCTACACACCAAACGAAGACTAAATTTACTATTGATTTTAAAATAAAATTTCGATATTATATTTCAGCACGTAGAAAGAAGAGCGTCCGCTTCTCACCAGATTGAATGTATCGATTGGTCTTAAAAGCTACTAAGTTGTAAAACTATGAGTATTTTTAACGGACGTAAACTTAATGCGTCCGTTTTATTTTAGGAGGAAGATACTATAGCAACCGGATTTAATCCACAAATGGATAAAAACACCAAAAAAGATCGTTATAATGGTGACATTGTAAACGAAAAAATACGTTTTCCAGAAGTTTTAGTAATTGGACCTGATGGCGAAAGCTTAGGTAAAATGAAAAGATTCGATGCCATTAAAAAAGCTGAGGAATACGAACTTGATTTACTTTGTGTTGCTCCACAAGCAAATCCACCAGTTTGTAAAATCGTTAACTATGGAAAATATCGTTTCGAGGCTCAAAAGAAAGCTAAGGAAGCCAAAAAGAATCAAAAAATTATTGAAATTAAAGAGATTCAATTAACTCCTCAGATTGGGCAACATGATATCGAAACCAAAGTAAAGGCAGCTATAAAGTTTTTTGAAGAAGGCAACAAAGTTAAAGTTGGTGTCAGATTCAAAGGAAGACAAATGTCCCACCCTGAAGTTGGCGAAGATGCATTAAATAGATTTCTAGAGTGTGTAAAAGATTACTGTAATATTGAAAAGAAGCCTGTCCTCGATGGAAAATGGCTTACATGTGTATTATCAAGTAAAACTAAAAAGTAGAAAGAGAGGATTATTTTTATGCCAAAAATGAAGAGCAAAAAAGCTTTAACAAAAAGAATTAAAGTTACTGGTAGTGGCAAAGTCAGAAGACATCACGCTTATGTTAGCCATTTAGCACCACACAAAACACACAAACAAAAGAGACACTTAAGAAAAGCAACAATCGTTTCAAAGAGCGATATGAAGAGAATTAAGTATCTCATTCAACAATAATTTAGGAGGTAACTAGCATGAGAGTCAAAGGTGGTAAAGTCACACATTTAAGAAGAAAGAAAATCATTAAGCAAGCTAAAGGTTACTTCGGCAGTAAACATATCTTATTCAAAACTGCTAAAGAACAAGTAATGCGTTCAAAAAGATACGCTTATATTGATCGTAGAAGAATTAAAAGAGATTTTAGAAAACTCTGGATTAAGAGAATCAATGCTGCTTGCAGATTAAACGATATTTCATATTCAAAGTTTATGCACGGATTAAAAGTTGCTAAAATCGACTTAAATAGAAAAATGTTAAGCGAAATTGCAATTCACGATCCTCAAGGATTTGCTGATTTAGTCAAAGTTGCTAAAAAAGCAAAGTAATCAAATAAACCTTAGAATTTAACCGCTGTAAAAAGCGGTTTTTCTTTTGCATACAATAAAAGACTAATAGGCTAATCTATTACTCCCAATCTATAATTTAAATCTAATAACATAATTCTTTGATAAATCAATTTTAAATTTCACAACTAATGTCTTTTCGCATCTACTACTATCTGTAGCGCTTAAAGGCATAAGTGAAGAATCTTTTTTGAATATTTTAAAAGGAACAATTTCATCATTAATTCTAACTTCTTTAACCTTATTCATTCCCTTTAATAAATGATATTTTAAAATCACATCTCTAAAGTTTATTTCATCATTATAGTTTCCTTTGACTTTAGAAATACTTATAACCATTTCGTTATTAGTTTTATCGAATTTAGAAGAAATATTAGCAACTCTATAGTTTCCTAATTTATATGCGGTGGTTTCCTTATCATCTTCATACAAAGTTTGATAATCTTCATTATTTTTAGAAGGATAATAATCTAAGTAAAGTTTAGAATAGTCGAGATCCATGGCTCTATTTTCTTCTTCAACAAGAGGCAAAATACTACCTCCTCTAATAAATAAACTCATTTCATCTATAACATTTATATCCTTACTTACCATTCTATTTTTGCTATAAATTTTGCCATTAAAAGCATCAATCCATTCGTCTTTAGGTAAGTATGTTCTATTAAGAATTGCTAAATCATCATAAGTTGATAAATAAATTCCAGCTTCTCCACCGTGTTGGTAATATTCAATAACAAAATCATATAGTTTATTAGCTTCAAATTTTCCTAAACTAGATGAGGAGAGACCATGCATCGATTTATCTTCATGAATTTTAACTCCATCTACAAAAACAGTACATCCATCATCGCTAGTAACACTTAAAGTTGTTAGCTTATTAAATCTTAATTTAAAGCGATAGCGAATGCTAAATTCATATGGTGACATCCCTTTAACTGGAGGTTCATGAGATAAACTTAGTCTTACTTCATTTAAACTTTCTTTATAAAATGGTTCTCCAATTAAGTCAGGGTTAGTAAAATATTCAGCCTCAACTTTTCCAATATATGAATTTTTTGAGAGGATTTTTGAAGGCTTTTTGCCAAAATGAGATATTAAAATGTCATTAGCTAGTAAATACTCGTGTTTAATATTTCTAGATTTTTTATCTCTATAATTAAAAGAAAGTTCTTTAAATAAAGGCTCACCACTAAAATAATTATCAAAACATTTTGAGTAAATTAAAGGCAAAAGTCTATATCTTAGATTAATATATTTTCTAGAAATATTTAATGTTTCTTCATCATAATTCCATGGCTCTCTAAAACGAGCAACTGAATTAGTACAATGAATTCTAAAAATAGGCTCAAATGTTCCTAATTGCATCCAACGAATATATTCTTCTTTTGTAGGATTCCCAATATGACCACCTATATCACTATTAATATAGGTAATTTCATTACTTGTACCTCTAATTAAGTTATATACTTCTTTAGATATAGAATCTAATTTAGAATCAATATCTCCTGTCCGTTGAATTGAATAACGATGTGAGGCGCTATTAAATATTTTTTTATAGTCACCATTTAAGATATTGTCAACATTACACATAATTATTGGTCTACGATAGACTAAATCATTATTGGCTTTAGAAATATTAAATTGTTTTGTAATATCATTAAATAAATAATCTCCCAAAGTTTCTGGACTTATATGCTTAGTTGGAGAAATTAATTTAGTGGTCCAATTTCGATCATACCACCAGTAATCTAATCCTAATTCCATTAAACGAGACAAATTATCTTTTCGATACTTAATTTCCTCTAAACTAAATACATTTTTAGCACCTTCAAGCGGCTCAGGATGATCATTAAACATAATATCGACATCATTTTTATGAGCAAAAGCAAAAAATCCACTCATATCAGGAAATAAACTAGTGTCTATTTCATATCCTATACCTCTATCGCTAGCTTTTCTCCAATCGGTATCAATTACCATATTGTCTAATGGAATATTATGCTTTGCATGCTCTAATATCATCTCTTTAGCGCTATTTTCGTCATACTTAAAATAACGACTTTGCCAAAACCCAAGCGTTTTAAAACGTACTAATTCACTTCGACCAGTTAATAATACATATAGTTTACGTAATAAAAGAGGATCTTTATTAGCGATTAATAAATAAAAATCATTAACATTTTCTTCAACGATAAACTTCTCATTATTTTGTATTAATTTTTCATCATTATAACCCGATAAAGGGATTACCATTCTAGGGTTATCAAATATTGGAAATATAATAGGAGTTTTACTAGGGGAAGGAAGTTCACCTGAATTATGCAATTTCTTATATTTATAAATTACTTCATTACTTTTATTAATAACTTTCAATCCTTCTAATGGATTATCCTTTTTAAAAATTAAAGTATATTCACCAAAAGTGCATTCAATATTTTCATTAATTTCATAAACTTCGAATTCTCATTTACTTAAATCAGACTTACCAATAAAGAAAAAGTATTCCTTTCACAAAAATTTCTAGTTTTGCTTTCTTCAACGTTTATTATGCTATCGCATAAATATTCAATTCTAATGTGATTATAAACATAGTTTTTCATAAAAATCCGTGCAAAAATTAACTAATTAATTAAAATCCGAATTATTTTATATAGCGAACATCTAAATTATTTAGTGCTTCTTCTATTAATGGTTCAAAATCAAATTTAGACTCAATATGTTTGCATTCATCTAAATGAGGTGAAGTTTTAGGCTTAACCGGAGCAAAAATTGTGCAGCAATCTTCAAATGGTCTTATTGAAATTTCATAAGTTCCTATCTTTTCACTTATTTTAATAATATCAACTTTATCATAAGTACAAAGAGGTCTTAAAACTGCCATATTAGTTACTTCATTAATTACATTTAATGAATCTAGAGTTTGACTAGCAACTTGACCTACACTTTCTCCAGTTGCTAAGCAAGGAATTCTTAATCTTGTTGCTAGACGACTAGCAATTCGATACATCATTCTTCTCATAATAGTTATTGGGTAACCTTCAGTAGAAATCTCATAGATTTTTTCTTGTATTTTAGTAAAAGGAACAATAAACAATCTAATCTTTGGTTGATACTTATTGAGTGTGTGTAATAAGTCTTCTAGCTTATCAATTACTCCACTATTAGTGTAAGGAGGTGCAGCAAAATGAATGCAAGTTATCTCAATACCACGTCTAATTAACAAATAACTAGCAACTGGTGAATCAATTCCACCACTTAGCATCATCAAACATTTGCCGGTTGATCCACTAGGATAACCTCCCATTCCTTTAATTGTAGTAGTGAACAAATAAGCTCCATCGTCTCTAATTTCTATATCTAATGTAATATCAGGATTATGAACATCTACAGTTTTATCAGTATTTTTTAAAATTACACCAGCAATAGTTCTATTAATTTCATCACTTAAAAAAGGATAGGATTTGTCGATTCTACGAGCATGGATTTTAAATGTTTTGCCTTCACTTTCTTTAAATATATTTAACGCCTCTTCCTTAATATTTTCTAAATCCGCATCTATTTTTAATGCTAATGAGAAAGAGTACATCCCACTAATTTCTTTTAAAATATCAACTAAGTTATCAATCTTATTTTTGATATTTAAATAAATATGGTCATGTCTAATAACCATTTCATAGTCATCTTCATAATCCCTCAAATTTAAGCGAATTGAATGAGCTAATCTGAAAACAAAATCTCTTTTGTTCTTACCTTTAGTAGACATTTCACCAAATCTAACAATAACGACATTGTAATCCATTTTATCTTCCTCTCACTTCTAATAAAATTTCTTTAAATATTCTAATAAAATCTTGGCATTCTTCAATAGTACTATCTTTTCCTAGCGACAATCTAATTGAATTTTTTGCTTCCTCAATAGATTTGCCTAAGTTCAATAAAACATAGGATAATGGTTCATTTTTAGAATTGCATGCACTAACACTACTTACAAAAACCTCTTTATTAGAAAGGGCTTCTACTATTACACTTCCTTTTTTTGTTCTTAAAGAAAAATTAATTATATAAGGTGTATAGTCTTTAAATAAATGTAGGGTCACTTCTTCAATTTTACTAAGTTCATCAATTAAGTAATCATGTAATTTAGTTATATTAGAGTAATTAATTGCAAAATTTTTCATTGCATTTTCAATTGCAACATTAAAGGCAACAATCGAAGGATAATCAAGCGTCCCAGAACGTAGACCATTTTCTTGTCCACCTCCATAAACAATAGGTTCAAGATTAACTTTTTTCTTTTTAATTAACGCACCAATTCCTTTTAATCCGTTGATTTTATGTCCACTAATCGTCACTAAATCAAATGTATTAAAATTAACTTTATATTTTCCTAAAGTTTGGGCACAATCGCTATGTAAAACACATTTTGGATTCTCATGAACAATTTTAGCAATTTCCTCAATATTAGTTTTAAATCCTGCTTCGTTATTAACAGTCATAATAGAAACTAATATTGTATCTTTTGTAAATTCTTTTTTAAATTTTTCTAAATCAAATTTGCCTTCATTATTTGGTGACAAATAAGTAACATTAAATCCTTCTTTTTCAAGCTCTTTAAAAACATTTAAAACTGACTCGTGCTCCACACTTGAAGTTATTATCTTTTTCCCTCTAGAAGAATTTTTTCTAGCGTATCCTAAAATAGCTAAGTTGTTACTTTCAGTAGCACCACTAGTAAAAATAACCTCATAATCGCTAGAAAAACCAAACAATTTTAAGATATTTTGTCTAATTCTATTAATATCAGTTAAATTTTTAACCCCATATTTATGCAAAGAATTTGGGTTTTCAAAATCATTTAAAGCCGCAGATAAATAAGCATCTAAGACTTCTTTTGAAGGCTTAGTACTTGCTGCATTATCAAAATATATCATCTTATTTACCATCACGTAAATTCAATTTTTTAATAATACCATCGCTACTTTCAAAGGCACTCTTAAAGTCGCCATTAAGATATAAAGTTTCGCTTTGTAAAACTAAATTGTTAATTTCAGCAAACTTCATTCTATCACGATTAGCTAATAAAATTTGATCAACTGTTCTTGATTTATAATTGTCAATTTCTTGAATTTCTTTAATTAAATTATTAGTAGCTTCATTAAGTTTATTTGTACAAACATTAACTGCGTTTACATCAATTGGGACAGAATTTAATAGATGATAGCACTCATCGATAAATTGATAACACACATCGAAATATGGACGATATTTTTCATTAAAATCAGAAATTTTCCATTCTCTAATTGTATATTCGGCGTTCTTTAATTGCTCATATCTTACCTTTAAATTGTTAAAAGCACCCTCGCTATCATTTTTTAAACTCGCTAAATAATTTCTAAATGTATCAACTTTTTCGCCAAAATCTTGGGTACCTTTTTCAAGAACATTAACTTTCTCAATTAATACTGAGTAAGGAGAAGAATCAACTGCGTGAATATAGACATCTAGTCTTCTTTTATCTTTACTTACGATATCTAACTTAGTATTCATTTCAGTTAATAAGTTTTCATGTTCAGGGTCAATAATGTAGACTTTTCTAAATTTATTGATATTGTTTTTAATTTTAATATACTCTTTTTCATATTCGTTAAACTGAGTTAAGACCTTGTCTTTTTTCTTTTTAAACTCTAAACTTGCTTCAACTTCTTTTTCGAAAGATGCAAAAATATCATCAATTTCTTTATTAATAGTTTGGGCTTCATTTGCTAAAGTTGAAATGCTTAACTTTTTAATCATATCTTTAGCGTTTTCTAAAGCTGAATTAATAGCTTCGACTTTTTCATCAACTTGAAGATGCTTTAATGGTTTACCTTCACGCAATAATTCATGATATTTACTTACCAATTCAGTAACTCTAGCTGGTATTTTTACATTATATTCTTCAACTAAAGGTGGAATTTCATCAATTAATTTACTTAATACATCAATAACTTTATCGATTCTAGGAATAATGCGATTCGCTTCATCATAATCTGCCGTTTCAACTTTAGCCTCAAATTCATTAAAAGTTCTATCAATATTGTCAAAAACTCTTTCGAATGATAAAGCCACAAATTGTAACTTATCTTCATTAAGATTATATTTTGATTTAAGTTCACGAAGTTTTTCTTTTAAGGCAACTGCAGCTTCTCTACATTCTTCTTCTGGCTTAATAACTTGGACTAAATCATTATTTAATTGATTTACTGAGTTTTCATATTGTCTAATGATACCTAAATGCTCTTTATAATATTGTTTGAATTCCTTATATTTCTTTTCCTCTAGATATTCTCCTAAGTCAGTTAAAATATTATTCACAGTAACATCGATGGTATCTCTAATTTCTTTACTTCTTTTAAAATATGATGAATGAATATCGACATAAAGAAGATTAGTTCTTGAAATGATTTCTAATCTTTGAATATATTGGAGATCTTGACCAGTTAGTAAAGCATGTAAGTATTCATACTTTTTAACTAAATCTTTTAAGGTTTTAGTGCATCTTTTTCTAATTAATATAAATTTATTTAAGATTAAAAATAAAATTATACATAAAATTAATGCTCCTCCAACTACAGAAAGAATAATAACTAAGTTTGTATCAATTGCATCTAGTACAATTATTTCATTTAAAATTGCCATACGAAAAAACCTCTTAATAGTATTTTATACTATTAGCCTATTTTTTTGAATTATAAAGAAGATATATTGTCTTTAATTTATCGCCCTTCGATATTCGTTTATAAAGTTAGTTTTTAAATAAATATAAAAAGAACAATTATTTTCTTTTGATATAATCTCTCTAATAAAAAATAAAGAAATAATTTTTAAATAAGTAATTTTAAGCCAACTTTTGCATATTTTTTAATTAATTCGACTTATTTATTTTAGTTTATATATTAAATAAGATGAATGTGCAAGTCTCCTAAAGACATTACTAGTAAAAATATTGGTTGACTTAGAAACAATAAAATTGTATTTTATTAAGGCATGTAACGCAGCAGTTAAATACTTCTTGCCTAGTGTGTTAAGGAACAAAAGTTCTTAAAGCAGTAACCTTATGCTACAAAGGCGAACCTGGCAGTTAACTCACCGTAGAAGAAGGAATTTATCCCTTGCTTTATATGTAAATGTAAAGAAAGGAGTTCTATATGAGATATACAGGACCAAAATGGAAAAGAGCTAGAAGACTTAACTACTCTTTATTAGGAACCGGTGAAGAATTTTCCGGTCATACTTTAAAAAAAGGTGATAAAAGAGAATACGCACCTGGACAACACGGAGCAGATAAAAAGAAATTATCTGAATACGGAAAGCAATTAGCTGAAAAGCAAAAGTTAAGAGATACTTATGGAATTAGCGAAAGACAATTCCGTAGATTATTCTTAATCGCTAGTAATTCAAAGGAAGTTACTGGTACTAAGTTTATGACAATTCTTGAAACAAGACTTGATAACTTAGTTTATAGACTTGGCTTTGCTGCAACACGTAGAGCAGCTAGACAATTAGTTAACCATAAACATATTCAAGTTAATGGTAAAACAATTGATATCCCTAGCTACATTTGTAATGTCGGAGATGAAATTGCTTTAAGAGAAAATAGTAAGGATTTAGTCGTTGTTAAAGCTGCTTTAGAAGCACAAACCACAACTGTTCCTTATGTTGAAGTTGATAAAGAGAAAAAGAGTGGTAAATTAGTTAGACTTCCTGAAAGAAGCGAATTAGCTAAAGATATCGACGAGTCTCTTATCGTTGAATTCTATAACAGATTGTTATAGTTTCAATTCTTGTAGCAACCCTAACCTAGTTCATATTGGACTAGGTTTTTTCTTTATTTTTGCTATAATAAAATACTATGGAAAAATTAATTTTAGATTCAAAACAATCACTTACAAATCTTGGAAATTCAATTTTAGGGTTTTTTGAAGTTCAAAAATTTCATGACTCACTAAAAGCTGCTGATGAAATTTTAAAGAAAACGAATAAAAAGAAAGTCGCTTTGATTTTGCTTGATGGAATGGGGCAAATTATATTTGATAAGTATAAAGATGATATTCCTTATCTTTATTCCCATATCGTTACAACTTTTAAAAGTGTATATCCACCAACAACTGTTGCAGCCACTACCGCTTTAACAACTGGCCGATATCCTATTGAAACTTCTTATTTAGGATGGACACAATATTTTAAATCAAGAAATGCTTACATCCATGTTTTTCCTTCTATGGACGCACTGGTTCCTGATAAAGTCCATACTCCACCAGTCACTCTTAAAGAATTACAAGTAGATAAAATTTGGGATTTAATAAATCAGACTCAAAAATTTAATGCCACTTCAATTTCTTCTTATATGAAAAAATTAGAAAATGGTGAAGATGATTTTGACTTCTTTTTTGACAGCGCTTCAACGTTAGTTAAAAGTCATGATTTTGTTTATATTTATTCTTCGAATCCAGATCATTTATTACATGATTATGGAACTGAAGATGAAGCTATTAGACAAATTTTGATTTATTTAGATAAAAAAGTTAAGGAACTTGTAGAAAATAATCCAGATACTTTGTTCTTCCTCACTGCTGATCATGGTTTTAAAGATATTGAAGAAATTTCTATTTTTGAACATCCTGATTTTGTTGCTACTTTGAGTGAGCCAGTTTGTTCAATCGAAGGTAGATTTGCGACTTTTTCAGTAAAAAACAAAGAAAAATTCCTTGAATTAGCCAATAAATATTATGGGAAAGACTTTATTATAAAAAGTAAAAAAGAGCTTTTAGCGGAACATACCTTTGGTTATGGCGAAGTTCATGAAAACTCTTTAAATGTTATTAAAGATTATACTTTAATCGCTACAGGTAAATATTCATTTTATATGGGAGAAAATCCAATTGGATTTAAAGGTGCTCACGCAGGTATAACTGAAGGAGAAACAAATATTTACTTATTAGCTTTTAATATTTAATTATTTGATTCTTTATTTTCTAACTCAGTATTCTTCTTTCTTTGATACATTACTAAAACAAAAGCTACAGCTGTAAAAATAATAAATAAAGGAATTCCTAACCCTAAGTCTAAAGCCATATTGCCTTCTCCAATACTCCAGGCATCATAGACTCCTTTAACGTCACTATTATAAAATACTGATACAATCGAGCCAAATGTTAAGCCGGTTATTAAAAAGTACATTGATAATCTATACTTTTTAAATAAGAGGGACATTACTTTACTTAATAAGAAAAATCCCACTAAAAATCCTAAAGCAAGAAGTAAAATAAAAGCAATCCAGCGTGGTTCATTCATTAAAACATCAAAATGCAATGCTTCCATAATTGGTTTAAAAAATCCTAAAGACATCAATAAAACTGTTGCACTTAAACCTGGAACAATTTGAGTAAGAGAGACCACTGCTCCTAATATAAAAGCAATTATATAAGAATAAAATGGGAAAGTTGTTAACATTTCACTATTATCAATTTCTTTAATGTTAGCAAATGAAGCGGCTAGAGCGATTGGAAAAATAAATCCGACTACAAGCAATACAATTTGATACCATTTAGGTTTTTTAATATCATCTTTTATTTCTAAAAATATTTCTGGAGAAGCTCCTAACATCAACCCTCCAAAAACACAAACGACAATAAATGTATAACTTTCAATGACGTTTTGAACAACAAAAAATCCTATTACAAAGCCTAAAACAGCCCCAATAATAATTGGAAGTAGATATAAAAAACTTGTCTTAAACTTTTTAAAAATTTTACTGATTGCATATAGCATCTTATCATAAATCTTAAATAATATTGCAATAGTGCTTCCACTTATTCCAGGTAAAATAACTCCTAGTCCAATTAAAAACCCGCTAATTGCAGAATTTAACCAAGATTTTGTAGTGTATTTTTCTATTTTAATATCGCCATCTTCTTCTTTAACAATATCTTTTTCGTTATTTTTCTCTTTCATAAATTCCCCTCACCACTTTAAAATTTTAATGAATATATCAATAAAATAAAGTATAATTTTAATCGACGCCGAATTAGCTTAGTTGGTAGAGCAACTCATTCGTAATGAGTAGGTCGTTGGTTCGAGTCTGACATTCGGCACCATTGATAATAAAATAACTGATTGAAAAATCAGTTTTTTTATTTTTTTAAATATCCTCTATAAAATAATGTTTCTTAATATATCGATTGGCTTTTTTTACGATTCTTCTATCCGATTGATGTGTAATTCTTAATAAAGCATCATTATAAGTACACCATTCCATACTACTCACTTCATCATCATGAAGATCTATAGGTACTTCATCAGTTTTAGTAGGAGTAGCTAAATAAAATCTCACAGTTTTAATTGAATTAGGTGTAGGCTTATATTTGATATATTCAGAGAAATCTGAATTCAATTCAACATCTAGATTTGTTTCTTCTTTTATTTCACGAATAGCAGTCTCTTCATCATTTTCGTTATTTTCTTGATGGCCCTTACATAATGAAGTATGACCATAGCCCATTTTTAAAACTAAATAATAAATGACTTTATTTTCTATTTTAAATATGACTGCTCCACAACTTTTTTCTTTAAGAAGTTTTTTAAAATAAAATTTATTAGCAATATAAAAAATGTTTAAAACTAAAAAAGCTAGAAGCATGAAAATTAAGCCTATAGCAAAGAAATTATAGACAACATAATAAAATGTGTTCCCATCAAGCGAACTTAAATAACATAAAAACGCACTATAATTAGAGCTTTCAGCATCACATACATCTTTACTTAATCCTGAAATATCTATATCAGCAACATAAGCAAAACCAATTGCAAAAAAGGTAATCAAAAAAAGTAAAATCGCCGTCAAAGTAAAGTAAATTACAAGTCTTCCATAAAAGATCTTGTCTATTTCATATATCTTATCTTTCTTATTTTTTGTCATCGTTAGATTCCTTTTTAATGTATTTTATATATTCATAAGTTGAGTATTTTTCAGCTGTCTCAACCATAGTATTATAGCACTCATCTCTTAAATACTCTTTATTTTCATTAACACTTAAATCTACTTTAGGATAAATTGGTTTACCAATATATAGAGTAATTTTTGCTTTTGAAGAGAATTTACTTTTTCTATAACAAGCTGTTATAGGCAAGACTGGTCTATTCAATTTAGCTGGATATTTAAATGATGTAGATATGAATGGACGAATTTTAGTGTAATAAGGCCAAATGTGGGCCTCTGGATATACCAAGACATTACGATTTTTCTTTATCACATAATATTCCAAACTATCTTGAAATTTTCTAAAACTTTTTGGTGAATCAGGAATTGGAATATGTCCTAACATTGGTGTAACCACTTTTAGTAATTTATTTGATAATGCATCTGTATAACCTAAAATATGAGTTTTTTTAAAAGGGAACACTAAAACTTGGTTATCAAAAACATCAAAAAATGAGGTGTGATTAGAATAAATGAAGCAACCTTCCTTATTTAATTCTTTTAAATTTTCACGACCTTTAACCTTTATTCCCCCAAATTTTGAAATCAAACCGAGCACTGGAACAGCAACTCCAAAATATAATAAGTTAGCCCAAAAGTTATAAAACCACCCTTTATGAACAAATTTAAAATCCTCAGGAATTTCAATACGTTTTAAATTAGTTGTCTCAAAATCATCATTTAGTTCATCCTCATAATAGATTACAGAACCAAATTTGAACTTTTCATTTTTCTTAATCATGTTTACTCTCCACTGCTTGTTGATCTATAATCTCACCTTTATGTTCAATCTCACGCCATGTAGTTCTCTTCTCTTTATGGAATAGTCCATCGAGGAAAGCTGATAAAAAGTCTCCAAAGAAGAATAAATAGGTTAAAACTATGATAATACATTGTTTCACAGTGAATTTTAAATTTTCATTATCGACCGCTAAAGTAAATGCAGCGACAAACATAAAAATCATGTAGATTAAAGAAAACTGATAAACAGAATGAGCAAAAATATATCCACTATTTTCTTGCTCAAAAGGTATTGAAACACAACCCAAAATAAAAGTTACTATTGCCGAAATCAATAAAACAACTGTCATTACTAAAAACGGATAAATGCTTAAATTATATTCAATAATAGAAAAGAAACGATTAATTTTAGATTTTGGCTTATATACGACTCCACCTGTTTTATACTTTTTTCTATTTGTAAAAAATCCCCAAACCCATCTGATGTGCTGCTTGTGAAGTGTTTTTCTATCTTCAGGTTGTTCATCGTAATATCTAGCATAAGGATAATAACGCATTCTAATATTGTGATAATAACAATAGGTTGTTAATTCAACATCTTCGGTCATACCATTCCAAATCCATCCACCTACTTCATCAACAATATTCGCATCAATATAATATCCGGTTCCAGTTAGTGTTGCTTTTTCAAATGTTTCAGATCTACCTCTAGAAGTAAATTGATTCATAAAAGAAAATAATGTTGCACTAGTTGCACAAATCCAATTTTTAGTTGCATTAGTAAAACTTCTATAACCAACTCCAACTTGATATCCGTGATGTTTTACATTATTCATATGAATTAAATAATCACTATTTATAACATTATCAGCATCGAAAACAAGATAAGCGTCAAATTTTAAATTATGGTCTTTAATATAATGATACGCATCATCTAACGCATAACCCTTTGTTCTTCTATTAGTTAAGTCACCTCTAACGACAGTAGTAAATCCGAATTTTTTGACTATTTCACAAGTTGGATCATTTTCGCTTTCCACAATTACAAAAACTTCGTACTTATCTCTAGGGTATTCAAATTTAGAAATTGACTGAAGAATATTTGAAATAACCTTAGATTCGTTTCTAGCTGGAATTAATATTCCAAACTTGTAATAATCTTTTGCATTCTCAAACTTTTTAACTGGTTTTAAAACGATAGTAAAATAGTAAAGATAGTACCATAAAGAACATAAAAAAAGTATGGTCGCCATCGTTACCGCAAAATCCATCCAGTTAACAATTGTTAGTAAATCCATATCTTTAATTATTATATTAATAATTAAAATAATTAGCAAACAAACCAAGATAGAAAAGTGCTAAAAAACTAGAAATTTCAGTTATTTATGGCTATTTTGTCAGCTTTTCTATAGCCTATAATATTATTTTTTAGTTCAATGATTTTAAAAACTCTTCGTGAAAATACAACTATAAATGGTATGTAAATTAAGATTACCACGCACCATGAGATTGGAAAAGATGCATATAACCATGGCAATGTATGTATTTCTGGAATCATTTGGAAAATTGTAAAAATAAAAACTAAACGCAAAACACATGCACCAAATAAAGTAATTATAGTAGGTGTTACTGGATGCTCTAATCCTCTTAAATAGGCACTCATTACATCCATAATTCCGCAAAAAATATGTTGAACAAATGACTAGTAGCCTACTTCTACCCATGTCTAAGGCTTCTTTAGATTGTACAAAAATTCCTAACAGTTGATAACTAAAAGCATCCATCAATAAGCCAATAAATAAACCAAGTACCGTAACTGTTGCTATGGCATAAAATAATATCTTTTTGATGTTTTTACTATTTTTAGCTCCATAGTTTTGAGCAACCATAGCCACAACCGCAACGCTAAATGAATTTAAAATATTATATAGATAGCCTTCTAAATTATTACTAGCAGTATTTCCTGCCATAGCGATTTCACCAAATGTGTTGGCTTCTCTTTGAATGAAAACATTAGCAAAAAAAATGAACGATTCTAGACCTGAAAATGCGCCTATTTTTAAATTGAAAGTAGTTCTTTTTTATATAATTTAAGGTGTTTAATCTCTAAAGCTGCAAATCCATTTTTATTGTAAAAAAGAAAAATAACTACGCAAATCGCAGATATTGCTTCGCTAACAATAGTAGAAATAGCAACACCTTTAACATCTAATCCAAAAGTTATAACAAGAAAAAATTGAACCCAATATTAAATACTCCACTAAGAAGCAAGATATAAAAAGGTTTCTTGGAATCACCTAGTGACCTTAAACAAGCGCTTCCATAGTTATAAATCATTAAAAATGGAATTCCTAAAAAATAAATCGTTAAATATTCGGTTGCTTTGTCTAATACATTGATTGGCGTTTGCATCAATATCAATAGTTCTCTAGCACACAATGTTCCAAATAATAGAACAATTATCCCAACAATTAAAGAAAGAAATAATGACGTCCCAATGCCTTTTTTAGCAGCTTCCTTATCGTTTCTTCCTCTAGCGTTAGCTATATAAACATTAGCCCCTACGCTTAAACCAGTAAAAAGAGCAACAATTAAATTTATTAAAGATCCGTTTGCGCCAACTGCGTTCATGGAATTTTCACCACCACCAAAATTAGAAACAGTAAATAAATCCGCGCTTGAGTAAAATAGTTGTAAAACTGTAGAAAGAATTAAAGGGATTATAAATACAATCATCTTTTTAAAAATGTTTCCATAAGTAAAATCAATCTCTCTACTTCTCATAAATGAAGAGTATACGACTATGGTTTTTAAAATTAAAGATAATAAAATAAAAGAATACAAAAATAGATAAAAAAGTAAAAAATAATATTTTTTTGTTGCAAATCCTTACTTATTTATTTCTTCTTTTACTATATTAGTTACTAATCCAACAAGATTAGTATTATTAACTTCATCTAATAAGCCTTCTTTAATATCTTGAATTGAAGGGTAACCCCGTGCATGGAATAAACCTCTAGGTCCTACCCATTTAGTATTATCTAAATTACTAACATCTACACCCTTTAATAAAGACAAAGCAGCCTTAGATGGATTCATGAAAATTATTTTCATAATTGGTGTGATAAAGATGTAAAAAATCTTTGGGTACGCTTTATTTTTTGCATTAAATAAGTTAGTTGTTGAAATTCCAGGATGTGCTAACAAAAAGTTCTTCCCTTCTTTTCTTTTTATTAAAGAATATAACATTATAAGCCTTTTACTATTAGCGTATCTTAAAGTCCTATTATTCTCTTTTAATTTTAATAAATCATTACTATTTAATCTTAAATATCTATATGAGATGCTTCCTGTATTTATTATTTTTAATGATTGATTAACACTTATTAATTTTTCTTCTAGATATGCAGGCATTAAAAAATTAACAAAAAATGTTATATCAAAATTGTTTACCAATTTTAAAGGCTGATGATAAATTCCTGCGTTATTAAAAAATACATCAATTTTCTTACTTATCAAAATTTCATAGATATCATCAACACTTTTCTTACTCGAATAATCTAAATAATATACTTCTACTTCATTAGAATACTCTTTAATTAGACTATTTTTTAATGCTTCACCTGATTTAACATCTCTTACTAATAAAATTAAATTGCATTTTAAATATGATAAATAATAAGCTAAAGCTTTCCCGGTTGAACCTGTAGCTCCAGTTATTGCGATTAATGAATTTGGCTTAATACTTTTGATATTTTTATCAACAAATTTTATATAATTTTTATAAGTTTTCATAAAAAGATTTTATCACAATTTTGTAAGCAAGAAAAAAAGACTTCAACGAAGTCTCATATCTTTAAGTTTGGTTGCAGGGGAAGGATTTGGACCTCCGACCTCCGGGTTATGAGCCCGACGAGCTACCAGACTGCTCTACCCTGCGATATAATATGGCGGAGAAAGAGGGATTCGAACCCTCGCTGGACTTGCATCCACTATCGGTTTTCAAGACCGACCCCTTCAGCCACTTGGGTATTTCTCCATAATGGTGGACTCTACAGGACTCGAACCTGTAACCGATCGGTTATGGGCCGATAGCTCTAACCATTGCGCTAAGAGTCCACAATTTTCGACCTAAATAAATTCTTTTAGTTTGGTAGCAGCGGGGGGATTCGAACCCTCGACGCACCGGGTATGAGCCGATTGCTCTAACCAACTGAGCTACGCTGCCATAAATTGGTGGACCCTAGGAGAATCGAACTCCTAACTTAAGCTTGCAAAGCTAACGTTATCCCATTTAACTAAGGGCCCAATAGAATTTATTTCTAGGCACACGCTTAAAAGCGCTTTAATAATATAGCATAGCGAAACTAATTCAGCAAGTACTTTTGATAAAAATGTCGCTTTTTATAAACTAACCTTTTCAAAGTTCAATGATTGTTCATTCTTTTACTTATGATAGATTAAGTAAGCCATAAATAAATAATAACCACTTCTTAAAATTTACGCTTTTAAATTTTAATGATAAACAAATTTAAAATTCTTTTTCATGTTTTTTAGGTTAAATTTTAGAAATTGCAATTTCTATTAAAGTTTATTCACGATTTGCAATGTATTTTTAATATTAATGATTTTCCATTGCAATTTCCTAAAAACTTCTCATTATATCGTAAGAAAATTGATTATTTTTGCTATTATTTAGTGCAAAAAATCTAAAAAATATATAAAATAAACGCATGAGGATAAAGTTATCAGAATCCTTAATAAATTACTTGGAAGTAATTTATGAGGAAGAACTTAAATCTTCTTTAGGGGTACAGCCAAATGTTATTGCACAAAGGCTGAATGTAACAAGAGCTGCTGTAACAAAAGCGACTAAGAAACTCGCATCCTGTGGATACTTAAGGAAAGTTTATTATGGCGATGTAAACTTGACGGATGAAGGGAAAGAGCTTGGAAAAAATCTTTATGAAAAACTTACATCCATCCACAATTATTTGTTGAGTATGGGGGTTGAAGAAAGTGATGCAGAATCTCAAAGCAGAAAACTTGTAACTGTTCTTGAAGACAAGATTTATTTTAAAATAAAGGATTCACTTACATCTTAAAAAAAGCACTCAATAAGGGTGCTTTTATTATGGCAATAAATTGCCAGTTTTCCTATATAACGTATACCACTCTGGTTTAGTTAGTTTAACTCTTGTTCCATCAATAGTTTCTTGAACATGCTTAGGGTTGGTTGAACCAGTAATTACTTGAATATCATTCCCTAAAGCTAGTAAAAACGCTGTTGCAATTGCACACTTAGAAGTTTTATATTTTTCAGCAAGTTCTTCTAAATATTCATTGCACTCTTTAAATTTAGGCTCTGTATAGATGCTTCCGCCAAAGAATCCATATTGATAAGGCGACCAACATTGTAAAACAATATTGTATCTTTTCATATAGAAAAATAATTCCCCTGTATGTTCAGCACCTTCCTCATTATTCATGTTTAAATTCAAAACTTCCCTCACTAAATCTAAATGACCTAATCCAAGTTGAAGTTGATTTACTGTAATTGGAATATTGGTGTGATCTTTTAAATACTTTAAAGCTTCATGAGGGAAATTAGATACGCCAAACGATAAAACTTTACCCTCTTGAGATAGTGTTGCAAAAGCTCTAGCAACTTCAGGAGCATTAAAGAATATATCTGGTCTATGAAGTAAGAACGAATCAATATATTTAATGTTCATTCTCTTTAAAGAATTATTAACAGATTCTATGATATGATCATAACTTAAATCATAATAAACAATATCTTTTTCACGATCTTTAACTATTCCACACTTAGTTTGAATAATCATTTGTTCTCTTAACTCAGGATGCAAAGTTAAAACCTCACCTAATAAAGATTCACATTCACCATCATTATAAATATCACTAATATCGAAAAAATGTACTCCGTGATCAATATCATATTTAATTAAATTATAAAGATCATCAACGCTCATTCCTTTTAAACGCATTAATCCTTGAATAATAGGATGATTTGAAGAATTAAAAGCCATAAATTACCTCTTCTTTCTTTATGTTATAATTATACAAAAGGAGTTAATAAAAATATATGAAAGTATTAACAATAATTACTAATGGTTTTGAAGAAATTGAAACACTTGGAACGATTGATATTTTAAGAAGAGGTGGTGTTAATGTAGATATTT
This sequence comes from uncultured bacterium, assembly GCA_949299335.1. Lineage (GTDB taxonomy): Bacteria > Bacillota_I > Bacilli_A > RFN20 > CAG-826 > Onthovivens. Next base: position 30,568 of record CASGAD010000004.1, on the reverse strand, counting down.
ATAGTATGCATGGCACTGAAGCAACAGGAAAACACGGCATTACCATAAAAAATCTATACCCTCTTGAGGCACTTAATGTTCATAGTTATGATTTTTTATTTATTCCAGGTGGTTCTCAATATGTGGAATTAGAAAGTAGTACCTTCTTTAAATCTGTAATATTAGATTTCTTTAATAGAGGATGCTATATTGCCGCAATTTGCGCTGGCCCTACTTTACTTGGTCATTTAGGTTTATTAAAAGGCAAAAAATATACTTGTTTCACTAGCATGAATGAAGACTTTGGTGGTACATATATAGATGATTACGCAGTAAAAGATGGCAAGATTATCACTGGAATTAGTGCTAGTGGAACATTAGATTTTGCTTTTGAAATTTTAGAGGTTATAAGAGGAAAAGAAGTAACAGAAGTGGTTAAAAATTCCATTTACTATTACTCTAAAAAATAAGTATTAGTCGATAAAATTACCTGACTTGGTAAATAAAATAGCCGCATCAAATAATAAACTGCAAATGATAAATTCTCGTTATTTAAATTTAAATTATTTAAAGCGACTGAAATATCACAAAAAATAAATAAAAAGAATGCGATTGGCAAAATTGCGTTCTTTTTATTTAACTTTATTAATAGTAATGAATTTAAAAAGTTACATAATAGTTGAGTAAAATAAATTAATGCCACAATAGTTAAAGTATCTACTTTTATAGATGGACCAATTATGACAATTAATGTAACTAAAGCGATCCTAGTAAATAAATCTAAATATAGGTATTTATAATCACTTTTTTGGTTAATTATTACCATGTAAAAAAGTTGAGCAAAAATAAATGTTACTACACCTACTAAATAGTATTTAGAGTCATGATTTAACAATAGGAAATAATCACTTATGCATGTAAAAATCATAGCGAAACAAGTGAAAAGACTGCAAAAACTATATTTTTTTATAATTATAAGAATAAATGACATTACTAGACATAATAAAATTGAAACATATTTTATATTTTGAGCAACACCTACATTAATAAAATCTAGAGTCAAAAAAGAGGCATATAAAAATGCCTCTAAAATCATAAAAATAAATATAACTATATTCTTTTTAAAAAAATTCATTAGCCTAATCTAGCAAGGTAATAATTCTTTTTACCTCTTCTAATAACAATATATTTGCCATACAAAGCAAATGAACTATCGATTAATTTTGTAGCTTCAGTAACTTTTTCTCCATTGATGCTACAAGCACCGTTTTTAATAAATTCTCTTGCTTCTCTTTTTGAAGATGCACCCTTAACTTTAATTAAAAGATCTTCTAAAATTAATGGCTCATCGAGTTTAACTTCCATATTGCCAAATAATTCTTGAATTGATTCCTCTTTTAAAGATTTAAAATCGTTTGAAAATAAAGCTTCGCTCATTTTTTTAGCTTCATTAGCGGCTTCTTCACCATGAATTACTTTTGTAACTTCATAGGCTAATTTCTTTTGTCCGATTCTTGCACCTAAATTAGCTAAATGTTCTTTTTCTACTTCAACTATTTCTTCTTTAGTTAAGAAGGTGAAAACCTTTAAATATTTAATGCAATCTTCATCGCTTTGATTAATAAAGAATTGATATAACTTATATGGCGAAGTTAACTTGGAATCTAAGAATAAGGCTCCATCTTCACTTTTACCGAATTTTTTTCCATCACTTCTAGTAATGAGATGAGCTGTCATACATTCGACTTTTGCTTCTTCACCTTCAGTTCTTCTAATAAAATCTAATCCAGCAGTTAAATTTCCCCATTGATCGTTACCACCAATTTGAATATTAACTCCAAAATTATCATGTAAATACTTAAAATCATAGGATTGTAAGGTCATATAACAAAATTCAGTAAGTGAAATACCAACCTCAAGTCTAGATTTTACGATGTCCTTGTTTAACATATAGTTAATTGGGAAGAATTTTGCTGTATCACGTAAGTAATCAAGTAAAGATAATTTACTTAACCAATCATAGTTATTTAAGATGATTCCTTTATCTGGATTTGATAAGTCTAAAAATCTTTCAAGTTGTTTTCTAATAGAATCTGTATTTTCTTTAACTTTATCAGGTGTTAATAAATTTCTTTCTTTACTTTTTCCACTTGGATCACCAATCATGCCGGTTGCTCCACCGACAACAGCAACAATCTTATGACCGGCTCTTTGTAATCTCATTAAAATAGAAATCATAACAAAGTTTCCGATATGCATACTTGATGCACTTGGATCAAATCCACAATATATTGTTTGTTTACCTTCGAATAATTTTCTAAGATTTTCTTCGTTAGAGTATTCTTTAATAAGACCTCTCCAATTTAATTCATCTATAATGTTTTGCATATTTTCCCTCACTAATCACGGTATTTAATGTAAGTTAATCTTCCGTTTTTCTCTACTTGAACAATAGAGATAATTTTATTTTTATGAATTACTTCATTTACACCGTTTTCAAATTCAACTTCTACTTCATTTTCATTTATTTTTGATTTAAATTTTGCCATTGATCCATTTTTAGATTCAACTTGCAATAAATCATTTAAATGTAAACCATAATTAACAATACTAATTACAGGTATACCAAGTTTTTTATAGCCAGATAAACTACGTAATTCAATTAGGAATAGTCCCATAATAGGAATCCCACCAGCTTGTCTAACTAAGTCAACCATTGCTTTAGCACTCCCACCAGTAGCAATTAAATCATCCATAATAATGACTCTATCTCCTGGTTTAATACTATCTTTAGGAATTTCAATAGTGGCTTCACCATACTCTAATTTATAAGTTTCACGATAACCGACAAGAGGTAATTTTCCAGCTTTTCTAGCTAAAACTAAACCTTTACTATTAATGCTAGCTAATGGAGCAGCAAAGATAAATCCTCTACTTTCAGCAGCAATAATTTTGTCCCAATTATCATAACTAGGGAGTTCCTTATTTAAATCCATAATTACTTGATGGAAAGCATCTCCATCAGAAAGTAATGGGGTAATGTCTCTAAATTTAATTCCAGGAATTGGAAAATCATTAATAGTTCTTATAAACTTTTCATATAAATCCATTGTAAAACTCCTTTATTTTTTTAATATTTTGTAGAATTCTTTTTTACATAGACACTCTCAAATTTGTATTCTTTCTCTATAAGTGTACCATTTATTAAATCAATAAGCATATACATTGCTCTTTTTCCGACATCTTGGAAATCTATATGCAAATTAGAAATCGAAGGACGAAGAATTGATGAATATTTAGTACCAATAATAGATAAAACTTCTATATCTTCAGGAACTGAAAGACCACTATCAGTTGCAGCATTTAATACTGCAGCAGCAATTGAATCACGATAAGCTATAACATATTCTTTTCTAACATATTTAAATCTTTCTAAAAAGTCCTGATATGTTCTTTGATAACTATCATCACAATTAACGATATTATATTCCCTATCATTATGCATATGAACTTTGATAAATTGATTTTCTACTCTTGATAATAATCTACCTGCATTATGAACATGTAAGAAAGTCATCTTTTTATCACCTTTTGTAAAGTTGTCTTCAATAATCTTTTTAATTAAATGCTCATAACCAAATGGTATACAACCAATTTTACTAGCTGTAATGCTATTATTTACATCAATAACAGGGACAGCATAATTGTTAAAAACTTCTAAATCTTCACCATTAAGTTCATCATCGAAAACAATTACACCATCAACATGTGATTTAATAACTCTTTCTAAGCAATTTAAAGCATCTTCTCTACTATGAGAAGTAGTATATAAACTAACTGTAAAGCCCTTATCCTTACATACTTCAGTAATTCCATTAAGCATATTACTAATGTAAACGTAATTTGCACTTGGAATAATAACGCCAATATTTGTTGTTTTGTTAGTAGCTAAAGCTTGAGCAAGTCCACTAGGCTTATAGCCTAATTTTTTAATAACCGCTAATACTTTATTTTTAGTGTCTTCTTTTACTGTACCGGAATTGTTAATAACTCTTGAAACAGTAGCTAAAGAGACCCCACTAGATTTTGCTACTTCGTAAATGGTTACACGTTCCTTTAAGTTATCCATAAAAATCTCCCTTTCTATTGATAATTTTAGCACATTAAAATTTTTTTAAAATGAAAATGAAAATATTTTCACACTTTTGCTGAAAAGCAAGAGGATTAAGCTTTGCTAAAATACAAAAAAGTGCGATTTTATCGCACTTTTCTTATTCCATATATAACAAATAATTTAGAAAATTTTTACATTTTATTTCAAAAAAATAATATCAATATTTCCAAAAATCAGTACCAACTTTATATTCACTAGAAAGTTCTAATAAACCTCTTTTGCCTTCATATCCTTCAAGATTAAGTTCTCTACCAGAGCAAAGCATTCCATTACTTTGGATGCCTAATAATTTATTTGGGATGATTTGTTGACCATTAGGCATAAATGTATAAGGTGTTGCGCAAACACAAAGTAAATCTTTTCTTGCGTTAGCAGCTCCACAAACAATTTGTAATGGCTCTTTTTCTCCAACATCTACTTGGCAAATATGTAGATGCTCACTGTCTGGATGTTCTTCGATATCAATAATTTTAGCAACTTTAAACCCACTATCATCCAAAGGAGGTAATTTATTTAATGAAGCATTTTCTAAAACGTGATTAATTACATTTAAAACATCTTCATTAATTAGTGGGATTAATCCTTTTGCTTTAATCTTAATAATTTTTGAAATATTAAAAATATTAATACCAATTAACTCATCATGATAATATAAAGCAACTACATCATTAGTTTTGACTTCTTTAGTAGGAATTAAACTTGGATTTATAACAATTAAAAGGACATCTCCAATTGTTTCATAATCATAATAAAGCGCATATTTCATAGTGAATCTGTCTCCTCAACAACTTTATTTATTGTATTACAAGTTTTCTTTAAAATTAATCTTTTAATTTTGACACCTTCATTCTTATATCTTGTCTCAAATTCCGTTTGTGCATCAAATTCATCTAAACTTGTATCATAATCTTTCGAATTCATTAAAATATCCCGTTTATATTTAATAAACTGTTCTAAAGAATATTCATAAAGGCCATCGTTATCTGTTTTAAAATAAATTAAAGCGCCTTCTTTTAAAACTTTAGCATATTCTACTAAGAATAAATCTGATGTTAATCTTCTTTTTTCGTGTCTTTTTTTAGGCCAAGGATCACTAAAATTTAAAAATAATCCATCAAAGATGTTTTCAGAAAGGAGATCTCTTAATTTATAAAAATTGCCATAAATTAATTTGACATTATTTAGTCCACTTTCATCAATCTTTTTTAAAGCAATTCCACATATTGTAGGGTTTAATTCGCAAACTAAAAAATTAATTTGAGGGTATTTTTGCGCCATATTTAATATAAATTGGCCTTTACCTGGACCAATTTCTAAAAATATATTGCCCTTTTTTACATACTCTTTAAGTTTTAAAATACTATCTTCATCATCGATTTTAAATTGATTATCAAAGTGAGAATTCAAGTATTCTACTGCTTTTGGTTTATATTTAGTTCTCATCTTTTAAATTTCCTAAAGCATAGATTGCGTGGGCATATATTGGCATTGAGCCATAAAAATCTTCTAAGTCAATCTTTTCATTTGGTTCATGAATATGGTCTACTTTACCTGGGAAACAACTTCCAAAAGCAACTGTATTTGGAGCTTCTTTAGCATAAGTTCCTCCACCAATAGCCATTGGTTTATGAATTAAATCGCCAGTTTCTTCTTTATATACACTATAAAGTTTCTTAATAAAAGGGGTGGTTTCTGGATTGAAATAAAGATAAGGAGCTTTTGATAAAACTGTTATAGGTAAAGGCGAACAAGCCTCTACTTTAGCTATTACTTCATCTGGATTACAATTTTCTGGATGTCTAAAATTAACAGTCATTGAAAATACATTATCTTTATAAGAAATTAAACCAACATTGTAAGTTGTCTTACCCATATCTTTAGACTCGTACTTAACATGCATATTTTGTCCAAATGGATCCCCATATTCATTACATAATAAGGTTAACATTGGGTTATTGTATACATCACCTAGAACACCTAAAGCAATAATACCACTATTAATTCCTAATTCAGGTAAAGATCCATGAGCAGATTTTCCAATAAAGTTGAAAGTATTTTCATCAATCCTTTCATATTTAATTTCTTTATGCTCTTTTAAATATTCATTTAATTTCTCTGGTTCGGTTACTTTAACAATTGCTTTATCTATTACACTATTGCTAACCACACCAGCATCAATTGAAATTACATTATTTAAAGGTAAATGTCCTTCGTATTTATAATTTACAATACCTTTTTCACCATAAATTAAAGGGAAATCTCCATCAGGAGTAAATCCATAAGTTGTTTTTTCTTTATTTAACTTATGGAAATAATAGTCAAGACAAGATGAACCTCTCTCTTCATCTCCACCAAAAACTAATTTTACTCTAAAGTTTTTAATTAGCCCGTTTTCTTTTAAAGCTTTTAATGCATAGTAAGAAGCGATTGCAGGTCCTTTATCGTCACTAGTTCCTCTTCCATACATTCTATTTTCCTTTTCATCGATATAAGCACTAAATGGTGGATGAATCCATTCTCCACTTACAGGTACAACATCTTGATGGGCAAAAACACAAATTAGTTTTTCACCTTCGCCACAACTAATTTCAATGCATCTACCATCACACATATCAACATTAAATCCGTCTTTAAGTGCAATATCTTTTAAAAGTTCAAAACAATCATGAACTCCTTTTCCATATGGCATTTCTTTAGTGATTGTCGAGGCATCGTAAACACTATTAATTTGAACATCTTTTGTTAATGTTTCTAACGCTTCTTTTTCATATTTTTTACAAATATTTTTAAAATCTATCATAAAGGACCTCCTTATTAATTCGAAACCATCGAACTAATATTATATTACATCAAGTAATATAAACATAATATTAAGACACATAAAGCGATGGCAATTACACTAAAAATTGAAACAATAATGATAGCAACTTTCTTAGAGAAAATAAGTTCACTATCTCCTATCTCTCTTACAACACCTAATTTATAGAAATTTGTTGGCAATTTGTCATAAACATAAAGTGATGATACGCTTGGAGTCAAAATAATAGCAGCAACACATTCACAAACTGATCCTGGTGCAATAAAGGCTAAAATAAAATTGCCAAAGCTACCAAAAGCAGCTTCATTAGCTTTAATAATATCCATCATTCCTAAACCTTCACTAATTTTAAAAATGTCTAAATAACCAAACACATATAAACAAATTAAAGTTAAAAATGTGTGCAGTATAGTTAAAATCCCCGCAAGAGGTGCACAAATTGCTAGAAATCCAACTTTATCAGTATGTTTTCTAAAATAATCAAATAACCATCCACTAATGAATCCAAAAAGCATTCTTGGTAAAACACTAACAAATGGATTTAAAAATAGATAGTTGACTGTTCCAGGGTATTGCATGGAAATTATAAGTGAAAAAATTCCAAAGAAAGTTCCAAAAATTAGACCCTTCCACTTGCCAAAAATCATAGCACCGATAAGTACAATAAGATGGATTGTAGTAAAACTTATTGGTCCAAATGTAATATAACCTAAATTAGGAATATATGAAAAAACAATAATTAAAGCTAAAAATATAGCCGAAATACTAATATTTAAAATACTTTTTCTATTTTGCATGTTACTTTACCTCATTAATTTTATAAATCGAATACAAACCCTTTAAAACTAGATATGGTTCATATTTAAAACAAACAATTTCATCTTTTATTTCTTTAGCAAATCCACCAGTGACTATTCTATTTAATTCATAGCCCAGTTCTTTTTCAATTCTTCTAGCAAATTCACTAACCATATAAGCTTGTCCAAAAACAATACCAGATTGTATGCAATCCTTTGTGTTAGTTCCTACAATCTTGCTAGGAGCGATAATTGGGGTTTCTAAAAGTTGTGCAGTACTTCCTACAAGTGCTTTTAAAGAAATTTGCATTCCCGCAGTAATTACTCCACCTATAAAATTTCCATTTTTGTCAACAACATAAAGCTTAGTTGCCGTGCCTAAATCAGCGACTATAAAAGGACACTCAGCAATATCTTTGCCTCCAACTGCCCCAACAAGCATGTCGCTTCCTAACTCATTAGGATTATCAATTTTTATTGGTAACTTCGTTTTGAGTTTTTTTCCCACGATTAAAGCATCTACATCAAATGAACTTTTAATTGCGTCTTTTAAAATTAACGTAAGTAACGGAACAACGCTAGATATAATCGCTCCTTCAACTTTCGCTTTTATTAAGCTACTCATCGAAAGTGCATATTCATCACTTGATTTGTTCCTATCGGTTTTCAAAGTATAAACTTTTTTTAAAATGCCATCTTCGAAAAGCCCGATTTTAATAGATGTGTTTCCACAATCTAAACATAAAATCATAAAGTCTCTTCCTTTCTACAGTCTATAAAAGTACCGTGAATATCAAACGGAGATATTAAAGCATTTATTATTTACAAAAGCAACAACCTTAGTTAACAAACTACGATTGAAACGATTTTATTTTTAACAACTATAATCTTTTTGATGGTCTTTCCTTCAATATTTTTCTTAATATTTTCGCTAGAAAGAGCTATTTCCTTAACTTTTTCATCATCTTCATCTTTATTAACTTCAATTGTGTCTCTTAATTTACCATTAACTTGAACAGCCATTTTTACTTTAGATAAAACTGTTTTACTTTCATCGTAAGTTGGCCATGGTGCAAAAGTAATTAATTCATCATGATGTAAGAATGTATGATAAATTTCTTCACCAACAAATGGGCAAACACAATCAAACATTTTTATAAAGTTTTCAACATATGGTAAGTAAATTTCTTTAGCTTTGTATAATTCATTAACGAAAATCATCATTTGAGCTATGGCTGTATTAAATTGAAGATTAGAAAAATCATTAGTTACTTTTTTAACTGTAACATTATAAATATAATCTAAACTTCCATCATTTTTAGTTGTAAATTTAGCTCTAAATGTTTCATCTTCAAACATTCTATAAACTCTATCAATGAATTTTCTTGAACCTTCTAGACCAGTAGTAGACCATGGTAAGCTTGCTTCAAGTGGTCCCATAAACATCTCGTAAAGTCTTAAGGTATCTGCGCCATAATTCTCAACAATATCATCAGGATTAATAACGTTCCCTCTAGATTTTGACATCTTCTCACCATTAGGACCTAAAATCATCCCTTGATGGAATAATTTTGTGAATGGTTCCTTGCACGAAACTACGCCATTATCATACAAAAACTTATGCCAAAAACGAGCATAAAGTAAATGTAAAACAGCGTGCTCTTGTCCACCAATATATAAATCAACAGGTAACCAATGGTCTAATAATTTCTTATCGCCTATTGCATTATCATTATTTGGATCTATATATCTTATATAGTACCAGCAACTTCCTGCCCATTGAGGCATTGTGTTTGTTTCTAAAGTAGCTTTTTTATCATTTAAAGTAATATGTAACCAATTTGTTGCGTTTGCTAAAGGGCTTTCGCCTGTTCCACTTGGCTTATATTCATCAAGTTCAGGCAAAGTTAAAGGTAAGCAACTATCAGGCAAACGTACTAATTCATTTGTATCATCATAAGTTGCAATTGGAATAGGTTCGCCCCAATATCTTTGTCTTGAGAAAAGCCAATCTCTTAATTTGTAATTAACTTTTAAATTACCAGCACCAAGCTCAATAAGTCTTTCAGTGATTTTCTTTTTCCCTTCTTTAATATTTAATCCATTAATAAAATCACTATTTATATGTTTTCCATCATCAACATAAGCACAAGTTGAAACATCACTTTCAATGACTTTCTTAATTGGTAAATTATACTTTTTAGCGAAAGCATAATCTCTTTCATCATGTGCTGGAACAGCCATAACTGCACCGCTTCCATAACTTGCTAGAACGTAATCAGCGATAAATAATGGCACTTCTGCATTGTTTATTGGATTAATAGCGTATCTTCCAATAAAAACTCCTGTTTTATCTTTATTTAATTCAGTTCTATCTAAGTCACTCTTATGAGAAACTTTCTCAATATATTCTTCAACTTCTTTTTTGTGTTCAGGAGTAACTAATTCTTTAACTAGTGGATGTTCTGGAGCTAAACAGCAATAAGAGCAACCAAATAATGTATCAGCTCTTGTAGTAAAAACTTTGAAAGTTTCATCACTATCTTTAATTTTAAAAACAATCTCAGTTCCTTCACTTCTACCAATCCAATTTCTTTGCAATTCGATTGTTGATTGAGGCCAGTCTAATCCATCTAAATCAGTAGCAAGTCTATCCGCATAAGCTGTGATTTTTAGCATCCATTGTCTCATAGGTTTTCTAATGACAGGGAAACCACCTCTTTCACTCTTGCCATCGATCACTTCTTCGTTTGCTAAAACGGTTCCAAGCTCAGGGCACCAGTTGACAGGTTTATAATCAACATATGCTAAACCTTTATCAAACATTTTAGCAAAAATCCATTGTGTCCATTTATAGTACTTAGGGTCACAAGTCATAATTTCTCTATCGTAATCGTAAGAAAAACCAAGCGCTTGAATTTGTCTTCTAAAGTTTGCAATGTTTTTTAAAGTAAATCCTTCAGGATGTTCATTCATCTTCATAGCATATTGCTCAGCTGGTAAACCAAAAGCGTCCCAACCAATTGGATGCAAAACATTAAAACCTTGCATTCTTTTCATACGACAAACAATATCAGTTGCTGTATATCCTTCTGGGTGACCAACATGTAAACCTTGTCCACTTGGATATGGAAACATATCTAATGCGTAATATTTTGGCTTAGAAAAATCGCTAGTATCGCAACGATATTCCTTTCTTTCAAGCCATATATTTTTCCATTTTTCTTCAGTTACCTTGTGATTATACATAAATGTACACCTCCATAAATCGTTAAATTAAACACTGAAAGTACTATTAGTACTTTCCTTACAATCATCTTGAATTATTATAATGAAATTTAAAAATTCTAACAACCTTAATGAGACTAGACCAAATTCTTTATGTTTAAGTCTTAAAAAAAGACAACAAATTTCAATTATCTAAAATAAGAGTCAAACATTCACATAATTTGAAAATATATTAAATTATAATGATTAAATCAGCACTTTTTTGCACTATAAAAGAGCCAGATACTTCCCGGCTCTTAATTGTTTATCCTATTTATTTAATAACTTAAGCATGTTTTATATAATTCAACATATTCAAGACAAGATTTCTTCCAAGAATGATCAGCAGTAATTGCATTATTTACCATTCTTTCAAATTCTTTCTTCATTGAATTATATACCATCATTGTTTGAGCAGTAACTACAATGGCATCAATTGTTGAATAGTTATCGAAACCGAATCCATCAGCAACATCACTATTTTTTAAATTGAAGTTATAAGGTATGACACTATCTTTTAATCCGCCAGTTCTTCTAACAATTGGCAAAGTACCATATCTTTGTGCAATCATTTGACCTAAACCACATGGTTCGAAAGCACTTGGCATAATAAAGAAGTCACTTGCAACATACATCTTATGTGCTAATTCGTTACTATATCCAATATAAACCTTACAGTTATTTGGATATCTCATATAAAGATTATTGAAGTAATCTTCAGCGTATTTTTCGCCACTTCCTAAAACACAGAAAATTCCACCACTCGAACAAACAAATTCAGCCATAGCAAAGATTAAATCGAGACCCTTTTGATCTGTTAATCTACTAACAACACTATAAATTGCTTTATTTGGGTCTAAATTAAACTCTCTACAGAATGCAACTTTGTTAGCTCTCTTCCCAGCTTTTCTATTTCTATTATTAAATTTTGTATAAATTAATGGGTCTTTACAATGATTAAATTCCTTATAATCCATACCATTAATAATTCCAACAAAATCATTTCTTCTTAAAGATAAATCATACCATAAACCTTTGCTTCCTTCTGGAGTCAAAAGTTCTTCAGCATGTGTTGGTGAAACTGTTGTGATCTTATCAGCAAAATGAATACCAGCTTTTAAAGTTGATACTTGATTATCCAATCTAACTAAACCTTGATCATATAAATAATAATCTAATTCATATAAATCATATAAGCTTCCAGGATTAAAGTATCCTTTAAACATTGGGTTATGGATTGTTAAGACTGTTCTTACTCTACCTAACTTTGGATCTTGATTATATTTAACTTTTAATAAACAAGGTAACATACCTGTTTGCCAGTCATGAACATGTAAAATGTCAAGTTCGTAAGGCAATTTTTTCATTAACTCAATGACAGCTAAATCAAAGAAAGCATATCTTTCACCATCATCAAAATATCCATATAATCCACCATTTCTTCTAAAATAGTAGTCGTTTCCAATGAAATAATATTCAATTCCATCATGGACTAAATGGAAAACATCAGCTTTTAAATATCTCCAATTCATTCTTATTTCAAGAGTATAGAGATATTTAATTTTTGATTTTTTATCTAATTCTTTATAATAAGGAACGCAAATTGAAACATGGTGACCTAATTTTACTAACTCAGCACTAAGTGCATAACTTACATCAGCTAAACCACCTGTTTTTGAATAAGGTAAGCATTCGCTTGTTGCCATTAAAATATTCATAAACTATACATTAACTCCACGTGGGAAATATAAAGGATTATCTTCGGTTCCTTCAACTTCACTCTTTGATTTAAATGTGACACGTTTATCACAAATTACGTTCTTTAAATGGACACCTGATTTGACAACTGAGTGAGTAAATAAGATACAATTTTCAACAACCGCACCTTCTTCAATTGTAACGTCACGAGAAATAATTGAATTTTTGACCACACCATTAATTGTGGTTCCATTAGCAACTATTGAAGATGTTACTTTTGAATTTGGCCCATATAAGACTGGACGAGAGTTATGAGTTGTTGTATAGAAACTCCATTCTGGGTCAGAAAGTAAATCAGCGATTAATTCTGGGTTATTAATGAATTCCATACTCCATTTAAAATATGATTGTAATGATGAAACATGTCTAACATATCCATCATATTTAATTGCATGAATCTTGCTAACAAAGCTAATACAATATGCAATTAAATCATGAAGTGAATAAATAACAGAGATGGTATTACTTAATTTTAATAACTCAACTAAGAAACTCTTATCAATAATAAGAGTATTTAATAATACATCACTTTCCTTTTCTCTATTATCTTCATAGATTTTTTGAACATCACCTAAATTGTCAATTACTAATTTCTTTGCATGTGGGAATTCACCACCATCATCAGTATGTGCATAAAGAACTGAAGCTAATCTTCCACTCTTTTTATGCTCTTCAATAATTGGCCTATAATCAGCCTTTTTAATAAATGAAGGATCTGTAATGACAATATATTTTACCTTTGAATCATAGAGGAAATAGTCATTTTCTTTAATATTATTTAAATCTGTATTAAAGACTGGGTTAATATTTCCTTTTTCATTTATAAATAAACTTAAGAAACCAGTCTTAGGATTTGATAAATAAACATTTGGATTATAAATATGTTTATTAATGCTGTTTGGATGATCTTTAACTAAGACACCAATATTATCAATTCCACTATTTGAGAAGTTAGATAAAGCGAAGTCAATAAATGCGTATCTAGCTAAGAAAGTGGTTGATGCTAAAGGACGATCTTTTGTAAGTAAATCGAGTCCTCTTGAAGAATATAAATCAATTAAAGCAACTACATCATTCATTTTTGAAGGCTCCTTTCATAATCAATTAAAACAACAGTATCGTTTCCTTTATTAATCTCTTCGCCATCTTTGATTTGAGTGTTAGGACCAATAATTGCGTTATTAACATGAGCGTTTTTACCAATTCTAACGCCTGGCATAATAACTGATCTATTGACATATGCACCATCTTCGATGACAACTTCATTTGAAATAACTGATTGTGTAACTTTGCCTTTAATAATGGCACCTTGGTTAATTAATGAGTCTGTAACAACTGCTTTTTTACCAATAAATTGTGGTGCTGAATAGGTATCTTCACTATAAACAATTGGATATTCATCAAAATTAATAGTTTCTTCGTTTCTATTTGATGGTAAAAGCTCCATATTAGCTGTATGTAAACTATCTAAAGTTCCAACATCTCTCCAATATCCATGGAATCTATAAGCAAATAATTTTTTATTGTCAGCAAGTAAATTTGGAATAATATTTTTACCAAAATCATGCTCACTCTTAGGATCTTTACTATCAGCAATTAAGGCTCTTCTTAAGTCTTTATATGTGAAGATATAAACACCCATTGAAGCTAAATTACTCTTTGGCTCTTTTGGCTTTTCAACAAATTTTGTAATTTGATCTTTTTCATTAACTTCCAAAATACCAAATCTTGAAGCTTCCTTCCAATCAACCTCTAAAACACTAATTGTACATGTAGCATTATTTTTAATATGGAAATCAATCATATCAGAATAACTTGTTTTATAAATATGATCTCCACTTAAAATAAGAACGTATTGAGGATCTTCTTCATCAAGAAAATCTAAATTTTGAAAAATAGCATCAGCTGTTCCTTCGTACCAGTTGGCACCTTCTTCGGTTTGACGTGGTGGTAAAGTTGAACATTTTCCATTTACACCATCAAAACCCCAAGTGCTTCCGTTACCGATATAGTTATTTAAGGCAACAGACTCATATTGAGTTAAAACCCCACAACACTCAATGTCGCTATTGGCTACATTGGAAAGCGAAAAATCGATAATACGATATTTGCCGCCAAAGTAAACTGCAGGTTTTGCAATCTTTTTTGTTAATGCATGGAGACGAGTTCCTTTTCCACCCGCGAGAATCATTGCAATAACTTTTCTAGCCATAAAATTCCTCCCTTAATTTTATATAATAATTAAATTATTACCTTACTTTAGCTTTGTTTAGCCTCTTCTTTTTCAAATAATCCAACACAACTTCTATTCTTATCACGTAAGACAATTAAGGTCTCATCAACTAATGGGGAAATGTCAGGTACTTTATCACTTGGAGCACTCAAAATGACTTGTAAATCTAATTTCTTTAGTAATCTAATTGCTTCAGTCATTCTAGCCTTATCCATTTTTGAGAATGCTTCATCAAAAATAATAAGTCTCACAGTGTTACCTAATTCTCCTTCGCTGTTAATATGATAGAGTTGTGCGAAGGATGCTAAAACTGAGATATAGAATGGGGTTTGAGTTTCACCACCACTCTTTTTCTTAATCATTTTAGAAAGTCTTTGTTCATCACCTGTATCTTTATTATACACTATTAAATCGAAATCTAAATAGCTACGGTAGTCAGTAAACTTTCTAACATTTTCTTCTAATAATCCAGATTTGGTACCATCACCAACATCAACTATTTGTCTAAATAATTCTTCCATTACATCTTTATATTTTTCAATAAAGGCGCTATCGTCCTTTCCAGTTTCAAGGATTAAATCATCCTTTAACATGTCATAATATCTACGATAAACAACGGAAGGTTTAACAGTAAATCTATATAAATCTTTACCAAAACTTGATTGTTTTAAAGCAAGATTTAAGTTTTCAATTTGATCTTCAACATCACCAATGGCTTCTCTTAAATTAAAGATAAAGTCATCTTTGAATTGTTTAGTAGCTTTTTCGTAGGAATCTTGAATTTTTTCACGATATTCAGGAAGTTTAACATCTCTATATTCTTTTAATTCCTCTTCAAAGCGATCATTATTTTCACATTCTGCATCATAACTTAAATGATAATCTTGTAAATAATCTCTTCTTAATTTAATAACTTGGTTGTTCATGTTATTAACTAAATATTGTAAACGTGAAAATTCAACGTTATATTCTTGGAAAATTTCAAAAATACGTTTGCCTTCATTAAGCTTACTTTGATATAAAGGTAAAGCAATATCGTTCACTAAGAACGGATCATAATTTGTATTGATAGAATCTTCTTTTTCTTTAGCGATTTTTTGCTCGTTTAAAATTTTCTCGTTAATAATTTGCTCATTATCTTTTAATAAATTAGCTTTTTCAACGATGATTCTATCTTTTAAATCATGAATTGATTTAATGTCTTCTTCGACATCTTTGATTCTATTATCTAAAGATTCACTTAAAGGAGTATCTCCACCATTAAGTTCATCTTCGATATAGTCATAATTCTTTCTTAAACCTGGTAAATCACTTATGCCACTT
This sequence comes from uncultured bacterium, assembly GCA_949299335.1. GTDB lineage: Bacteria > Bacillota_I > Bacilli_A > RFN20 > CAG-826 > Onthovivens. The sequence continues at coordinate 14,219 of CASGAD010000004.1, read as the reverse complement.
AATAAGACAAAATAGTTATCGATTTCGCTTAATGTAAAGACTTCAAGTTTATTTACTTCATCGACAACATTTTTTATTCTTCTAAGATATTCTAAATTACTAGAAAGTTCTGATAATTGTCTTGCTTTTTGATCAATAAAACGATTATCAACATTTCTTCCAATAAAACTTTCTTGGTATGTTCTTGGATTAAGTCTAGAGAGGGCAAAATTACGATAAATATCGCATTCTTTGGTGATACCATTTCCACTTTCTCTAGCATCGTTAATATCTCTAGCCTTATGCAAACGACCAATTAAGAAATTGGTATAAGCTCTAGCTCCATCATGTTCTGTAATTATTTCTTCAGCTAACGATTCACTTTCACACTTGAAATTTCTTTCAATAATTTTTTCTTCATCAACTAAAGCTGTTCCATAGAATTTATATTCTTCTAGAAGTTTTCTTAAAATTCTATAGGCTTCGTTATAGTATTTTGGTGCAACAAAAAGATTAAACTTTTGAGCATATAAGAATCCTTCAATTGCATTTGACCAACTTAAATCGTCAATGTCAATTAAATCAGCATAAATTGAAACTTCAATTTTTTTATTAAATTCTCTCTCAAGTTCTTGTTCTAAAGCACGTTTAATGTATACAAGTCTAGAATCATAAGGTTTAGTACCTTTTTTCATCTCAACTTCTTGGTCTTTTAAACCTCTAATCTTTTTATCTAATTCAGAAATAATCTTATTTAAAGTAACGCTTAAAGATGAACCCTTATTTTTGAATAAGAATAAAGAATCTCTAAATTCATTTAATGTATCTTTATCTAGTTTAGATAAATCGGCTAAATAATTTTCTCTAAATGAAACAGTAATATTTTTAATATCTTTAGCACTATCTTTTAATTCTTCAACTTCGCTAGTTGTATCTTCACCTAATAAATCAATATTAACCTTGTCTAAATTTTCGCTAAGAATATTAGCTGCGTTATAGAAAGCATTAATATAACGAGACAAAGTTGCTTTTACCGTATCGATATTAGCATTGATTTTATTAATCTTATCGATAACTTCTTTTTTCTCACGTTTTAATTCTTCAGTAACTCTAAAAGTGTCATTACTTGCTTTATCAGCAATTAATAAGTTCTTTTTTCTTTCAAAATCTTCTAAATTTGATTGAAATTCTTTTAATTCGCTTTCAATTTCAGCAACTCTTTTGTTATTATGTTCAATTTGTTTATTAAAATTCTTTAATTTATCATAACATTGTTCTAATTGACACTTTTCTAAAATGTATCTAGCAACCGTTAAATTTTCTCTTTGCTTATTATAAATTCCATAGGCATTAGAAATTTCTTCAAGTCTTTTCACTCTCTTTTCAATATTTAAAGCTTCGTTTTCAAGCTTTTTATATTGAACAATGTTGTCTTGAAGAGTTGCGATATTAATATCTTTTTGAGGGTCACAAACATAATCTGTGATAAACTCAGTAATATTAGAAATTGGTGAGAAGGAAGTTGCTCTTTTGAAAAGATCAAAATAACGTTGCTTTAACCCACCAAATTTACGTTTTAAAAATTCTTGATAAAGTTTATTTGTTTCAAAAAATTGGAAAGAATTCTTATCGTAATTTTCATTAAAATATTTTAATAACGTCTTATATTCCATTGGAACATTATTTAAGATAAATTCATTTTCTGGGATTTTGCTTTCTAAATAGAAAAAGTGATGATCATTACTTCCATCATCATATGTGTCAAAAACACATCCCATAACAAAATTTACATCATTTAAATCATCATAATATTCTAATGCAATATAGGAGGTAAATCTGCCATTACGAAGATATTTAAATCCACCATCGACGGTGTCTCCAAGTTCACCTCTTAAATAACCTGATAAAGTACGAGCACTTTTTTCACTTGCTGCCTTGTTAAAAAAGTTTCCCGAAGTATTACCTAATAAAACAACTTGTAAAGCATCAATTAAAGTAGATTTACCACTACCATTGACACCTGTTAAAAAGACAATTGGTTTGATATCAAAACATTCATTCCAAAAATAGTGCCAGTTTATAATTTTAACCTTAGTTAATTGCTTCATTTAATAAGTCCTCCTTACTTGTTTCTTGAGATCTTAATTCATCAAGGGCGTTGGACATTGCCACGATTTTATCATTATCAAGAGCGTAAACTATTGAAGGAAGGATATAAAAAGAGACATTCCCTTCATCATAACTTCCACTTACCTTAGAAATAATGTTGTGATTACTTAAAAAACGTAATGAACGAGCCATTCCTCTACCAGTTAAATTCTTATTTTGTAAACGAATGCCATTATCTTTCATTAACTTTAATAAGCCTGGAGTAGTTAAATAGATTGCTTGAGTTGTTGAATTAGACTCACTCTTTTCATTTTCATAAATCAATCTTAATGCAAAAAGAATTAAACTAGTTTCACGGTCTAATCTAATTCTATTTTCTGTATTTAAATTATTAAGAGCTATTACACCTAAAACATAGTCTTTTTCAACAGCCCATCCCGAGTACTTTAAATAATCATTAACAATATCAAAATATCTTTCAATAAAACGATAATCAGGATTTATTCTTATAATTTTTTCACGAGTATCAAATACATCTCTAACAATAAATCCTTTTAAAAGCAATTTATTAATAACAGTAGAAAATTCTGATTGATCACTTGGTGGCATTTTTAAAAATTCTTCACTAAACATTTTTCTACTCCTTCCTTATAAATCTAAAGTTTGGAACTATATATCCGTATGTATGAATTCTTGATTTATCAACTTGTTCGACATAGTAGAAGCAGTTCTCATCATCTTTTTTAATAACTGCAAGAATTAAGCAAATTAAGGCATCGAAATTAACAAGCGGTACTTCTTCAACACCAATTTCTTCTTTATCTCCGAATGCCTCTTCCATAAAGGCGTAAATCTTTTCATCGGTAAATACTGTATTAGTTTGCTCTAAGAAATTAGTCATTAAGAAGTCAGTTGCATCCTCGAAAGTTACAAGTTCCATTGGGACGCCTTCTTCTCTAATTCTTCTTAAGATTGGTAAAGTCAATGAATCGCTATTTATATAACCTTGTTCATAGAAATAAACACTATCTTGCATCTTAGATAAGATGGTTGTGATATTTCTTGTACTATTTGAATTAATATTACGAGCATAGATTTTCATAATATTTTCCAAATAGCCCTTAATGGTTTTGTCGTTATTATTAAGATATAAAATTTTATTAGTACTACTCTTGGTATATGCATTATTTTCTTTATCAACATTACTGATAGTCGAATTAAGTTTTTCATAAGTATCAGTAATAAAGTTAATTTTTTCTATAACGTCACTTTCAACATCTTTTCTTTCTGCTGAAGGTGAATTAATGAGTCCTTGGGCTATTAATTTATTTCTAATTTCATCTGTGCTTAACCATCTATCTAAAATTTTAATGATTGGACGCTTAAATTTTGTAACACTATCAAATGTTTTTAATGGGTGATAATATCTATCACTAATTTTATTTTTATAGACATCAAAATAATCATGTAAAACACGATTAGTATCAAATAATTTAGAAAGTCTATTTTGGAAAATTCTAATTGAGTGACTAATAGTAATTAATTCAACCTTAAGTTTTTTAGTTGTTTCATAACATCTAACAAGGGTGCTATACATTAAGTCGTCTTGTTCTTCATCTTCTAATTTAAGTTCACTATAAGTTGAATGGACATAGCCAACATAAGGACTTTCTTCATCTGAAATAATGTCTTTAAACGCTTTTAAAATAATAATTGAATATTGAGGTAAAATGATACCTTCCTCAAAAGTATCTGGATCCATCATAATATCGATCCAACCAGTTTCTTCTAATCTACGAACAATAAAGGATGTCTTACCACTAAGCGTGTTTAAAAGAAGAGCATCATCTTGAGTTGCATCAAGCTCTTCGTCTTCATAAGTGAAACTTTCAATGTCTTTAGCTTTATCCTTTAATGTTTTGATAAAATCAGACTTCTTAATGTAAGATTCTTCACTTTCTAATAGATTATAAAGCACCAATAAACTTTCAAGATAAACAGCGCGATTTTTACCTGCAAATAAAGAAAAATAATTTCCTGGTATGATATCAAATAAATTCATAATTTTACTAATAAAGTATATCATTTATTTAGTTTTGTATAAACAACAAATATTGTTATTTTATGCTTTTTTTGCATGAATTTATCTATTAAAAGAATGATAGAGCGACAAAAAATTGAAAAAGTCCGATAGTGACTTAATTATTAACTTGCATTAACTTATCGCTAAATTTTAATAGCAAAATATTTATTTTTAAATTCATTAATTTTTATTCACTTTTTAATAAAAAAATCAATTATATTTTAATAATTAATAAATTGAATTTAAGGTATTTCTAAACTATAATTCTTTCATGAACGAAAAAAGAATATACCCATCTAGAAAATCACTTTGTAAAACTATAATCATATTTTCAGTTGTTATTTTAGTAATTTTATATGCTGCTTTTTCGAGTAGATTTGCTTGGGCTTATGATAAAGAAAACGATATTAATGGCTATATAGTTCAAGATGTTATTGTTCTTCTTTTTTGGGCTTTAATTACTGGTTTAGCTATTTATATTTTGTATACCAAAAATTATTATATTTTGACTAAAACAGACATTACGCATTATAAATTAAATCAAGTTGTAACCTATTCATTTAATAACATTTTATATATCGATGAAGAATATACTAAAAAGCACAACACTCTCCTTTTTTATATGAATACTGGCAAGTCAGTGTTTTTAGTCCTTGATAAAGAGGGTGAAATATTAAAAGCCGTCACTAAAGGTGCCCATAATGTCATTAGTAGACAAGAATTTCACGTTAAATTTCCAAAAATACGTTTATAAAGCAAAAATGATGTATAATAACTAAGTTGCAACTCTATTTTGAGCCACAAAAAAGTTTTGGCTTTACATAGAGACTTGTTTTATGTTATTATTAAACACGCGATTTGAAAGGAGGCTAACGAATATGTCAAGATTTTGCCCAGTAACAGGTAAAGGACCATTAAGTGGTAACAACCGTTCACACAGTTTAAGAGCTACAAGAAGAAGATGGAATGTCAACTTACACACATATAAAGTCGAAATCGATGGTAAAGTTTGCAAAGTAAGAATGAGTGCTCGTGCTTATCGTACCCTCAACAAATCACTTAAAGCTAATTAATTAAAAAGCTTCCTCACCATGAGGAAGCTTTTTTATCTACAAAACATAACAATCCCAATTGGTATATAACTTAATATTAAATTCAATAAGGTACCCCACTCTAATATTGCTAAGTAACAGTATTTTGGTCGATTATAGGTTTCTGCATCAACCTTGACCATTTTAAACCAATTTTTATATTTAGGATTTAGCATTAAAGCAAATTCAAAAATAATTAAAATAATTGAAACAACAAAAGTTGAAATTTGAACTCCCTTAGTAAGGATTCCGTTTCCATACATAAATTGATCATTACTAAAGAAGAATATATAAAGAATTTCTAGTAATAAAGTTAAACCTACAAACAAAGTTGTAAATACCATATGTAGCGTATAATTAGATAATTTAATAAATGTTAGTATATTATATGCTAAAAAAGCCAATGTCATAATCGTAAATAAAGTATAAGAAACTATAACTTCTCCACCTTTATTTTGAACATCTAATGCAAAAACAAGCATTGGCACTAAAAGTAAAATTGAACCTAATACATGTAAAGCAGGATAAAGATAGGTGTCTTTTCGATCACGTTTAAATCTATTAACTTCAAAAGGTATAAAAGTATATATTTTAAATTTACGGGCACCAGTTCGATTAAAATCTTTAATTTCTAAATAATAGACAAGAAATAAAACAATAATTCCTAGTACAAAGTTAACTCCAAATAATAAATTCATGGTCATAAAATCACCTAATTAAACTTTCTATGGCTTCTTTTTTATTTTCTTTATTGTAAATATAACTTCCTGCAACTAAGATATCTACTCCCGCTTCAATACAAAGTTTGGAAGTCTCATTATTTATGCCGCCATCCACTTCAATTAAATAATGATAGTTCCCTTCTTTTTTAATTGTATCTAACTTTTTAATTTTTTCTACTGAATTAAACATAAATTTTTGCCCACCAAATCCAGGTTCTACACTCATTACCAAAACTAAGTCTAATTCTTTAAGAAATTTGGCTATATTTTCTATAGGCGTAGCAGGTTTAATTGATAGACCAGCTTTAACATTATTTTCTTTAATTCTTCTAATTAAAGCAAAAATTTCTTCATCGTTATTAAAAGCTTCATAATGAAAAGTAATGATGTCAGCACCGCTTTTAATAAAATCATCTAAATATTTGTTTGGATCACTAATCATTAAATGCACATCATTAATTAATAAATGTTCTTTGGAAATCTGTTTTAAAATTATACTGCCAAAAGAAATGTTTGGAACAAAATGTCCATCCATGACATCGAAATGGAGATATTTAGCACCACCAAAATAAACATCTTTAATGTCTTTTTCTAAATTTAAAAAATTAGCACTTAATATTGATGGTGATACTTCTACTTTTTTCATAAAATTTTCTAGTTCCTCGCCAGTCCAAAAAGTTTTGCAAAAAAATTACTTTTCTTTTTAGTTATTTTCTTATTCTTATATAAAGATAATATATCTTTTCTCAAATCACCAACAGTTTTATAACGCTCTTTGACATCTTTAGCAGTTGCTTTAAAAATGATTTTATCTATCTCTTTAGGCAAAGTAGGAATAATGGTTAACACGCTAGGCATTTCATCATTCACTTGCATATAAGCAATGTCGCTAACTTTTGATGCATCGAAAGGAACTTGTCCAGTTAATAGTTCAAACATAGTGATACCCATTGCATAAATATCACTTTGGAATGAACATTTTTTACCATAAACAAGTTCTGGAGCTAAATATTGAACAGTCCCCATTACTTTTTTATTTTCATTAACGTTTAATGGTGAATTTAATAAAACGCTAATTCCAAAATCACTTAATTTTACTGTCCCATCACTTAAATAATAAATATTTTGAGGTTTTATATCTCTATGAATAATGTTTTTAGAATGTACTTCACTTACTGCATCGCAAAGTTGAAGCATGATTTGACAAGTCTCATTAACCCCTAGATTTTTCTTATAATCTAATACATCCCTTAAAGTTTGAGATTTCATAAACTCATTAACTATATAAGGTAAATTATTATATTCACCATAATCATAAATTTTAACGATATTAGGATGATTAAAAGCTGCCGAAAATCTAGCCTCATTTTGGAATCTAATTAGATTTTCAATCTTATTTGAATATTCAAATTTAATAATTTTAATTGCAACCGTTCGTTTGAAAATGATGTCCCTAGCCTCGAAAACATCACTCATTCCGCCATGACCTAGTTCACTAACAATTTTATATCTATCTCCAACTAAATCATTAACTCTAATCATCTAGGGACTCCCATAGTGCTATTGACATATTGTCGCTGCCCCCATTGAAATTGCCTAAGTTAATAAGTGATTCGACTTTTTCTTCAGTATTAAGTTTTGTATTTAAAATATTTAAAATATCTTTTTCACTAACATTATTATAAAGTCCATCGCTACATAAAAGTACGGTCTCACCATTATATTTTAAAACCTTAATATCGATACTAATCGAAGGGAATAAACCAATAGCATTTGTTAAAACATGTCTTTCAGGATGTACAAGAGCTTCTTCTTTAGTTATTTGACCACTCTTTAAAAGGAAATTAACATAGGTTTGATCTTCACTAATTTGAACTAATTCTCCGTTTTTGACCCAATATGTTCTACTATCACCACAATTTAAAGAAATCAATTTATTTTTATAAATAAGTACTAAAGATAAAGTTGTACCCATACCTTTATACATTAAATCTTCATCTTGAATTCTATATATTCTACTATTAGCTAATTTTGCAATTCTTTTTAACCGGCTAACAGCATCAAATAAAGAGATAAAACCTTTTTTATCTTTAAAAGTTTGTGAAACAATCTCGATTGTTTCTTTGGATGCATAATCACCTTTATTATGACCGCCCATTCCATCGGCCACCATCAAAAGAACATTGCCAGCGCTATTAATTAAAACTCTTGTTTCGTCTTCATTAGTAACTCTTACTTTTCCAATGTCTTTTTTAAAACTAAAGCTACCATTAAATTTCTTTTTGCTCATTTTTTGCCCTTAATTGGCCACAAGCAGCATCAATGTCAGTGCCGAATTCTTTTCTAATTGTAGCCGTAACTCCATTTTTCATTAATGTGTCCAAGAATTGGTGGACACTTTTTTCATCACTTCTAAGATAACGCATCTCATTAACTTCATTATAAGGTATTAAATTAACATATGCTAAAGTTCCCTTAATTAATTTAGCTAATTCAATAGCATTTTCTTTAGAATCATTTATACCTTTAAGCAAAATATACTCAAAGGTGACTCTTCTTCCAGCAGTTTTTTCATAATATTTCACTGCTTCCATAACCTTTTCAATAGGATATGCATGATTTATTTGCATTATGCGATTTCTAATTTCATTATTAGGTGCATGTAATGAGATTGCAAGGTTAATTTGTAATCCTTCTTTCGCATAATCATAAATTTTTGGAACAATTCCACAAGTTGAAACTGTAATATGACGAGCTCCTATAGCTAAGCCATAAGGATGATTTAATATTCTAATAAAATCAAGAACATTATCATAATTATCAAATGGTTCACCTGTCCCCATTATAACAACATGAGAAACTCTCTCGTTATTTCCTTCTTCCTTTAATAATTCATCTAAAACTAATATTTGTCCGATAAGTTCTTTAACTTCAAGATTTCTTTTCTTTTTAAGTAGTCCACTTGCGCAAAATGAACATCCCATATTGCAGCCAACCTGACTAGTAACACACGCCACATTTCCATAATTATAACGCATCAAAACTGTTTCGATTTTATTTCCATCTTCTAATTCTAAAAGAAGTTTAATTGTTCCATCTTTAGAAACTTGTTTTAAATAGATACTAGGCTTTTTTATTTCATATTCAGTATTTAAGACTTCACGAAACTTTTTAGAAACATCGCTCATTTCATCAAATGAAGTTACTCTTTTTTCATAAATCCATTTAAAAAGTTGAGTTGCTCTATATTTCTTTTCTCCTCTAGCAACAAGATGTTCTTCTAGTTTTTCTAACGTATAATTATATAAACTTATCATTTAACAATTACTTTCTTTTAAATACTGCAAAATAAAATACACTATTTTCCTTTTCAAATGGGAAATATATCTTTTCTTTTTCTAATGTATATTGGGGATTTTTAGCCAAGAAATTCTTAACTAAAATAATTGTTTCTTTAATGTTAAATGTTGGGACAGCATATGCTAGATATCCTCCATCTTTCACATATTGAGTGATATCACATAAACCATCTAATTCACCTTGAATAATTGCATCTAAATTATTTGTGTCAAATAAAATCCCATATTCTGGAGTTCTTCTTAATAATTCTAAATTGCTTGATTTAGGCATAAAAACTACTAAATCTTGTTTTTCACTTAAATGAGAAATTATCCCACTTTCATCGCTATTATAAATAGCTAAATTTTCTGGCTTATTTGGATTAATTTTAACAAACAATTCTGAGTTGTTTTTTTGATTTGGGCTTAATAAAGAAACTTTATTATTAGCTAGATATTTGTCAGAAATCATGGCATATAAAGCCTCTTTTTCTTCAAAATAATATGCTATATGGCCATTATTTACTGTTGGTAAAGATTTTAAAAATTCATATTCTGCAACTTGTAAAGGTAAGATATCACCATTTCTAACATAACCGTTTTTTCTAATACTTGAAGTTAATGTATATTCTAAGAAATTTCCATCGATAATTTTAAAATCTTTTTTTAATTCATCATTAACTTCATGTACTAATAAGCCATTGATATAACCATATTGTTTAGGCATTTTTGTCATAGCGTTAATGGTTTTAATCGAAAGATCTCTACCATATTGTTTGACTAATGTTTTTACTACCCATTCAGGTAAATTATTTCTCGCTGATAAATATTTAAAACCGGTTTTTGCTGAATCGCCTTTATTTAATTTGTTCGAGAAAACATCTTTTAAATAATCTTTTTTAGCTACAACTACTTTATTAAAAGATTCTTTCACTTCATCAGTGACTTTAATTTCATAAAGAGCAAGTTTGCTTACTAAAAATTTAACAGTTTCGTTCGTATCAACTATTTTTTTATAACTGTTATTAACATAGGCTAAACCAATATAAATCATTGGTTCAACATCTTGAGTATTAAAAACATTGTAAGCTAATACTCTAATGAAATAGTAATTTCTTAAAAAGAGACCACAAAGCGAAGAAACTGAAACAATTTCCTCTTTTTTAATTGAACTAGAATTTTTCTTTAAAGAAACAGTGAAAAATTCATTCTCTTTTAAAATACTTTTTAAAACTTTAAAACTAGATTCATAAATACTGGACATATTATTCTTCTCCATTCATCTTTTTATTGAAATCCTCGAAAATATCACCTAAATAAGGTTCTTCACCTTCCTCTTCGTTTTCAATTGATTCATCTTCGACAATATCATAAGAATTTTCTTCAGTCATAAATCTAGGTTGAGTGTCATCAACGAATTCATAGCGATTATCTTGTGAATAATAATAAAACTCGATTGCTAAATTTATGCATGCGTCTTTTAAATATTCTCTTATAACTTTAACAGCATCCTTTTCTAAAACTCTAACTTTCAAAGGAGCATTTACTTTAACTAAAACATTCCAAGTGTTTTGTTCTACACCATCATGAATGTATAAGCATTCAGGGGCATAAAAATTAATTTCATCTTTTTCGACCTCATATAAAGCAGCAATTTTCCCGGTCATTGCTTTTGAAATTTGTCTAACTAAATATGGGTCAACACCAATAACAGAAATAGTAATCATCCAACAGTTACCTCGTTATTAATAATCATAGATTATTAGAGTATTAAATTCAATTTTTATTAAGGTAAACCTTGTAAATTTTCATTATTTTTACATAAACTTAATAAGTTAAAAACTATAAGGATTGAAGTTAATAATCAATTTATATTGCGATTGTATCCCGTAAACATTAATTAAATCTGAGATTGAATCTTTGATTGAAGATAATTTTTTATACTTAATAAAAATTTGTGTATAAAAAATATTTCCTTTTTTTCTAACTAAATTTGGACCAAGTATTTTTACTTTCTCTAATCCTAAAGATTCCAAATATTGTTTAATTTCTTTAGCTTTTGAATATACCAACTCTTGTGTTTTAGATAATAGTTCTAAAGAACATATTCCAATAAATGGCGGATTAAGCATGGCCTTACGATACTTAATTTCTTCATCATAAAAAGATTCATAATCATGATTTGAAGCATAGACTATTGCATAATCGTTTGGATATGAGGTTTGTATTATTGCATTGCCTTGTTTAGTCGCTCTCCCAGCTCTTCCTATCGTTTGGCTAATTAAATTGAAAGTAATTTCTTTACTTCTATAATTAGGATAATTTAATAAAGTATCAGCATTTAAAATTCCAACAAATGAAACATTTTTAAAATCATGACCTTTTGAAACTAGTTGCGTTCCGATTAAAATATTAGCCTTTCCTTCGTTAAAATCACGCAAAACTTTCTCTATTTGATATGTTTTGTTTGTTCTATCGCTATCTAAAACTAAGTAAGGAACATTAAAGATTTTTTTAAAGTCTTCTTCGACTTTTTCAATACCAAAGTTACCATATTTAAAATATTTACTTCCACACGAAGGACAAATTGTTGGCTTTTTAATCTTATAATCACAGTGATGACAATATAAAACATTCCCTTCTTTATGATAGTGGAGAGGCAATCCACAAGTTGGGCATTTAAAAACATGGCCGCATTCTCTGCAAACTAAGTTGTTCGAATATCCTCTAGAATTAATAAGTAAAATTGCTTGTTCATTAGCTTTAATCACTTCTTTCAATTTCATTATTAAAGGCAACGAAAAAATGGATGTATGATAACTAAACAAATTATGATCTAATCTATTAACAACGGTCACTTTAGGAAGTTTTATTTCTTTATATCGATGTGTTAATCCAACTAAACCAATTTGATTATTTTTTGCTTTAGCCATCATTTCAATTGATGGAGTTGCACTTCCTAAAACAATTTTAATATCTTTATTATCTCCTCTTAAAATTGCTACTTCTTTTGCATTATAAAGTAAACCTTGTTCATCTTGTTTATAGCATTCATCATTTTCTTCATCGATAATGATTAAGCCTAAATTATGAACTGGAGCGAAAATTGCACTTCTAGTTCCAATAACTATTTTTGCATTTCCTTTAGAAATTTTACGATATTCATCATATTTTTGTGCTGGGGTCAAGGAAGAATGTAACACCGCAACTTCATTTTCAAAGTAACTTAAAACTCTAGAAATCATTAAAGGAGTTAACGCGATTTCTGGAACTAAAATTATTACGCCTTTGTTATTTTTAAGATAATGTTCGACTAGTTTAAGATAAACCTCTGTTTTACCACTTCCAGTTACACCTTTTAATAAGAATACTTTTTGCTCTGAGTTTAAAATTGTATCGTAGGCTAACTTTTGTTCGCTAGTTAAAGTTATATTTTTTTCATATTCAAAGGTTATAGAAGGTACATATCTATTTGCTTCCCTTGTTATTAATTTAATGATTCCTTTATCAATTAAACTTTGAAGAGACTTGCTTTTTCCAATTTCATTTGTCTTTAATGTGAGCCTACCATCGAATTTTTTTAATATTTTTTGTTCAAGCTTGCTTAAATTACCAAATGTTCTTTCTTCTGAAAGTTCATAGAATGATTCGTATTTTATTTTAGGGGCATTATATAAACTATCCCTTGGTTTTAAAGACGAAGGAAGCATTGTTTGTAGGACTCCAATTAATGGATATAAATAATAAGAAGCAAGCTTTTGGGCAAGTGAAAATAATTCTTCATTAATTATTGGCTCTTTATCAATAATTTCATCAACATCTTTAATTTGGAAGCCAAACTCTTTTGTTAATTCTTCAATCGAACAATTATAATATGTGCATTCAGTAACAAAGCCAATAATTCTTTGCTTATTAAAACTTATGGAAACTCTCGTTCCAATTATTACTTTTTCTTTTGAGCAATAAATAAATTCTCTATTTAAAGCGTACTCTTTATGTTGAACTAAAATTTTTAGTAAATACATCTATTTTGATGCGGCTTTGATGATTTCAGCAATTTCTTCTGCAGCTTGTTCAGGAGTTTTGTTTACAACATTATATTTATATAGATCTTTTAAACCTAATTCCATCTTCGCTTTTTGAAGACGCTCTTGAATTATATTTTCAGGTTCGCTTTTCCTTCCACGAATTCTGGCTTCAAGATCAGAAAAGGTTGGTGGCAATAAGAAAATTGAAACGACCTTATCATCATTTTTTACTTGTTCCATCACTTGTCTAGCACCAGTTGTTTCTATTTCTAGAAGAACATTTCTACCTTCATTACGTAACTTTTCTACATAATCTTTTGGAGTACCATAATAATTATCGACAAAAGAAGCATATTCTAATAAGTCGTTATTATTAATATGTTTTATAAACTCATCTTTAGTAACGAAAAAATAATCTTCTCCGTCAACTTCTCCAGCTCTAGGCAATCTTGTTGTCATAGACACACTATAAGATAGTTTTAATGAGTCATCTTTCATTAAAACTTTGCGAATAGTTCCCTTGCCAACGCCACTTGGTCCGCTTAAAACAATCAAAAGCCCTTTCATAATGTGTAAATTATAGAGAATTTATCTATATGTTTCAAACTTTTAGTGACAATTTTAATAGATAATTTTTAAAAACGCCAACTGACAAACTAAATGCAGGTTCATAAGCAAACGCGGCTTTTAGTCTGTCAGACCTCCTTTTTGTATTATATAAGTACCCAAAAACAAAAAAAGGAGGTGCTTATATTATATGGGAAAAAACAAAGGTATTCAGTTTAATCTTCAAAAAAGGTTAACTTTATCTAGGTTACTTTCAAAAGGAAGTAGCGCAAAAGAAATAGGTGAAATATTAAATATGGATC
>CASGAD010000003.1 GCA_949299335.1 uncultured bacterium | reverse complement strand
TAACGTCTAACTAAGCTAATTTTAAAAGCCTCAGGATAAGTGTTTGTAATTACTCCCATAATTGTCTCCTTTATTTATGAATACATTATGAGGCTCAAGTGTTCGAACGAAAATAATGGTATATCTTTTACGCTTACAAAATAAAATTATTGTGTTATAGAACAAGACGCTTAACAGGACAAAAAAAGCTTGATATAAGTATCAAGCCTAAACTTCTAATTTGGTGCGCGAAATGAGAATCGAACTCACACAGGAAATCCTATACGCCCCTCAAACGTACGCGTCTACCAGTTCCGCCATTCGCGCGAGCCTTATTATAATATCAAAAAAGTAGTTTGATATCAATTATAAAATTGGATGATTAAATCTATTATTTTAGTTAAATAAGAAAATTATTTGCAACATTTAATTAATTAAATTGCATTATGATTATATCAATTTGTTTAACTTAGTAAGTTGAAAGTGCTAGAATAATTAAGGTCAAGAGAGGTGAAGAAAATGAATAAAATCTTAGTTGAAACAAGTGCAAGACACATTCACGTTACACAAGAAGTATTAGAAGAATTATGCGGTAAAGGATTTGAGTTAACATCTAAAAAAGCTCTTTCTCAACCTGGTCAATATGCATCAACAACGAAACTAGTTATTAAAGGACCTAAAGGTGAATTAAGTGCATCAATTTTAGGACCAGTAAGAAAATTTAATCAAGTTGAAGTTAGCGCTACTGAAGCAAGAACACTTGGAGTAAAAGCTCCTATTAGAGAAAGTGGAGATATTGCTGGCAGTGCTCCTATTACAATCGTTAATCCTGAAAATGGTAAGTCAGTTGAATTAAGTGAAGGTTGTATTATTGCTAAAAGACACATTCATATGACTCCAGAAGATGCAACAAACTTTGGAGTTAATAATGGTGATATTGTTTGGGTAAAAGTTTTATCAAATGGAAGAAGTATTGTCTTTGGAGATACAGTTATTAGAGTTTCACCAAAATTCGCATTAGCAATGCACATTGATACAGATGAATGTAATGCAGGCAATTGTGCTGGTGAAATTTACGGTGAAATTATTAAATTATAATGAGCAAAACTTATAAGCATATATGTCATGGTACATGCTCAAAATCTGTTACAATCACATATAATGATGATCACATTATTGAAGATGTAAAATTTGAGTATGGTTGTCCTGGAAATACTCTAGGAGTTTCGTTATTAGCAAAGGGTAGAAAATTAGAAAAAGTTAGAGATATTCTAAAAGGAACTCGTTGTGGTGGAAAACCTACTAGTTGTCCTGATCAATTGGCATTAGGTATTGAAGAGATTCTTAGTAACAATTAGTTAAAAGGGGCTGTTTAAAAACCCAAAATAAATTAAGGAGCTGAAATTAAAAAGCAGTTCCTTTTTTAATTATAGTTGTTATTTCCCTTGTATTTTAAAACCATTTATTTTATATTTATTACACTTATCAAGAATCACACAATGTTAAGTGGAAAAGTGTGATAGCAACTCTAGAAATAGTAAGTGCTTCTTAACAGCAGAGTTCCCACACTCTGAACGATAAGCGGATTGACAATTTAATGGCTTTCCAATGTGGGAAGTCATTTTTTTATGGAGTATATATGAAAGAAGAAATTTTATTTACAAGTGAAAGTGTTTCAGAAGGTCATCCTGATAAAGTTTGTGACCAAATTAGTGATGCTATTTTAGATGAATGTTTAAAACAAGATCCAAATAGTTTTGTTGCTTGTGAATGCTTTGCAACTACAGACTTTTTACTTATTGGTGGGGAAATTACTTCCAACGCAAAAGTTAATTATGAAGAAGTTGCTAGAGATGTAATTAAACGTATTGGATATGATAAAGATGAATTAGGTTTTAATTATAAAACTGTTAAAATTTTAAATTTAATAAAACCACAATCAAGTAATATTCGTCAAGGTGTTTTAAATGAAGATTATTTAAAAACAGGTGCAGGCGATCAAGGCATTATGTTTGGTTATGCATCAAATGAAAGTGAAGGTTATATGCCTTTACCTATTTGTATTGCTCATAAACTTGTTAGAGTTGCTACCTCTTTAAGAAAAGAAGGTAAATTCAAACACGCTAGACCAGATATGAAGAGCCAAGTTACAATTGACTATACTGATAAGACACCAAGAATTAAGACAATTTTAATGAGTTGTTCTCATGATGAAGATTATAATGAGCACGAATTCAAAGAATATATTAAAAAAGAAATTATGGAAAAAGTTGCTCTTTCATTTGGCTTAAATACTGATTTTAATGTTTTAATTAATCCTACAGGAAAATTTGTTATAGGTGGACCTGCTGGTGATACAGGATTAACTGGAAGAAAAATTATTGTTGATACATATGGTGGTAGTGCAAGACATGGTGGAGGAGCTTTTAGTGGTAAAGATCCATCTAAAGTCGATAGAAGTGCTGCTTATTACGCTAGATATATAGCTAAAAATTTAGTTGCAGCTGGAGTTGCTGATAGAATAGAAATTCAATTATCTTATGCAATTGGTAAAGCTGAACCATTATCGATTTCTTTATCAACATTTAAGACAAGTCATTATAGTGATGAAAAGATATTAGATATTATAAGGAAATTGTTTGATTGTAGGCCAGGTGCTATCATCCATCAATTTAGTTTAAGAAATCCTTCTTTTAAATATAGTGACATTTCTAACTATGGTCATTTTGGTAGACCTGATTTAGACTTACCTTGGGAAAAATTAGACAAAGTTGATGAAATAAAAGAACTTTTAAAATAATTTTCTTTATTAAAATAGAAAAAAGCCTTCTCGAGTAAAAAAGGCTTTTTGTTAACTAGCATTAATTAATAAAAAACTAAACAAAATCAAACTTAAAATTTCTTTTTGTTTCTCTACAAAAAAACTAAATTATACCTTATAATTAAAATATAAAGAATAAAACATAGGAGGACATAATATGAGATATCAAATTTCAGGTAAAAACATAACTGTTACAGAAGGAATCTCTTCTCAAATTACCAGAAAGCTTTCTAAGATGGATAAATATTTCCATGCTGATGATGATGTTCTTGCTAGAGTTGTCGTTAGAGTGTATAAAGCATCCGATGAAGCTAAAGTAGAAGTCACTATTTTTTCAAAGGATACCACTTTTAGAGCAGAAGTAAAGCATCATGACTTGTACGCTGCAGTTGACTTAGCTGTCGATAAGTTAGTTGGTCAAATGAGAAAGTTAAAGACTCAACTAAAGAGACGTTATGAACATGAAGGAATAGGTAAATCTATTGTATTTGAGTCAATCAAAGATGAAGAAAATAAGGAAATGGAAGCAACCCCAGTTAGAACTAAGACCATTTCTTTAAAACCTATTACAATGGAAGATGCCGTTATTGAAATGGAATCCATTGGACATGATTTCTACTTATATTTAGATACTGATGATGAAAAAGTTAGTGTTGTATATAAGAGAAAAGAAGGTGGTTATGGCTTATTACAAGCAGATAACAATGTCGAATTAAAATAAAAATATAAATCTATTTAATATAAAAAATAAAGTAATAACGTAAAAAACGATGCAAAAACTAAATATTTTTAAAAATATTGTTTTTGCATCGTCTCTAGCCTAAAATTGTAATTATTTTTTGTGACTTTTTTATATATAATATTAACCATAATTAACAATTTTTAAGTAAGGACTGAACAATGGGAAAAGTAATCGCGACAGATTTAGATGGAACACTTTTTTATCCAAAAGATAAAAAAGAAATGATTTATAAGCCAAACCTATTTTTCCTTCAATCTTTTATTGATGATGGAGGGAAGGTTATTTTAATTTCAGGAAGAAGTTATAAGTATTGTCTAAGAGTAATTAATAAGATTGGTAGAACTTGCCAAGCTATTTCTTATAATGGAGCATGTATTTATGATGGTAAAAAAACCATATTTTCTAATTCTATACCTAATGATGAAGCAAAAAGCATCATAGATGATATTTTTAAAACTTATAAAAATCCTGGAGTTTTTTTGATGACCGAAAAAGGTCTTTTTATTCACTTAGAATATAAGTCTTGGATTATAAGAAAAGGATATGAGTTATATTATAAAGGCCAAAAGATATATGCCGAGGATCTAGTTATGGGAGAAGACAAGTATAAAGAAGAACTGGATAATGGGCATATATATAAGATTATGATTTTCTTCGGATTAGGTAAAAAGAAGAAAGAGAAGGCTTCTAACGCTAATAAGATTATTAGAAATATCTATGACAATGTTGAATGCAATTGGAGTGATAATGTAATTGAGATTACCGCAAGAGGATGTTCGAAAGCTAGAGCTTTAATGACTTTAGTTGAAAAAGAGGGCCTAAATAAAGACGATATTTATGTGGTTGGAGATAGCGGAAATGACATTTCTATGTTCAAAGCTTTTCCTGAACATAGCTTCTGCATGGGGCATAGTCCCGAAACCGTTAGAAAGCACGCGAGATTTACAATAGATAAATTTGAATATTTATCTAGATATATTTATGAAAAATAGTAAAATATTAAAAGTTAGGAGATATTATTAAGTATGAACACAATTAGTAGAGTAATCGTTTCTTTAGTCTATTATAACTCATTAGTAAGAGATACTCTCGAATACACATTAAGAAAAGATAAATTCGAAGTTAACTTCTACGATTATAAAAGAAACGGAATTGTAAATGAAATTAAGCTTCAAACTCCATTAAAAGTATTCTTAGATCAAAATGGAGAAAAAGGTGAAGAATTAAGAAAAAAATTAGAAGCATTTGGAAATGATTTCTATAGCGACACATCTACAGTAATTAAAAAGAGTGCTGATGGATTAAGAGTTGATAGCGCTCAAAGTGTCAGAATTTTTGAATCAGTTATT
Source organism: uncultured bacterium (assembly GCA_949299335.1). Classification (GTDB taxonomy): domain Bacteria; phylum Bacillota_I; class Bacilli_A; order RFN20; family CAG-826; genus Onthovivens. The sequence goes on along the minus strand of CASGAD010000003.1, from coordinate 31,927 downwards.
CCACTACACGAAGAATTAAATTCAATTATTAAACTTCATGTTAACTATGCACGTCAAAATAACCAACTTGATGAAAGAATCGTTACATTAACAGACGCAGATGAAAGATTTTATAGAGCAGTTGCATTAATGACTTTAAACGGAGAAATCGATCGTCAATTTGAAGAATTCAATAAAGTCATGAGAGAATCAAAAGGTGAAGCAACTCCTCAATCCAACTTTATTCAAAATGATTTAAATACATTAGTTAAATGCTTAGCAACAGTTAGACAAAACGCTACAGCTAAAGATCATTTATACACAGACGCATTAGATGCTGTATTTAATTCAGTAGAAATGATGAATGGTAAGAGAGAACTTCCAGCTGGAAAGAATTTCCCAGATGTGTTTAATGATGCAAGCATTAAGATTCGTGATTTTGTTCAAGATAGCGAAGATGCTTGGAAAAAAATCTATCAACCATTGTTACAAGAATTAATTGATGATAATAAGAAAGCAAGAGAAGCAGCTGCTGCTCAATCTCAAGCTCCTGCAGAAGAAAAGAAAGCTGCTTAATTTAAGGTAAACTAATGACTAAAGTTAAAACACCAAAAGAATTTTCAGCAAATAAAAAAACTAGCAGACCAAAAAGTTTTACAACTAAAGAATTGGTTTGGCTAATTATTGGCATTTTGATCGCATTAAATGCATTAGTTTTTTTAATTATTGGTTTAATTACCGATTATGCTGATTTAGGTTATGATATTTTCGAGCCTGTAAATACAAGCATGAAAAGTGTCTTAGGTGGAATAGATTTTAAATGGTTTGGGGTTATTACATTTGTTTTAGGCACTTTGGTTTGCGCTTTATCATTATCTTCATCAAGTAGAAACGAAGATCGTGAAAAAGAAAAAGAAGCTAGAAGAGAACAAAGGCTCAAAGCAATGCAAGAAGCTCAAAATCAAGGAATTGTTGTTGATTTCACAGGAACAACAAGTGCTAACGACCAAAAATAATTAAAAGATTATATATGCAAAAAAGTCTCGATATTATCGAGGCTTTTTTAGTTATATAAAAATAATGTGTTCAATCAAAAAGAATCTATAAAGCAAGTTAAATAAGTTAATGATAATACATTAATAGCTTATTTATGCTTTAATAAACGAAATCGTAAAGGAAATGTCTATGAGTTCAATTAAATTTAAAGCAATAAAAAAGACACATCTAAATGTGCCGATCTTTATTTTTTGAATGGCGGAGAAAGGGGGATTTGAACCCCCGCTCCCTTTTACAGGACTATGAGCTTTCCAAGCCCACCCCTTCAGCCACTTGGGTATTTCTCCGTGCCTAAGTATATTAACAAAAAAAGTAGAGTATGTCATTATTTTTTTAAGTTATGATATAATCGAAATATGTTTAAAGATGATGTTTTAAATGTATTGCTTTTAATTCCAAAAGGTAAAGTCTTAACTTATAAAGATATTGCAATTATTTTAAATAAGCCAAAAGCTTATAGAGCCGTTGGAAATGCATTACATAAAAATGAAAACGCAAAAATATACCCTTGTTATAAGGTTGTTAATAATGAAGGGATGTTAGCAAATAATTATGCTTTTGGTGGAAAAGAAGGGCAAAGGAAACTTCTTGAAGAAGAGGGCATAGAAGTATTAAATTATAAAGTTGATTTAGGGAAATATAGATTTAAGTATGAAAGAAATTAAAATAACTGGTGAAAATTGCAATCAAAGAATAGATAAATTTGTACGCAAATTTCTTAATGAAGCACCATTAAGCTTTATTTATAAACTTTTTAGAAAAAAAGATATAAAGATTAATGGTCACTGGGTCAAGGAAAACTATATTTTGCAAAATAATGATGTTTTGCGTATTTATGTTACGGATGAACAGCTTTCTGAATTTAATAAGCCTAAAAAAATTGAAGATATTAAAGCTACTTTTCAAATTGTTTATGAAGATAAAAATATTTTAATAGTGAATAAACCAAAAGGGCTTTTAATCCATGGTGATGAAAGCGAAAAAAGGATAACACTTTCAAATATGGTGTTATCTTATTTATATAAGAAGGGTGAGTATATTCCTGATGGTGAAGGCTTTGTGCCATCGCCATGTCATCGACTTGATAGAAATACTAGTGGACTTGTAATATATGCTAAAAATGTTGAATCAAGTCAAATACTAATGGATTTATTTAAAACACATGAAAATATTAAAAAAAGTTATTTAGCGCTTTTAAAAGGGAAAACTGATGAAAAAGGAACGATAGAAGCCCCATTAATTAAAGATTCAGACACAGGGTTTGTTAAAGTTGGAAGTGTAGATAGGGGAGCGAAAAGAGCAATAACAAAATATAAGTTATTAACTTGTAATTATTCATATTCTTTAGTTGAAGCTGATTTAATAACTGGTAGAACGCACCAATTAAGAGTTCACTTTTCTTATATCGGTCATCCAATAGTTGGTGATCAAAAATATGGTGATTTTTCTTTAAACAAGATTTTTGATGAAAAGTTTAATTATCATTATCAATTTTTACATGCCTATAAAGTTCAGTTTATTGATGTAAGTGGTATACTTTCATATTTGTCTAATAAAACATATGTTGCAAATTTATTTCCAAAAGATGAGGAAATATTAAAGTCATTAGGTTTGGAGGCTACTAAATAATTCTAAATTTTTAATAAAAAGCACTATATTTTTATATATTATGTTTTTTCAATTTTATATAATTTAATTAATGTTTAAGGAGCATAGTATGGATAAATTTACGTTAGAAAATTATAATAGATGGTTAAATTCTCCAGTTATTAGTGATGAGGATAAAGCACTACTAAAAAAGATGAGCGATAATGAAATTGATGATGCGTTCTTTAAAAATATTCAATTTGGTACCGCAGGCATGAGAGGAGTTCTTGGACCTGGAACAAATAGAATGAATATTTATACAATTAAGAAAGCTTGTGTTGGTTTCGGACTTTATTTATTAAAACATTATAAAGCACCACAAAGTTGTGCGATTAGTCATGATAATCGTTATATGAGTAGAGAATTTACTTTAGAATGTGCAGATATTCTTAATAAGATGGGAATTAATACTTATATTTTTGATTCTTTACGACCTACACCAGAACTTTCTTATGCAGTAAGATATAAAAAATGCAGCGGTGGAATTATGATTACTGCAAGTCATAACCCTAAAGAAGATAATGGATTTAAGGTTTATGATGAGGAAGGTTGCCAATTAGTCCCATCGAAAATTAAAGATTTGATCGACATTATTACAACATTGGGGGATGAACTAACTCTTCAAGTTCCTGCTGGTAAAGTTGTAGGTAAAAACGAAATACTAGGGAAAGATGTTGATGATACTTATGTTGAACTTTGTAAACAAGTTCAAATTAATCCTGATTTAAATAAAAAGAATTTTAAGATTGTATATACTCCAAATCATGGAACTAGCTATGTAAATGCTATGAGAGTATTTAAAGATTGTGGATATGATGTTCACCCAGTATTATCTCAGTGTAATCCTGACCCAGCTTTTAGTGGAACATTATCTCCTAATCCTGAAAATAAAGATTCTTACATCGAACCTATTAAATTAGCAAAAAGTATTGATGCTGACCTTATTTGTATGACAGATCCAGATGGAGATAGAGTTGGTTTGGCTTGCAAAAATAGACAAGGTGAATATGTTCTACTTACTGGAAACGAAAGTGCAGCTATTTTATTAGATTACATTATTTCAGAAAAATTGAAAAAATGTGAAAACTTAAACAATAGTGTAGTTTATAACACGGTTGTTTCTTCTTCTTTAGGAGCAGCAATTTGTCATCACTATAATGTTAAAATCGAGGCATTTTTAACAGGATTTAAATATATTGGGGATAGAATCCACTATTATGAAGTTAATGGTGGTCCAAGTTTCCTTTTTGGATATGAAGAAAGTTATGGCTGCTTAATCAAAGATTTTGTTAGAGATAAAGACGGCATTCAAGCTATATTACTCTATTGTGAAATGGCTTTATTCTACAAATTAAAAGGTATTACCCTTGACGAAGCTTATAGAAATTTAGGTAAGACATACGGAAATTATAAGTCTAAACTTTATAATATTTACTTCAAAGGATCTGAAGGCCAAGAAGAAATGAAAAAGATTATGGACGAATTAGAAGAACATCCAATAACTGAACTTGATGGTAATAAGGTTAAATACGTTGAAAATTACTTCAAATTAACAAGAACAAATTTGGAAACAAATGAAGTTGAAAAGATTCCAAACTTACCAGTAGGGGACTTAATCAAATTTATATTTGTAGATGGTAGCAATATTTCAGTTAGACCTAGTGGAACTGAACCAAAATGTAAATTCTATGTAGAAATGGTTGATAAGTCATTAGAAGTGGCTGAAGAAAGATGCGATAAGGCATATACTTCATTAAAGAAGGTTCTAGACATTAAGTAATTAAAGTTATTTAGTTATAAAAGTCGGTAAGTTAAAATGCTTATCGACTTTTAATTAGGTTAAAATTTAGATTTATGTCTCGAAAAACTATTAAAATAGTTTATAATTTAGTTATGAAGATTTTTACTATACAAAATTTAATAGTTTTATGCGTAATGTTCGCAGTTTTTCTTGTTGTAATGATAATAATGATTAGCTTACATTTAAATCTCCTTAAGAGAATTAAAAATATGGAAGCCAGGAACTTATATTTAGATAATACAAATAGTTATGTTTTAAACGTAAATGATAATAGAGAAAGAATACTTGTATCTAATAAACCAATTTCAATGTATGTAGATCCATTTACTAGTTATGCAAAAGGTGAACAATATTTTGATAAAAATTTAACATTAAAAACATATGTTCCTAAGAAAAAAACCTTTAAATTTAAAAGATTTATCAGATTTTTAATGATTTTAGTTTTTATTGCTTCTTTCTTAACTGTTGTTTTTAGCGCGATTTTGATTCTTGGAGATTTCTTCCACCAAGATATTGTTAAACTACTAAACATGGAGTATACAAGGTCATTTTGGGAATATTTTAAAAACTACGATTTATTGTTTGGAGCATTTTTATTAAATGTTTTGTCTTTCACATCAATTAGATTAATGAGTAATACAATGATTAATTATAGAAAATACGAACCAATGTATTTAAAGAAATTTAATGATGATGAGATGAGAAAGACATATTCCCCTGTTTATATAAAATTAGATTAATATGAGTAAAATAATTCAATATAATGACACCTATAAAGAAGAACTGTTTAAATTTATAAATAGTTCTTTTTGTGTGGCTAAAGGCAAAAACTTTATTTTGGGTAATGAATTTAAATTTTTAACTCAAGGCAAGAAAAAAATTAAAGGTGATGTTTTTGTTTATCTTGAGGTAGATAAAGACAATAAGATTGAAGGGGTGGCTGCTATAGCTAAAGAGGGGCTTATTGTTAATTTGAGTACTGATGATAAAGATCTCGGTAATTTAAATAATTTATTAAAAAAAGCAATTGATACAGCCAAAACCTTAAAATTAGATAAGATTGAGGCTTATGTGAACGCAAAGGATATTTTGTATTTTAATAATAATGGATTTAAAAGCATTCGTTATTTATCACAAGAGACCGATTATAATTTTTTAGTTAGGAAAACGATAATTTAGCAAAAAAGAGTGAGTAGAAATCTCAAAAAACTTTAATGCTATTTTTATTTAATATATAATATTATCGTCTTTAAAGGAGATTTAAAAAAATGTTAGAAATTATTGATGTTTACGCACGTGAAGTATTAGATTCCCGTGGAAATCCTACCGTTGAAGTTGAAGTTACTCTCGATGACGGAACTGTTGGTAGAGCTATTGTTCCAAGTGGTGCTTCTACAGGCGAAAATGAAGCTCTTGAATTAAGAGATGGTGACAAGAAAAGATATTTAGGTAAAGGCGTTTTAAAAGCAGTTGACAACGTTAACAATAAAATTGCTCCAGAAATCATTGGTATGTACGCTGATGACCAAGTTGGCATTGATAACGCTATGTTAAGACTTGATGGAACACCATTTAAGAAAAATTTAGGTGCTAATGCTATTTTAGGTGTCTCTTTAGCATGTGCTAGAGCAGCAGCTGAATCATATGGTATGCCACTTTATAAATATCTTGGTGGAGTTAACGCAAAAGTTTTACCTACTCCAATGATGAACGTTGTTAATGGTGGTGCTCACGCAGATTCAACAGTTGATTTCCAAGAATTCTTTATCATTCCAGCAGGATTTGATACATTCCATGAAGCTTTAAGAGCAGGCGTTGAAACATTTCATGCTTTAAAATCAGTTTTAAAAGAAAAAGGTTATGAAACTGGTGTTGGCGATGAAGGTGGTTTCGCTCCAAGTTGTAAAGAAGGAAATACAGAACCATTAGAACTTATCATGAAAGCTATTGAAAAAGCAGGATATGTTCCAGGAAAACAAATTTTCTTAGGTATGGATGTTGCTTCAAGTGAATTCTATGATGCAGAAAAGAAAGTATACAACCTTAAGAAGAGTGGACAAGGAACTAAGACAGCAGATGAAATGATTGCTTGGTTCAAAGAAATGGTTGCTAAATATCCAATTATTACAATCGAAGATGGCTTAGCAGAAAACGATTGGGAAGGTTGGAAGAAACTTACAGCTGAATTAGGTGATAAGATTCAATTAGTTGGTGACGATTTATTCGTTACAAATATTGAGTTCTTAAAGAAAGGTATTACCTCAGGTGTTGCTAATTCAATCTTAATTAAAGTTAACCAAATTGGTACTTTAACAGAAACTCTTAATGCAATCAGAATGGCTCAAACAAACGGATATACTTGTATGGTTAGCCATAGATCTGGTGAAACAGAAGATACAACAATTGCTGATTTAAGTGTTGCAGTTAATGCTGGACAAATTAAAACCGGTTCTGCTTCAAGAACTGATAGAATGGCAAAATATAACCAATTACTTAGAATCGAAGATGAATTAGGTGATGAAGCTGTATTTGAAGGATTACACGCTTTCAAAAAATACAGATTCACAAAATAAGTACAAAAATCTATTAATTAAGAACTATTCTTCGGGATAGTTCTTTTTTATGGAAAAAAATCAAAATATAAGTTGTTGTACTAGTGAAAGGAGACCAAGCGCTATTCGCTCACGCCCTATCATGAAATTTCTAGTCGTTAGGCACGTGAATGAATTCTCAGAGTCGACAAGCATGGGTTTAACTGCTATAGTGCTAATAGATAGACAGATAGCAGGAATGACAATATTATTTATTTTTATAAATAAGGCGTAGTTAGGTAGACGAAAGTTTACGAATTGTCCGTTGGAGTGAGTAGTGCTCTTCAAATTTCCAGTATGATTAGTTAATCTTTTTGTGCTGCTCGCCTCTTATCTATATCTCGGTAGGAGGCGGGAAACCTATATCAAAAAAATAATTTTTTAAAAAAATACTTTTTTGTGTGGAGTTTTTTGCAAAATCTAGATAAAAAAATATTTTTTTGGAAAAATAGTCTATTATTAATATATGAATAAGAATGTAATAAGAAAACTAATGCTAAATAAAAGAAGTTCTATTAAAAATCAAAAAGAAAAGTCACATATTATTTGTGAAAGAGTGAAAAAAATAAAAGAATTTAATGAAGCAAAAATAATTGGCATTTATTTTCCTATCAAAGAGGAAGTTGATACAATCGAATTAATTAATTATGCCTTTAAACATAATATTTTAGTATGTCTTCCAAAGGTAATTAACGACAAAGAAATGGAGTTTTATAAAATTGTTTCAATAGATGAGCTTGTAAAAGGAAAGTTCAATCTTATGGAACCAAAATCCATTAAATCAAATTTAATAAATCCGAAGTCTATAGAGTGTTTTATCGTTCCGCTTATAGCGTTCGATGAAAAATTATATAGAGTAGGGTATGGAAAAGGTTATTATGATCGATATTTTAAATTGAATATGAGCGCGTTTAGAATTGGACTTGCTTATAAAGAGCAAAAAATTGAGAATTCTATAGATGATATAACTAATGATGATGTTAAATTAAATTGTATAATTACGGATTAAATTAAAATATACCTTATAATCGTTGAAATTAATGCAAAGAGATATTGTATAGCGATATAATTATCTTATAAATTTTAATTTTAGGAGATAATTTATGAATTACAATCGTACTTTTACTGGTGATGATGTTCCAAAAGCGACCAAGTGGCTTTATTGTTCAAGTGGAATGTTTAGGGATTTAGTTTATCAGTTTGTATCCATGTTTTTGCTTATGTTTGCTCAATATTGTGGTATTGGGCAAAATGAAAATTACTTGGCTATGTATACTACAATAACTATAATCATCATTATTTTAAGAATTTGGGATGGATTTAATGATCCTATAATGGGCTTTGTTATTGAAAAATGCAAATTTAGAAAGTTTGGAAAATATCGTCCTTGGATTGGAATAGGTGCAATTTTAAGTAGTATTGTTACTATTTTAATGTTTTGGTTGCCTGTTCATGGCTGGGCATATGTTGCCTGCTTTGCTGTTTTCTATTTCTTTTGGGATTTAACTTATACAATTAATGACATTGCTTTCTGGAGTGTTTTGCCTTCTTTGTCTAATAAAGAAAAAGTAAGAGCTAATTTAACTACTTTATTATCAGTGTTTGTTTCTATAGGTAGTTTTGCTGCAGGAGGTATAGTTCCATTATTATCAAGTAGCTTTGGCTATACTATTTCATATAAATATTTCGCATTGATTGCCTCTCTTCTTTACTTAATTTCTCAACTCATCTTAGTTATTTTTATGAAAGAAAAGAAAGAAACGGAGGAGAATGTTCAAGACAGTGAGAAGATGAAGTTTAGAGAAATTTTTACTGTCTTAGGAAAAAATGATCAAGTAAGAAGTTCAATAATTAGTATCTTACTTTATTACACAGGTTCTTCAATTTTAGTTTCATTAGGACTTAATTATTTTTATTTCAATTTTGGCTATTCAGCAGCCGGGACATATCAATTTATATTTACCGTTATTTTCGCTGTTGCAACATTACTTGGACAAGCCGTTTATCCAATTTTAACTAATAAATTTAAATTACATAGGATGACTATTTTTACAGTTACATCATGGGTTGCAATAACTTGTTATTTAGTATTATTTGCTTATGTATTCTTAGATCCTTTAACCTACTATCCTTTGATGTGTATATTTGGATTTATAGTTTTCTTTTGTCAAACAATTATTTCATTAATTCTTTATATTAATATTCAAGATTCTATTGAATATAATGAATATAAATTTAACGAAAGAAGAGAGTCAGCAGTGTTCTCTTTAAGAGCTTTTACAGCTAAATTAGGAAGTTCGATTCAACAATTAGTTTTATATGGTGCATTAATTGCAGGCGGACTATTATCTATTTCTAATCAAATTAGTGGATACGAAGCAGAAGCAATTAATATGTTTGGAGATAATGCAACTGAAGTTGGAAATTATGTTAGTGGTTTAGCTGATGCAATTACTGGAGCTGCTAATGTTGAATTATGGAAGAGAGTAGTGTACCAAGTTGGTTTTACTATTGTTCCGATGTTATTGATATTAGCTTGCTATTTAGTTACACGTTTCACTTATAAAATAAACGAAGAAAATCATGCTTTAATGGTAGAGAAAATAAAAGAAAGAAATCAAAAAAATGGCAAAAGCATTTAAAGAAAGAGTTATTTATCAAATATATCCTGCCTCATTTAAGGATTCAAATAACGATGGATGGGGTGATATAAATGGAATTATTTCTAAATTAGATTATTTAAAAGATTTAGGTGTTGGAATTTTGTGGTTATCACCCGTTTATGAATCACCAATGGATGATATGGGATACGATATAAGCAATTATTACAAAATCAATCCTCGTTTTGGAACGATGGAAGACTTTGATAATTTGATAGTTGAAGCCAAAAAAAGGGATATTTTGATTGTAATGGATTTAGTAATTAATCATACTTCAACAAAATGCGAATGGTTTAAAGAAGCAATTAAAGGTAATCCAAAATATCAAGATTATTATATAATTAAAGAAGGAAAAGGCAATAAAGCCCCAAACAATTGGGACAGTGCTTTCACTGGAAGTGCTTGGGAAAAAATCGAAAATAGTAATAAATATTTTTTACGTCTGTTTTGTGATACTCAGGCAGATTTAAACTACCATAATGAAAATGTAATTTTAGAAGTGGAAGGAATTATAAAATTTTGGTTAGATAAAGGTGTATATGGTTTTAGATGCGATGTAATTAATAGTATCTACAAAACTTCTTTAGAAAATGATAATCCACTAAAGCTTTATAATAAGGGCACAAAGTTTTATCAAAATCAGGAAGGAATGTTTAATGTCCTGAAACGTTTTAGAAATGATGTTTTAAGTCATTATGATACTTTTTTAGTCGGTGAAACAGGAGCAATCACACCAAAGATTGGGACTAGGCTTATAAATGAGAATTGTTTAGATATGTTCTTTGAATTCGACCATATTTATGCGGATAAATCAAAGATTTTACCAATTTTTAGACATAAATTTAGTGCAAAAAAACTTGTTTCCGCTTTGTTTAAACGGCAATTAGAAGTTCCTTATATTGCTAATTATTTAGAAAATCACGATCAATTAAGAAGTGTTAATCGTTACGGAAATGTTGATAAATATTATAACGAAAGTGCAAAATTATTAGCGACACTTTTATTAAGTTTAAAAGGAACACCATTTATCTATCAAGGCGAAGAAATTGGTTCTTTAAATTATAAAGAAATTTCTATTAACGAAACTAATGATATAGCTGCAAAAATGACATTTACAACTATTAAAAAAATACTAAGAATTTCTGATAAAAAAGCACGGAAGCTTGTAAACGAAACAATAAATAGAGATCACGCAAGAGCTCCAATGCAACGGAATAGCAATCAAAATGGTGGCTTTAATGATGGTAATATTACATGGCTTAAAGTTAATGAATTATACAAAGAGATAAATGTTGCTAAAGAAGAGAATGATGAGAATTCAATATTAAACTTTTATAAAAAAGTTATTAAATTTAGAAATGAGAGTGATGTATTGAAGTTTGGAGATTTTTTAGAAGGGAAAGCATCCAATTCTTTAAATTATTTCTATAGAAGATACAAAAATAAATGCTATATGATTGTTTTAAATTTCTCTCCTAAAAAGATTAAATTTAATACACCTTTGGATATAAAGTTATTAATTTCTAATTACAAAATAAACGATTTTAAATATTTAGACCCTTATTTTGCGGGGATTTTTGAGGTTTTATAATGATTACATTTGACACTAAACGAAGATTATTTCATCTTTATAATGCGAATTTTTCATATTATTTTTATATCAATAAGTTAAATTATCTAATTCATCTTTATTCAGGTAAGTATTTACAAAATGTCGATATTGAAAGACTTACTGAAAGATACGCAGAACGCTATGCATACCTAGATAATAATAAAGAAGTATGTGATGAGAGTTATTATTTTTCTTTGCAAGGTGCTAATTTTGAATGTGCTACTTTTAATACTGCAGATAAACGAGGTTCATTCGCGATTATTAAAAATGTCGACTCCTCCTTATTAACTGATTTTAGATATGTTAGTCATAAGATTATTCAAGGGAAAGAGCCAATTAAATATTTGCCACATGCTAAAATACAAAATTGCAAAGAGGTTGAAACACTTGAAATTACTTTAAAAGATGTAAGAAGTGAAGTTTATTTAATTTTATATTATTCAATTTTTAATAATTTAAATATTTTGATTAGGAACTCAAAGATTATAAATAAGGAAAAACAAGATATTACTTTATTAAAATTAGCTTCCACAGAACTAGATTTAATTTATGGTGACTATGAGTTAATTTCAACATATGGAACATGGAGCAAAGATAGACAACTTGAAGTTTCTAAAATTAGTCATTCAAAGCAAATAATTTCTGATAATCATGGCGGTAGAGGCTTTTATCATAATCCAGCCATTATAATTAAAGAAAAAGATACAAACTTATTTAATGGAAATGCCTATGGATTTGAATTAATCTATAGTGGGAACTTTTCTTTTGAGGTTTCAGCAGATGAATTTAATCAAACTAGAGTTATTGCCGGAATTAATGAAGAGAACTTTTCATTTACATTAAGATACAATCAGTGTTTTAATTCTCCTGAGTGCGTTCTTGCCTTTAGCGATAAAGGCATCAATGGTGTTACAAATGTCTTACATGATTTTATTAGACAATATATATTGCCTAAAACTTTTGCGTTTAAGGAAAGACCAATTTTAATTAATTCATGGGAAGCATACTATTTTGATTTTGATACTGAAAAAATAATTAAATTAATTGATGAAGCTAATTCTTTGGGCATTGAAATGGTTGTTCTAGATGATGGGTGGTTTGGCAATAGAGATAGTGATTCATCTTCTCTTGGAGATTGGCAAATTAATAAGGACAAGATTGATTTAGAAAAAGTAATTACATATGCTCATGAAAAAAATATGAAATTTGGGCTTTGGGTTGAACCTGAAATGATTTCTCCGAACTCAAAACTTTTTTCTGAACATCCTGAATTTGCTTTGTATAAGAGAAATATAAAACCTACATTATTTAGACATCAATTAGTTCTTGATTTAACAAATCCAAAAGTTGTTGATTACATTTATAGCGAAATAAAGGAAATTTTCAAAAAATATCCAATTGATTATTGTAAATGGGATTTTAATAGATATCTTTCAGAAATTGGTTCTTTATATGTCGGAGAAAATAATGAAGGAGAGATATATCATAGATTCATCCTTGGAACTTATGATTTATTAAATAGGTTTATAACTGATTTTCCAAACGTTTTATTAGAGACATGCGCTAGTGGTGGAGGAAGATTTGATCTTGGCATGTTATATTATTCTTCTCAAATTTGGGCTAGCGATGAAACAGACCCAACTGCAAGAGTGGATATACAATATTCAACAAATATATTTTATCCACTTTCTTGTATAGGAGCGCATGTTAGCGCAAGACCATTTTTAACTTATCAAGACAAAGCGATAATAGCGGCATTTGGAACTTTTGGATATGAATTAGATCCTATCAAATTGTCAGAAGAAGATAAAAATCAAATTATAGGTATAAATAAATTAATTAAGGAATGGCATCATGTTGTTACAGAGGGCGATTATTATGCTTTAAAATCACCTGTAAATAGTAATTATGCTGCTTGGATGACAGTAAGTAAAAATAAGAAAGAGGCCCTTGTTTTCCACTTTAATTTTAGAAGAGAGCCTACTTATTCTAGATATATTAAATTATATGGACTAGATCCTGATTTATACTATTTTAATTCTTTAACTAATACCATTATTAAAGGTGATTTTTACATGAATGTTGGATTGAATATTAGCGCACCTCTTGACGAAGGGAAAGCGATGTTATTTGTTTTAAAAGCAGTAAACAGTCTTGAAAAGACTATTTATGAAAAAATTAAAATGAAAAACAACGAGAAGCGCGATAAAATATTTTAATATGGATACAATCGATTTAACTTATGTTGATAATTCATCAATCAACGCAGTCAATACAATTAACGATCATTCCGATCACAAAGTTTTTATTAATGGAAAAAGCAATGAAGTTCTTTTAAGTGGAAAGTGGAAATTCATTTTCTTAAATCGTTTTAATAATGAGATATTTAATTATCTGAATCCAAATTTTAATATTGACTCTTTGAACGATTTTGATGTTCCTATGCATTTTGAGTTTGGTGGATATTTAAATCCTCAATATGTTAATACTCAATATCCATGGGATGGCTTAGAAGAAGTCAAATTGGGTCATGCACCGATAAATAATCCTGTTGGAATTTATTTTAAAGATATTGAACTAGCTGAAGGCGTTTCAAATAAAATGGTCCTTCGTATAGAAGGATTTGACACAGCTTTATATGCTTTTATTAATGGTGAATTTGTTGGATATAGCGAAAAGAATTTTGTTAATACAGAGTTTGATATTACCAATTATTTAGTAAAAGGTGTGAATAGAATTGCTTTAATGGTCTTTAAATATTCCAAAGGTAGTTGGTTTTTAGATCAAGATATGTGGAGATTTGGTGGTATTTTTAGAGATGTTAAATTAATTATTAATCCATATACTCACATATTCGATATTGATAACAAGAGTGTGTTAGCTGAAGACAATGTTACAGGCTTATTAAATGTAAAAGTTTCGATAGAAGGGGACGTGTCGTTTTCTAAACTTTTCTATAGACTTTCACTAAATAATGAAATTATTTTTTCTAAGGATGTTATTTTAACTTCTAATGAATTTACTTTAAACGAAGAGCTATCAAATGTTTTCCCTTGGAGCGCAGAAACTCCAAATTTGTATCGTTTAGAGTTATCAATAGTAAAAAACGATAAAGAAATAGAATATACAAGTCATTATTTTGGTTTCAGAAATTTTAAAATTGAAAAGGGTGTAATGCTCTTAAATGGAAAAAGATTAATTCTTAAAGGTGTTAATAGACATGAATTTTGTGCTTATTCTGGAAGAGTACTTTCAAAAGATTTGATTGAGTCAGATATTAAACTATTAAAAGCAAATAACTTTAATGCCATTAGAACATCTCATTATCCTAATAGAACAGAATTTTATGAATTATGTGATAAATATGGAATTTATGTTATCGATGAAGCCCCAATAGAAACGCATGGTACCTGGTTATCTATTGATCCTTTTCATAAACCAAAATATAAAAATATCTTGCCTAGCAATCATGAAGAATTTTTAGATTTTATTTTAGCTAAAACTCGTAGTATGTACGAAAGAGATAAAAATCACCCATGTATCCTTTTTTGGAGCTTAGGAAATGAATCTTATGGCGGAAAGGTTTTAGAACAAAGCTATAAGATGCTAAAGTCCTTGGATAACACCAGACTTGTTCATTATGAAGGGTGTTTCCAAGACAAAAAATATTTAGGAATTAGTGATGTAACTAGCGAAATGTATAGTACACCTGATTCAATAAGAAAGCATTTTAACAAATATAGAGATGGAGTAAAACCGTTTATTTTATGTGAATATGAGCATGCAATGGGAAATTCATGTGGAAACTTCGATGATTATTATAGTCTTTTAAGAGAGTTTAAATCGTTCCAAGGTGGGTTTATTTGGGATTTTGTTGACCAAGGGATATATGATTCAAAAAATGAAACTTTTAACTATGGTGGAGATTATTTAGATAGACCTAATGATGGCGCATTTGTTGCTAATGGGCTTCTTTTATCGAATAGGAAAGAAACCCCTAAGTTAAAAGTTGCGAAGTATTTCTACCAAGACTTAAGTTTTGAAAAAATTGACCACATAATTAGAATAACAAATAATAATTTGTTTATTGATACATCAAGATATTATTTCAAAGTCTCAGTAATCGAAAATGGTAGAGTAATAAACGAAAATAGATTTGAAACAAGTATTTTACCATCCAATTACTATGATATCGACACAACTCAAATACCATTTAATGGCCAAAAAGAAGTTGTAATTAGAATTACTTATCATTATAAAGATGATACGACTTTTGCTTTAAAAGATGCGGAAGTAGGATTTTATGATTGCTTGATAAACTTTAATTATTTAGAAGGACTAGGAGCAAGAGAAACTAAAGTAGATAAAAAGTTAAAAATTGTTAAAACAAATTATAATTTAGGAATTATTGGTGAAGATTTCACTTATTTATTTAATGGTTTTAATAACTATAATGGTGGACTTGTTTCATTAAAAATCAAAGGTACAGAGTTTATTAAAGATTACCCAATGCTTACTTTGTTTAGACCAATAAGCGCTAATGAAACAAATATTTATAGGCAATTGTCTTCTAGATATTATGGATATAGCAAAAATCAAATTTTCTTACCTTTAAAGTCTTCTATAAAGGTCTCAAAATATAATGGGCAATCTATTAAAATTAGATATAAATACTACATTGCTGATTTGCCAAGACTGCATAAAATTATTTTTGAGTATGAAGTATTTAATTCGGGTGATATAAAAGTTAAAGCACGATACAATAAACATCTGTTTGATGCTGAATTTAATCAATTTGGTGTTTCATTAAAAGTGCCTTACCTAATTAATAATTTTGAATATTATGGTTTAGGGAAAGAGGATACTTATCCAGATAGATACAAGGGAACAAAAATTGGTGTTTATATGTCTAATCCTAAAGATGAATACATTGATTATATATATCCTCAAGAATGTGGTAACCATATGTTTACAAGATATTTAAGAATACACGGACAAAATAATGTTGTACTTGGAATTTATTCTACAAATAGTTCGTTTAGTTTTAAATGCTTACCATATAGTGCCTTTGAAATTGATAATGCAACACATAGTGATGAATTACCAAAATCTAAATATACTTATATAGATATTTGCAGTAAGCAAAGAGGATGTGGCGGAGATAATTCATGGCTTGATCCTGTACATAAGGAATATAAACTTGATAAAATTGGAAAATATGAAGTTGAATTTTTGATTAAAAAGGAGAATTAACGTGAAAAAGTTCTTTGATAAATTAAATAGGTTTATTAAAAGATTCCATGTAGCAACATTTGGCTCGATTGCTTGTGGAGTAGCTGTATTAATCAATTTATTAGATTTAGGAACATTTGCAGCTAGTGGAGCAAGTTTCGATAGTGCTATTTATGAATTAGTTATTACGATAATTAATTGTGCTTTCTATTTATATTTAACTAAGAGTTTTATCAATGCTAAGCAACAAAATAATCTTGGGATTGTTAATTATAATTTGCTTATAATTACAATATTTGATTATGTTTTGCCTGCAATAAATTACTTTTTGCTAAATATGATTTTTAATGGAGTAGTTATCGCTCTTGCTTCAACATTATTATCGGTTGCTGTTTTAGGAATCCTATACTTTATATTTTTGGCAAGAAACAATAAAAACATAGGAAAAAGAAATCTTACTTATCTTACGATTATAGGCGGATTAATTTTAATTATTAACTGCGTTGTAGCTGGACTTTATATTACATTAGGTGCACAAAGTTTATTCACTGGCGAATTATATCTTGCGACAATTCTAAATGCTGTTTCATTAATTTTAAGTGGAGTAGAAAGCATAATGATGGGCTGTTTATATTTTACTTTCCCAATTTTCTTAAAAAAGGACTCAACTTTATAAAATATCGCCAAATGGATCTGGGTCGTCTATATCAATTATATTTTTAATAGGTAAATAGATGTCTTTAAGAAAAATTATTTTCTTAGAGGCATCTATTTTTTCTATTATGCCTTTATAAGTATATAAATAACCATCAACATATATTTTCATGGTCAAAAGAGATCCATCATATTCTTTTAATATGCGATCGATTTTTCTTGCTTGTTCGACACTTATTCTTGGCTTTTCAACCTTATATTTCTCGTAAAGCATTTTGTCCAAGTAAGAAGCTTGTTCAACAAGACTAGAGAATGGTAACCATTTTTTCATCCCTCTATCTGACATAGGATTTTATTATACATTATTTATGAAATAGCAAAAACAACTTACCTTGAACGTTAAATTACATTTAACTATAATTTTTGTATGAAATTATTTGTATTTGATGTAGATGGTACATTAGTGGGGAGAGATCAAATTTTAAAAGAAGAAACCATTATTTTGCTGAATAGAATTTTAAGAAACGGAGATGCAATCGCAATTGCTAGTGGGCGTCCATTTACAGGTATAAAAAAATATTTTAATTTTTTGGAAGACGGACATAAGTTTTGTATTTGTGCTAATGGAGCAGAAGTCAGAGATATAGATGGCAATGTACTCTTTAGCGAAACTATAGAACTAGGCGACTATTATAAATTTATTGATAACCATAAAAATATATTTAATCATGAGCATACAAATATATATGTTTATTTGTCTGAGGGTATCGGGTATTTAAAACTTGATAAATTTATTGAAAGTGAGAGTTATTATAATGGGAATTATAAGATGATTAACTTAACTGGGAGAGACTTTGATTTGAATTATCCAATTTTGAAATTTATGATTGCCACAACTAAAGAATTTTCATTGGAGTGCGAAAAGTACATAACAAAAGAGGAGAAAACTAATTTTAAAGTATTAAGAACTAGTTCAATCTTCATTGAATTTATCAATAAAAATACAGATAAAAGTGAAGGAGTGGCTTTTTTAAAGGAATACCTTTCTCTTAATTATGAAGATATTTATACTTTTGGTGATTCTGGAAATGATGTAGAAATGATTAAAGAATATAATGGGATTGCTATGGGCAATGCAACAAAAGAATGTAAAGATGTTGCTAAATTCATAACAAAAAACGTAGATGACGGTGGGGTCATCTACGCCTTTAACAATTTTGTTAAATACTAATTAAATACTAATAATCTACTAATATAGCACTAATAACAAACTGATTATGCGTTTAATTCCATTTTAAATGGTTAGAAACTGTAACAGCCAACGCACCTGGACCAATATGTGTTGCAACACTTAAAGAAAGTGGATTCATTTCTATTTGTTTTTCATCAATTCCAATTGCTTCAGCAAACTCTTTTTTAAATTGAATAGCTTCATCAAAATCATATGTGTATGCCATTGAAAATATCAAATCTTCCTTTTTATAGTCTTTAAATTTAGTTGCCAAGTCGTTTTTTATGGCATCAATCATAATGAGTTTAGCCTTTTTTGTTCCAATGGCTTTTTTAAATGCATCTAGTTTTTGACCTAAAAGGGTTAAAACTGGTTTTAAGTGTAATGCGCCACCTATTAAAGCTGCGGCTGGAGTAATTCTTCCACCTTTTTTAAGATACTTTAAAGTATCGACCATAATATATATAGTTGAATTTAAGCCATCTTTAGTTAAATATTCCCGAATATATTCAGGATCTTTTCCTTCTTTAATAAGTTTTAAAGCATCTCTAACTGCAGCTTTTAAAGTTACACTAATTCTATGATTGTCGACAACAAACACTTTGCCTTCATAATTTTGAGCAAGTACTTTTGCGGTGTTACATTCTTCACTTAAACCACTAGACATAGGGATATGCAAAATAGCATCATATGTTTTTAGCAAATTATCCCACAATTCCATAATTTCACCTGGAGCTGGTTGGCTTGTTTTAATATCTGCATTATCAGCCATCTTTTGATAAAACGTTTTTTCATCAATAGATATATTTTCAAAATAAGTATCTTCATCAATTAAAATAGGCATCCTTACAACATATATGCCAAGTTCGTTAATTTCTTGTTTAGAGAAACCAGCGTTATCATCAGTTACTACACAAATTTTCATAAAAAAACCTCTTGGTGAAAAATATACCACAAGTAAAAAAATATGAAAATGTAGTATTAATTACTAGAAGGCTTAGAGAATGATATTAATAATCAATAAATTTTGTGCATTCTTATTGAAAACCTGTTTTAACTATAAATCATAATTTGATATAATAACGTACGCATTAGGGAGGTGAAACATATGCCGTTTTATTTAAAAAAAGGAGATCTTGTTTCCGCAAACGTTGATGCAATTGTTAATGCTAGTAATGTCAATCTTAAGATGGTTGAGGGTGTTGGGAGAGCAATTTTTCATAAAGCAGGTGATAGCGATTTAGCAAGAGCTTGCAAATTAATAGGAAAATGTGCAGTTGGGAATGCTGTTTTAACACCTTCTTTTAACCTTACAAATTGTAAGGCAATTATTCACGCAGTTGGTCCTATATATATAAATGGAAAGCATAACGAAGAGCCTTTGTTAAGAAAAGCTTATCAATCTTCATTACAAATATGTGTTGAAAATAATTTTAAATCTGTTGCTTTTCCTTTATTAAGTGGAGAATTCAATTATCCATTAGATGAAGCATACGAAATCGCAGAGGATGAATTTAAAAAGTTTTTGAGCATTCATAAAGATGTAAGTATCTATATGATTATATTTAAAAATTTCCCAGATTTATTAGATGATAAGACGCATAATGATTTAAAAAATTTCATTATTGAGAATTTTAATGCAAAAACTAAAGATACAATAAAATCAGTTAATTTTGATTTTGTAAATATGCTTAAGGCAATTATGGTAAAAAAGAATATCTCAATAGACGAATTAATTGAGGCTAGTAACATATTGCCTAAAACTTTGGATAATTTATTTACTGATTCTTTATACATTCCTTCTAAAAGTTTAGTGCTTTCGTTAGCAATTGGTTTAAAACTTAACGAAGACGAATTAAAGTCATTTTTAAGTACTCTTGGCTATGATGATGTAAATAATAGTGTTGTCGCATTAGTTGTTTTATTCTTTATAAAAGCAAATGTTTATGATGTTTATAGAATAAATTGTGCATTATTCAATTACGAATCAAAGCCTCTTGGTTTAGAATAAAAGTTAATTTTGTAAGGGTCGAATAAGACCCTTTTCTTTTGCTTATAACTTTAATAATTATTCAGTATTTTTTTACCATTTTATTCTTAACAAGTAAGATTTGATTTGCTACAATAAGTCCGTACGGAATTAAATCAGGAGGATATTATGTCAAGATTTACATTACCAAGAGACGTCTACTATGGCTCAGGATCATTAGCAGATCTCAAAACATTAACAGGAAAAAGAGCAATCGTTGTTTGTGGCGGACACGCAATGAAAGCAAGCGGTTTCTTAGATAAAACAATCGCTTATTTAAAAGAAGCTGGATTAGAAGTTGAAACATTTGAAGGTGTTGAACCAGATCCATCAATCGAAACAGTCATGAAGGGTGCTGAAGCAATGAGAAAGTTCCAACCAGATTGGATCGTTGCTATCGGTGGAGGATCCCCAATTGATGCAGCAAAAGCTATGTGGGCTTTCTATGAATATCCAGATACAACTTTTGAAACACTTTGCACACCATTCTCATTCCCAAAATTAAGAACTAAGGCAAGATTCGTTGCTATCCCATCAACCAGTGGTACAGCTACTGAAGTTACTGCATTCTCAGTCATTACTGATTATGCTAAAGGAATTAAATATCCATTAGCTGACTTCGAAATCACACCTGATGTTGCAATCGTTGATCCAGATATCGTAAGAGGTTTACCAAAAGTTCAAGTTGCTTACACAGGTATGGATGCTTTAACACATGCTATTGAAGCATATGTTTCTACAATGGCTACAGATTTCACAGATCCATTAGCATTAAAAGCTATCAAAATGATTAATACTTATCTTGTTGAATCATATAATGATCCAAAAAGTAAAGGTAGAGAAGAAATGCACTATGCTCAATGCTTAGCAGGTATGGCATTCTCCAATGCTTTACTTGGTATTGTTCACTCAATGGCTCACAAAACAGGTGCAGCTTTCTCAACAGGACATATCCCACATGGTTGTGCTAATGCAATGTATCTCCCACACGTTATCGAATATAATGCAAACAATAAACGTGCTTTAGAAAGATACGCTCAAATTGCTCAAGCATTAGGTATTGAAGGTGAAGATGCACATGCTCAAACACAAGGATTAATCAATAGAATCCACGAGTTAAATACTTTACTCGGTATTACACACTCAATGCAAGAATTTGGCGTTAAAGAAGCTGAATTTAAAGAAAAATTATCAGCTATCGCACACAATGCTGTTCTTGATGCATGTACAGGAACAAACCCAAACCCAATCGATGACAAACACATGGAAGAACTCTTCACATGCTGTTACTATAATAAACCATATAAATTCTAGTAATCTGTCATTAAATAAATTGACCTATATCAATAGATATAGGTCTTTTTAATGGAAGAAGTGTATTAGTATTTTTGATTTGTACCATAATTTATTAATATATAGATATAATACGAAAGGAAGTTTAAGTAAATGAAACAAAGAAATGTAGGAACAGTATCAAGAGGTATCAGATGCCCTATTATTAGAGAGGGTGACGACTTATGTGAAATTGTTGTATCGTCAGTTTTAACTGCTGCAAAGACAGATAATTTTGAATTGAGAGATAGGGATGTTGTTGCAATTACTGAATCTATTGTTGCAAGATCACAAGGTAATTATGCAACAGTTGATGCGATTGCAAAAGATGTTACAAATAAGTTTGGAAGAGGTGAAATAGGTGTCATTTTTCCTATATTATCTAGAAACAGGTTTGCGATAGTTTTAAGAGGAATCGCTTTAGGGGCAAAAAAAATATATTTAATGTTAAATTATCCAAGTGATGAAGTTGGTAATTCTTTAGTTTCCTTAGACAAAATCGATGAAGCCAATATAAATCCTTATTGTGATGTTCTAGACTTAGCAACATATAGAAAAATTTTCGGATATACAAAACACGAATTCACCGGTGTAGACTATGTTGAATACTATTCAAATTTAATTAAAGAATGTGGTGCTGAAGTTGAAGTAATTTTTGCAAATCAAGCAAAAGAAATCTTAAAATACACAAAAAATGTTATCAATTGTGATATTCATACACGTAAAAGAACAAAACGAATTCTTTTAAATGCTGGAGCCGAAAAAGTTTATAGTTTAGATGATTTACTTACAACTTCAATTGATGGCAATGGTTTTAATGAACTTTACGGATTATTAGGAAGCAATAAATCTACTGAAGATAAAATTAAATTATTTCCAAGAAATTCTAAAGAACTTGTATTGAAAGTTCAAAAAAGATTTCTTGAATTAACGGGGAAACATATCGAAGTGATGGTTTATGGGGATGGAGCTTTTAAAGATCCTCAAGGAAAAATTTGGGAATTAGCTGACCCAGTAGTTTCCCCTGGATATACAGATGGACTAATTGGAACACCAAATGAATTAAAGTTAAAATATTTGGCCGATAACGATTATAAAGAATTGAAAGGTGAAGAACTTAAGAAAGCAATAGAAGAGAAAATTAAACATAAAGAGAAAAACCTTGTTGGCTCAATGGCTTCACAAGGTACTACACCTAGACAATTGACAGATTTAATTGGCTCATTATGTGATTTAACTAGTGGAAGCGGTGACAAAGGAACGCCAGTTGTATTAGTACAGGGATACTTTGATAACTATACGAATTAATATTAAGTTGATGATTGCTACTAGTGGTTTTTAAATTTATATAATATTTGTATGAAAACTTTTAAGAAAAGAATTAGAGTTGGTGAAATCGTAAAAATTTATGATGAAGACAATGAATTTAAACTTGGAAGAGTACTTAATGTTGATTACAAAAATGAATTAGCCATGATTGTTTATTTAGATGATTTATTTAAAGATTTAGAAACTGTTACTGTTTCTATATTAAATTTAGAAAAATACGAAGGAAAGATTGAATCTAAATAAAAAACAACGCAAAAGTTAATGGTAAATTACTATTTTAAAAAAGTTAAAATTGCTTGTATTCTCAATAATTTGATGGAACAAAAAATTAGATTACAAAAATATGAATTTACGAAAGAACAAATAAAAATGCAATTTTTATTTTGTGTTTATTTTTATAGTCTTAAAGACTATAATTTAAACGTAAAACAAAGGAGTTAAAAAATGTATAAGATTGTTAGAAAACACGTATTCAATCCTACTGAAACACTTCTTGAAATTGAAGCTCCAGCCGTTGCTAAAAAAGCACAACCTGGACAATTCATTATTTTGAGAGTTGATGAGGAAGGGGAAAGAATCCCTCTTACAGTTGGAGGATACGATAGGGAGAAAGGAACAGTAACAATAATTTTCCAAATTGTTGGTGCTTCTACCTATAAATTAAACAAACTTGAAGTCGGAGACTGTTTACACGACTTTGTTGGTCCATTAGGAAGACCTACCGAATTGACTGGAGAAAAAGTATGTGTCGTTGGAGGTGGTTTAGGAACAGCAATTGCATATCCTATTGCTAAGGCTTTCCATGATGCAGGTAAAGATGTTACTGCAATAGCAGGTTTTAGAAACAAAGATTTAATTATTTTGCATGATGAATTCGCTGCATCTGCCCCAGGAAAATATTATGAAATGACTGATGATGGTTCAAACGGAAACAAGGGAAATGTTTGTGTACCATTAGAAGAATTACTATCTAAAGGTGAGAAATTTGACAAGGTTATTTGTATCGGACCTGTTATCATGATGAAATTTGTAACTCAAACATGTAAAAAATATAATGTCCCAGAATGCGTATGTTCAATGAACCCAATTATGATTGACGGAACTGGTATGTGTGGATGTTGTAGATTAACAGTTGGCGGAGAGACAAAATTCGCTTGTGTTGATGGACCAGATTTTGATGCTTATAAAGTTGATTTCGATGAAGCAATGCAAAGAGGAACTATGTATAAAGCATTTGAAAAGAAAGCTTATGATGAAGCAAAATGTAATCTTTTCAAAAAGGAGGCAAAATAATGTTTAAGGAATATAAGCCAAATATGGCTCCTAAAAAGAATCCTATGCCAAGCCAAGATCCAAAGGTAAGAGCTCACAACTTTAAAGAAGTTGCTGAAGGTTACACAGAGGAAATGGCTATTGATGAAGCAAAAAGATGTTTAGGATGCCCAAATACACCATGTATTGCACATTGTCCTGTTAATATCAATATTCCAGGATTTATTCATCAAGTTGCTTTAGGCAATTTTGAAGAAGCATATAACATTATTTCTGAGTCTAGTTCTTTACCAGCAGTTTGCGGTAGAGTTTGTCCTCAAGAGACTCAGTGTGAAATGAAATGTACAAGAGGATTAAAAGCTGGAAGTGAGCCTGTTGCTATCGGAAGATTAGAGCGTTTTGTTGCTGATTACCACAATGCTCATGCAAAAAACGAAGTTAAAAAACCAGTTTCTAACGGCCACAAAGTTGCTGTTATTGGTTCTGGACCTTCAGGCTTAACTTGTGCAGGTGATTTAGCTAAGAAAGGCTATGATGTAACTATTTTCGAAGCTTTGCACTTGGCTGGTGGTGTTCTTGTTTATGGTATTCCTGAATTTAGATTGCCAAAGTCAATTGTTCAAAAAGAAGTCGATGGCTTAAAAGCTTTAGGTGTTAAGATCGAAACAAACATGGTAATTGGAAGAGTAATTACTATTGATGAATTATTGCAAGAATATCATTTTGAGGCAATTTTTATTGGTTCTGGAGCAGGACTTCCAAGATTTATGGGAATTCCTGGAGAGAATTTAAAAGGTGTCTATTCCGCTAATGAATATCTTACAAGAACAAATTTAATGAAAGCTTATCGTGAAGATAGTAATACACCTATTGAACACGCTAAAAATGTTGCTGTTATTGGTGGTGGAAATGTTGCTATGGATGCTGCTAGATGTGCTTTAAGATTAGGCGCCGAGCACGTTTACATTATTTATCGTAGAAGTTTAGAAGAACTCCCAGCTAGAAAAGAAGAAGTTCATCACGCTATGGAAGAAGGAGTTGATTTCCAATTGCTCAATAATCCAGTTGAAATTATCGGTGATCCTGAGACACATTTAGTTTCTAAAATTAAAGTTGAGATTATGGAACTTGGTGAACCTGATGCAGGTGGAAGAAGAAGACCAGTCGGAACAGGACAATATAGAACACTTGATGTTGACTGTGTTATTTGCTCAATCGGCACATCTCCAAATCCATTAATTAAACATACAACCGAAGGTCTTGAAACAAATCCTCACGGATGTATCATTACTAAAGGTGAATCTGGTTTAACATCACGTGATCACGTTTATGCTGGTGGTGATGCTGTCACTGGAGCCGCTACTGTTATATTAGCTATGGGAGCTGGTAAAGCAGCTGCTAAAGCAATTGATGAAGAATTAAGTGCTAAATAAAGTAACTTAAATTATAAAAAAGGACGCACCAATTTGTGCGCCTTTTTTTATGAAATTAAAAAAAGTAACGATATAATCATTACTTTACAAACAATATGGCGGAGAAAGGGGGATTTGAACCCCCGCAGGCTTTCACCTCTATCAGTTTTCGAAACTGACCCCTTCAGCCGCTTGGGTATTTCTCCGTAAAACATATTATACAAATAAAAAATACCTTCTGCATATATAAATTTGAGATTTGCCAGTATTTGTTATAAAATAACAAATATGAAAATACCTTTTTTCAGCACGCTACAAAATATTCAAGATGGCGCAATGCCATTCTTAATTTTTATCATTGTTGTACTTTCAGTTGGACTTATTTCGCTAGTTATAACTATTTTAGTAACCAAGAAAAAGGAAATTGAATATAGCGAATATTTAAAACGTAAATTTAATATAAACAGGACTTTTATCATTGATTTCAAATCACAAAGCGTTGAATATTTTAGTTTTAGAAATTTAAAAGATATTATTAAAATTTCATACACTGATTTTTTAAAGATGCTTGAGGATAAAGAACAAAACAAATTCAATAACTGGCTCTTAGATATGTATCAACAAAACGAAATCTTAACACCTGACAAATTAACTTTTATTACTGATATTAAGATGCAAGATCAAATTAAATCATATTGTTCACGTATTTTATTTAATGTAAATGTTATTGATAAAGCTAAGGGCATGATTTATCTAGATAGTGTTTTATTAAACAATTTACCTAGTGAATACAATCGTATTAAAAAGGGAATTTTTAAAAAAGATACTTTTCTTGTTAGTGAAATAGCGAGGTTTTATGCACATGGTTTATTTCAAAAAGGCAGTATATACATTATAGACTTTTATAGAAAAGCAAACACTAATCCTAGAATTAATGAATACGAATATCGATACATTGTTTTAAATGCTATATATCAAAAGAAAAACGCTCTATCTTTCTATGTTTTATTAAACGATGATAACCCTTTAGAAATGACAGTATTGAATACAAAATGGCAAAATGATTTTCAAATTAACAGAGAAATGAAATCTATGGTGAGATCCATTAATGAAATATTAGAAGTTCATGGATTCAAAACCTTTTACGAATTTTCCATTGTTGGAAGTAAAACTTCTGAATTAGATAGTGATTTTATAAAAGCTCACGAAACTCTTAAAAACGTTTCTCACTTAATGAGAGATGATGGAAAAGATTTTCTTTTATATAAAAACGATAATCGAGAAAATAGAAATGTTGAAGAAAGCTATAAAGCTGAAGTTAATAAAATTATTAGGATGCAACTTATAAATCTAGGGTTTTCACCATTAGTAAAAATAGCAAATAAACGTGTTTTAACTTTAGGATATATCGCAAAAGTCAGACCAAAAGGCTCTATTTTTGAAACAATAGATGAAGTTAAAAAATATGCTCTTAAATATAATTTAGATAAAGAATTATTTTCTATGATTACTAGAAAAATGATTCCTACATTTAATAACGAAAAAGATAATAACAATTTGAGGCTTTTTATACCTATTAAAATACATGAAATACAATATGTGCTTAGGAGTCTTCCACACATGAATCTAGCTACTAATACTAAAATTGCAGTAATTATTCAAAATAATGATTTTGTTGATAGTGAAACAAATGTAACACTTATTAATAATATTAAAACATTACAATCTAGAGATTATGAAGTTTACGTTACTATAAACAACGGAGACTATAATCTAAGAAGTGCAACCTATAGTTTGTTTGATGGATTTATGATAAATACCAAACCGCAAGGTGGGACAAAAGGTGAAAATAGAGAATTCTTAGTTACAAGAGCTATGTTAGATAAACTTGTTAAATTTAAGACTCCAATTGTAAGTGTTAATTCTACTTCATGGAATGAAGTTGAATTATTGGTTAAAAGTGGAGTATATTTATTCTCTAGTGAGGTTATCGCAGAGACCTCACCAATGTTAATGCCAGTTGATAAGAGAGTTGTGAAAAAACTTTTGAATATGTATAAGAAATGAGGGAAATTACTATGGATATCAAAAATAAATCAATTACTAGTAGAGATGAAGATTTTGCTAGATGGTATACAGATGTGTGCAAAAAGGCTGAATTAATGGATTATTCAGCTGTTAAGGGCTTTATAATCTATAGACCATATGGTTATGCGATTTGGGAAGAAATTCAACATTATTTAGATAAAGAATTTAAAAAGACAGGGCATGAAAATGTTTATTTGCCACTTGTTATTAATGAGTCTCTTTTTCAAAAAGAAAAAGATCATGTTGAAGGATTTGCCCCAGAATGTTTAATTGCTACTATTGGTGGTGGACAAGAAATTCAAGATAGATTAATTATTAGACCTACAAGTGAATGTTTATTTTGCGAACATTATTCTCATATTATTAATTCTTATAGAGACTTACCTAAACTTTATAACCAATGGTGTTCTGTTGTAAGATGGGAAAAGACTACGAGACCATTTTTAAGAGGAAGTGAATTCTTACGGCAAGAAGGTCATACAATGCATGCAAGCGAAGATGAAGCTAGACAAGAGACTTTAAGAATGCTTGAAATTTACGATAAAATGGGAAAAGATTTACTTGCAGTGCCATTTGTTAAAGGAAGAAAAACAGAAAAAGAAAAATTTGCTGGAGCTTTAGAGACATATTCAATAGAAGCTTTGATGCATGATGGGAAAGCTTTACAAAGCGGAACGACTCATTATTTTGGAAATGGTTTTTCAAAAGCATTTGGAATCCAATACTTAGATAAAGATGGAAAGATAAAAAATCCATATCAAACTAGTTGGGGTGTTTCTACACGATTAATTGGATCTATTATAATGGTTCATGGCGATGATAATGGTTTGGTGTTACCTCCTTATGTAGCACCTATCCAAGTAGTAATTGTTCCTATTAAAATGAATGAACCTGGAGTTTTAGCTAAGGCAAAAGAAATTAGAGATGAATTAATCAATGCCGGATTTAGAGTAAAATTAGATGATAGTGATAAAACACCTGGATGGAAATTTAGCGAATATGAGATGAAGGGTGTTCCTTTAAGAATTGAAGTTGGACCAAAAGATTTAGCTAATAATTGTTGTATGATTCATAAAAGAAACGATGGAACAAGAACTAAATATGAATTAAATAATATTAGTGATTTAGTTAAAGATTTATTAGCCACTATTCATAAAGAGATGTATAATGCCGCATTGAAGAATTTATTAGCTAATATTAAAGAAGTTCATACTTTTGAAGAACTTAAGGAAGTTGTTGATAAATGTGGATATGCAAAGATGATGTGGTGTGGTGATCAAGCATGTGAAGATAAAATTAAAGAATTAACAAATGCTACTGCAAGATGCATACCATTTGATCAGGTAGAATTTGACGATAAATGTCCGATTTGCGGGAAAAAAGCAAAATACGTGGTATTATTTGCAAAAGCATATTAGTGCAAAAAGAGTTAGGCTGTTATCTAACTCTTTTTTAAATAGTAATTATAAGAGTAAAAATGAAATTCTTTTTAATTAATAAATGACAAATAGTTCTATTTTTTCTACAATACCTTACATGGATTATTTTGGAGCTTTTACATTAGGTGTTTCAATGGCAGCAGATTCAATGTGCGCATCTGCTAGCGATGGTATAAAAGATAATAGAATGGGAAAATTGAAATCGGTTTTGATACCGTTTTCATTTGGATTTTTTCAATTTATTATGCCAGTTATTGGCTACTTCCTTGGTTATAGTATTAAAGATTATGTTGTAGACTATATTCCTTGGATTGCTTTTGGAGTTTTATTATTTCTTTCTTTAAAGTCTTTTTATGATGGAGTTAAAGAACATTTAGAAAGAAAAAAGTTTAAAAATGAAGATAATTTAGTAATTCATAAACACATAAACTATGTTGAAGTTTTTATTCAAGATATCGCTACATCGATTGATGCGTTAACGATTGGATTTATTAATGTAAATCAAACAATCTATGATGCAATGATAACTTTTGTGATTATTGGTGTTGTTACATTCATCCTTTCTTTTATTAGTTTACTTTTAGGCAAAAAAATTGGAGATAAGATTGAAAGATTTGCACCACTTATCAGCGGACTTATTTTTTTGTGTTTGGCTATTAAATTTTTGATAGAAGCGATTTAAATGTTAGTTTGCAATATTTGTGTTAATATAATTCTATTAGGAGCAAAAAAATGAAAAGAAATCATGAATCTGAAGAAGATTATTTAGAAAAGATTTTAATGTTAATTGAGCAAAATGGTTTTGTTAGATCTATTGATATAGCCCATTTTATGAATTTTTCTAAGCCTAGTGTTAGTATTGCGATGAAAAAATTAGAAGAGAAAAATTTTATAATTTTTAATAGAGAAACTGGACAAATTACATTAACAGAGTCCGGAATTGAAATCGCAAAAGCCACATACAAGAAGCATAAAATGTTAACTAGATTTTTTGAAAGTATTGGCGTAAATAAAAAGGTTGCAGAAGAAGATGCATGTAAAATTGAACACGATTTAAGTGATGAAACTTTTGCAGCATTAGAAAAATATTTGTCAAAATGCGACTACTAAATATTTTTAGGGACTAATTAATTAATCCAGGTTTTATAAACGCTACAAACTTGGATTTTTTATTTATATTTCTTTCTCATGCTTAATTTAGGCTTAATTTGATATAATAAGAAACGAGAAGGGGTATTAGACTATATGGAAGATGTAATAAAGTTTGAATACAAAGAATTAGGAAATAAAGATAGGGTTAGAGCGTATTCTATAGAACTTGAAGAAGGGGCATTTATTTTTAAAATCAGAAAAGAAAATAAAACATTTTCTTTATACAAAGAAGATGTAGATGCTATTTTTAGAAAATTTGATTTTAAGAATTTAACCGTTGATACGATGTACCCTTTTAGAGTCAAAGATCAAATTGATTATCGCATTAAAATTACTTTTAAGAATAGAGAGATTCTAGATTTTAATGGTTACTCTCATTATCCTGAATTTTACAATGATTTTATATCTGATTTAGCAAAATTAGTTCCTGGAAGAAGTGCTTCTACTTTAAAAGTTAAGGATGAAATGTTAGATAAAGATGAAAAATATAAAACTAATTATATTGAAAAAGTGAGTGTATTTTCTAAGAATGGGGAACTTGTCATCTCTAAAGACAGATTAAACGAAGAAGAATATGATGTAGATGTTTCGATTGACGAGCTAAATAAATTTTTTAAGAAAAACGATTTAAACTTTGTACTTCCAATCAACGTACATTATTTTAC
The DNA here is from genome assembly GCA_949299335.1 of uncultured bacterium. GTDB lineage: Bacteria > Bacillota_I > Bacilli_A > RFN20 > CAG-826 > Onthovivens. Next base: position 746 of record CASGAD010000003.1, on the reverse strand, counting down.
CTACCTATTTAATAAGAAAGCTAACTTTGCTGAAAATACTGATAAAAAGAAAAGTGATTTAGATTATTATATTGATGTTAGATTGCATAATAAAAAACATCGTTATTACGATTTAAAAGATGCATCAACTATATCTGCATTAAGAGTGTTAATTGAGTATTTAAAGATATATTCTAATCTTCCAATATTCGATGCTTTTATTGATGAAAATTTTATAAAAATATTTTTAACTTCACATAACATCCCTAAAACAAAAGGTCAAGTAAACGAAGAATTTGAAACTTTATTAAGTGATGGAAATACATTAATCGACACTTTAAAAATAGTGGCAAAGAGTAATCCAAATTATTCAATGTATGAGCTAATTTCACTGGCTTATCAAAATCAAGACTATTATTATGTGTATCATATTAATAAAGATTTCTTAATTAAAGAATTTATAGTTAATGCAGACCATGATAAAGAATTAACTAAATATTTTAAGGGAAAAGATTTTTCTGAACTAGAGATTTTCTACCTTTCCAAAGACTATGATGCAATTTATTATATAGAAAAAGATGTAATTCATTTGGCTTTAGTTAGTGCAAAGTATGAGGATTTAAGATTCCTGAAATTAAAGGAAAATTTAAAAAACGATTTATTAAATCATTTAAAAGAAGTTAATTTTGCAAAGTAATTTATCTATTCATTTAGAATTAAAACTTAAAAATTTATCATTTTTGTGTTTTAAACTAAAAAATCAATAT
>CASGAD010000002.1 GCA_949299335.1 uncultured bacterium | reverse complement strand
CCATCATTCAAAAATCTTTTCAATAATAGGTCCTTCATATAGAACAAAGGACAAACTTAAGTATTTTAATGAGGATGAATAATTCTCAAAATTGGCGTTTTTAAATTCCGATTATTGGCAGATTTAAATTGACATTACCAAAACCCAAAAATTATTAGAATTAGTATTTAATTGTTCATGTGACTTAAGTGACAAATAAACTTAAACTATAGGTTTAACCATTAAATTAATACTATTTAGTGGAAGACAAATTTTTTAGTATTCAAAATATCATATCTAACTTTGCATAAGATTGATTACTATTTGCTATTTTTAATTAGAAATGCGATACAAAATATTAGCTTTAAAATTAATAAATGCATCAATGCTAAATTCTTTCAATAAAAGATTTTTAATAGGAAAATTTAAACGAGTAAATACTTTTTTATTGTTTTTATATGATGATATATAAAAAAGATAGACTTCAGGATACTTATCAAGATATTCAAATAATTTCCTTTTCATATGTTTAAAATCATCTTCGATATTTTTAAAGAATTCATGATAAAGTGTTTGTTTTAAATTAAATTCATCTAATTTAATATCCATAATATAGTCATTTATTTCTTTTCTTCGTTCTAATGTAGCATTTTCTTCTTTTGAAATGAATTTCATAGTCAGGACAATGTTATTAATTACTTCTTTAGGATATATATCAACAAACTGAGCATAATATTTAATATCATAATGTGTCTCATAAGACATAACTTCAGGATGTTCCTTTTCATATTGTAAAACTTTCATTACATCAGGATTTCCAAGTTTTCTTTTTTTATATTTTTTTAAATTTTCTTGTAAAGCAAAATATGAGGGTAAAATTTCATCATTATGAAAAAAATATTCATCATTAGTGATCTTTTTCCTTAATTCTTCCAATTCAATGGTTTTTGATTTAAAACATATTTCTTTAAATTCTTCATAAGAACAGTTTTTATCTTTTGCAACGCCTAAATAACTGCCAATATCAAAATCTTCATCATAAAAATAAGTTAAAATTTGATAACTATAGCCATCTTCATTAGAGTATCTTGTATCTAATAAACAGATATAAGGAATATCTGAACATATGATTTTATTTATATATTTATTCATTAGACATCATTCTCCTACTCAATTATTTTGTCACTTTTTTTAATCATATAATATGAATATTTCTATTTCAATATTTTCCAATGCTTCGTTTTATCTGAGCTAACACAGTCTATTAAATTAAGTTCTTTTAATTTACTAATATCTCTTTAAATAACACTTAAAGGTTATATTATTTATCTATGATATTTCTCTATTAATAATTGCGTTATTTACAATTTTATTTAACTGAAAGTTCTATCGAAGATAGTTCATTTATTACGCCATTTCTGGCGTAATAAATATATAAACGTCATAAAATTATTTAGCTTATTGTTAAAATATATTTAAAATATCAATTTTTGTAATTGTCAACATAAATATGTAGTTTTGGCGGTTGAAAATGTAGGTATTTAGCGATTACCTACATCGCCTTCCTCATCATATAATAGTTTTCCTTTGATACGATATGATTGGCCGGTTATTTTGATAATGTAGGAATGATGGACTAGTCTATCTATGATAGCGTTAGCTAATGTATAGTCACCAAAGACATCTCCCCATTTTGATAGTGGCTGATTTGTCGTTAAAATAATTGGTCTTTTTTCATATCTGGCAGCAACTAGTTGGAAAAATCCGTTAGCAACATCTTTATCTATAGGAAGGTATCCAATTTCATCGATTATTAAAACTCTATATTTATAGTAATGCTTAACAACAGATTCAATTCTCCCTTCTGATGCAGCTTTTTTCATCTTTTCCATTAAAGTGTTGAAATGAATAAAGTAAGTCGAATATCTTTTACCTGCCGCTTCGATTCCAATAGAAGTTGCTAAATGTGTTTTACCAACTCCTGATGATCCAATAAACAATATATTTTCATTTTGCTCGATAAATCTTAAGCATAACAAATCTAAAATTTGTGCCTTATTTATTGATGGCTGGTATGTAAAATCAAAATCTTCAATTGTTTTGTGGAAAGGAAAATGAGATATAGTTAAGTTGATTTGTCTGGCACGTTGTTCCCTAAATACTATCTCTTCATCGGTTAATTCCTTAAGAATATCTACAATAGATTTATCGTTAATCACTGCAGAATCCATATAATTTGGGAAAATTTCTTTTACTTTTGTAAGACTTAGTTGTTCTAAATTATTTAGTAATTGTGTGTATGTTGACATAGTTTATCCTTTCAAATTTTATCGTATATTTCCATTTGCTTTTTGGCGAAATCTTCGATATCTTCATCTTTCTTAAAACGCATTGCATCGCTTTTTAATATCGATACCATATCTTGTTTACGATAATTAAACTTTTTGCTGCTGATAATATGTGTAGCTATTATTTTTTTGTTATAAATTATGCTTAAGCAATTATTGTTTACTTCTAAAATAACTGTTTTTCCTATATACTTTGGGTCAAGGGAATATTTATTATTCATATAAGTAACCATGCTTTCTTTGGTAACAATTCTTGTTAGTGGTTTGGTAAAGTAATTGTTTAAAAGATCTTGGTTAGGTAATGGTAATAGATATTCTTTTTCTTTTTCTAATTTTTTAGTCGGAACCTCATTTGTTGCCAAACTTACACCGTTATTGATATCGGTTAGAACATTATTAACTATTTCATTTAAATCATCTAAGGTTTCAAATTCATAGTTGTAGGGTTCCAATCTGCTTGTTAATTTTGCAAGTGCTTCGACTTTTCCTTTAGTCTGTGGGCGATAAGCTCTACAAGGGATTACCTCAAAACCCATATCTTTGGAAAATTGATAAAATGTTTCGTTTATAACTGCGTTATGATAATTTGTTTTCGATTGATCAACAACAGCTTTCATATTGTCGAACAATATTTCTTTCGGTATTCCACCAAAATATTCAAACCCTTCAATCATACAAGACATTAGAGTGTCTTGATTTCGGTCGATTGTTAGTTTCATATATTTTGTTCTTGAGTAGCCAAGTAACATAAGAAACACATTAATCTCGAATAATTTGCCGTTTTTGTTAATGAGTTTCATCGATTCCTTCCAATCGACCTGTGCCTGTAATCCAGGAAATGTTTCAAATCTTATCGTAGCTTTATGAATGCCTTCGACTTTTCTGGACTTAACATAATCCCTTAAAATCGAATATTTCCCCAGATATCCTTTTGTTTTAATGAAATGATATATTGAACTGGCTGTACAGCCTAAATCAACCTTTTCTTCAATTATCTGCTTGTATAGATCGAGCTTTGATGGTTTGCTATGCTTTCTTATAGGAACAACATCTTGTTCGAAATAACGTCTAACAGTCCTATAATCACAGTCCCGTCTTCTAGCTATTTCGGCATAGTTGGGTTTTATTCCTTCCTTTTTCATAATTATCATCCTTTCGTAAATATCTTTTCTCATATAAATCCTCCATATACGGAAGTTTAACAAAAAGAAAAGAATAGTCGTAGAAAGCCAACATTTTCGACCGCCATTTCCTACAAAACTATTCTGACATTTACATCAATTTTTAAAGAACGATTTTAAATTAAATGGAGATACGAACAATATTTTATTCTTTTAAATTATTGAATCTACACATTTCGATTCCTAACAATTGGAATTTTTAATTCCACAAACCCTAGACAAAACATAATTTTGATACCCTTACAAAAATTATATTATCAGGATCAATATCTCTATATCGGATTTAAGCGCCTATATGACTCATTTTAACCTTAAAAAAACAAAAAAGTATCAATACAAGCGTATCAATACTTTAATTCTAGCATGTCCCTAATTGAAATCACGAGGCAGTGCTCAAGATTTTGTGGATACCCGATTTCTTGACATTGAGGATACTATAAAAAACTTATACTATACCTCAAAATAATTCAACCACAACAGGTACAAGGACATGAATTTCCTCAAAACTACGTTCCTCACTTTCCATCTGCATGTACTTTGGAAGCTCAGCGTTTCCCTTAGTCGCTTCAAACAAACCCTAAACTTCCCATACCTGCAAAAGTTCTATAACTTTGATTATTTATAAACACCTCTCGGAGTCTTAAGAACTTCAAAAGGCATTTATTACGCTAATGCTAAGATTTTATGTGGGATATCGTTTTTCTAATAGAGAAACAGTTATTTAGTAAGTCCACATTTTTCTAGTAGAACAAAAAATTTAAAAATCAATCGGTTCGAAACAATTTTTATCTACTAACAAAACGCCAAAAAGAACAAAAGCGAAAGAATTCGCTTCCATCTCAACGAGGTGGATTTTTTATATAATTAAGTATGTGCTACCGAAATTCTGATTTCAAAAAAGACATTTACATTGTTTTAAGTTTTCCTCAAATTATTTTAAAGAACATCGTAAGAATAAATTCGCGAAATATTGCCATCATCACACTTCACATCAAATAAATATTTCCATCCATATTTCTCATAAAAATTTGTGTGGTCAGTAATTAAATATAACTTTTTAATTCCTTTGCTCTTCATTTCTTCTATTACAAAATTTAATAATTTACCTGCGATTCCTTTATTTCTATATTCTTCTTCAACATATAAAGCACAAACATTCGGTCTCAAATCTACTCTTTCATGATAATCATTGTCAATAACTCCAATACCACCAATAATTTTTCTATTATTTAAAACTATATACCAACACGGTATTAAATTATTTTCATTTAATGCATCTTTAAAACTTTCTAAGTAAATATTTTTATTAATATTCCATTTCGAAGAAAACCATTCAGCAACTATTTCGAGTCCCTCTTTATAATTTTTTATATTTATTATTCGATAATCATTCATAGTTTATAATATACCACATTTTTGATACATTGCACGCCCTTACAACGGCAACTTTTAGGCTAAACTATTAATCTGTTTTTTAATCGATGATTTTCCAATAGCCGATTTTTCTTGAGCCCTCTCTAATTAAAACATTTTTATCTTTCAACGAGTTAATTATCATCTGGATCGCTCTTCTTGATAAATTCAATTGTTTCGATAACTCATCGGTTGTAATTTTGCTGTTTTCTTTAATTAAATTCATAACCTTTATTCGTTTTCTGTGAAGTTTATTATGAAGTCTTTGTTCACATTAAAACCTTTTTTATCAAAAGGTATAGCAACCATTATCCCGACACCAAAATGAATATCCAATTGCTCTAAAAACACGCGATAGCAACTCAACAATCGAGATATTCACTAAAGAATCAATCTTCAATAAGAATGGACTAAAAGGCTAAAATGATGTTAATTTTACAGGGGTATGCAAAGTACCGTGTAAGAGTTTCAAAGCGTGTAAGAGTGCACACCCATCATGTATGAGTATCTTAAAAATTTAACTATTACACGGCAAATTGTCTATACACTTACACAGCGCAAAATCCGAAAAACTGCGATATATCGTATATAAAAAATGTCTGCACACCCCTTTCGGAGTATTAGACATAAATAACCATTATGTCTTTGTGCTATCACTTTAATACAAAACGCGACCCCTACTAACAAAAGATACCCTTACTAGAAAAACGATACCTAAAAAACATTGATTTAATAAATAAATTTAATCTAAAAACTTAGATATTTTATTTAGAAGAGCCATATCAGTAATTTTCTCAGCTTCTCGTTTAATGTTTAATTTATGCCTTTCTAACAAAAATATTTTTGATTGATTTTCAACAAAATCATAAAAGTTTTTTGAAAAAGAAGGATATTCATCGTTACTGCCAAAAATAAGAATAATTTTTGTTTTTGATTTTATGTTCTTATAATTTTCTTCATTTTTATTAAAATAAGCCTGACTTCTTTCTGAAAATTTATAAAATAAAGAAGGAGCATTAGAACAATACATAGGAATAATAAAAACGACTTCTTTAGATTTATTAAGCATTTCAAAAAATAAAACGCTATCATCATTTTCATATGGACACTTATTATAAAAACATTCGTATTGGCATAACGAGCAACTATGTATGTTTAAATTTCGATAAAAATAGATTTGATCATCCTCTTTTTTAAAATTATTAGCGACAAAATCAGATATGCCACCAACTCTTCCACTAAAAGAAACAAATATTTTATTAATATTTTCTTTAAGTTCTATTTTGTTGTTATCATCGCCAAAAAGATCTTCTGCTGTTAACATATATTTTTTGATAAGAACAAGAATTTTTTGATATGACATATTTTCAATGCCTGATTCGATTTTATTAATTGTGGATTTGTGAGCATAACCTAAAGAATCAGCAAACTGTTGTTGAGTTAACCCTTTATCCTTTCTTATTTTTTTAATTTTTTTGCCAAAATCATTCATCTTTAATGACATCCTTAATATTGAATTGATTACATTTTATTATGCTTGATGTTTTATGACCTATTGAATTTAAAGAAGCCCCCATAAGATATACAATATTGTCAATAATCAAAAATCTGTCGTAATATGTTTTATCTTCCCTAATAACGATAGGCCCATATTCTTTTTCAAATCTATTTATAATTTCCTTAGATATTCTGTTGGCTTTGTGACAAATTACTACTTTTTTAATACCTTTTTTTGATCCAATTAAAAAGTCAAAAAGAGAGTCATCAGCATAGCCATCTATGATTACCACTGATTCTATTGCTTTTTTGATCAACTCATTAATAAAAGAAAAACCATCAAAAGAATCACCTTCATAAATAATTATTGTATCTAAAACGTTCTTATTTACTATCTCTTTTATATCTTCGACATCCTTTTTTAAATGGTTAACATCGTTAATAAGTTGAATGTAATTTTCATTAGTAACTATAGCTCTGTCTGATAATGAATAACCTTTAATTAGATAATCCCTTAAAACTGCTGTTGCCCATCTTCTAAATAAAATTCCTCTTTTCGATTTGACACGGTAACCAACAGCAAGAATCACATCAAGATTATATAATTTTGCAGGTCTATGATTACTTATGTCGGAATTTCCGACGGAAGTCATATCAGACAGTTCTCCTTCAGAAAAAATATTATTAATATGTTCAGTAATTGTAGAACGAGATTTTTCAAAAAGTTTGGCAATCTGATCTTGAGTTAACCAAATTGTATTTTGCAAAGGCGAGACGTTAACATCTAATTCAAAATCACCGTCTACAAACTTAATTATTTCGTACTTTTCCATATAAATATTTTAATATAGATTATTAAGTACAAGTAGTTTTTTAAGAAACTTTTTTATTAAGCAAAAACTATTGAAATTAATATATTTTATTGTAGTAAACGCCTCTCAAAGTTTTAAGGGTTTCAAAAGCTTTTTTACTAAATTACGATTTCGTATGGGGTATCGTTTTTCTAATAGAGATACGTTTTTCTAGTAGGGTTTCATTTTTCTAGTAGAACCTAAATTTTAAAATTCGTCGTTTTAAACCAATTTTTCTCTATTAGCAAAACGCATAAAAAGAAAAAATGCCCGATTTCTCGAGCAAATATCATACACTTTGATACCTTTGTATCAAAATGTTAGTTATAAGATGTCTTTGTGCCATCGCTTTAATACAAAACGACACCCCTACTAGCAAAACGAAACCCTAAAGGAGTGCGTATTTTATTGGTGTTTTTTATTATTTACTAATCCATCTATAGTGACCATAAACCTCATTGACTGCTTCAATGTAGCAAATGAATGATGGATGATTATTATCGTTCCTTTTTAAATATAAATTCTTTTTGTCGAGATAACATTGTCTGACTTCTTCCCATAAATTATTGGCTT
>CASGAD010000001.1 GCA_949299335.1 uncultured bacterium | reverse complement strand
AGAGCAAGCTCTCTCGCTCGACTTGCATGTATTAGGCACACCGCCAGCGTTCATCCTGAGCCAGCATCAAACTCTCAAATAGTTTATATCTAGTTCAAAATTATTCTGGTTGTTAATTTAAAGAATTTCTTAAATAAATTGACGTTTTCTTTTTGTTTGTACATCTATTTAGTTTTCAAAGATCTCTTGCACGGCTGTTACTCACAGCAACTGGCTTTTTGCCGCGTGCTTAAAAATTACTATAGACGCTTTTTAATGTAAAGCACTTTTTTAAATTTTTTATAGTTTTTTTCGTAAATTAAAAAAAGCCAATAAAGCGCAAAAATAATAAAAAGTCACCCACTCAAGGGTGACAATATTATATATATAATGATTAAATTAAGAAATTAAAATTCTTTCATTATTTTTCTTAAATGCTTTACTAGAAATTTCAAATGCATTGAATACATTTTCTTTGATTTCTTCAAAATCTTCTTTATTAGTATGCAATTCGCAAAGAAGCTCTCCCTTTTTAACCTTATCTCCAACTTTCTTATTTAATATAATACCAGCAGACATATCAATAACATCATCAAGAGTTTCTCTTCCACCACCTAATTTCATTGAAGAAATACCAATAGTTAAGGCATCAAGTTTACTTACATATCCATCTTTTTGAGAATAAATAGGAATAATATTTTTACTAATCGGGAATTTATCAGGATTTAAAATATAAGAAGTATCTCCTCCTTGAGCCTCAACAAATTCTAAGAATTTATTAAATGCTTTACCATTTTTTAAATTTTCTCTTAAATGTATTTTAGCTTCTTCTTCGGAATCATAAATTTTTGCTTGTTTTAAAAGAATAGCTCCACTATCAACACATAATTCTGTTAAATCTTGAGGCCCTTCATTTTTTAAAGTTTTTATGACTTCTTTTATTTCTAGATTATTGCCAATCGCCATTCCTAATGGCTCACTCATATCTGTTACTTCAGCTTTTACATCTTTATTTAATTGTTTTCCAATATTAACCATAGTAATAGCAAGTTTTTTTGCATCTTCAATAGTTTTCATAAAAGCCCCACTACCATATTTAACATCAAGTAAAATGGCATCAGTTCCACTGGCTAATTTTTTAGACATAATTGAACTAGCAATTAAAGGTATTGCACTGACAGTCCCCGTTACATCACGCAAAGCATATAATTTTTTATCAGCTGGAACCAATTTTTCATTTTGACCAATAATTGAAATTCCAATACGCTTAACTTGGGATTTAAATTCTTCCTCAGTAAGATTTATTCTCATTCCTGGAATGGACTCTAATTTATCTAAAGTGCCACCTGTATGACCAAGTCCTCTGCCACTCATCTTAGCTAAATGAGCGCCTAAAGAAGCAATCATTGGTCCTAAAATTAATGATACTTTATCACCAACTCCGCCAGTAGAATGCTTATCAACTTTTACTCCAGGAATATCACTTAAGTCTAAAACATCGCCACTAACTCTCATTTCTTCGGTTAAATAAGAAGTCTCTTCATCATTCATTCCACGAATATAAATTGCCATCAATAAAGCACTAGCTTGATAATCTTTTATTTCACCAGAAACATATTCAGAAATAAAGTAATGAATTTCTTCTCTAGATAAAACATTACCATCTCTTTTCTTTTCAATTATTTCAATAATATCCATTTATTTCTCCTTAATTATTTTAATTATAGATTTTTAATTTTTATAAAATTATTATATTAAATATGGATTTTATTTTAAATCTTTATAAGTATTTATCAAAGCCTTTTGTGGAAGAATTAGTCAATTCTTTAGAGAAAAAAAGAACTAATTCTTTAATTTTAAACACTTCAAAAATAAGCGAAGATGATTTTATTAAATTATTTCCTCATGTCAAGAAACATCCTCTCTTGAAATATGTTTATTATTTCGATAAAGACGAATATGATTTTGGAAAAAATTTCCTGCTTATCGCTGGGGCCTATTACATCATGGATGCTTCGAGTTTAATAGTATCTTCCTTATTAAATATTCAAGATTATGATTTAGTTTTAGACATGTGTAGCGCTCCAGGAGGAAAAACAATTTCTTTACTTTTATATAATAAAGATAAGGATTTTGAAATGATTTCTAATGATTTAAGCCATTCTAGAGCTTTAGAATTATCTAAAAATATTGAACGAATTGGTGCAAGTAATGTAATAGTTACTAATAACGATTTATCTACTATAAAACATAAACTATTATCTACATTTGATAAAATAATTTTGGATGCTCCATGTAGTGGCTCAGCAATGTTTAGAAAAAACGAATTAGCTAAAAAAGATTGGTCTATTGATAAAGTTCTATCATTAAAAGAAACCCAAATAAATTTATTAAATATAGCTTATGATATGCTAAAAGAAGGTGGCGAAATTGTTTACTCCACTTGTTCTTTTAGTTATGAAGAAAATGAAGAAGTTATATTAGAAGTTTTAAATTCTCATAAAGATTTAAAGTTAATAAATATACCTTTAAAAGATGGTTTTTATAAAGACTCAAAAGTCAAAGAATGCATTCACTTGTTTCCTAACTTATACGAAGGAGAAGGGCAATTTATTTCCTTATTAAAAAAGACTGGAAACTCACAAAAATCAATTAAAAACCCTGCAAAAGCTAATTTAAATATTAAAAATGAGATAATTAAAAGATATAATTTGGATTTTAAAAATAAACTTATGTTAAAGGAGAAACTATACTTAAATAATAACCCTTTAGATCTCTCTATTTTTAACTTAATTAGACCAGGACTTGAGGTAATGGAAATTAGAAAAAACTATGAAATTCCTTCCTTTCATTTAGCTCATTATTTAAATTCTAAAGAATCAATTTCTTTAACTGAAAGCGAGAAAAATGCTTACCTTCATGGCGAAGAAATCTCTAAAATTTTGCCATTAAAAAACGACTACTATATAGTGTCGTTTAATAATATAAATTTAGGATTTGTAAAATATAGCAATGGTAGATTAAAAAATTTATACCCTAAAGGATTAAGACATTAATTAATGCTTTTTAGAAAATTTAGCAATGTAACTTTCATCAATAGGAATTAACTCTTTAACACCATCACTACAAAGTTCATAAGCGTAATTTGAGACTTCAATAGTTGTCTTTTCTTTATACTCGTCACTAGTAATGACTTTATTGAGTTTAAAAGGAATCACATAACTTTTATTTTTACATTTTTTGTCTAATATTCTTTGCGTTCCAAGTAAAGAGAATACATAAATATCAAGCTCGTTTCTCATAGCTGGTTTAAATGATCCATAATGGAATTCTTGCACTTCTTTAATATTAACTTTATTACGAGTTCCTTCAGGGAAAATAATCCAGTCTAAACAAGGTATTGACTTCATCTTATTCTCAACATTTCTAAAAACTTTTAATTGCATTTTTAAATCATCTCTATCGATAAATTCACCATCAAGGATTTTAATGACTCTACCAACTAAAGGAAACTTAGCTGTTTCTTTTTTAGCTACAAAAGTAATTGGACGTTTTGAGTAAGCAATAAAAATTAATGGATCTGCATCACTTAAATGGTTTGCAATAATAAATCTATTTTTACCATTCTTATTATAAGAATTAAAACCATTCAAATTGATTTCACTAATTGTGACATTAAAAGCTCTTAGAACTTTTCTTACTAGTTTTTGAATCTTGAAAAATCTAAGTTTAATATCATATTTTTCTGGGTGACGACTAAATTTAATCATCCAACTAAAATAAGCAAATATAATTGCTGGTAAACATTTAAATATAACTTTAATGTATTTCCACATATCTATTTTTTTATAAAAGCATCAACTCTATGAGGTAAAATAACTACATTTTGAACATAGATTTGACTGTCTTTTAAATAACCTCCATCACCTAAAATAACTCTATAGTAGTCATCAAAAACAAGATTTAATGGTTTATCTGTTGGATTGATTGCTAATATATACTGATTAACTTTATCTTTTTCCTTAATTTGACGCTTTATTAATAAGCAACCATTGTCAACATTGACAAATGTTTTTGAATTTTGAATTTCTTTTGGCTCATAAGCATTTATTCCAAGTTTATTTAAATACTTTCTATAAGCGAGAATACTCTTAAAATACAAATAATTATTAAATCTCTTATCTAATACTTTATAATCAAATTTGTTATATTCATCACCTGCGTTATAAGTATTTTCTTTCATTTTTTTAGAAAGGCCAATTTCTTGTCCAGCATGGAAAAATGGTACTCCATTTGAATGCAAAATTATTAAATTAATAGAATTAATTGTCGCCAAAATGACATTGTCATCGTCAGTTTTTAAAGTTTTTTTAATTTTATCGTACAAAGTGCAATTGTCATGACATTCAACATAATTTATGGATTGATTTGCACTAATAAACCTTGGTGGATATAAATAATTTACTACAGAGCCCATATTAGCAAACTTAAATCCTTCTAAATAAGAAATATCACCTAATAAATAGCCTCCATAAGGATTATTTAAATCACTATTGCCTCTAACTATGTCTCTAAAACTATCATTAAAAAATGCAATATCTTTTAATTTAAAAGAATTAAGAATAGTTGTTTTTTTATCGCTAGGGAGATTAGTTGACATATCCCAGCCTTCCCCATAAATCATCGCATCGCTTTTTAATTCGCTTACTTTTTTTAAGGCAAGATTCATTGTATCAATATCAATTAATCCCATTAAATCGAATCTAAATCCATCGATACCATATTCTTTTACCCAATAAGTTAAAGCATCAATGATTAATTTTCTAACCATCTTTCTTTCAGTAGCTAAATCATTACCACAACCACTTCCATCACACAATGTTCCATTTTTATTTTTTCTAAAATAATAATTTGGAACAATCTTTTCAAAAACACTAAATTCATAGTTATAAACATGATTAAAAACAACATCCATATTAACTTTGATCTTGTTTTTATGGAAAGATTGAATCATTTTTTTAAGTTCTATAATTCTTGAATAAGGATTATTTGGGTCAGTAGAATAACTTCCTTCAGGACAGAAATATTGTTGAGGATCATATCCCCAGTTATAAGAAGCATCAGGATTTAATTCATCTACAGTTTTATAATCATAAATTGGCAATAATTGAACATGAGTAATTCCTAAACTCTTGATGTAATCAATACCAGCAGGATTTCCATATTCAGTAAAACAATTTTCTTCGCATAATCCTAAATATTTACCTTTATTCTTAATTGTGGTTGATTTGTCAATAGTAAAATCTCTTACATGCAATTCGTATATAATTGTGTCTGTGTAATTTTTATAAGTAGGTAAATCTTCTTCGTATAGGTCGATTTTCACTTTATCAAAGTCAATAATGGCACTATCTTTGCCATTAGCACTAGATGCTTTTCCATAAGGGTCTGTAGTTATAAAAGTCATACCACTATTAGTGACTTGATATCTATAAAAATATCCTTCATAATCACCAAATAAAGTAAGCTCATAAACGCCAGCATCTTTTCTTACCATTTTATAAGAAGCGAATTTCTCATTAGAGTTTTTCCTTATAAATAAGGAAACTTTACTAGCTAAAGGTGCCCATAATTTAAAAGTTGTCGAAGTCTTAGAATAAGTTACTCCCAAGTCATCGCCATCGTAATAATACTCATCATCAAAATATTGAAATGAAGTTGCATCGTTTACATCTAAAGATGTACTACCAAAATCTCTACATTGAATAATATAATTTTTTCCTAAAGTAATTGGATATTTTGGCTTACATTCATATAAACAAATACCACTTAAAAAGGATTGCTTAACAATGTTTAAATTTTCAGCAAATTCACCATCAATAATCAATTGAAAAGGCACATTTTTCCCTTTAGCAATACTAGAAAAAACTGCGATTCTAATCGTATTATAATCAACAAGCTTAGCCCCAAAAAAAGTATCAATCATAAATTACCACCCCGGCACAATATTCATTTTCATGAGATAGTGAAGCTTTATAAATTCTTCCTTTATACTCGATATGGATTGCACCTGTATCTTCTTTTATTACTTCAATTTCTTTTAAATCTAAATCTAATATTCCAGACTTTAGACATTTAAGAAAAGCTTCTTTTAAACAAAATCTACTTGCTACAAATTCTTGCTTATTAATTGCAGACAAATAATATTCATATTCCTTTTTGCCAAAAATCTTCTCTGCTAATCTATCATAATTTTTGAATCTAGGAATATATGTTAAATCAATTCCTATTTCCATCAATAATAATTACCTTCTCTTTTAGAATAATCCATAGTAGTTACTTCGCTACTTCCAGGATTTTCACTTTGTGTTACTGTTTCAATATGATGCACTAAGACCTTACGACCTTTTGCGTTATTTGGGTCACTTTCTTTAGCAACAATACCGTCTTCCTCGAGTTGAGTAAATATTTTACCAGCTCTAGGGAAACCGAATCCAAATGTTCTTTGAATTTTGCTAATTGAAGTATATTCTTCATTTACAACCCAACGTTTAACTTCTTCATATTTGTCATCAAAAGCCTTATTCATTTTTTGACTTTGATCATCTAAGTCAATTGGAACTTTGCTCTTTTCCTCCAAATCTAAGAATAATGGATCATATTCAGTTTCTCCATTCTCTCTAAGGAAATCGCACACCTTTTTAATTTCTTTATTGTCGACAAAAGCACCTTGGACACGAGTAAATCCTTGTTTTGTAAATAATGGGCACATAACAAGCATATCACCATTTCCTAAAAGTTTTTCCGCGCCAGATTCGCCTAAAATAGTTGTTGAATCAATATAGCTAGAACAACTTAAAGCAACTCTAACAGGTAAATTTGCTTTAATAACGCCAGTAATAACATTTGTTGAAGGTCTTTGAGTAGCAATGATCATGTGAATTCCTGCAGCTCTAGCTTTTTGTCCAATTCTAACAATTGGTTCACTACATTTTCTATTTGTATCCATTAAATCAGCGAATTCATCACAAATTAAAACAATATAAGGCAATTTATCTCTGCCGTTTTCTAAAGCTTCTTGATTATATTGTTTAATGTTACTTACGCCAGTGTCTTCAAATAATGTATATCTCGCTTCCATTACATCAACAAGTTTATTTAAAGCAATAAATGCTTTATTAGAATCATTGATTGGTGGGCATAATAAATGGGGAATATCTTTATATTTTCCAAATTCAACTCTCTTAGGATCAACCATAATGAGTTTTAATTCTTCAGGTGAATTTCTCATGATTAAAGACATAATTATGCTATGAATAAAGATTGACTTACCACTACCAGTTGTACCACAAACAAGCAAATGTGGGAATTCTCTTAAATCACCAGCAATGAATTTACCACTAATGTCAAGTCCAAATGGTATTGTTAGTTTAGAGCGATCTTCATTGTCTAATTTTTCTAAACAATCTTTAAAGTTTACCAAACTGCTTTTAGCGTTTGCGATTTCAATTCCACTAGTTGATTTACCTTGAACAATAGGGACAAAACGAGTATCCAAACCTCCAAGACGAACACTAATATCGTTAATATATTTATTTAATCCACTAATAGAAACATTTTTATCTGTTTGTAAATCATATTGAGTAACACTAGGACCAATTGTATAAGAAACAATATTTGCACCGACACCTAAATCAGCGAATATTTCGTTAATTTTTTGCTTTCTAGCATCAGCAACTTGAATATTTTCGTCCATTCCTTTAGTTTGATCTCTTGTTTCAAGAAGAGTTGAATTAGGATAGTCAAATTTCTTTTTAACTTGTTTTTTAAGTTCAAATTTATTTGTGTATTCTTTTTCAATATCAACAAATTGAGGTTTTTTATTAGCAAGTTCATTCAATTCTTCACGAGAGAATTTATTTTCACTAGCACTACTTTCTTCAAATTTAGGTTGAGTGACATTTGTTGAACTCATTTGATTAACATATTGAGAATCGTTCTCACTATGACTTTCATAAGTTACTTCGTTCTCATTAGTTAATGTATCAATTTTAGTTTGTCTAGGAGCGTTTTCAGGTCTAGTAATTTGATTATTGTAATTATTTTGAACTTCGGTGTGCTCATTAGTCTCAATATTATTATTTTTAACAATAGGTTCATTTTTTGGTTTAGGAATAGTAAATAAGTCACTTATACGAGTACCAAATTGGTGAGTTGAACTACCAGCACCATAATTATTATTTTGATTTCTTAAATCTGCATTAAAGATTTCATTATTAGTATTTTCAGTTTCATGGGTTTCTTCAACTTTAACTTCTCGAGGCTCTTCTTTTTCAGGCTCAATTGAAAATGTTGCTTTTTTTAATCCGGCTTGATTACCATCAAAAATTTGCTTTGGTTGGAAAATATCATTATTTGTATGCTCGTTAAATTTTGTTGTACTAAGTTTTTCCTCATTAACAGCCTTTTTATTCTCAATTTCTTCGTTTTTAGCTGCTTCATTTCGCTTCATTTCTTGGTTAGTTTTAATAGCGTTAATTGCGGTTGTGTCATAACTAATATCTTTAGCTAAATTAAAACTTGCATCGTTAGCAATAGTTTTCTTTGCAAATGTTTGCATGTAATAATCGATAATAACTTTAGTAAATTTAATTGCAACTTTAGCAAATGTAAAAAATACGCCAGCCACTAAAAATAAGGAACCAATAACATTACTACCAATATTAGTCATTCCACTATTTATCAAAGCAACTAAAAACATTCCGATAACACCAGAATTTTCAAAAGTTGAAACGATTGGGAAACCATCTAAAATGTTAGCATAAAACACTTCTTCAAAATTACTAAAAGTTAAATAAGTACTTCCATCTGTTGTTTGAGAATTAGCAATTAAAATTAAAGTTCCTAAAATTAAGAAGAATATTCCTAAAATGGTCATATTGATTGTGACTTTTATTCTTTTCGTTGAAAATGTTAAAGACATTCCACCAAGAAAAATCAAAAAATAAATTGCATATGTTAAAAAACTTCCAAATAAAAATGAAAGACACCATGTTAAAAATCTGCTTACATAAATAAAGTGGTCATTTGAATTAGCATTTGATAATGCTCCAAACACTGCTATTAACGAAATTAATATGCCACAAGTGGCTTTTATCCAATCACTAGTTACACTATTTAAAATTTTTTCTTTAATTTTTGCCATACAAAATTATTATAATCAAATAACCATTAAAAAAATAGTTTATTTATTTATTAAAATAAATAATTTTTAATCAATTTAGTCAACTTTTGAGGCTTTTTTTACTTAAAATTTCTAAATAAATTAAAAAAGCACCTTAGTAGCGGGCTTTTTTAATCAACATTATTTTGAAAATCTTTAAACTTTTTAGGGTCATTAAATTTCTTTAAATAATTTTAGGGCATTACATTAAAAAACATTTAGCGTTTATTAAAATTAGTAAAAAGGCCATCACTATTTGCGTGATGACCTTAAATTATCGAACAATTAACTTTATTACTTTATACTGCTTTAGAACTATTTAAAGAATCATCAATTATCATTACATTAGGCTTAACAACTGGGTTACGATTAGAATTTCTTAATAAATATTTGCTAATAGTTGCTGTTATTTGATCTTCTAATTTCTTATTGTCGAATGTTTTAGTTTCTTTAAGCCATTTATTTACAGCATCTAAGAACATTTTAGTCATTTCTTTTAGCATGATATCTGCTTCTTTATCTTTTAAGAACAAGAATCCACGCATTTGGACATCTGGTCCAGCAATAATTTCCCTAGTCGATTTGCTTACTGCTACGCCAAAAACGGCGACACCATCTTCACTCAATCTTGTTCTATCATTAATAATTTCATTGACAACATCGCCAACTCCACTTCCATCAATCATAATATCACCAACATTAATGTTTTCTTTATTATAGAAATCTACAGAAGCTCCATTAGCAGTAATTTCTAATGGTTGACCATTGTCTAATAAGAAAATGTTGTTGTGAGTTAAACCAATTCTCATTTCAAAAGCTAATTTAGCATTAGCAAGTAAATTTACATAATACCCTTCAATTGGAAAATAATATTTAGGCTTTAAAAGTGAAAGAAG
Organism: uncultured bacterium; assembly: GCA_949299335.1. GTDB lineage: Bacteria > Bacillota_I > Bacilli_A > RFN20 > CAG-826 > Onthovivens. The sequence continues at coordinate 22,033 of CASGAD010000001.1, read as the reverse complement.
CATCTTTAAATCTTCTTCATAAGCATGCATTTTAACTAAATTTTTGCTTGTTAAATATCTAACATGACATCCAGATTTATAAATTTCATCAATAGTTGATGTTGCAATAACTTCATTATTATCACTTGGTGGACAAGCCATAATAAATGTATCATTTTGACCAACACGAACTTGTTTTTCATCATTTTCGTGATTAGCTAGTAAAGAAATCTTTTCATAAATTTTTTCGCCTTCATCGCTAATCATAATGACTAAATCATCGTCCTTATAACGCAAAATATCTTCGACTGGAACGATATTTTTTGGATTAAAGTTATAATTTGTCCAATATTTTTTAAGTCCTATAATTTCACGTGTTGTGTCATCATAGAATATAATTTTCTTATTAAATTCAACACAAGCTTTTATAGTTTCATTGATATGATAAAGGTTATTAGAATGTAAGGCCATAAAGATTCTACCAGTCTCTTTTTTAAAGACTTGAGTTAAAAATGGTAAAAGTTTATGAGATGGGGAACAATAACCCATTTTAGTAGCATTAATAGATTCGCTTAATAAAAGCAAAGTTGGATACTCAGCAATTTTACCTAAAGAGTTTAAATCAAGTTTAAAGAAATCATCATTTCCATATTCAACAATAAAGTCACCACTATATACGATATTTCCAAGTGGAGTTCTTATTGAAAAACCAAATGTTGATGGAGTTGAAGAACATGTTGAGAAGAAATCAAAAATAACATTACCGATATTGATTTTACATGGCAATTCTATTTTTCTAAAATCATACTCATAATCAATTTGTCTTGCTTTAGTAAATCTTCTTAAGTATAAAGCAGTTAACTCTGTACAATAAATTGGAGCTGGAACATCCTTAATCATGTAAGGAATTGCACCAAAAATATTCTTTTTACCTTTAGGAATAATATATCCTTTAACTTTTTCTTTATTATTTTTTAAGTAATCGTAATTTGAAATGATAAAGTCAATGCCTGGAGTGGCTTTTGTTGGATACTTATACCCTCCTCCAATAACAAAAATGTTATCATTAACTTCAATTACATAAAGGTCTTTTCCTTCTTCATCAAGACCACCTAATGCTAATACTTTTATCTTATCATTCATATATGTTTCCTTTTGCTTTATTATTATAAAAAAATTAGTGAAGTTCAAGAGTTTTAATAACGCTATCGTCTTCTAAAGAATATAAAGTTATACAATCTTTTTCTAAATCATAAATCATATATGATTTTTTGGTGTTTTCTTTAGGCAAAGTTGTGCTTCCTGGATTAATAAAATAGTGATTATCGTGTTTTTCTAATTTATACACATGGGTATGACCATATAAATAAACATCGTTATTATGGTAAGTAAAATCGTTTTCGTTATATAAATCACCATGGGTCATAATAAAATTATGTCCGTTGATGGTTTCTTTTAATAAATCGCTAAACTTAATGCCTAAAACAAATTCATCAACTCTTGAATCGCAATTACCTCTAATAATAGTTAACTTATTTTTTAAACCTAATAAATTTTTACAAACATCAATAGGGTAATAATCATGTGGGGGTATATTTCTAGCTCCACTATAATTTATATCGCCTAGAAGAATAATTCGTGAAAAATTATAAAAAGAATCTAAAGAAGCTAATTTTTCACTAGCTTCTCTAGATCCATGAATATCACTTGCAATTAATATTTTCATCTTATTTCTTTTTAAATAAGCCAAAGAATCCTTTATTTTCTTCTTCTTTTGGTTCGTTAACTACTTCTTTAGGTTTAATTTCTTCGCTCTTTTTATATTCCTTAAATCCTTCTTCTTTCATTTGAGCTACTGCTTTTGACTCAGGATTTGAATTTGTGTTTGGCTTTTTGTAGTCTCTTTTTTGATCTTTTTTGAAATCTTTCTTTGCAGGTCTTTCATCGTAGTTTTCAGGTTTTTTCTCATATTCTTTATGTGAAAGTTTGATTTTACCATGATCATCAATACCAATAACTTTTACTTTAAGAACATCACCAACTTTTGCAAAATCATGAGCATCTTTTAAATATGTCCATTGTAAGCTAGAGACATGACATAAACCTTCTTTATCTCCACAAAGTCTTACAAATACTCCATAATCTTCTACCCTAGTGACTTCACCTTCGTATTCTTCGCCAATATTAAATTCTTTAACAATATCACTAATAATTCCTTTTGCTTTCAAGATTGAATCTAAATCTGTGTGATAAATAGTAACTTTTCCATCATCCTCAATGTCAATCTTAACGTTGTTACATTTTTCAATAATATCGTTAATAACTTTTCCGCCAGTTCCGATAACATCCTTAATCTTGTCTTTATCAATATAGAATGTTTCAAATTTAGGAGCATATTTAGATAATTGTTTTCTTGGTTCACCAATCGCTTGAGACATTACTTCTCTAATTTTTGCTCTAGCACCATGAGCTTGCATTAAAGCATCATGTAAAATTTCTCTTGTAACACCTTTAATTTTGATATCCATTTGAAGAGCTGTAACACCAACTTCGGTACCTGCAACTTTGAAGTCCATATCACCAAAGTGATCTTCTAGTCCTTGAATATCAGTTAAGATTGTATATGGATGTTTTCCATCAAGTGGTCCACTTGTAATTAATCCCATAGCGATACCACTTACCATTCTTTTAATTGGTACACCAGCTGACATTAATGCCATACATGAAGCGCAAATACTTGCTTGAGATGAACTACCATTTGATTCACAAACTTCAGCAACACAACGAATTGTATATGGAAATTCTTCAAATGATGGTAAGACATAACTTAAAGCTCTTTCACCTAAAGCACCATGTCCGATTTCTCTTCTACCAGGAGTACCCATTTTTCCAATTTCGCCAACCGAGAATGGTGGGAAATTATAATGGTGCATCCAGCGTTTTGTATCTTCTGGTGATAAACTTTCTAAAATTTGTTCATCATCTTTTATACCAAGTGTACAAGTTGAAATAACTTGAGTTTGTCCACGAGTAAACATTGCACTACCATGTGTACGTGGTAATAAATCAACTTGAGCATCTAATGGACGAATTTCATCAACTTTTCTTCCATCAGGTCTAATTTTTTCTTCTGTAATTAATCTTCTAACTTCATTAGCGACCATGTTTTCAAGAATATCATTAACCATTAACATGCTTAAACGATGATCTTTATCGTTTTGGTATTCTCTAGAATCATAATCATCAATAATCTCTTTTTTAAGAGCGTCAATTGCATTTTGTCTTTCTAATTTATCAAAAATAGAAATTGCTTTGACCATTTTTTCACCAATTCGGTTATAAATATCTTTTTTTATTTCTGGGTCTGGAGCATATAAGCTAACTTCTCTTTTAGCTTTGCCGATTTCCTTTTGAATTGAAATCTCAAATTCACATAACTTTTTGATTGCTTCATGACCAAACATGATGGCATCAAGCATTTCATCTTCGCTTAATTCGTTAGCACCAGCTTCAACCATGTTGATAGCTTCTTTTGTTCCAGCAACAGCGAGATTTAAATCACTTTTTTCTCTTTCTTCAACGGTTGGGTTAATAATAAGTTTACCATCTACTCTTCCAACATAAACTCCTGCAATTGGTCCATCAAAAGGTATATCACTAATGCATAAAGCAAGTGAAGAGCCAAACATTGCAGTCATTTCTGGAGTTGCATCTAAGTCGACACTCATTACTTCATTAACAATTTGAACTTCGTTTCTAAATCCATCAGAGAACATTGGTCTAATAGGTCTATCAATGAGTCTAGCTGTTAAAGTAGCATGCTCACTAGCTCTACCTTCTCTTCTTAAGAATCCTCCAGGAATTCTTCCAAGAGCATATTGCTTTTCTTCGTAACCAACAGTTAATGGGAAGAAATCGCCTTCTTTAGGTTCATCAGAACAACAAACTGTTGATAAAACAACAGTATCATTAAATCTTGTAAAAACAGCACCATCTGCTTGTTTTGCAATTTCGCCTGTTTCAACAACAAGCTTTTTTCCATAAAATTCTAATTCAAATACTTTTTTCATTTACTTCTCTTCTTTTCTCTTTTCCATAATATAAACATGAATATTTTACACTTTATGATTTCGTGTTTCTACTTGAATTTAAAAATAGTATCTTAAATACTTTTCTTTTTGGATAAATAAAAAGCCCTCAATTTAAGAAGGCTTATAAACTTAGTTGATTAATAGGAAATCAGATTTGCACTAAATAAGGCAAATAAAACAATTGATAGGACTATTCGATAATAACCAAACCCGATGAAAGTATGTTTTCTAATAAATTTCATTAAGGATTTAATAATTAAAATTGATGTTAAAAACGCAAAAATAATTCCTACAGATAAATAAATTGTTTCATTAACGTTCATACTAATTCCATCTCTAAAGAATGAAACAAATTTAATGATACTAGCTCCTAACATAATTGGAATTGATAAATAAAAACTAAATTGAGAAGCGCAAGTTCTAGAACAGCCAAGTAATAAAGCAGCTAATATAGTAATGCCACTTCTACTAGTTCCAGGAATTAAACTTAAAATTTGAGCTAAACCAATTGCTATAACAATTCTATAATCTAGGTCTAATGTACTTTCATATTTGTATAATCTATGGTTTTTTGAATAAAAATTTAAATCTTGTAATAATAATACATTTTGTTCGTGTCTTTTTCTTAAAGTTTCAATAATAATGAATAAAATGCCATAAACTAGAAGAGTTGTTGCGACTACTAAAACATTATCAAGTGTTTCAGTAACATCAAGTAATTCAAATATAACCCCAACAATTCCAGCAGGAATGACACCAATAATAATTTTTAACCAAACAATCAGTATATTATTTCGTTCTTTAGATGATAATTTTGGGTTTATTGGGTTTAAATCTTTAAAAAATCCTACAATAACAGCCAAAATAGCTCCAAGTTGAATTACGACAAGAAAGAATTCCCAAAATCCTGCTCCATACATTTTAGAGGTGCCAAAAAAACTATCTAAAATAATAAGGTGCCCTGTTGAAGAAACAGGTAACCATTCGGTTATACCTTCAACAATTCCATAAACAATAGCTTTAAGTGTGGCGATTAATTCACTTTCCATATCTTTTAAATCCTAACATAAATTTATATTATTTTGAATATTGCGCATTATATAAATTGTAATAAAAACCTTTTTTAGCAAACAATTCATCATGTTTACCAGTTTCAATAATATGTCCTTTATTCATAACAATGATTAAATCTGAATTTCTAATTGTTGATAATCTATGGGCAATAACAAATGAAGTCTTATTTTCCATCATTTTATTAAACGCATCTGAAATCTTCATTTCTGCTCTAGTATCAATATTACTAGTTGCTTCATCCAAAATCATGATGTTAGGTTCAACTAGCATAACTCTAGCTATACAAATCAATTGTTTTTCACCAACACTTAAACCTGAATTTTCACTAATCACTGTGTCGAATCCTTTTGGTAAGTGCTTAATAAAATTAAGTGCATTTGCTCTAGAAGCCGCTTTTTCTACTTCTTCAATTGTGGCGTCTTTTTTAGCATATTTAATATTTTCTAAAACTGTTCCATGGAAGATCCAAGTGTCTTGTAAAACCATACCAAATGTATGTCTTAAAGATGATTTCTTTATATCTAAATTATTAACGGAATTAAACTTAATTTCTCCACTATTTTGGTCATAAAAGCGCAAAATTAAGTTAATTATTGTAGTTTTACCACATCCAGTTGGACCAACAATAGCAACTTTTTGCCCTTCTTTAATATCTAAACTAAAGTCTTCAATTAACCTTTGATTTGGTTCATAACTAAAGTAAACATTTTTAAATGAGATTCCTTTTACTTTTTCATCTATTAATGAAGTTCCTTCATCAACATCGTTTTCTTCATTCAAAACATCATTAATTCTTTTTAAAGAAGTAAGACCAGTTTGAATCTCAGTCAAGCAAGAAGATATTTCATTAAATGGTTTAGCAAATTGATTAGAATATTGAATAAATGTAAGGATGGTACCAGTCGTGCAACTAGCTCCAAGAATCACATTTCCACTTTTAAAGCTTAAGGCACAAAGTAAAGCAGCAATCATACCTACTAGAGCGTAAGTTGTATTATTAATTAATCTAGTTGAAGGGTTAGTTAATGAACTTACAAATTGTGATTTTCTTCCAGCCTCATATAGTTCATCATTTCTCGCTTTATATTTACTAAAAGCTTCTTCTTCAAAATTAAATGATTTAATAATATCTATGTTATTAAAGTCTTCAAGAGCAATTGCTCCCATATCTCCTTGAATTTTGGCCTGTTTTTTAAAGTAAATTTTACTCTTTTTAGCAACTATATAGGAAATAAGGAAACTAATAGGAGTTAAAATGATTACAACAATTCCTAAAATCCAGTTAAAAATAAACATAATAACCAAGGTTGCAATAATTTGGATTAGCCCTTGGTAGAATTGCTTAAATCCACTAATTAATGCGTTATTTACATTATCGCTATCCGTAACACATCTAGAAACTAAATCACCATGAGCATGTGAATCAATAAATTTAATACTCACACTATTTAGTTTAGTGAATAAGTTATTTCTTATTTCTTTATTAATGCCTTCTACAAAGACATTAACAATATATTCAAAAATGAATTCAAAAACTAAAACTAATATAATTAAAATAACGTCAATTATAATAGTGAAAATAAACTCTTTATAAATTTCATTCGTTGTATCACCTACTACTAAGTTTTTAATGATATCAACCATTTTTCCATTAAATAAAGGAATTAAAACCATGGATATTACATAAATTAAGGCGCAAATCAAAGATGAAATTACATAAATTTGTCTTTTTTTAATATAATAAAAAATTCTATTTACTGGACTCATAATTATTTATTCTCCTGTGATTCATAGATTTCTTTATAAATATTAGATTTATTAAGTAACTCTTCATGTGTTCCAATTGCATCTATTCTTCCATGGTACATTACGATAATTTTATCTGCATTAACTAAAGAGGAAACTCTTTGAGCAATAATAATTTTTGTTAATTCGGTCTTGTTTGATAAGTTATATCTTAGATTTTTTTCTGTTAAGTAATCTAAGGCACTAGTTGAATCATCTAAAATTAAGGTTTCACTATTTTTTAATATCGATCTAGCAATAGATAATCTTTGTCTTTGTCCACCACTAAAATTCTTTCCGCCTTCCTCAACTTTATGATTTAAACCATCTTCATAACTTGCCACAAATTCATAAGCACAAGCAACTTTTAAGGCTTCAATCATTTCACTTTCACTAGCTGCTTTATTAGCCATTTTTAAATTAGATTCGATAGTCCCTTTAAATAAAATAGCCTTTTGATTAACTAAACTAATTTCGTTATGTAAAGAATTTAAATCATAATCTTTTATGTTTACACCTTTATATAAGATTTCTCCACTTGTAACATCAAAAAATCTTTCTAAAAGTTTAATAATAGTAGTTTTTCCACTACCTGTACCACCAATAATACCAATAGTTTCACCTTTTTTAATATCAAAGGTCAAATTAGAAACAACTAAATTATCTTCTTCTTCATATTTAAATGAAGCATCTTTAAAACTAAACAAAGTCTCTCCGTCATTAACTTTTAAATCCTTATATTTAGGATTATTTTTAATTGATGGCTCTAAATTTAAGAGTTTTTCAATTCTTTTTTTACTCGCAAATGCTTTTGTAAAAATAACAACTAAGTTAGAAACAACGATTAAAGCTAATAAAATTTGGTTTAGGTAACTAATTAAACTAGTTAAATCGCCACTACTTAAGCCTGTACCTTGAATAGTTGAACTGCCAACAAAATAAACAACTAAAACAATAGCTACATTAATAATTAAAAATGTTACTGGGTTAGTTATTGCATTTAATAAAGTAACTTTTTTCATTTCCTTATAATAATCATCTGTTTGCTTTTTATACTTATTAATTTCATATTCTTCATTATTAAAAGCTTTAACAACTCTAATTCCACTTAATGAATCGTTTGTGATTGTAACTAAATCATCAACGGATTTTTGAGTTGATAAAATTCTTTTAGAAGATTGTTTAATAACGAAAAATAAAATTAATGATATTAAAATAACAACTTCAAGGAAGATAAAAGCTAAATGATAGTCAATAATAAAAGCACAAATTAATGATCCAATAATTAACATTGGGGCTCTTAAAACCAATCTAATCATCATTGCTACACTAACTTGCATTCTATTAACATCATTAGTGATTAATGTTACTAAATTTCCTTTGCCAATTAATTCAACTTCTCTTAAAGATAATCCAGTAACTTTTTTATATATTGCGTTTCTTAATTCTGTCCCAAAGCCTTGAGAAGCAATTGAAGCAATATATTGGCAAACAAATGTCGAAGAAAAACCTAAAACACCTAATAATAAAATTATGATTCCAGGAATATAAATAGAGGAATAGTCGCCATTACTAATAGCCTTATTAATGCCAGTATCAATAATATATGACATTAAAAAAGGTATTAATAATTCAAAAACAACCTCTAACATCTTAAAGGCAGGTCCTAAAATTAACTCTTTTTTATAATGTTTTAAATAATAATATGCGTTTTTCATAAAATAAAAATAAAAGCCCTTATTAAGGGCTTTTCTTAATTAGTTTAATTACTTTCTTAAGCCTAACTCTTGAATTAATGCCAAATAAGCATCTCTATCTTGCTTTTCGAGATAACTAAGAAGTGATTTTCTTTGTCCGACTAAGACAAGTAAACTTCTTCTAGCTGTATGGTCTTTATCGTTTTGTTTTAAGTGATTTGTTAATAACTTAATTCTTTCTGTTAATAAAGCGACTTGGACTCTTACTGAACCAGTATCCTTTTCATTAGCACCAAATTTCTTGATGATGTCTACTTTTTCATTTTTTGAAACTGCCATTTTTATAATCTCCCTTTCTAATTAATACGCTTTAAACTAAGAGTAACGTTAGGGACTCGATTCCCTTGGTTTAAAGTAGCCAAAATATAATATCAAAACTCTGAAGTTTTGTAAACAAAAGTTTATTTTTTAACGCGATAAGCAAAATATTCTTTTGCCTCAAGAATATCATGAGAAATTTGTTCTCTTAAAGCCTCTAAATTATCAAACTTTTTCTCAGCTCTAACTTTTTTATAGAAATATATTTTTAAATGATACCCATACAAACTATCAAACTTTTCATCAATTATATGAGTCTCAATTGTTGGAGTTGTAACCTTATTAATAGTTGGATGGATGCCAATATTTGTTATTGAGTTATATTGAATTCCATCAACTTCGGTTCTAGTAAAATAAACTCCATTAGGAGGTAAGACATAACTTGTATCAGCACTTAAATTAGCTGTTGGAAAACCGATTTTTGCTCCTTCATTAAAGCCATGAGCAACAACTCCACCTAAAACGTATGGTCTACCTAAATATCTATTAGCTTCATCAATATCTCCGTCAAGCAGGCATTTTTTTATTGCTGATGAAGAAATTTTATTTCCAAAATGGTCTTTAACGTAACCTAAAACATAAACGTTTTCAAATTGTGTTTTTAAATAAGTCACATCTCCTTCAGCATTATAACCATATTTAAAATCTGGTCCACAGAAAATTGAAGTTGGATTAAATTTTTTTAATACTTCACTAACAAACTTTTTATATGACATAGTCTTTAAATTATCATCACAAATAACGACAAAAGCATAATCGACATCAAGTTTTTCTAAAGCTTGTAACTTGTCATCGATTGACATGAGGCTTCCTTCAACGCTTTTTAAAGGTCTATCAAAAGTCAAAACTCCTAAAGATCCTTTCTTAGTACTTGCTTTAGCAAAAGAAATCAATTGGGAATGACCAATATGAACTCCATCAAAATAACCTAAAACGAGTCCTAAACCATCAATATTTGTAACAATGTCTTTAAAACCTTTTAAAAATATAATTTCCATAAAAACTATTATAAGAGAAATTTATTCGTTTTTAAAGAAGCAAGTAGCCTAATAAATTCTATAAAAGCAATGCAAATAATGATATTTAAACTTACTCTTTTTAAATTAAAAAAATAGTGATAATATTCCAAATAATATGGAAGCGATTAGAATTATCTTAGCATGTATTAAAAAAGCCGATTGTGACTTCAATTTATTTAATAGTAATGATCGAATTGCTTTAGGAATTAGCGGCGGTAAGGACTCAATGGCCTTATTATATGCTTTAAGTTTATATAAAAAGTTTGCAAACATTAATTTTAAATTATTTCCAATTATTATTGATTTAGGTTTTGACAATTTTGATGCTACACCAATAAAAAATTATGTTGCTTCATTAGGTTTTGATTTAAAAATTGCTGATGAAAGGTCAGTCTATCAAATTTTAAAAATTCAAAAAGATAAACAAAACTTAACAAAGTTACCTTGCTCTATTTGTTCTAGAATGAAAAAAGCAATTATAAACAAGGAAGCTCATAAATATAACTGTAACAAAGTGAGTTTCGCTCATCATAAATCTGATGCAATAGAAACCTTATTTTTAAATTCCATTTATGGAGGAAGACTTGCGACTTTTTCTCCTAAAATGTTTCTTACTAATGAAAAAATTACTTTTATTAGACCATTAGTTTATATTGATGAAAATGATATTAAGCGCTTGATTAAAGAAAAAAATATACCAACTTTCTCCTCTAATTGTCCTAATGATGGCAAAACCAAGCGTCAAGACATTAAAAATATCCTCGCTTCATTAAATAAAGAATATGAAGAGTCAAAGGATAACTTTTTAACAATGCTATTAAATAAAGAAAAAGAAGATTTATTTTATATGCACTATGAGTTTAAATTAGATAATGACTTATATTATAAAGAAATTTTTGATATCCCTTCTTTCATTATTGAGAAAAAATATATAAAGACTTCAGATAGAATTAATAGTATCTCTCATCACTTACATATCTATAAGAAAGATAAATTAGTAGGCATACTTTTATACCATAATGTTCATAAATCATACTATGTTACTAATCTTTATTTAAAGGATAAAACATACTTTAGTTTTGTCATTTTGGAAGTTTATAAACGCATATATTCTAGATTTAACCCAATTGAATTTTATATTTCCGGACAAGGATTTAAGCAAGAAATTGCTACTCTTGGTTTTAAAAAAGTTGACAAAAACTATTATAAAATTATTGAAAACCCTGTAAAACTCGAATTAAAAATTAAAAAGAGTAATTAACTCTAAGTTTCCTTAGTTTAATTACTCTTCTTCTTTCATCCCTTTTAATTCGTCTTCTTCTTTCTTAATAAGACTTTCTAGTCTTTGTTGCTTTTCGAATGTATCATCAAGAACAAAACTTATTTCAGGGACTCTTCTTAAATTAACCTTTTTCGCAAGCCTTGATCTAACATATCCTTTTGCTCTATTCAATGTTTCTAAACTACTTTTAGCATTATTTAAAAATGAAACATAAATTTTACAATAAGAATGGTCACTACTTACTTCAACATCAGTAATTGTCATAAAACCAATATTTTCGTTTTTGATTTCATAACTAACAATGTCTTTAACGTTTCTAGCAATCAAAGCTTGTATTTTTTGTACATCTTTTGAAGAACTTTTACGCATTTTCTTTTTCAACCATTTCAAATCCTTCAATTACATCACCTTCATGAATATCATTGAAGTTTTCAATTTTAATACCGCACTCAAATCCTTGTTTAACTTCTTTTGCATCATCTTTGAATCTCTTCAAGGATTCAATCTTGCCTTCATAAACGATTGCACCGTCTCTAAGTACTCTGCACTTTGAATCACGTTTGATAGAACCATCGGTCACCATACATCCAGCAATTTCACCAACTTTAGAAACTTTGAATATATTTCTAACTTCAGCTTGTCCTGTAACTTTCTCGACTTCTTCTTTTTTCATCTTACCTTTAATTGCATCTTGCATTTCTTCAATTAAAGCGTAGATGATTCTATGCAAATTAATTTCAACATGCTCTTCTTCAGCTTTCTTTCTAATGGCAGCTGTAGGACGGACATTAAATCCATAAATAATAGCATTAGAAGCACTAGCTAAAAGGATATCACTTTCAGTAATTGCCCCAGCTGCAGCTCTAATAATATTAACCTTAACTTGGTCATTATTAAGTTTTTCTAAACTTCCTTTAACAGCTTCAGCACTTCCAGTCGAGTCAGTTTTTAAAACAATATTGATTTGAGCAAGTTGCCCTTCACTAATCTTGTTATATAAATCATCTAAAGAGTTAACTCCTGAATTTTGAGCTCTTTCTTTTTCTACTTTCTTTAATTTACGTTTTTCTGCGATATCTTTTGCTTGTTTTTCGTTAGGGAATGCCATGAAATGGTCACCTGCAAGAGGAACTTCAGCTAAGCCAATTACACTGCAAGGTGTTCCTGGCCCACATTCTTTCATAATTTGCTTATGCTCATTAGTCATTCTTCTAATTTTTCCATATGTTGTACCAACGACAACATAATCGCCACTATATAATGTTCCATTTTGGACCAATAAAGTTGCCTTAGGTCCTTCGCCTTTATCAAGTTCAGCCTCTAAAACTGTACCAATAGCATATCTTTTTGGATTTGCTTTAAGTTGAAGCATTTCAGCTTGAAGCAAAATTGTTTCAAGAAGTTCACTAATGCCAATTTTCTTTTTTGCACTAATATTGCAGCAAAGTACATCTCCACCGTATGATTCTGTAATAACATCATATTGCATTAATTCTTGAGCTACTTTATCTGGGTTAGCACCTGGAACATCAATTTTATTTATTGCGACAATGATAGGAACTTTTGCAGCTTTAGCGTGATCAATTGCTTCAATCGTTTGAGGCATGACACCATCATCACTTGCAACAACCAATACAACTATATCTGTTACACCAGCACCACGGCTTCTCATAGCACTAAAAGCTTCATGTCCTGGAGTATCAATAAAAGTAATTTTTCTGCCATTAATAGTTTTTTGATAAGCACCTATTTCTTGAGAAATTCCACCAACTTCACTAGCAACAAGGTTTGAATTTCTGATTGCATCAATAAGAGTTGTTTTACCATGGTCAACATGTCCCATAATAGTAACAACTGGTGGGCGTTCAGTTAAGTCTTCTTCTTTATCTTCAATTTGAGCTTTTTCAAAGTCTTCAACATCAACAATTTCTTCTTTTTTGAAGTCATATCCAAACTCTAAACACAATTCACCAATTGTGTCATCATCTAAATATTGATTGATGGTAACGAGCTTTTTTTGCATGAATAATTTTTTAATGATATCACTAGCATTGACATTTAATTGTTTTGCTAATTCTCCAACTGTGAGTGACTTAGTAAATACAAAAACACCATTGTTAACCTTGTTTAAATTGGTTTTATTTACTTTTTTTGTTGGAATATTACTTTCTCTTTCGCTTGTATTATTACCTTTTTTATTTTTCATTAAATCACCTCACTTCATTTTTAAAAACAAAATCATACGATCATAAACACTATCTGGAACAGCGACTTCAAGTGCTTTATCTAAACATTTTGTTTTTCTAGCTTTAGCAATGGCTTCCTCGCTTTTTGAAATATATGCGCCTCTGCCATTTGCTTTGCCTGTCATATCTAGTTGTACTTCGCCTTCAGGTGTTCTTACAATTCTAAATAAGTCTTCTTTAGGAAAAACATTTCCTGTTGCTAAGCATTTTCTAGATGGAATTTTTTTCATTACTTATCCTCGTAATAGTCATCACTATCGTAATCACTATAATCATCTTCTTCATCGTAACTATCGATGTCATCGAGTTCAGCATCTAATTCTTGTAATTCCTCATCTGTATATATGTCCATTTTTTGAACTGGCCTAATCTCAATTTCATCGTCATCATCGATATAATCTGACTTTTTCTCTTCTTTTTTGTATTTTTTCTTAGAAGACTTGTTTTCAGTATTTTTCTTTTCTTCAGCTAATAATTTTTCTAAAGATTCCAAAGTAGTTGTTGTTTTAACTTCACTAAATTCAATAGGTGCTTCTTCCTTTTTATAAACAGGAGCATCATTATAAACAACTTCCTCTTTTTCTTTCTTTGGTGGAACATAAGTCTTAACTGGTTCAACAGGTGTTTCTTCTTCAGCGACTTCTTCTTGAACAGGTTCTTCGATATATGTTGTAACTTCTTCATCAAAATCTTCATCTCCATCTTTATTACTAAAGATTTCCTCAACTTCAGAAGCAACATTTGTATCTTCACTCTTATTCTTGTTAAGTTCTTCTTGTCTTTCTCTAAATCTTTTTCTTTCTTCTTCTCTAGCTTCAACTTCAAATTCACTTAAAGTCTTATAAGAAATGCCTTTTTCAATGGCTTCGTCTTCTTCAATAATGTCTAATTTATAACCAGTTAATTTTCTAGCTAATATAGCATTTGTTCCTTTAAAGCCAATTGCTAAAGTGCCTGTTTCATTTTCACAAACAACTGTAATTACTTTGTTTGTTTCATCAATATTCATACCAAGAACTTTTCCTGGTTTTAATAATTCAGCAACATATAATCCTAAATTTGAATTATATGTAACAACATCAATTTTTTCTTTACTATCTTTAGCGTTCCCAAGTTGAGAAACAATAGCTTGGATTCTTGAACCATTTTGTCCAATACATGCTCCGCTTGGGTCGACATTTGGATCTTTACTGTAAACTGCTACTTTACTTCTTTTGCCAGCAATTCTCGCAACATCCTTAATAATAACGGTACCATCGTATATTTCATGAATTTCATTTTCAAAAAGTTTTCTTAAAAATCCTGGGCAACTTCTCGAAATTTTAATTAACGAACCTTTCTTATCATCTTTGCCTATACCTTCGACATAGACCTTAATGCTATCACCTTGAGCAAACTTCTCATCTCCGATCAAATCATTTTGGAAAAGTGTAGCCGTTGTTCTGCCAAGGTTAACAATAACACAATGACTATCTGATTTATCAACTTCGCCAGTAACAATTGTTCCTATTTTACTTGCGAATGCATCAAGTAAAGCATCTTTCTCAGCTTTTGATATCTTTTGTTTGAAGCAAGAAATAAATCTTCCAACATCACCTGTATTTAATGTATTAATATCTACTTCTTCTTCATAGAAATCGCCAACATTTAATTTAGGATTCTTTTCTTTAGCATCTGTTAAGCCAATTTGAATGTAATCATCGGTGACATCTTCATCATTAACGACTTCCCATCTATGATAACAAGCGACTTTTCCTTTAGCTAAATCGATCTCAGTTCTAATTAATGCGTCTGGTAATTTAACGTTATTTTTATCTTTATTTTTTGAAGTTTTAAAACCTCTAGTATCTAACTTATATTCTTGTTCAATTTTCTTAGCAAAAGTTACTCTAAAACTTTCTGTAAGAGCATCGAGTAAAGATTCATCCCCAATGCCTTTTTCATTGCCCATTTCGGCGCATGCTTCAATAAATTTCTTTTTGTTAATTCCTCTTGGTTCACTACTTTTTCTAGCCATAACTATTCTCCTAAAATTTAATTGCTAATCTTGCTTTGTCTATATCCTTTTTATTAATGTCACATTTAACATCTCTGGTTTTATTTTTATATACAATTTGGACACTATCTTCATTAGTAGAAACAAGATTACCTTCAATCGTATTTAATCCTTTATAAGGGTTTGATAAATGCACATTAATGTATTTTCCAACATATAAATCTAATTTGCTTATATCAATTGGCTTTTCTACGCCAAGGCTTGATACATCTAACGTATAACTATCCTCAGTAAAATCATGTAAATCCAATATTTCACTTATCTCATTACTTACATTAGTGATGTCATCTAAATTTATAGGTTCGACTCGATCAACCACAACTTCTAATGTTTTGGTCTTAGTAATATAACGTAATGAATAAAGTTCATATCCGATTTCATCTAATCTTTTAATAATTAGATCTTTAACACTATTTAAATCTTCCATTGAGCTCCCTCTAAAAAAATAAGAATGCCCTCAGGCACTCTCACGATTGATAAATTTTATCGTAAAAATAATAGCAAAATTTACCTTTTCTTGTCAATAGCATTTAAAAAGCGATTTCTCACTTATTTTTGTGGTAAAAAACACTAATTTATTCCTCTTTTTCAACAATTTTACCATATCGTCTATCTCTAGATTCATATTCCTTTAGGCACTCATAAAGCTCTTTTTCTTTAAAATCTGGCCAATAAGTATCAGTGAATACAAATTCAGAATATGCTAATTGATAGAGCATGAAATTGCTTAGTCTTTCTTCACCGCTAGTTCTAATCAATAAATCGACTTCAGGAAGTCCACTTGTATATAAATAATCTTTAAAAGTGTCAATTGTCAAATCATCTTCATTTACTTTATTTTCTTTAACAAGTTTAACATAGTTTTTTATACCTCTAATTATTTCTTGTCTAGAACCATAATTTAAGCAAATGTTAAAAATAAAAGAATCTAAATTTTTAGTTAACTCAAGTCCTTTTTTAATAACTTCTTGTGTATCAACTGGTAATCTAAAAATATCTCCCGACACTCTAATTTGAACACCAGTTTCTATAAATTCATCAATATAATCATTAAAAAAATCTTTTAAATATTCAAATAGAAGATCAATTTCTTTCTGTGGTCTATTCCAATTTTCAGTAGAAAATGCATATAAAGAAACAACTTTAATTCCAAGTTTTTTACATGTTCTAATATTCTCAATTATTCTTTTACAACCTTCTTTATGTCCAGCAGTTCTAGGTAATAATCTTTTTTTAGCCCATCTTCCATTGCCATCCATAATAAAAGCAATGTGGTTTAGTGGTTTACTTAATTTAAATTCGTCCTTTTTCATTTTCTACTCCTTTGCGTTTAAATAGTTTTCTATTTCATTAATAGTATTTAATGGGGTACTTGTCCCACTAGCTATTAAAGCATCGTGATAATTGCTTAAATCATAAGTTTTTAATTCTTCTAAGCTATTAACCATAATAGTTTTAACATTTTTATTATTAGTTAAACTTAATTCATATAATTTAGTGGAATTACTACTTTTTTTGCTTCCTACGACAACTACTAAATCAACTCCAGTAGGCAAATTTAAAATCTTTTGTTGCCTCACTCTACTAGCATCACAAATTTCATCAATAAATTCAGGATTTTTAACATTATCTTTTATTTCATTAAAAATATCTTTAAGTTCTAAAAAACTTAATGTTGTTTGATTTAAGATTAATGGACAGTCTGTTTTTAACTTAGAATAATCAAAATTATATTTATTTGAAGCATCATATAGATGGATATTTTTAGAATATGATAAACAAGCAATCGTCTCAGGATGTTTCTCTTTTCCTATAAAAATAATTTCTTTATGAGCGTTTTTTATAATTTCTAAGTTCTTTTTGACCCTAATACAAGTCGTATCAAAATATGTGACACCATTATTAATTAATATTTCTTCGTATTTACTATCATGACCATGAGCGCTAAAAATAACAATATCATCTTTATTAAATTTCTCTAATATTGAAATAGCGTCTTCCTTAGTAAAAGGAACAACTACAATTTTTAAAGTTTTAAAAAAATTGATAACATTTTCGTTATGAACTAAATCTCCAAAGAAATAAATATTTTTATTTTGATACTCTTTTCTAATCTTCAAAGCTTCATTAATTGCTTTAGTAACCCCAAAGCAATATGAAATAGGAATCATCTTAGTTGTTTTCATTATTTATAAACTCATTAAATTCTTCTATTGCATCATGAGGAGTTAATCTAAGTCTTGCTTCTTGTTGATCGATTGTTCCCTTTTGAATAAATTCTAAAGGTACTGCTTTGACTTTAATTTCACCTTTATATCCGTTAGTAATTAAATCATAAATAAGATGACTAGCAAAACCAGTTTCTACACCATATGGATCATAAATATATATCTTTTTAAAATTCATTAATTTATTAATTTCTTCTTTTTTATAGCCTTTTAAAAATAAAGCGTTAATTAAAGTAACATTTTTATCTTTTAATAAGCTATATATATCATTTAAATGTGGTCCAACAGTTATAAAAGCATTTATAGTTGAATTTTTAAAGACGTAATCCCATTCACCAAATTCAATAGTTTTATTAGAAACATAACTATTTTCTTTAATTTTATAGACTGCTGGGTAACGAATTCCAAAAGGCTTATCATATTTTTTTGATAAATTAAACAATTTTATAGCATCATCTTCATCATGAGGCATACTAAGTGCCACATTCGGAATTGAATAAAAGAAACTTTCATCATAAATTCCTTGATGAGTCTCTCCATCAGGTCCAATTAAACCTGCCCTATCAATTAAAAAAGTAACATTACTATTCATTCTTGCTACATCATGAAGTATTTCATCATAAGCTCTTTGCAAAAAAGTTGAATACATAAATAAATAAACTTTAAAGTCATTAATCGCTAAAGCATTAGCAAAAATCGCACTATGCTCTTCGCTTATTCCGCAATCATAAGTTCTTTCAGGATACTTTTTAAATACTTCTGTAAGGCAACTACCAACGGTTGTTGAAGGACAAATAGAAATTACTTTTTCATTATTCTCCATTTCTTTATCAACCAAGTCAGCAAATATTTTTGAAAAAGATTTCTTACCTTCTAATAAATTAATTGAACTTTTGCCGGTTTTTTTATCAAATGGATGTACAAAATGAAATTCACCAATCTGATCTTCTTCTGCATATTTATAGCCTTCGCCTTTTAAAGTCTTAACGTGTAAAATTACGCTTCTTTTAGATTTTTTTGCTCTGGCAAAAGCAATACTCATTTGTTTAAAATCGTCTCCATCTACAGGTCCGATATATTCAAAATTTGCATTTTTAAAAACTATGCTTGCAAAGCGATTCATTCTAATGCCCTTTAAAATAACTGAGAGTCCGCCAATAGTTGGAGAAATTGACATCTCATTGTCATTTAAAACAACTATAATTTTGGTATTATCAACAATTAAATTATTGAGTGCTTCAAAGCATAATCCATTAGCAATTCCACCATCGCCAACAAAAGCAACGCAAGAATAATTTTCATGATTCAAATCTCTGACTTTAGCAAAACCAACTGCTGCGCTTATTGAAGTTGAAGAGTGACCAGCATCATAAAAATCATACTTAGATTCACTTCTTTTTTGAAAACCATCACAACCATTTTCAGTTCTTAAATTTCTTAATGGTCGACCAGTTAAAATTTTATATGGATAAGTATAATGTCCAATATCAAAAACAATTTTATCTTTATCAAAATCAAAAGCTCTAAATAAAGCTATAGTTAAATTTATAATTCCTAAGTTACTTGAAAGATGCCCACCAAATTCTGAACATCTATCAATTATTAGCTCTTTAATATCGGCACTTAATTGCCTAAGTTCATCTATCGACATATTTTTGATTTCATGGAAATCAAAATTTTCGTCCAAAATAAAACGTCTAATTTCTTTTTTCATAATTCAATTATAAGCCAAAAATGGCTTTTTTGCTATATATAAGCCTATTTAAAACTAAGATATTCAAGATGTAAAATTTTATTTATTTTTATATAAATTAAAGAAAATAAAATGCATGATGATCATTTTTAAATCAACATGCATTTATGCTTTAAAGGTTCTACTATTTATTTAATAAAGAATTATCTTTAATTACTTTATCTCTAAATTGAGCAGGTACTTCTTCATATGTTTCAAATTGTCTTACAAAGTAGCCTCCACCTTGAGTTAAAACTTTTAACTTGGTGACATAATCAAGTGTTTCAGCTTCAGGAATCAAGACTTCAATCATTGTTGTCTCATCTTCTTTATCGACGATATTTTGAATTCTTCCTCTTCTTGAATTTAAGTCATTTAAAACATCACCCATATAAGCATTATCAACATAAATTTGAACTCTTAAAATAGGCTCTAAAATTGTTGGACTTGCTTTCATATAAGCATCTTTAAAAGCTAAAATTGAAGCCATCTTAAATGCTAATTCGTTAGAATCTACTGGATGGTATTTTCCATCAAGTAAAATCGCTTTACATCTAATAACTGGGAAACCAGCTAACAATCCTTCGTTTAATGCTTCATAAAAACCTTTTTCAATGACTGGGAAGTAATTTTTAGGGACTGCGCCACCAAAAACTTCTTCTTCGAAGCCGATTTCTTCACTAGGAACAAATTTCATTTGGACTACGCCATAGAAACCACTTCCACCAGATTGTTTAATGTATCTGCCATTACCAACTGCTTCTTTTTTAATCGTTTCACGATAACAAATCTTAGGATCTTCTGTTCTTAAATTAATAGCATATGTATTTTTAATTTTAGAAAGGACAAAGTTGATGTGAGACTCACTTAATCCACCTAATAACAATTGCTTTGTTTCAACATTACGTTTCACTTCTAAAGTTGGATCTTCTTTTTGAATCTTAGCTAAAGCAGAATTTATCTTATCATCATCCTTTTTATTTTCAATTTCGATTGCTTTAAAGAAAACAGCAGTTGGGAAATGAGTTTGTTTAAATTTAATAATGTTGTCTTTATCGCAAAGAGTAAATGATGTTTCTAAGTCATTACATTTTGTAATACAAGCAATATCTCCAGCCGTAACTTCATCTGTAGTATTTAAATCTTTACCACAAGGGAAAGCTAAAGCACTAATTTTTATATTTGTATTTAAATTAGGACAATAGACATCATCACCAACATGTAAAACACCACTATCAACCTTTAAATAATTGATTGTACCAACATATGGATCGACAATTGTCTTAAACACATAAGCACTAAATGGTTCGCCATTTTCAGTTTTTCTAAATGTTGGATTACCTAAAGCATCTACGCCTTCATAAGGCTCAAGATCACATGGAGCAGGTAGATAATCAATCATCATATTTAATAACGTATGTATACCAATATTATTTTGAGCGCTTCCAAAAATTATAGGATATAAATCACCATTTAATACGCCTTTTCTTAATCCAGCGTGAATTTCTTCATTTGTTAAGGCTTCACCACTAAAGAATTTATCAAGTAAAGTGTCATCAGTTAAAGCAACAGCTTCACAAATTGTATTATGTAATTCGAAAACTTTTGCTTTTTTGTCTTCATAAATTATATCATCAACACATTCTTTACCTGTGTATCTTCTTGCTTTTAAGTCTACACAATTAATAAATCCATCAAAAGAATCTGCATGTCCTAGTGGCAAAGTAAATGGGATGCAAGCTTTGCCTAATTTGTGTTGTAAATCAGCTAAAATTTCTTCGTAATTAGGGTAATCCTTATCCATTTTATTAACATAAATTACAAATGGGATACCTCTTTTACGAAGCATCTTAAAATACTTAATTGTCCCAACTTCGACTTTTGCTTGGGCATTAACTACTAAAATTGCCCCTTTAATTGAATGAGTAACCGCAATCGCCTCATAAACAAAGTCATCATTACCAGGAACATCAATTAAATTTATTTTATGGTTTAAATAAAAAAGCGGTACGACACTTGTTGATATACTTGTAAGTCTTTTCTTTTCTTCTTTAAGATAATCACTTACAGTTGTTCCTTTATTAACATCACCTTTTTCCTTATTATTTGCGATGGAATATAGGGATTCAACTAAGCTCGTCTTACCACTTCCTTGATGGCCAAATACGGCCACATTTCGAATACATTTAGCGTCATAGCTCATATTATATTATTCCTCCTATGTAAGCGCTTTCATTTGCTTTATGATTAAAGAATAATATAAAACTATAAAAAAATAAAGTAAGAAAAATAGATTTTTTGGAATATTTAAAGTATTACTTTAATATCGCCAACTGACAAACTAAATGCAGGTTCATAAGCAAATGCGGCTTTTAGTCTGTCAGACCTCCTTTTTGTATTATATAAGTACCCAAAACAAAAAAAGGAGGTGCTTATATTATATGGGAAAAAACAAAGGTATTCAGT